>JABSRQ010000444.1 GCA_013215055.1 Pseudomonadales bacterium | reverse complement strand
TGTTGATATTCGATGGCTTCGGCACCTGCGGTTGTCATCACATAGCTTATGGTGCCTTTATCTTGATACTGCAATGGTTTGCCTGATTGCTGATTGATTGCATCGGCTTTTAACGCTGCTTTCACGTGCGGAGGTATGTTTTTTTGATAAAGGCTGAGCTTTTGTCGTAAGCGTTTACGGTAAATAAGTTGACCATCTAATTCGCCTGCAGTAAGCGATTTTACCGTCTGTAATATGTATTGGCTGGGGTTTTGATCATGGAAGACGTGCTGGAATAGTGTTTTTTGAAAGTCTTGCGCCAAGGTGGTCCAGTCACTTCTCACCGATTCCAGGCCCTTGAAGATAATCTCTTCTTTATCGCTGTGTTTAATAAGCCCGGCATAACGCTTTTTACTGCCGGTTTCAGCGCCGCGAATGGTGGGCATAAAAAAACGGCTGTAATGGGTTTCAAACTCAATTTCCAAATAGCTGGCTAATTGATAGTCTTGTTGCAGTTTCTTCGACCATTGTTGATTGATCTTTTCAGCCAGTTGCTTGCCTATACGTTGCGCCTCGATGGCACTGAGATTTTCATCTAATAAAACAAAGGTGGAATCGGTATCGCCGTAGATCACTTCAAAGCCCTGTTGTTCAATCCAGCGGGCGGTTTGTTGCATGATGTGATGGCCGCGTAAGGTGATGGAGCTGGCTAGACGGGTATCATAAAATCGACAGCCGCCTGAGCCTAAAACGCCATAAAAACTGTTCATGATAAGTTTTATTGCAGTTGATCTGGCGGTATCTTTGTCGCGTTTGGCTTTGTCGCGTTGTGACCATAAGTCTTCAATGATATCCGGTAGAAAGTGTTGTTCACGGCTAAATAACGCGTCTTTAAAACCTTCTATCGCGGTATCTGGATTTTTTAAACCTTCAATCAAGCCCATGGGGTCCACCTTGAACGTGCAGATGATGGCGGGGTAGAGGCTTTTAAAATCCAACACCAAGACATTTTTATACAGCCCGGGTTTGGAACTCATCACATAACCACCGGGGCTGGCTAAGCCGCCATCCTTGGGTAAGTTGGGCGCTATATAAGCAGCCCGGTGTAACTGAGGCAGGTATAAATTAGTGAAAGCGGCGACGGAGCCCCCCATTCTATCTATAGCCAGGCCGGTTAATTGGCTGCGAAAAATAAGAAAATCCAGGATCTGGGTTTTGACAAAAATCTCGCTGACCAGAATACAGTCCTGTAGATTGTAATTAGCCAGTTTGGGTTTGTTGTGATGAAAGTCATGGTTGATTTCATCCACACGATTATCCACATGGTCTATCGCCTTGCCTTTATGCAAAAGGGCGTTGGCAACATGATCCAGGCTGAAGGAGGGGAAGCTGTAGGTCGCTTGTTTTAACGCATCGATACCATCAATAACTACTCGTCCTGCGATATGAATAAAACCTTGATTAACCTCTTTGGCATGATTGCGCCAGCGCGCAGGGCTTTTATCTCTGCCGACATTCATTGCTACGCCATGGAGTTGAGCGCGTTTTAATAGTAATTTCCAATCGAAGTTAATCACGTTCCAGCCGATGATAATGTCAGGGTCAAGTTGGCAAAGTTTTAAACAAAACTGGCTTATTAAGGCTTTTTCATCGGCCAGCCAGTGAATATAGGGTTCACTTTCGGGGTGTTGTTTTGCATCGCCTATCATCAAGACGATTTGTTGTTTTTTGTCGGTGCTTATGTAATCGATGCCAATGCTATATAGCTCACCATAGAGGCTGCATTCAATGTCTATGGAGGCGGTGCTGATCTTATGGTTTTGAGGTTGATAGTCACAGGTGCGTATTTTTACCTGTTGATATTCGCGGTAACTGGACGTCTCTGGCTTGATCAGCTCTCCGGTGAATTCAAAACCTGCATGGATAAATCGTTCCATCAAAAAACGTTCATGCAGGCGAATATCGCCTTCATAGGTCTCGATATCAATCTCTTTAAGCAGTTGCAGGGCTTTAAATTGCGCCTGCAAAGATCTGAAGTAAC
>JABSRQ010000443.1 GCA_013215055.1 Pseudomonadales bacterium | reverse complement strand
AATAATAACAACGTGTGTAACCATCGTCATAACCATAACCATACACCTAACAACACGCGTACACACACGCATAACCATACATATAATCATGTTAACAACCATACACATGACCATAATAATAAAACTGGGGATAATAGTATGGAACGGCCTTTTACCTGGTGCGTAAACATTGGCATGTCCTTTTTCCATGGAGTACAACGCCCCGCGATTTTGGAACATAAAACCCAAACCGTCCGGTACTAACCCACTACCCAATAAAAGATAATTACTTTGAATTAAGGACACCATCATGCCATTTTTATCAGCGATAGTTAGATATATAGTATCGCTATTTCGCAATCGAGGATTACCTGCGCTGACTGCCTCACTAGCCTTTGATTCATTGACTAATTTCCGGCGTTGTTCGGCATATTTTTTGGACAACAACCCCTTCAGAGGTACTTCAGAGAAAGCCATATCGGCATAGAATTTTGCACGGTCGGCATAGGCCAGTTTTTTAGCCTCGGTATGAACATGTAAATACTCTGCACTGTTATGGCCCATGGCTTTTAAATCATAGGCTTCGAGAATATTAAGCATTTGCAGCGCAGCGATTCCCTGTCCATTTGGCGGCAACTCGAATACGTCATAGCCACGATAATTCACAGAAACAGGCTCAACCCATTCGCTTTTATGACTACTGAAGTCTTTTTTGCGTAACGGGCTACCTGTTCGCCTGAAATAAGCGTCCATCTTATCTGCGATATCGCCCTGGTAAAAAACATCTCGTCCTTGATTGGCAATTTTCCCTAGAGTTGTGGCAAGGTCAGGATTACGAAATATTTGTCCTTCTATAGGCGATTTACCATTAATAAGAAAAGTATTTTGGTAATTATCCAGTTCACCAATATCATCAGTAAAAGAGTTTATAAACATACCATAAAATTTCCAGGATTTAGCAATGACCTGAGTCACAGGAAAGCCATCCTGAGAATAATGAATTGCCGGCTGGAAGAGATTTTTCCACGGTAAGGTGCCAAATCGTTTATGTAATTGATCCCAGCCATCCACCGCTCCAGGTACCGATATGGATAAGGGGCCGAAAAGGGGAATGGCGTCTCGCCCACCCAGTTTTGCTTTTAGTTCATCGTAACTTTGTCCAAGCGCCGAGCGGCCGCTGGCATTGAGCCCGTATAGACGACGGGCCTTCGGATCCCAGACGATGGCAAAGAGATCACCACCAATACCACTACCAGTCGGCTCCATAACCCCCAACGCCGCATTAGCAGCGATCGCAGCATCTACTGCGCTGCCGCCTTGTTTGAGGATGTCAATAGCGACCTGTGAAGCCAACGGGTGGCTAGTTGCGACCATAGCCTCGCGAGCTATTACCGGGCTCCTACTGACAAAATATTCACCTGTATTCCTGTCACCTCCTCCATGGCCAGCCCACGATGTATTTATCGAAACATTTGATAAAAAAATCAATATGAAAAAAAATATACGCATAAAGTCATTTCTCATTTTGTGCAGGTTAAAAAATAACAACATCGGGCTCTACGTATCTTTGCTTGTAGCGGCAGTGATTATCTAGCGGCTATCTTAACGGAAACAATAAGCTTATCACCCATTGGCGAATGGGTTGATATGGCAGAATGTGGTCTATCAGCAAGGCGGCCGTTTGTGTCATTCTACTGGCACCACAGCTAACGGGATGCCGCCCAGACCAAAATCCACGCTTTTTACAACTGAATGCTATGAGTCTTTCATGGTGACAATCCTGGAATTTTACTCTTAGAAAGCCATTTCCTAATCTTCCGCATTGCAGATATTTTTCAAATTCTTGTTTAACGTAATTGGGCAGGTATTTACCTTGTTGGCTTAAGTAGTTGCTTAGATTTTGATGGTTGTCTTCTATCAGTTGGTATAGCTTTGTTTGTTCAGGGCAATGTTTTTGATACGTGGTATTGGTTCGCTGAGTTGAAAGTAAAAGAGAGGCCATGACTACAGCTGTATAAAGTTACATATAGATATTTATAAAGTATAGAG
>JABSRQ010000442.1 GCA_013215055.1 Pseudomonadales bacterium | reverse complement strand
GCAACGATTAATTCAACAGCAAAGAGGTCGGCCTGTTGGCTGGCATAAACTAAGTAAAAAAATTAACCTTTAATTTTACTCTGACCCTGAGAGATCCCCACGAATTTATAGGCACATGCAATTTTCAATTTTTTGAAGAGATGGTTTTATTTGGTCTATGCCATTTTCTCTACTTTTCCACATACTCCTATCTGCCGTTAAGATAATTTTTTGCATGTGTAGGATTGCTTTTTGAATATGTTCAAGGGTTAAATTAAAGCGGGGGTTCTTTACCACTCTTCTGCCCAGGAAGTGAAGAGAAAGTACCCGTCTATTTTTAACTGTATTTGCCTGGTAGTGACGAGCTAACCCTGCTTGTTCCGCAGCAGTTCCAATGATGAGTAACAGTATTGCTGCTAATGCAGCAATCAACATTAGTATGGCTATCCTAGTAACTTTGTAGCTCATACTGGCGTTGAAGCCCAATCCATAATGCTCGCTTTTCATGTCACGATATCCTTCTTCAATTTCCATCCTTTTTTTATATATTTTTACCACTCGTTTCGCTAGTTTACTGGTGACCGCCAGCGATGTGACAAGCAGCCAAGGTTCCTTGCCACTTTCCGCATGCTGGTTCGATGCACCCGATTTAATATGTTTGCCTTGTTTATTTATTTTGTGACGGCCTTTAGCCCTGTTCTTGTACAAAACGAAAGTAGTGTTGTATTGCTTATATTTTGTTAGTAAGCCTTTGAAGCACTTTGCCGTGGATGTTGCTTTTTTAAAAAGGACATTGATACTCTGCCAGCTTTCTCCATTGAGACTAAAAAAGTTAGGCTTTCTAGAACGGCCTACATAGTCCCACCCGAGTGATACCACCAACTTAAACCATGGTATTTTAAAGCCTGCATCGGTTACTATGATCGGGCGGCAACCTTCGGGCAATAAACTTTTGAGTGTTTCCATAAAAGCCTTGTGGGTCACTGGTTTTTCCTTCGAATCTACGGTGTGCACTTCTTGATAGAGGGTTATTGGTCTGCCATCATAAGCCAGTGTAGCGCTGATCAAAAAGGCATTTTTCCATTCGTCTAAATCAGACCAGTCGATTAAAATCACGGGTCTGGCTGTGGCGGGGATCCAATGCTTGCAAATTGCGGTATAGATATGATTTTTTTCGCGATAAAGATTTATGTTAGAACACAGTCTATCACTGCGTTTTATGGTATGTTTCTCTCTGGCATCACTATCAATACCACGGCCCATAGCGGTAACGGTTAGTTCATTCTCTTTAACAACACTGTGGACGCAGGCAAGTAAAGCCTGTTTCCTTATTTTATGCATTGAAGGGATTTCTTTAGTGATAAAATCATTTAGAATAGTGGTTACTTTCATGGTGTTTGTTCTTGATTTGTGATGTTTGGCGATTGATCAGATCACCGAACACCATGAAAGTTCAATTTTTTGAATGTGGAAGTTAAACCTAAAGATTAACTCATTGATTTTAGCCAATATTTCGTGGGGATACCTCAGACTCTGACCCCTTTTATGTGACCCCTTTTATGCAAGGTAAGGGGAGGTGTAATCATCCATATTTTCTCCGCATTTCCTCGATGAAATCATTGAGTTCTTCACCGTCTACCACAGGGAAAAATCGTGGAGTGAGTTTAATCAATACTATCCTATCGATGCGAAAATTTCGAAAGTCATTTCTAAGTTCACACCAGGTTAATAGTGTCCAACAGCCTCTCCATAAATGGATAGCGAGTGGACGTACTTCTCGACTGGTTTGTGCTTGTTTAGCGTCTTCATAATCCATTTGAAGGTATTGTCTATCGGTGGCCGCTTTACGTAAAAGGTCTAGATGTTGAAATTCATTTGATTTGGCATGAAACTTAGGTGCAAACATTAAAGAGTTAAATGTTTGCAGTCTTTCAGGTAATACCGCAGATATTTTAATCATTGCTTGTTTGGCCGCACTGGCGAGCTCGTTTCCCCCCCAAGCTTCTACCATTCTCATGCCTACTTGAATCGCTTCAAGTTCTGACTCGTTAAACATAAGGGGTGGTATGTCTACTA
>JABSRQ010000441.1 GCA_013215055.1 Pseudomonadales bacterium | reverse complement strand
TTATTACTGTTTGATTCTTGATTAAATGTTGAGAATTCACTGAGTCGATTGTTCAGTTGCTGAATCGATTGACTATAGCTAATCATGTCATCCAGTTTCACCGTCAATGCCAAGAAATCATTACCGTCTAAATTAGGTTTATGCATCAACAACTGCAGTTCTTCTTCGAAGCTGTGGGCAAGGCTGGCAAAGCTGTGTAGCTCTAGTGCTGAGGCCTCCCCCTTAAAGCTATGAATTTCTCTGAAAATCTCCTGATTCTTCTGATTCAGAGCGGCACGGTTTTTAGCCGGGGTTTTCAAACTATTATTAATATTGTCGAAGCTGCTAAAGGCATTAGCTAAAAATTCACCTAGCAATTCGGCATTTGTATGCAAAATACTGGTTAACATCTCTATCTGTTCTTCACCATGCGCCTTGGCCTGCTCTAATTGCTGAGCCAGTAAAACTGTTGCGGTAATATCACTGACACTCACCAACACATGCTGAATCGTTTTCCCTTGCATAACACGGGCAAAATTAAAGCTAAGGTATTTGGTGATAAATTGACCTTGCTCATCGGCAATATTTACTTGAACTTCTTCCAGTGGATTAAGGTCTTGAATCAACTCAGGCAGCACTCTGGGGTTAAAAAGAGAATCGACAAAATCTTGTGCTGTTTCCAAATCCTTGCGCGATACCATATTTGCTAATAACGCATTAAAGCTTTTTCCTGCAACGTCTTCTTGCCCCAGTATTTCCAGTAACTCCAGGGAGTGTTGATTACCAATATGCTGATGTTCATCCAATAGGAATAATCCCTCATTAACGGTATCAAGAATTTGCTTGGTTTCGGCACGACTGGCATCGATGATGTCATCGGATTCTGTTAACTTGCGCATGAAGTGAAACATAATGATCAGGAAATTAATCACCGCTAAAGAAATACCGCCCAATTGGATATTACGCAAACTCATGGCTTTAGCGTTGGCAATATCTTCAAGTTCCATCGATAGCTTATTCATTTTCTCTAATAATGCGGCATTATTTTCTTTGCCATAAGTAATCGCCTGACTTAAGGCCATCACTTCCACATACCCTTCAATATGTGTATCCAATAATGCAGTTAAATGTTGTTTATAGGGCAGCCAAAGTGTAGAGGCCTGAGCCAGGCTTTGCTGGCCTATGGCGGAATCTGCGCGGGTGATCCAAACAGGCTGACCATCCAAACCCGTAGTTTCCGCACCTTCAGTGAAGGCGGTTAATGTGCTATCAAACAGCACAATGGTCTGCTTAAGCTCTTCAACAGAAGCTAACATATCCTCTTCTAATAAATACAAGTTGGCATTCTGAATATCAAACAGGTCAGTCAGCATACGCTGGACCAACATACGCTGTCTTGCTGCCAGGTTTACCGTTTTGGCATCATCTGCGATTTGATAAGAGATATAGTAGTTCAGCGATAAAACCGAGGCATCCAAGATGAGGAATAAGGCGATTGAAATAATAATGCCTTTATACTTACCAAAATTAAAAACACCCATACGACGTCCCTGAAAGTTTGCATTATTCTAATTGTTGACCGATCGATTATGTTTTATATTAACAAAAAACTGACCGAACAATCAGCTTTTTATTATTTTGTAGCAATACTGTGAATCTACAGATGGGCCTTGGCATGCAAAAACTAGCGTCCCCATCACATAAAGATCAGCTATAAAACAGTAAATTTGAACAGAATAGCCATTAACGCTGCTACGTGTATAAACGTTAAGACTATGTGGCAACACAAGAGCCTTGAAGCTCTATGCTTGAATAACAGGATCACTATCCATGATAAAAATAAGCCGTCTGTTAAAGGGCTTTCTTACCACAGCCACTCTAATAATATGTGCTGTATTGCCTTTGCAAGTGCAGGCAGATAGACCTTTAAAAGTGGGTTTTGTTTATGTAAGCCCCGCCGGTGGTTCAGGTTGGACTTACGCCCATGACCAGGCCCGCAAACACATTGAAAGCAAGTTTGGTAAACAAGTTAACGTCACCGTGCTTGAGAATATTGCTGAGGGGGCGGAGGCCGCGC
>JABSRQ010000440.1 GCA_013215055.1 Pseudomonadales bacterium | reverse complement strand
ACTCCGCCAATGGCGCAACACTCGATACAGGTGGTTGGTTAAACCTTACCTGACAGGGACTTGCACCCTGCAAGATGCATCAAGCTTAGCTTGACGCACTAACGCCGCAATAAACGGCTAAAATTTGTTGGCTAAAATAGTGAGGAACGAACGGTAGCCAACATATTTTATGTCCGATTTAATTGCCTTGTTAGCCTTACTTACTGTATAGACTGAAGATTTCCTTACCTATATTCGCAATTGCTTTATTGCGTAGAGCAAAAGATGCATCGGTCTGAGTTAAGTAAACACTTATAATTAAAGGTGAACGTTTGTCAGACCAAACAACAGCTGTAATAGCTCTTGAACCATAACCTCCAGCTCCAGAACGATCAGCAATCGACCAATTATCTGGAAGGACAGAACGAAATAAACTACCGGTTACTTTATTATCTATCATCCATTGTTTTAGTTGAGCTTTTGAGGCTTGAGATAATACATCTCCAAATAATAAAGTATGTAAGCTTTTCACCATTGCATTTGGTGTGGTTGTATCTCTTTTATCGCCATCGAGGGCTTCATTTAAATCAGGTTCATTTCGATCCAAGCGAGTGACTTCATCGCCAATAGAGCGCATAAACTGAGTTAAAGCTTTTGGTCCCTCGATACCAGAAAGCACAATATTAGTAGCGGTATTATCACTCATTATCATAGCTGCCGAGCAAGCTTGCTTTAAAGAAATACTTTCACCAATGAGTTTTTCGGTTGTTGGCGACCAAGCAATAATAGAACTTGCAGTTATAACACTCGATGTGTCAAAGGATTGAAGCCCTTTTTCTACATCAACAAGCAGCTTTGCACATGCCAACGTTTTAAAAGTGCTCATTAAAGGGAAACGAGTATCTCCGTTATAATTCCATAGCTTATTGTCTGTGACATCATAAATAGAGACACCAATACGAGCACCAAGCTGACTTTCTATTTCTTCAATTTTTTTAATTATAGTATTAGCATGTACGCTAGAAACTAAAGAGAAGTAAGTCACTAAAACTAATATTAGTGAGCTGTACTTTACAAGGTAAGTTTTAAAATTAAATGTCATATTCTCTTTCTTAGTTAGAATTAGCAGCATCAAAGTTAAACGTGTAAGGCTAACGAGGCTGTAGAATTTATCATTTACAAAAAACAGCCATTAAAATTTGATTGAATTACACGTAAAAACACGTTCCTACGTAAAATTTAGCACCTTTATAGCGAAAATATCTCTAAAAACGCTGTAAAACAGATATTTTTTTGCCGTAAAATTCTATTTTGATAAATTCTACAGCCTATCGTGGTAGAACGACCCATTACTGGGCCGACCCCACACAGATCCGGACGTGCAGAATTACCGCATCCGGCTCTTCAGTTATATATTCACTCGTGCAGATTTTACCTTCACGTGCCCGATAATAAAACATCCACTTTCGTTCCTCTGTCCAGCGACATTCTATTACCGGCACAGCTTAACCTGAATGTAACGAATTGCAATTCAGTTTTCATGCATTACCCAGCCCTACATGTCCGGTGCATGTTTCTATCACAATTCAAATATAACTGTCAGCTCCTTCGCCATGTACAAGGCTTTCCCCTGCTCAGACTACTATGGGCTGATCTGACTTCCAAAGGGTCATCGTTGGCTTTGCTTTTGGCTAAGCATCCCTACCACATCCTGTGGAACACCTTTGGATCTCTCAAGTTCTCAATACATCTCTACATACATGCCACGACTTGAAAACTCCGCTGACTCGCCACAACCTGACCAATACGGCTGCTTTGCATGGACTTCGATGGCGTTGTAAACCTCGTCAGTCAGATCTAATATTTATCGGAGCAATACCAGCACTTCAGGATCACGACAATCCCTATGGCCTATATGATTCTCTGTGTACGCTTCGCCAATATTGTTCGCATGATGCAGTCCTCACTGCTGAAAAGCAATCGCTAATCTCACTACTCCGCCAATGGCGCAACACTCGATACAGGTGGTTGGTTAAACCTTACCTGACAGGGACTTTCACCCTGCAAGATG
>JABSRQ010000439.1 GCA_013215055.1 Pseudomonadales bacterium | reverse complement strand
GAGCCAAAGAGGCAGTACAACGCCTGCGCGATAAACAACTGTCGCTACGCTTTGTGACCAACACCGCTAGCAGAACTCAGGCACAAATTCTGCAGCAACTGGCCGACATGCATATCAATGTGCACACGGATGAACTCTTTACTGCCGCCACTGCGGCCAAGGCCTATATTGAATTACAGGCATTAAAGCCCTATGCGCTGGTGCATCATAATATCAGCGAGGACTTTCCCGTTTTTGAAGATGCCCTTATCGATGCGGTGCTGATCGGCGATGCCAGAGAAGCACTGAGTTATCAAAACCTGAACAAGGCCTTTCGCCTGTGTCTGCAAGGCAAACCATTAATAGGCATTGGCATGAATAAATACTTCATGGCCGAGCAAGGCATGCAACTCGATGCCGGCGCATTTATCCATCTACTGGAATTCGCCACCGGCGTTAAGGCCACCATCATAGGCAAGCCACAGCCCGCCTTCTTCCAGCAGGTACTGGCCAGCGTCCCATGCAAAGCCAAGGAATGCCTGATGGTGGGTGACGATATCTATGGAGACATCGAAGGCGCATTAAATGCCGGACTGCAAGCATGTCTGGTGCGTACGGGTAAATATCAGAAGGATGATGAGGCCAGGCTGGATGCTAATTTCAGTGTCATAGATTCAGTTGTGCAGCTCTGTTAACGTAAGCAATGATGTATATTTCCAAGGTCTATGCCCTCTCTCAGAAGTATCGGCATAAACGACCCACCTGAATTTCAAGGACATACGCATGGCTTAGAAAGGGCCAAGACGCGAGGTTTCACCACAACGTAAAAGTTTTGCAAACTGCCTTATATAATAATAAGGCAGCTAAATAGATTACAGCTGCACAGGCTCAGCGGCAGAAACATCAATAAATGCTTGGCCAATAATGGTGTTATCAATAAAAACATCCACATAATCAATAATGGCTTTATCAATGACAGAATGAAATCCTGCTGATCTTACATTTACATTTTCATCGGTGGTTGTAAGGTCCGCTGACAAATAATCAAGTGAAGTAGCTGTCGCCGGGCTTCTTTCAAGGTAGGTATAACTACCATCAGATTGTTCAAATACGGCAATGGTAGTAACAAGCTTCACATTATCGATCAGATAATAAGCTTCTACTAGCGTCATAGCATTTCCAATCATATAAAAACCATCGAGATCGATATAAAGCTTGAGAGCATCTACCGTGAAGCTAACTTCACTCATATCCCTATTAAATTTTGCTGTTATTGTCAGGCTATTTTCACAACCGTATTGAGTATTCGGAGCAATAACAGGAATAACAGGAATAACAGGTGCTGCAGCTTTTATCTCAGGTTCACAGAAAACCCCACCAAGCAGTGTAAACTTTCCTGTAGGTTCATTCGGTTGAGTATAGGTAATCGGCTCTGAAGCTATTTCATCCCCATCGAATGCATGCAATTGATCACTGATGGTTTGGCTTTGATCATCTAGGGAATAATAGGCCGTTAATAACACTGTTTGTGTATCAATCAGGTCGGCATCATCAACAGTGAGTTTAAAAACATACTCTCCCTGCTGATCAGCAGTAAAATTGGCAATGGCAGCATCGGCATTATTTAGTGCTACTTCGCTGCCGGCAGGGTGAGAATCAATCGCCCATCCAAAAGACAATTCCGATAGTTCTGGATCGCTACTTAATGAGCCATCAAGCATTATACTCTTGCCGATGACAATGATTTTGTCTTCCCCACCATTGGCGATCGGAGCCAGATTTATAGTATCTTCAGGTGCTGGTGCTGGTGGATTCTTTAAATCATCCTCATCTTGCGAATCTGAACTGCCTCCACAAGCAATAAGAGTAGAGGAAATAAAAAGAGTCGTTAGAAGCTTAAAGGCTTTCATAATCGTCCTTGAGTTATAATTATTTTCGTAATTATAACAAGGAAGATGCATACAAATGAAGTAACCAGCACTCATTTTCACAGTAAATTCAATTACTTGAGCATGCAACGTCTTCCAAGTAAAAGATTCCCCCTAGCTAGTGCCCATCCATAAATAGATAAGCCTTTGATTAACAAGGATAGTTAATCGGAATAAGTAAAATAATCCTCTTGTA
>JABSRQ010000043.1 GCA_013215055.1 Pseudomonadales bacterium | reverse complement strand
AGTCTCTGGTGGAGATTGGCAGGATTTATGCCAGTGTTTGTCTGATCACCATGCCGAACCTTTGCCTAGTGAACACGCTCAATGGCAGGCGGTTATTATTGATGGGATTACAGGTGACGATTACCCCGAAGGCAGCTTTGTTTTTATGTTGAAGGTGCATCATGCGATCATGGATGGCCGCACTGGCATGGCCATTTTCAGCGGCCTGCATCAGCTTGAAGCCAAAACATTATCGGCCAATAATTTACACTTCAAAGTCTCAAATAAAGCGATTCAAACGCAGGCGCATTATCCCAATCGGCTAAAGCAAAACATGATGACACTTCCTGCTGCGTTAAAGAATAATTCTACCCGTTATATGCGTCTGTTGCATGGTGTGCCTGACTTTAGTCAACGTTTGTATCGTTACCGGCGTCAAGCCCGTCATCAGCGATGCGCTTGGCAGACTGGGGCATCGCAAAAAACGGCTATTTTAAAGCCTGTTACACGTTTTAACCGGGAGATCAGACCTCAACGAGTGTTTGGACGTATAAAAATACCGTTAAGCCGTATTCAAGAGGTGCGTCAACACGTTAAAAGGGCAACCATTAATGATGTGGCGCTGGCCTTGGTTTCTGGGGCAATGCGTTTATATTTACAGGATAAAGGTGAGCTGCCAGCAACCACTTTATCGGCCGCCGTGCCTATGGATGCTCGCAGAAAAGACGATATCAGTGAAATCGGAAATCAGGTCAGCCTGTTTATTTGTCTTCTGTCCACAGATATTGAAAATCCGATTGAGCGCCTTAGGCTGATTTCACAACATAGCCGCTATGCTAAACAACAATCCAGGGGCTTAGGCAGGCAGCTGCTGCCCAATGTATTGGAGGCGATTAATGGTGGTCTTTTACAGCAATTGATTCACTACGGTTGGCAGTGGCAGTTGTTTGATAAGATGCCTGCGGTGATCCACACGGTGGTGACCCATGTTTCGGGTGTGACCAGTGACTTGTATTTGGATAGAGCGAGGTTGTTAGACAGTTTTGGTATGGGGCCATTATTACCGACCATGGGTTTATTCCATACGGTAACGAGTACACAGGGGGATTTATCGATTAGTTTTACTAGCTGCCCCAGTATTATGCCGGACCCTGAGTTTTATCAACGCTGTTTTGAAGAGAGCCTGCGTAGTTATCGTTGACACTAGCTGTTAGCATATCCTCTTTCCATTATGATTTTATAGAGGATGCAAACATGAAAGGCATGCTGGGTGTTAGTCGCTTCTTTTTTGTTTTTTTCTTATCGATGGCTGCTTATGGCGGCATTGATGTTATTGATGCATCCATCTCAAAAAGTTATGCCTTGACGACTGAAAAAACCATTAAACCTGAGTTGAGTATTTTGAGTGTTGATCTTAAAACATTAACCTTCGAACAAGGCTCTACGTTAGCTATTGCCAAGCTGGTTAACCATAATAGTGTTGAGCTAACGCCTAAGGTAGGTATTGCCTTATATGATGAGAACAATAATCTTTTAGCTGTTGCTGAATCAAAAAAATATGCAGTGCTGTCAAAATCCAGAATTAAACCAGGTAAAGAGACAAAATTGAAGTTTGATTTTTCAACGCATTTAAATAATTTTGATCAAGTGAAAACGGTTCATATTGTTTTTAGTATCGTGTTAAAAACCGAAAAATCTACCGCCCGGCCCTGGGATAATCTAACAAATTAAAAAGTTCACTTTTTTGGTGCATTAAATTTTTCTTGTGCTTATGATGCTAACAGGTATTCATCCAATAGGGATGCTTAAGACTAACGGAAGTCATAGGCTAAAGAGTGGATATCAGCTACAACCATGGAATTAAAACACTTTTTAATAGGGTTAGTACTAAAATGAAAAAATTACATAAGTCACTTATCGCAACTGCGGTTGCTGCTGTTATGGCTCCATCTGCATTTTCTATCGAAGCAGAAGCACCAGAGTTTCACGGAAGCTTTGATATAACTATGGGGCTTAAAATGGCAGAAGAAAGCGCCTTTGCTATTGATGATGCGCCAGGTGATTGGAATTATCTTGGCCTAGAGGGTGAAGTTAAACTAGATAACGGTTCAGCACTTACTTATTCTTATTACGAGGCCGTATATCTAACTGATCAAGCTGGTTTTGGTGGTACTTATGGGGCGCATATCGGTTATAAAATGGATTCCATTGAAATTCAGGCCGGTACTTTGGATACCCCTTTACGTCGAGTGTTAGATAAAGCAGATATGTTTGCAGGTACTTATGCTGATGCAAATAACGTTGTAGCGATTAATACAACGGCTGCCAATACCGCATTATTGTTAGGTGGAACTGATACATTTGTTTTTGGCGTATCGTTGAGCTTTACGGATGAAAACCCTAACAATACAGATACGACAAAAGCGATTATGTATGGTGCATTGGTTGATTTTACGATCTCAGATACGTTGTCTATCGCCGGTGGTCTTGAAATGCTTGATAATCAATACACCGCTTTTGGTGTATCGGCAAACATTGATGTGGCAGAAAGTGTTAGTTTGGCATTCGGTTTAAATATTATGGATCTTGATGCTGCTTATGCTTTCCAACCTGCATCCCAGTCTCCAGGTGGCATGGTTTTAGCAGCTGATACATCTCCTATGTCTTTTACCGCTGCGGCCTCAATGCCAATGAGTGAAAAATCGTTGATTAAAGCACAATTAGGTTATGGCGATCCTGATGTTGATGGCGTAGATGCGGGAATGTTCTTTGCTGTTGGATATGATCATCAATTGGCTGAAGCTGTTACGGGTTATTTCTTGTTTGCCACAGGTACAGATAAAGGCTTGAATATAGGCATGCCTAACGGTACTGGCGCTGATGCAGCAAATGTAACTGATAGTGCCTCTGTTTTAGCGACAGGACTTAAGGTTGCCTTTTAAAGGGTATATTTCAAGCTAAATTTAAAAAGGTGCCTTGGCTAGTGTCGGGTGCCTTTTTTAATGCCTGAAATTTATAAACTGCATTACAGAAAAAATTATCATTTGCTCGGTATCTGTAATTATGCCATGCATGATTTGACGAGTGCACGCATTGAAGCGGGCAATGTGAGTATTGGCATGATCCCGAAAGAGAGCATTAGGGATAAGAGATACAGATTATTTTAAGCTGAAATATCCGGCAATCCTCATTACCGGATAATGATTCGATGTTTTACATAGGCTAAAGCACCTCATCAAAGCGTGGAATAGCCGTTAAACTTGGGGTTTATTTTATTTTTCAATGGGTTAGTGGTTATCGGTCAGGCACTAAGTAGAAAAATTTATATGGAAGGTGTTAGAAAGAGGTAGCCCAGCTCACAACAAAAATAATGTCATCATCTAGATCTACATCTTTTTCGTCTTCCAATATTTTTGATGCTGACAGTGTTAAATCACCCATTTCCTCTGTTGATTTTGTGACATCAAACATAACTAAGCTGTAATTTAATTCATTATCACTGGCATCATTATCAAAAGTGTAACCACCATAGGACGCACTCCAGCTCCAGTCTTGCGCAATCTCGGTACCCAAACCCAAATAATAATATATGTCCCCTGCGACATAACCTTGAGTATCTTCATCTTCTGTAAGTGCAGAATCATTCACAGTATACGCTAATCCAAAATTTACTAGGCTAAAACTGAAGTCTAATAATAACTCTCCAAAGTCGGAATCTTCAGCTTGTGAATACATATAATAATTATAGGTGGCGCCGTAGCCAAAATCACCCATTTCACCGGCAAACCCAACATAAAGATCGGTTTCATTACCCGTTCCTGTGGTGGTATTAGATATCCAGGTGCCAGCAAAAAAACCGCTATCATGTTCATAATCTACGCCGCCAGAGACGGCCGCTTGATCATCGCTTTGTGTTACTCCTCGCCAGACATAATTACTCGTCACGCCTATATTGGCACTAACCTCTGCTCTTGATGGCATGGCTATCATACTAAAAAAAATAAGGCTTATAGCAAGGCCGCGTTGTAAAAAACTCATGTCAATATCCTTTGTTTTCTATAAATATTAAGGTCACCTCTGGTAGCACCAAAGCTAGGCAGTAAAACTCATGCTGTCAAAGTACAAGAGTGGAAAGGTGATATATATATTTATGAATTACGATTTCCGGAAGCTGTGACTAGAGTTGTTAGTGTACAATTACACGAAATATGACTTTTGAACCCTTATATCCGTGGATTAAATTGATACTGCTTATATTTTATATCAATTTATTTATTTTAAGTCTTAAAAGATGAAGTGAAACGGATAAGGTTAAGTGGCCGGTGATCTGTTTTGACAGCAAGTTTAGTTATTTTGAGGTTTTCCTCGCGCTAAAAATGCTTACAATGTTAGGCCTTATAAATTCTTTATAACACATCTGATAAAAGGATCGCCGCATGGCCAAGCCCGTGATTGATGCAACGTTTTCTGCCGAAACTTATACCTTCGCCGGTAAAGACGTACCGTGGTTAATGAAAAAATGGGCCGATGCGACCCCCGAAAAAGAATTTCTGATCTGGGAGCCTAAAGACGGCAACAGCAAAACCTGGACCTATGGCCAATTTTGGGCCGATATGAATAAAGTTGCCTGTGGTCTAGTGGCAGCTGGCGTTAAAAAGGGTGACAAGGTGTTGATTCACTCTGAAAATAGCCCAGAGATGATGATTGCCTGGTATGCATCATCAATAGTAGGTTCAGTGGCGGTGACCACTAACACCCGTTGTATCGGTGATGAGTTAACCTATTTTGCCGAGCATTCCGAGGCAGTTATCTGTATCACTCAGCCTAAATTTATTGCTGCGCTGAATGAAAATGTAAAAACCCTGGATAAATACTTTGTTATCGCCGATAACTCTGGCATCGCACCTTCAGATGAAGAAAAAGCGGTGGCTAGCAAACATGCGACGTTTGCCTCGTTGTTTGAACACGGTGATGAGGCCGAAATTCGCGCCGCAGAGCCTATGTTACCTGTAGGTATTCAATATACCTCGGGCACTACTGCACGTCCCAAGGCCGTTGTGCATACTCATGCCAATGCTTTATGGGGCGGTATGTCGGGTTCTTCTAACTTAGGCATCGATGCTTCTGATATTTACCTGTGTTTCCTGCCTTGCTTCCATGTAAACGCGCAAAGCTGGACGTTCTGGACCATGGCCTGGGCCGGTGGCACGGTAGTGTTGCAGCCAAAATTCTCATCTAGCCGCTTCTGGGAAGTGTCTATGAAGTATAAATGCACCCGTGCATCGATGATTCCTTTTTGCTTCAAGGCGATTGGTGCACTGGATATTCCTGAGCATTCCTATAAAAGCTGGTCTACCGGGGTTAAATTACATAACGTAGAAAACTACTGGAATGTTAAGACTTTTGCGACCTGGGGCATGACAGAAACCGTGACTCACGCAACCCGTTCATTCTTGGATAAAGATTGCCCAGAGATGAATATCGGTATTCCTTCACCGGGTTATGAGTTTGCCATTATTGATCCTGAAACGGGCAAACAATGTGAAGTCGGTGTTAATGGTGATTTATGGATTCGTGGCACACGTGGTGTTCAACTCTTCCTGGAATATTTCAAAAATCCCGAGGCCATGGAAAAATCATTTAACGATGAAGGATGGATGGAAACCGGTGATCAGGTACGTTTAGGTGAAGACGGCTATTTATATTTCGCCGATAGAGACAAAGACGTATTAAAAGTCGGTGGTGAAAACGTCTCGGCGCGTCAAATCGAAGAGTTTATCGGTGAGACCTTGGGCATGGGAGTGTTAGAAGAGCATGCCGTTGTTGCGCAGAAACACGATATGCTAGACGAGATTCCGGTGGTATTTGCGATTAAATCCATGTGGACGGATAAATCCGAAGACGAAATCACCGCGATGATTATGGATGCTTGTAACGAGAAACTGGCTGATTTTAAACGTCCTAAATCGATTTATTTTGTTGATGAAATGCCACGTGCGACATTAGAAAAAGTAGCAAAAAATAAATTACGTGAGATGGCGGATGAGTTAGCGGACAAAGAAGCGGCTGAAAAAAGCTAAACTTTGTTTTAAATCATCAATGATTAAAATAAAAAAGCCGAACAGCTGTTGTTCGGCTTTTTTGTTTGTACACTATAAAGGCTAATAAAAAGAGATAAGATATTTATGTTTGCCAATCAATACCTAAAAGATAAATCCAAAGATTTTTTCCGTGCGGTGGATATACCTGAAAACTTAAACGATGTACTGCATATTGATGAAGAATCCGAAGTGGATGCCGAGGAAGCAGGCTTAAGCCATGCGAATGTGAATGCGATATGGAGCGCAGTTGAAGGCTTTTATAAAACCGGCATGCACCCGGGCATTGCGTTTTGCTTACGTAAAAACGGTAAGATTGTACTTAACCGTACCTTGGGCCATACACGTGGCGTAAGAGCCGAAGAAGGTTTGGATGCGCCAGTGCCTATGACAACCGATACGCCGATATGTCTGTATTCTGCATCAAAAGCGGTGATGGCGATGTGTGTGCATAAATTAGCCGAAGAAAACCACATCAAGCTGTTAGACCCCGTATCCCACTATCTGCCTGAGTTTGGTAAAAACGGCAAAAAGAATATCTCTATCTATCAAATGTTAGCCCATAGAGGTGGTTTTCCGCTATTGGATAAAGACACGCCTATGGATGAGATGTTTGATAGAGATGCGATTTTAGAGCAGATTTATAATACACAGGTATTATGTAAAGAAGGCCGTGTACAAGCTTATCATGCGGTGACCTCGGGTTTTATTGCCGATGAGTTAATGCGTAAAACCGTAGGCATGCCGATAGAGGAATATTTAAAAACCCGTATTTCAGACCCTATGGGTTTAAAAGGTTTACGTTATGGGGTGGCCAAAAAAGATCAACAAAAAGTCGCCAGAAACTATGTCACCGGCATGCGTAATGGCAAGCTTATTGGCGGCATTCTGGAAAATGCATTGGGTGTATCGATAGAGGCGGCTGCAGAGCTGAGTAACTCCGAGGACTTTATGAATAATGTGGTTCCTTCAGCTAATTTATACAGCACCGCCGAAGAGATAAACCGTTTTTATCAAATGATGCTGGATATGGGGAATTATAAAAATAAGCAAATCATGGAGCCTAGAACCATACAAAAGGCGACACGAGAAGCAGGGAGGGCGACGTTTGATCAGGCGATTAAAATTCCAATGCGATTCAGTGCAGGTTTTATGTTAGGTGGAAACCCCGTAGGCATGTATGGTCGTAATACCGGCCATGCTTTTGGTCATTTAGGTTTTTCCAATATTTTCTGCTGGGCTGATCCTGAGCGTGATATCTCGGTGTCTTTCTTGAGCACCGGTAAACCGGTTATTGGTAATCATATATTGGCGCTGCCAAAACTGATGAATGCTATTTCAGGCCAATGTGAGCCTTGTGAAACGTGGTTAGATGATTAGATAAAGATAAGGGGCTTATAGCCCCTTTTCATATTCTACTTTATGTTCTTCTTAAGTCTATTAAGCCGCTAGTTTCGCTTCGGCAAACTCACACTCTTTTTGGGTGCCTTCCACGCAGTTAGAAATGATGTATTTCTCAACTTTACCACCTACCAATGGGATTTTTGCCTTGGCTTTATAAGCGCAGGTGTAAATACAACCGCCTTCAGTAGGCTTTAATGTCATGTCCATTTTTATTTCAACAGGCTGGCCTTCAACTAAAAATACGGCTGTGCCAATAAACGCTTCACCGATTTGCTTCCATTCTTCGGTCATGCTTAAAACTTGTTTAGGATCAAAGACCTTGGCTAATATTTTAGGTAAGTCGCGGGTCACTTCTCTACGCATTTTGATGGTGACTTGAGTGCCATCATCTTCGATTTCCGCATCGGCAGAAATTTCACCCAGAGCAATGGAACGCTCAACTAAAAAGTCTGGATCACACAGTAGGTCAAAAACGTCATCAACAGGGTGGGAAAATGTAAATTCTAAGCTCATTGTTTACCTCAAATCCTTTAACATCGGTGTTTATTGTAGGCTTAGCCTGCCATCTTATTAGCGCTTTTACAATAAGGGTTTTAAGTATTTCCATACATTTATTAGCAGTTGTTTCTGGCCCTCTGTATTGGGATGTAAATCATCGTTTAATAGCAAGTTCGGGTTGTTGGCAATATCGTCAAGAATAAAAGGGATGAACGCGGTTTGATGCTCTTGGCTCAGTTGTACAAAGACTTGATGAAAGGCCTGGGTATAACGTTTGCCGTAGTTTGGCGGGATAAACATGCCTGCCAGCAAAACCTCGGCCTTGATCGCCTGGCTTTGTGTGATCATGCTGCGTAAATTATGCGACATGGCCTTCAACGATTGGCCCCGTAAACCATCGTTTGCGCCTAACTCTAATATGACCAGCGAGGGGCTGTATAAAGCCAGAGCTTTATCAAAACGTAAAAGCCCGCCGCTGCTGGTTTCCCCGCTGATGCTCAGATTAACCACGCGCCAGGGCAGCTGCTGTTGTGTTATTTTTTGCTGTAATAAATGCGCCCAGCCTTGTTCGGCGGGTAAGTTATAGGCCGCACTGAGGCTATCACCAAAAATCAAAAGGGTTTTCTGCTCGGCCAAAATGGGTTTGGCGATAAGCAATAGCGTCAATAAAATAAGCTTAATGAATGACAAATTGTTCATGGTTTATGCTTACATAGTGGTTAAAGTATCAGGGCATATTACAATAGCATGTCCATTAGCACAGGTTTAATACAGGAATTTCATGATTCAATTAAGGGATGTTAATCATCATATTTGTTCTGTTGATGGTGACTTAGAGATATTAAAAGCGATTACCTTGCAGATTGATGCGGGTGAGACGGTTGCTATTACTGGCAGTTCAGGCTCAGGTAAAACAACCTTGCTGGGTATGTTAGCGGGTTTAGATATTCCTACTTCGGGTGAAATAGTGGTAGAGGGTTCTAATTTAACCACGATGAATGAAGATCAGCGTGCGTTGTTTAGGGCAAAATCGGTAGGCTTTGTTTTCCAGTCTTTTCATTTGTTAGATGCATTAACCGCTTTAGAGAATGTGTTATTACCTCTGGAGCTGGCAGGCAATAATCAGGGTGAAGCAGAGGCCAAAGCTTTTTTGGAACAGGTGGGCTTAAGCCACAGGCTCAAGCATTATCCGTCACAACTCTCCGGTGGTGAGCAGCAGCGTGTGGCCATTGCCAGAGCTTTTGCCGCCAAACCACAATATTTATTTGCCGATGAACCTACGGGCAATTTGGATCAGGCCACTGGCAGCCATATTATTGATTTGTTATTTGACTTAAATCGGCAGCATAAAACAACGTTAGTGTTGGTGACACATGAACCACGTTTGGCGAGTCTTTGTCGACGTCAAATTGTGATTGAAAATGGTCAAATTATCTCGGATAAAAAGTCAGAGCTTAGCGATGTTTAAAATAGCATGGCGTTTTTTACGCACGGATTGGCGTAGCGGTGAGCTGCGTCTGTTGTTTATGTCTTTGCTACTGGCGGTGACGATTGTTACAGGCCTAACGGCCTTTGTTGAACGATTACAGCTGATGTTGGCCGGCGAGAGTAGCCAGTTTTTGGCTGCCGATAGGGTATTAAAATCACCGCAGCCGGTGAATCCTTTATGGCTGGATAAAGCCAGTGGGCTAAACCTACAGCAAGCGGCATTAATTAACTTTCAATCGATGTTTTATGCCAGTGTTGACGTGGATGCCGAGCCTGTTTTGGTTAGCATCAAAGCTGCCGGAGAAAATTACCCGTTAATAGGTGAGTTAAAGACCAGGCCGCAGCCCTATGGTGAAATCACGGCGGTTAAATCTGGGCCTGCTGTAGGCGAGGTATGGGCCGAAAGCCGCCTGCTGCAGCAAATGAACATAGATATAGGGGCACAGGTTTATATCGGTGATGCCCAATTGAAGCTGACAAAGGTGCTGGTTTCAGAGCCTGATCGCGGCGCGGGTTTTATCAGCATGGGGCCTAGGGTGCTGATGCATTTACAGGATGTTGCCGCCAGTAATGTGATAAGCGAGGGCAGTCGTGTAAGTTACTCCTGGTTATTTGCAGGCGATAAAAAAGCCATTGATCTTTATTGGCAATGGTTAAAACCGCAATTAACGGATAGAGAAAAATGGCTGGATTTAGAAAATAGCCAGCCGACGGTTGCCGTAGCGTTACAAAGAGCAAAAACCTTTTTTGTTTTGGCGAGTAGCATGATTATCGTGTTAGCCGTGATCGCCATTGCGATGAGCAGCACACGATATAGTCAACGCCATATCAAACATATTGCCGTGTTAAAAACATTGGGTGCAACGTCTACTGATATTAAGCGGCTTTATACTTATTTATTATTATTACTGTTTATCGCGGTGGTCTGTATAGGTTGGTTGCTTGGTTTTCTTTTGCAGCAGTTGGTTTTAATGCAAGCGGCTGCAGTTTTGGATGTGGCCTTACCGCCTTTAAGCCTATGGCCTTTTTTATTGGGTGCAGCAACCGCCTTAATCAGCTTAATGACTTTCACGTTACCGGTGATTGATAAGTTAAGATCGATTCCTGCGGTACGTATCTTTCAACAAGCTAGCTCGCAAGAACTTAAGCTTTCATTAACCAGCGCAGTGATAGGCTTGGCGGGAGTGTTATTACTTTTGTCTTTGTATACAGGGCAAATCCTGCTCAGTGTTTTGATGCTATTAAGTTTAACGTTTTTGTTAGCGGTAGTGGTTTTTCCAGCCCGTTTGTTGTTAACGTTTATACCGGCAAAGGGGCTTAAGGCTAGGAACTGGTGGAGCATGGCGGTTGCCAATATGCAGAGACGATTATGGGTCAATGCTTTACAAATAAGCTTGTTTTCTATCAGCTTGATGCTGTTATTGGTGCTTATTGGGCTTAGGGATAATCTTTTTAGTCAATGGCAGGAACAGCTCCCGGCAGAGACGCCCAATTTTTTCTTGGTCAACTTACAACAGCCTGATGTGGCAAGCGTAGAGCAATGGTTACAAAACCATGCAGCTAAACAAGAAACTATATACCCTATGATAAGGGGGCGTCTGGTCAGAATTAATGACAAACTGGTTCGAGAACGGGTCAGTAAAGAAGACTTTAAACGCTCTGGTGCGGATAGGGAATTGAATTTATCTTGGGCAGACTCACTGCCCCCAGACAATACCCTTACGGCAGGTTCATGGCATGATGCGGATGCTTCATCTGCATCAAATCCAACCTGGGTTTCAGTGGAATCAAAACTTGCGAAAAAGCTCGAGATCAAACTGGGAGATAGTCTGACTTTTATGATTGCGGCGCAGACACTAACAGCAAAGGTCAGCAGTTTACGTGAGGTTGAGTGGGACAGGATGCGGCCTAACTTTTATATGTTACTACCCAAACAAAGCCTGCAGATGTTTCCAAAAACGTATATGACCAGTTTTTATTTACCTGCCAGTAAACACAAAGATATCGTAAATTTGTTAAAAATCATCCCGACAGCCATTGTGATTGAGATCGACAGCATGATTAAACAAATTCGTCATGTCATACATCATGTTTCATTGGCTTTGCAGCTGGTTCTGTTTTTTGTATTTATCGGTGTCATATTAGTGATGTTTGCAACGGTGCAAATCTCTCTCGATAGTAGAAAAAAAGAAAATACGGTTATTCGTGCGTTAGGAGGAACCAAGAAACTTATTATCGGCAGTTTAATTACCGAGTTTATGTTATTAGGTTTGTTAGCCGGCATCTTGGCAACCTTCGCTGCAGAGTTAGTGTTATTGGCTTTACAAAAATGGTTGATGGATCTGCCCTTACAATTACATCCCGAGCTTTGGTATTTAGCTCCACTTTTGGGGCTAAGTATTGTGGGCAGTGCCGGTTTTTTAGCGGCAAGAAAAGTTACCGCTGTTGTACCTATGCAGCTGTTGCGCGAAAATTAGGAACGTTATGGATCTTCAGATAAAAAATAAAGTGTTTTTAATTGCAGGCGCAAGCAAAGGCTTGGGCTTTAGTATTGCAGAAAAATTACTCAGTGAAGGGGCGAGTGTATCGATTGCTAGCTCGGATGCCGAACGTTTGGGATTCGCCACTCAGCAGTTAAATACAAAATTTACCGCAGCGCGTATTTTTAGCTGCGTATGTGATGTAAAAGAAGCCCAAGATATCGAAGCGTGGGTGCAGAAAAGTTACTCGGAATATCATCAGATTGATGGGCTTGTGGTTAATGCGGGCGGCCCACCTGCGGGTAGTTTTGATGATTTCGATGATGAACAATGGTTGGAAGCCTTTAATCTTACCCTGATGTCGTCTGTTAGAATGATTCGTCAGGTTTTACCGATTATGCGAAAGCAGGGAAGCGGCAGTATTCTTACCCTGAGCTCTTCTTCGGTAAAAGAGCCTATCGACTTTTTATTGCTTTCAAATGTTATGCGTTCGGGGGTTACAAGTTTAGCCAAAACCCTTGCTACGGCAGAGGCGAAAAACGGCATAAGAGTTAATAATTTAATTCCGGGTATCATTGCCACGGATAGAATGAAAAACCTGGATGCCATACAGGCTGATGCCAATGGGATTTCTGTACAGGAACAGCGCAATAAATTTACCGCTCAAATTCCCCTGGGACGCTATGGGGAACCAGATGAATTTGCCAATGCCGCCGCATTCTTATTATCGGATGCTGCCAGCTATATTACCGGTAGTACACTTGTTGCCGATGGTGGCACGATGAAAACGGTTTGGTGAGATATAGTCTGAAATTTATACTTCGATTAATTGCGTCAGGAGATACAAATAGAAGTCACCCGTACTCTTAAACCCGACGCTCCGGGCACTAAAGCTTTTTTACGCCGATATGGTCAGCAACTTGTTGCGGTTCGATATAGAAAAGACCATGAACGCAATATGCGCTTAACAACAGTCACCATTTTTTAGTAACTGCGCCAATTGCAGGCTATCGCGTTTATCGGTTTTTACTTTATCACCCGGTTTCTTCGGAATGAGTGAAGGGGCGACGATATAACAGCTTTGTCCCAATTTACAGAGCAGTCGATACATCCAATAGCCACACGGGCCGGCTTCATAGACGAAGTGTAGCGTTGCCTTTGGGTACTTCGATTGCATTTGCCGAACAAGCTTTTCTAGTGACTTCTTGTCACTGGGAATCTTGCCTAGATGCTTCGGTGATTGCTCAAAACCGTCTAACACATAAGAAATAGAGCTACTGACCTTGTGAGTATCCATGCCGATAAAAACTATGTTAGGATTTTCCATGCTGACCTCCGTTATATTCGTAGAAGATATAGTATGGCTCTGGTCGCCAGATTAGCCCATGTAGGAGGTCAGCAACCTAGAAGGTGGGTGCATTATGTCTATGCGTAAGGAAGAGTTTATGAAAGAAATTTCGGTCTTTATATTAATATTCTTATCTTTAATCTTTTCTGGATGCAAAGATTCAGAACCTAATTTCTCAAAGGAAAAACGATACCTGGATGAAAATAAAGCGAAATGGATTGGTCATAAAAGAACAAATTATGAAATGTTGTTTCTCTGTGATTGTGATTTTAAGTATTCTGATATAAGCATAATTATCAATGTTGAAAATAGTACTGTATCAGATGCATTCTATAGAGAAAGCGGAGACGCAGTACCGATAGATCGAATTGCTGAATTGCCAACCATTGAAGTGTTATTCGAAATAATAGAAAAAGCTATATCAGATAAGGTTGAAAAGTTTGATGTTACCTATGACGATGACTACGGATATCCCGATTTAATAATAATAGACCCAGATAAGGCAGTTGATGATGATGAGTATGCTTATTGGGTGCCAAATTTAAAGTAATGCACATAACAAGGGCAAGCACCGACTCCTTAATTTTGTCACTTTTATTGCAAAAGGCCGCAATAAAAGCGCCAAAACTACTCTACTGTGTGGGCGGCGTTAGGTTAATTTGGAGTTGAATTGAGAGTTCTAGTTTTAGGTGGCACGGGTTTTATAGGTCAAAACCTAGTCAGACTGCTTTTAAAAAACGGACATGAAGTGGCCGTATTTTGCCGTGGAATATCAGAGGATAATATCGGTATCGATGTCGTGCGATTTTATGGCGATCGAGACAAAGGGGTAGATGAACTCAGCGTACTAACTGCTAAGTGGGATGTATGCATTGACTTAAGTGGTTATCTTCCTCAACAGGTAAGAGAAAGTGTGATTTTTTTTAATGAAAGAATTAGCCACTATATCTATATCAGTGGGATCAAAGCATTTCTTCCTTCTCTCGATGCCCCCATAACGGAAGCGAGCACAAAGCACAGTTGTATAGACGATGTATCCCAGATAGATAATGAGACTTATGGCCCGTTAAAGTCGACTTGTGAATCAATTGTTATCGGAGCTTTCGAATCTCGAAGTACGATAATCCGCCCTCAAGTAGTTGTCGGCCAAGGCGATAGGTCTGGAAGACTATTATATTGGCTGGCTCGATCTGGCAACGATAAGGTTCTGCTGCCAAATGATGGTGAGGACTATCTTCAATTTGTTGATGTGTTAGATGTTGCTAGTTTCATTATGAAAGTTGTTGAGGATTCTATTTATGGAGAGTTCAACCTCTCTGGTTATCGCTTGAAGTGGGCTGACTTTTCCCGGCTATTAGGGATTAAAAATGGAGTGTGGGTAGATTACTCAATTTTAAGCGAAGCAAACCTTACATTCAAAGAGCTACCAATCTTTCGTATAAGGGGTAGTAAAGAAGCTTCCTACATGAACGTATCCAATAAGAAATCTATAGCAAGCGGCTTTTCAGTCAGTGACCTATCGGAAACAATCGATAGGATAACCGAATGGATGGGACAATCTAACTTAGACCAGTTGATCCCAGAGTCCATCAGAAATGAACATTTAAAATTAAGTGACGAAGTTAAATTAATAGAAAGGCAGGTTGCTAAGTGAGTAAACCTAACAAAGGCGTGCAATCTGACAGTCAAAAATGTCACCTTTTGTGCGGTGGAGCTGCAAAAAGCCGCCATTTTTTCCTGCAGTTGCATCGAGATCGTGAAGTATGGATAGTAATGTAAAAGACATATTCGAAGCTTATCCTGAACTGGTAAATCTCAGCTTTTAATAATTCGAGAAGCAATATTTGAAGTAGCTAAAGAAGAGTCACTTGGAGATATTACTGAAACGCTAAAGTGGAATGAGCCAAGCTATCAATCAAAAAATGGCAGTACTGTAAGGTTTGACTGGTAAAAGAGGTCGCCTAATATCGTTTCAATTTATTTCAATTGCAAAACTACTTTGATCGAGACATTTAAAGAGGTATACCAAGATACTTTTCATTACGTTGGTAACAGAGAAATCGTGTTTCAAGTTTCAGAGAAAATACCCATGATGGAGTTAAAGGTATGCATTTCTATGTCACTTCGTTATCACAAAATAAAGCATCTACCCTTGCTTGGTGCATAGTGGTAGATTCACATAACAAGGGCAAGCACCGACTGCGTAACTTTGTCACTTTTGTTGCAAAGGGCCGCAACAAAGCCGCCAAATTTACTCCATTGTGTGCAAGGCGTTATGGCATCTTTAGTTATTACTTAGTGAGTATGAAATGAAATTTATATTTTTATCAGGTAGTTTTCATAGCAATAGTAGAAGCTTAGCAATTCTAAAAAATGTTGAGTGTTTTTTCGGTGAGCATGAAACTGAGACTTTAAAGCTAGACAATCTTCCTTTCTATTCAGAAGATTTAAATATAGATAAACCTGTGATAGTTAGAGAGTTCTTATTAAAAATAAGTACAGCTGATGGTGTGTTGATCTGTTCACCAGAATATAATCATAGTATTCCAGCAGTTTTAAAAAATGCTATTGATTGGGCATCAAGACCCGCGTTTAACTCAATTTTAAAAGATATGCCCGTGTCAATAATCACCCAAGCGAATAGCCCTACAGGTGGTGCCAGAGCGCAAGCACATTTTAAGTTGGTTCTTGACTCAACGCTTTCAAAAATACATATTTGCCATGAAATGATGATTACTCAAGTAAGTGAAATATTCGATAAAGAGATGAATATTTCAAATGCTAAAACCTTAGAAAGACTGGATAGGCACGTAACTGATTTTATTGAATTTACAAAGAGAGCGCAGCCATAACAAGTCAAAGCATGAAGACTTTAAGGTTCCCCCGATATAGTTGACACCTTTATTTATCAATCCGGTGTTTGAGGTGTTATATGACCTCATATCGAGAGAAAACTCAGAATATCAAATGGAATAAGGTAGAAGGCTTTGAAATGTGAGTCAGTCAAAATCAATGATTTATGCATATATGGGATGACTACTGAACTAACGACCTCTCAGAATGAAAACTCTAAAATTATTTCTCAACATTGGCGGAACTTTAACAGGCATTTACGAAATAATAAATTGTGGCAAGGGAAAGGCTGGGTAAAGTACGGAATCACCAAAAAAGTTGAAGATAAGTATTTTTACATGACTGCAATAGAGTCAAATGTAACTATCCCTAGTTTAGAAAAATATACAGTTATTGCTGGTGAATTTATACGTTTTCAACATGTAGGAAGCTTAGAACGAATAAAGTTAACAATTAGCGATATTTATAGAAAAGTCATTCCATCACAATGCATAAAATTAAATGCTAATAGAGTAGTGGTACACTATGAACGTTATGATTATCGCTTTAACTGGAATGATCCAAATTCAATAATAGATATTTATGTCCCTGTAGATTATGCGAAATAGTGTATTGTAAAAAATACATAACAAGTCCAACTATAAGGGCCAGCACGACTCCGCAATTTTGTCAGTTTTGTTGCTGAGGAAGGCAACAAAAGCGCCAAACTTGCTATACAGTTGAGCTGGTCGTTATGCGCTACAAGGATTAGAGAACGCGTGAGATATAAGATTATTGATAAGTCACGTTCAGAAGAAATTGCTAAGTTGGCAGTTTGTCTTACGAATGAGATTATTGAACGTACAGGAATAAAGCACTTTGATGTTGATGTTCCGTTAGCCGTAGATCTATGCGAAAACTATGTATCAAATGGCTTGTATAGTGTTATGGCTGCATTCGATGAAGATAAGATAATTGGCTTCGGAGCAATTTGTGAAAGTCACTCCCTTTATGCAGAAGGTGCATTTGGCATTGTTCAAGAGTTTTATGTAATACCAGAATATCGCTCTAACGATGTAGGTAAATATCTTATACAAGAAATTATCGAGTTTGCCAAATCTAAAGAATGGAGAAGACTAGAACTTTGTACACCACCAATACCTGAGTTTGATCGCACAGTAGAGTTTTACCAGTCAAATGGCTTTGAAATTACCGGTGGCTATAAGATGAAGTATGTAATCGCATAACAAGGCTCAACACCGACTTCGCAAGTTTGTGGCCAGCGTTACAACAGGGGATTTTAGAAAGAAGGTTTCATATTTTGATAGTAATTTTCATGTGCCTAAAGCGATTAGCTCTAATGTTATAGTGGCATCTTCATAGCTATACCCAAGTAAAGTGAGTTGCTTCAGCATCTTGAATTTTTGAACACGAAGGAATGCTAAATCACCTTTCTTTCGCTCTCTAATTTCAGGATCTGTAATGACTTCACGAACAGCATTATCGAGATCACTTTTCTGGTTTGGGTTTAATTTCTTAGCTGTTTTCTTGAAGGAGCTTGTTTGTAGAGCTTCCGTGATATTAGCCAAAATCGTAACTCTCTAATTTCCCAGCTTCTTTTTCAGCTTTTGAAATAATAGCCTGCCTTACAAATTCATAAGGCAAGTCTGGGTTGTCTTCCATCATCTCACCAATCTTTGCCCAATGCTCAATTGCTTAGCTGTTGTGCGGTGTAGGGCTTTAGCCATAATTGCAGCTTTTTCAATGAGCTCTTGATCTTATCTAATGCTGGTAGTACTCATATCAGTCACCTAATTTGTACAAAATAAACTCAATGTAGCCGTGCGCCACAAGTGAGGTAAATTGCAACAAGGGCAGGAGCCGACTCCTAATTTTTGTTGCAAAGAGGCGGATAAAAGCGTCAACCTGCTGCTCTGTGTGCATCAATTTACATACGTTTATGTAGTAGCCATACCGTTGTTAGCGGTAATAGCAAGCCTATGGTCATTATAGTAATTAACAGAAAACCTAAGTTTTCATAGTTAGCCGTAGTGACAAGCTGCGATGTTGCGGGATCTACGACTTCACGTGTGATGATAAATACCTTGTTGAGATACTGGGTTAATAGTTGAGAAGCAGAGAGTGCCAGGTTCATAAATGAGGCCATCACGGCAAAGAAGGTGGCTTTTAAATGGGCTGGGGCAGATTGTGCTATCCACGCTAACATCGGAATCATGGCGATCTGGCCTAAAGGCGATTCCAGTGCGGTATCCATAATGGCGATAAAACGCGCATCTACCACGCCGCCCGTTATAGCGGCAGTCCATTCCTGAATACCATAATATAGGGCGAGGTTGGGTAGGGTCATCACCGTCTGCATAATACTGAGTGCAACAATGACATAGGCGATAGAGAGTTCTGAAAAATAGCGGCGGTAAACGGCGATGCCCAATAATGTAAGCAGTGAGGCGATAAAAGACAATATTGAAAAAAATTGCTGATCAAAACCTAATTGGTCGATTTGAAACCAGGATGCACCGGCTCCAGGGCCTGGTACGGCTCTAAAGGCAAATATCACGATGGCAGTGCTAAATAATAGGGTGCGTGTTTTTTGATCCAGGTTCTGGCTGAGTTTAAATAATAAAAAACTGATGATGCAGAACGAACCTATAAATACCGATTCTTGCGCCAGTGCAAAATCACTTAAGCCCATAAACAGGGAGAATAAAACAAAGATGATGCTGCCGATTAAAATCCAGTAATTGATCTGGGTTGCATGGCTGTCGGTGTTGGTTGTGCATGGTTCGGGTTTGATCAGTGTATGTAAAATAACGCCGGCTACGGATATAAGCGGAATCATCAAAGCGCAGAGGTAAATATTGATATAGGCCTGGTTTTTATCTTCAGCGCCCATGGTTTCTATGCCGTTAAACTGCCAGATATTTAACCCAGCCACCAATACGCTGCCACCGATGATGGCAAAACGCCCGAGTGCTTGCATGGTGGTATGCATGGCTTTAAGTTCTTTTTCGTTATAGGGCTTACCCTGCGGATCTTGAGTGGGCACGGCTTCTACCGTCATCGCATCGGCCACAACATCTTGCAAGGCGTAACCTAAGGGGGCAACTAATGTCGCAATAATAAACCAGTGTTCGGGCGCAAGTAACTGCAGTAAAACCTTATTTTGGCTGATTAAACCTAACATAATCCCTAAACTGCAGGCGATAAGTCCGGCACCGACAAAAACAATCACCGCTTTATAGCGCCATAATAAATCCACCAAATGGCCGATGGGCATTTTGGCGGCCCAAATTAAGCTGCTCCAGAAGGCGATGGCTGCAAGAAATTCGGCGCTTAAGCCCAGTGATTCCTTAACAAAAAAAGTACTCACTATGGCTGTGAGGCCAGAGATGCCTGCAGCCATATAAACCATCAATGGGGGCAGGTAACTGCTGCGAAAGGTGATGGTGGTTCTTTGCATTAAGCATTTCCAATGTAGGGCGTATAAAAGATTAATATTACCGAATGTTAATTATTTATAAAACAAGGCCTTTTTGCTTATATAATGTAAAACCTCGATTAAGCTGTATTCTAGAGCAAAGCGAAAGAGTGTGATTATGAATATTCCGGTTAAAAACCTGCCTGACGATAAAGGTGATAACAAGTGCCAAGCGCGTTTTGCCAGAGGTTGGCATTGTTTAGGCCTTTCTCGTGACTATGGTGAAGAGCCAGTTTCACTGGATTATTTCGGTAGCAAACTGGTGGCCTATCGCGGTGCGGATTGGCAGGTGCATATCCTGGATGCTTATTGTCCCCATATGGGCGCAGACTTATCGGAAGGCGAAGTTGTAGAAGGGCAGCTGGTTTGTCCCTTTCATCATTGGGAGTGGGGCACAGACGGAAAATGTTCACATATTCCTTATGCCAAGAATATTCCGGCTAAGGCCGAAATTAAATCCTGGCCGACCTTAGAGAAAAATGGCCTGCTATATATATGGCATGATCCTGAAGGAAATCAGCCGATTGCGGAACAAGAAATTCCCGAGCAGGCAGAGTATTATGATGATGAATGGTCCGATTGGTATATGGAAAAAATTCGTATTCATAATAATAATCGTGAACTGATTGATAATATGGCCGATGTAGGTCACTTTGGCCCGGTGCATGATGCGCAGGCTTTAACATTTAAAAATATCGTGCATAAACACACCTTTACGCAAGTGATGGAAGGTGACCCGGAAATTATGGAGAATGCCGATTCTATGCTCAGTCGTGCGACCTATTTTGGCCCCGCGGTGATGACTACCGAAATGCAGATTCAGTTAACGGGTGGGTTTTTATTAGAATCGCGTTTATTGGTATCGCATGTGCCTGTATCGGAAAACTGTTTTGACCTGCGTTTTGGCCTTCTTTTTAAGCGCCTTGATGGGGTATCACGTGATTTAACCGATTACATTATGATGAAACACGCCAAATCAACCACTCAGGGTTTTATGGATGATGTACATATTTGGCATAATAAGATTCGTATCGATCATCCGATATTATGTGATGGTGATGGGCCTATTCATATTTTACGTAAATGGCATCAGCAGTTTTATGTGGATGTGGCCGATGTGCCCACAAGCTGGGATGAAGAAAAAGAGTATGTGGTAAACATCCACAAACAGGTGAAACCGCAAAGCTAAGTGATTAGATTCAGGCAATAAGGGTTTTTGTAAGATGAAAAAATCAATCAAGGCGTTTATATTTTCGGCGTTTATATTTCCAGGCAGCGGGTATTTCTGTGTTAAACGCCCGGTTAGGGCGGCGATTGCAATAGCTCTGGTTTTTGCGGCTTTTTGGGTGATTATTAACTTTATTATGCAGCTTGCCGGTCCCATCACTGATCAGGTGGTGGCTGGTACTCTGGCCGCCGATCCTGTGTTGATTCGTGCCAAGATTGAGCAACAGCTGGCGCAGAGCAATAACCGCAGTTTTACCTTTTCAGCGTGGTTAATCGCCTGTATCTGGGTGTTTACTGCGGTAGATGGTTTTAGATTAGGCAAACAACTGGATCGGCAACAGAGCTCATCAAACTGAAACTGTGGTTTTGCCGTAATGCGGGCAGTGTAGGAGGGCGTTAAAGAAGAAAATAGCGGCTTTAATTTACAAAAAGACACATGTAATTCGTGACTTTAGCGCTATTTTTGTTCTATGGTTGCGCATCTGTAATGGGCTTTGTTAAAGCATTGATAACAAGCCGTCTCTTCAGCGGAAAATCAGGGTTAACAGGATGCTACAAAGATTATCCATTCGCTATAAAATCGGTTTTATCGCCCTGATTGGTTTTGTTGGGCTTGTGATCTTTCAAGCCGCCAGTTACCGGCTCTCTATCAATATTCGTGATCAACTGCAGAGCATCCAAGCGGAAGACTTTGTGTTATTAAAATTTTCCAATGACATTCAGGTGAGTTTTTCTAATTTAGATAAGCTCTATCAGGCGTCTTTGGCAGAAGCCGATATTGACACATTGATGGAGGCGGATGGCAACGCGACGCAGATGAAACTGCAGTTTGAGAGCATGAAAGACAGCTTTAGCCATAGTGACCCGTTGTTTAATGAGTTGCAGTCGGTTTTTTCTGAATATGTGCTTAGAACGTCTGCGCATACCGCTGCCGTATTAGGCAATAATCTGGATTATGAGCGCACGCTGGAAGGTTATACCGAGATTGGTTTATTGCGTCAGCGTTATGAAAAACTGCAGGCTCAGTTACTGGAAGAACGTTACCTGTCTTTTGAAAAACAGCTGATCGTTATCGAAGAAGAAGAGGCCTTTTTGGTGGCCTTTGGCCTTATCTTAGGGCTTGTTTTTACCTCCATTTTATTATTAGTCTCTTTTATTATCATTCGTCACCTGATCAGTGCATTAAATAATGCAGTTACCGTGGCCGAACAAATCGCCAATGGTAATTTAAACCAGAAAATCGATACCCTGGCTCAGGATGAAACAGGGCAGTTAATGCAGTCTTTGCAGGCTATGCGAGATGTGTTGAAGGCGCAGGCGCAAGATAATCAGCAACGTGAAGTTATCCAGGTTTTTCTGGCAGGTTTAAATGAAACCATGCGTGGTGATCAGAGCCCGGAAAAACTCACTGCGGCTATCTTGGCCTATCTGGCGCAGCATTTTCAGGCGCAGTTAGGGGCTATTTTTCTCTTGTCCTCACACAATGAACTCTGCCGAGTGGCAGCTTATGCTTATCCCAGCGATGCTTTTTCTCGTAAAACCTTTAGGTTGGGTGAGACGATGATTGGCCAGGTTGCGTTGGAAAAACGTGCCAAAATATTAACTGCGGTACCAGAGGACTTTGTGCAGGTCTGTACCGGTATTGGCCATGCACCGCCTAAATCAATCATGTTAATTCCGGTGATGTTTGAAAATCGTTTACAGGGATTAATTGAACTGGCTTCTTTCTCGGTGTTTACGCCTGCGGATTTGGATTTGTTTGATCGCTGCAATAATGCGATTGCAACGGCGATAGCGTCGGCTCAATCGCGTGTGCAGATGGCGGAAATATTAGAGCTGGAACAGATGCAGGCGGCCGAGTTAAAGAGTCAGCGTCAAGCCTTGGCGACGTCCAATACCGCCTTGGCCGAACGTTCAACGGAGTTGGATAAGCAAAATACGCAATTAGAAAAATCCAGAGTTGCATTGTTAGATAAGTCCAGGGCTCTGGAGGCCAGTGGACGTTATAAGTCTCAGTTTTTATCCACCATGTCGCACGAGTTACGGACACCGTTAAACAGTATCCTGATTCTTTCTGAGGCGCTGCAGGATAACCGTCATCAGCACTTGTCAGAAAAAGAAGTACAACATGCGCAAGTGATTAATACCGCAGGAGAAGATCTGTTATCTCTGATTAATGACATTCTTGATTTGTCTAAGGTAGAAGAAGGCAAGATGGAGCTTATTGTTGAAGCACTTAAGCCCCAGGAATTTGGCAGTTATATTTCCCAGTTATTTGATTATATCGCCAAGGATAAGGGCTTGCAGTTTCAGGTGGATGTGGATGCGCAGTTGGCTGAATATTTTTATACGGATAAACAGCGCCTAACCCAAATCGTTAAGAATTTCGTTTCCAACGCATTAAAATTTACCCACCGTGGTGGGATCTATCTTTCTATAACTAAACCTTGCGCAGGATTTTTACCTACACGTAAAGGCTTAAGACCTGATAATGCGCTGTTAATAAAGGTCAGAGATACGGGCATAGGCATTGCCAAAGAGAAGCAGGGATTAGTTTTTGAGGCTTTTAAACAGGCCGATGGTACTACTAGCCGTAAATATGGAGGCACGGGATTAGGATTAACGATTTCAATGGAGCTGGCTAAGTTGTTGGGTGGCGAAATTATTCTACGCAGTGAAGAAGGCAAAGGCGCAGAGTTTGCTTTAATCATACCGCTGGGCAGTAAAGAGCAGGTGAAGAGCAACCGTTTATTGGAATCTCAAAGCTCTACCCAGAATAAGGCTTTGGCTTTAGATGGCATTCCGCTTTTAAGCAGTGAACTTTATGCCAAGCCTGTTGATGGTGAATTAAATGATGTTTTATTGATCAGTGCATCAGAGCCTCTGGTACAAATGATTGAGACTCAGGCATCAAGCAGTAATAAAATGCAGCGGTATCAACATTTACAGGCTCTTGAATCTGAAGCGCTAGATAGCAAACTTTTTATAGTGGATGCGGCCGAGTTGGACAATGATGACTGGCTGTATTTACAACGTTATCTGCAACAGCCCCAAGCCAGGTTTGGGGTTTTGTTGATGATTGCCGATAGCCGTGAACAGCATCGCGTTGAGACGTTAGGCGCACTGTTTATAGAACGCGACGTATTCTTAGGCTGCGGTGAACAAAGCCGTGAGGTGTTTAAATCGTTATATGAGTTAAGTAATGAAACCATAAGACGTGTGCTGGTTGTTGAGGATAACCCGGTTTTTAATGAAGTGATCCGCGTGGTCTTTAATAAAAATGCGGTGCCTTTATCGATGGCTAAAAATGGTGCCCAGGCGCTGAACTTGTTAGTGAGCCCGGTCTTTTCATCATTGATTGTGGATTTAAATTTACCCGATTATTCGGATCTGACTTTATTGCAGCGTATACGTACTATTCCTCATTATCGCCTGACGCCAATTACGATATTTACCGCTGAGGATGTGGATGAGAATCGCTTAGAGAAAATTCATAATTATGCTAATCAGTTAGTTTTAAAAAGCCCTAAGGCCATTTCTGAGATTTGTTTACAAGCGAAAAAAACCTTATTGCAGCAAGGTGTTGCTGAGCGTTTATTCGAGGGTGGGACATGTGTTTCTGAATCGGTTTATCAAACCGGAGATTTAGAGGGGGTAAAAGTGTTATTGGTTGATGATGACGCACGTAACCTTTACTCTATTAGCCATGCATTGGAGTCTGAGGGGCTTGTTGTTAGGGCGGTCAGTTCTGGCGCACAGGCATTGGATTATCTAGCTCAGCATGATGATATTAAGTTATTATTGTTGGATATTATGATGCCGGATATGGATGGTTATCAGGTGTTGGACAAATTAAAGGCAAGCCCCGACGTATCGGATTTGCCGGTGATTGCACTGACTGCCAAAGCCATGCCGGACGATAAAGCACGTTGTATATCCGCAGGGGCCTGTGATTATTTTTCCAAGCCTATTGATGTACCTGCGCTTTTACAGTGTATTTCGTCGCATCTTTTATTAACACCAGAACAAAAATAAAAATCACAAGGATTTAATTATGTTAAAGGAAATGCTGTTATCCATTCGTTCAGCTAAACGTATCGGACAGACAAGTTTAGCGGCTAATAAATTGGTGCTACGCTGGCTGATTAATCGTAAATCAGGTGAGGATCAGTTACCGATTTTATTGCGTGATACGATGCAGGACTTGGGTGCGACCTATATAAAACTGGGGCAGTTGGTGGCCAGTTCTCCAACCTTATTTCCGCAAGAATATGTGGATGCTTTTCAATCCTGTTTAGATCAAACCACACCTTTACCTTTTAGTACGATTCAACCCATCTTGGAAGAACAGTTGGGGGCAAAGCTTAAAACTCAATTTAAATTTATTGATGAAAAACCACTGGCGTCAGCCTCTATTGCGCAGGTGCATGCCGCGCAATTAATAACCGGTGAGCATGTGGTATTAAAAGTACAGAAACCCGGTGTGAAAGAACTGTTAGAAACGGATTTTCATTTTTTACAAGTCGCTACGCAGCTGATTGATTTAATCAATCCCAAGGCCTGGAAATCTTCCATCATCGATATTGTGGAGGAGATCCGCAACGGTATGTTGGAGGAATGTGACTTTCTCCAAGAGGCCGATAATATCGAGGAGTTTAGAGACTTCCTGAGCCAGGCTAATATTGATCATGTAGTTGTGCCTGAAGTGTATAGAAAACTCTCTACCAAAAAAGTGCTGGTGATGGAGCGTTTCTATGGTGTGCCTCTGGCGGATCTGGATGGCGTCAGAGATATCTGTGGTGATCCTGAATTTGCCTTACTTCAAGCATTAGACGCATGGTTTATGAGTTTACGTCAATGTCAGCATTATCATGCCGATTTACATGCCGGTAATGTCATGATGTTGAATGATGGGCGTATTGGTTTTATTGATTTTGGCATTGTGGGGCGTTTATCAACTTCAACTTGGGAGGGTATTACGTCCTTAGCAGTGTGCGTGCCTAATGAAGATTTTGATGGGCTTGCCTTGGCTTTAACTAAAATCGGCGCGACCAAGGATGAGGTGGATTTGAAAGTGTTTGCCAATGATTTGGAAGCGTTTTGGTCGCAGGTGTCGAATGATAATACTTCAACGTCTGAGGATCCGGATTCTATTTGGCGGGCGATGATGGTAACGTTTTCAACCATATCGGCACGTCATGGCATACGTTTCCCCAGAGAGTTTACGTTATTGATCAAACAGTTTTTGTATTTTGATCGTTATATTCGAGTATTAGCGCCAGATGTCGATATGTTTGATGCCGATAGACTGGATATGATGCAGCTGGCAGGTTAATGCTTGCTGCTTTGTATTGGCCGTAATAAATATAAATTGAGAGAATTAGCGTGGACGAACCTGCATTATTAGAACTGATAGAATTAGCCAATGGTGATGTTGCCTTGCGTAAGGCCAGCAGCACGGATGAGCCAATTGTCTCTATCAGTTTTTCCGAAAAATCTAAAAATACAATGCAAGGTTTAAAAATGCATGTAGCCAGGGCGATGGTTGAAGCGGCGATTTCAAGCTATCAAAGTGCGTTGGAAGTGGTGGCTGAAGAGCAAGAAATACCGATAAAGCTGCATTAACAGAGCGTGTTTTTCAACCGCTTTTTTTCTTTTACTGCAGGGGGCGTGATCATGACGTTCTGGTGTGGCCGTGTTTACAGCCTGCTTGAAATTAACGGTCGCGCAGTACGGGTAGCGTTTCCATTAATCTCAACGGGGGCTGATGTTTTGTCAATGCTTAGCTGCAAAGCTCAACAAGAATTTCCTGATAGATCGCGGTTAATGGCTCTAACGCATCAACGGCGACACATTCATCAATCTTATGGATGGTGGCATTGATAGGGCCTAGCTCTACCACTTGCACGCCATAAGGTGCAATAAAGCGCCCATCTGAAGTACCTCCGGCGGTAGATAATTCCGTATTTAGGCCAGTGTGGATTTTGATCGCTTTTACGGTCGCTTCGACTAACGAACCTTCTGCGGTTAAGAAGGGCTCTCCTGATAAATTCCATTCAATATCATAGTCAAAACCGTGTTTGTCTAAGATGGCTTCGCTGCGTTCTTTTAATAGCGTCGATGTAAGCTCGGTAGAGAAGCGAAAATTGAAGATGATTTCTACTGTACCTGGGATCACATTGGTGACACCGGTGCCGCCATTGATATTGGATATTTGAAAGGTGGTGGCAGGGAATGAATCATTACCCTGATCCCATACTTCTGCTGCTAATTCTGTGAGTGCCGGTGTGGCCAGGTGAATGGGGTTTTTGGCTAAATGTGGGTAGGCAATATGGCCTTGAATGCCTTTTACTGTTAATTTGCAGCCCAGGCTGCCCCGGCGGCCGTTCTTGATCACATCACCTAAGGTGTTAGTAGATGAAGGTTCACCCACTAGGCAATAATCCATTTTTATTTTTTCATCGGCTAACCATGCTAATACTTTTACCGTGCCGTTGATGGCCGGGCCTTCTTCATCACTGGTGATTAAAAAAGCGACTCGTCCTTTAGGTGTAGGGTTGGCCTTGGCAAAGTTTTCTGCGGCGACAATCATCGCGGCTAATGAGGCCTTCATGTCGGCGGCACCACGGCCATACAAAATCCCGTCTCGAATTTCAGGTTTAAATGGGTGGCTTTGCCAGTTTTCTACCGGGCCTGTAGGCACAACATCGGTGTGGCCTGCAAAACACATTATGGGGCCTTTATTATTGGCCGCATAATTTGTATCAGCACCTGCATAAACCGCCCAAAAATTATCCACATCGCCAAAACGTAATGGCGTGCAGTCGAAGCCTGCAGCCGTTAGACGCTCCATCATCAGAGGCTGACAACCTTCATCTTCGGGTGTGACAGAGGCTTTTTCAATCAGGCTTTGGGTCAGTGCTAATGTGGTCATGGTGGTGGCTCGTGATTACAAGGGGGAAATAAAAAAGCCATGGCAGAACCATGGCTTGGCTGTTATGCGAATAAATTAATTATGTGCATGCAGCTCGTGGTTTAACTCAATCGCAGATTTATTGGTTAATACTTCAATCGCACCGTTAATAGAGTTACGACGGAATAATAAATCTGATTTTCCGGCTAAATCACGGGCTTTGACTTTATCGGCAAGTTTGCCGTCGGCATCGATTAATTGCACAATCGAACCTGCAGTGATATATAAGCCGGCTTCAACGGTGCAGCGATCACCTAGCGGTATACCAATACCTGCATTGGCACCGATTAAACATTCCTTGCCTACCGAGATAACTACCGCGTTACCACCAGACAGTGTGCCCATGGTAGAGCAGCCGCCGCCTAAATCTGAGCTTTCACCGACAAAGACACCCGCAGATATGCGGCCTTCGATCATGGCTGTGCCTTCGGTGCCGGCATTAAAGTTAACAAAGCCTTCGTGCATAATGGTGGTGCCTTCACCTAAATAAGCGCCTAAACGTACACGGGCCGTATGCGCAATACGTACGCCTTTAGGCACGACGTAGTTAGCCATTTTAGGGAATTTGTCTACCGACATGACTTCCAATAAGCGCCCTTCAACACGTGCCTGCAATTGACGCTCGGCTAATTCATTGATATCGATGGCACCTTCGTTAGTCCAGGCAACGTTTAATAATAGGCCAAACATGCCGTCTAACGTGGTGGTGTGTGGTTTAACCAGGCGGTGAGAAAGCAGGTGCAGTTTTAAATAAACTTCAGGTGCGGTGGTCGGTTTCTCATCGTTGATCAGTACCGTGGCAACTAACGGTTGTCTAGAAGCTGACAGCTTCATCGCTGTTTTGGCTAAATCGCCTTCACCGGCAACCGAAAATTGCTCGGCTAAAACACGCATTTGCTCTTGTGTCGCGGCTAATACTTCGTTACCGCCAGCATACCATAAGACAGATTTCAGGATATCAATCACTTTTTGTGACGCACCTAATTGTGGGGAAGGGTAAAAAACCTCTAACCACTCGCCTTTGCTGTTTTGTGTGCCTGTACCTAGGGCGAAACTATAAACTGCAGTCATTGCTGTCTCCTTTATCTTAATGGGTATATATCTGTTTTTTAATGTCTGATTGATTAAGCAAAAATCGCTGTATAGCTCTTATCGTTGAAACCAAGATGAATGTCGTCATCGACGGCTAACAGTGGTCGCTTGATCAGAGTTTCATATTGTACGCAAAGGGCGGGGGCGGTATCTACACTAAGTGCATTTTTTTCTTCATCCGATAGCGCCTTCCAGCTGGTGCTGCGTTTATTCACAAGTTTTTCCAGAGGTTGAGTCTCTAACCATAGCTTGATCATGTCTTCGTTGATGCCTTCAACCCGAAAATCATGGAAGCTGTAGTTGATGTCGTGTGCATCCAGCCACTTACGGGCTTTTTTTACCGTGTCGCAATTTTTAATGCCATAAATCGTGGTCATGGGGCTTACTCAATTATAGTTTTGTTGCATAAAAGTTTTGATGCGACGCGCAGCATCCAGGCATTCGACTTCGGTGGCAACCAGTGCCAGGCGAGCATGTTTAAAGCCGGGGTTGATGCCTGCATGTTCTCTGGATAGGTATTGACCGGGTAATGCGGTGATGTGTTGCTGGGCAAAGAGTTTCTGGCAAAAGAGCTCATCGTCTTCAGGTAGTCTTGCCCAAAGATAAAAAGCGGCATCGGGCATGGAGACATCCAGGCAGCCATCCAAGGTTTCCAATACCTGTTGGAATTTACGGCGATACAGTGCACGGTTTTCTATCACATGCTGTTCGTCATTCCAGGCGGTGATACTGGCCAGCTGCGTGGGTTCTGACATCGCACTGCCATGGTAGGTGCGGTATTGTAAAAAGCCTTGAATAACATCTGCATCACCGGCAATAAAACCTGAACGTAATCCGGGTAAATTGGAACGTTTGGATAGGCTATGCATGACCAGGCAGCGGCTGAAATCATCGCGCCCTATGCTGTGGCAGGCTTCTAGCAAGCCTACAGGAGCTGTGTTTTCATCAAAATAGATTTCGCTATAACACTCATCGGAACAAATCAGGAAATCGTATTGGTCAGCCAGATGAATTAATTTCACTAATTCAGACTGGGGTAATACCGTGCCAGTGGGGTTGCCTGGGCTGCATAAGATCAGTAATTGGCAGTCTTTCCAAGTTTGTATATCAATGGCATCAAAATCCGGTAAATAGCCATTTTCAGCGGTACAATTTAAAAAGTAGGGTTCGGCACCTGCGATGAGTGTGGCACCTTCGTAAATTTGATAAAACGGGTTGGGCATTAACACCTTGGCATTGGCAGCGGAGCTATCAACACAGGTTTGAATAAATGAAAACAAACCTTCCCGGGTACCATTTAATGGCAAAACCTGAGTCTCGGCATTAATATACTGGCTGGCAAGATTAAAGCGCTGTTCCAGCCATGAGGCGATACTTTGGCGTAAACTCAGCATGCCCTTGGTTTTGGGGTAGGCGCTGATCTGTGCTAGCGATTGAGATAGGGTATCTAAAACAAAAGCCGGAGGTGCGTGTTTGGGTTCGCCAATAGACAGGGCAATGTGGTTTAAATCGGCAGGCACTTGAATACCGCTCTTTAAGCGATTTAAACGCTCAAAGGGGTAGGGTTTTAATAAGGCTAGGTTTGGATTCATAGTTTCTCTTAAATGGCGTGCTTAGCTGCTCTGGGCGACTTGTGCATCCAAACGTTCACGGATAGCTTGTTGAATGTCTAGGCAAACCTGTTCATCATCTATGGCTTGTCCGTCTTTATTGGTGATAAAAAAGATATCTTCTACACGTTCACCCATTGTGGCGATTTTGGCATTGATCAGTTCGATATCAAATTCAACAAAAATATCTCCTATGCAGGCTAAAAGACCGGGCCTGTCTGCAGCGATGACTTCCAGGGCCGAATAATTTTTTCCGGTATTGTGGGTCATACTGGTATAGGTGGGGATGGAGAAGAACTTCAATTGGCGTGGTGTTCTTTTCTTGATAACCGTCTTGAAATCATCATCACAGGTCAGGTATTCAATCAGGCTGCTTTGAATTTTTTCTTTAAATCCACCGCTTAAGTCAACCGGACCTCCATCGGCATCCTGAACCAGGAAGGTATCCAGCGTATAACCTGAATTGGAGGAGTAGATGCGGGCATCAACAATGCTCAGGTGCAGTTGTTCCATCACCGCAGCAACCACGGCAAAGGTGTGAATATTATTGCGGGTATGCAGGAAAATCTGTGTAGCATCGTTGAAGATAACGTCATTGGATTCTCTAACCAATACCAGTGGCGTGGTGCTACTCATGTTTTTAGAGATGGCGTCGGTTTGCCAGACGATATCGTTGATGGATTCACGCAGGAAATAATCATCACCGGCATTCGACCATAGTAGTTCTATCAATGGGATATTGGCGTTCATTTCATTTAGGCGTTGCAGGGCGGCCGCTTGTTTTTCTTCAATCAGCTCCTGTTTGTCGGTGATATTTTCTAAACCACGGCGTAGTGCACGTTTGGTTTCGGAATAGAGTTGACGCATTAATGAAGCGCGCCAGGAGGTCCAAAGCGCGGGGTTGGTGCCGTTGATGTCGGCCACCGTTAATGCGAATAAAAAATCCAGATGGCGTTGATCACCCATTTTTAATGCAAACTTTCGAATCACATCGGGGTCGGATAAATCTTTTTTCTGCGAGGTGTGTGACATATACAGATGGTATTTGACTAACCAGGAAACCAAGTTGGAATCGCGGTAGTTATAACCGTGTTTACGGCAGAACTGATAGGCATCTTGTGCACCTAAAACTGAATGGTCGCCGCCTCGGCCTTTGCCTATGTCGTGAAATAAACAGGCGAGGTATAATAATTCTTTTTGCTCTATGCGGCGTACAACTTGGGTGGCGATAGGGAATTTTTCGCGCATATCTTCATAAGTGAACCTGCGCATATTTTTTAACACCATAATGGTGTGTGCATCAACGGTGTAAATATGGAATAAATCTAACTGGGTTTGGCCAATAATTTGGCCAAATGCCGGGATGTATTTACCTAAAATACCGTAGCGCTTCATTAATTTAAATTGCGAGGCGATACGCCGGGGGGAGCGTAATAATTCGTTGAATAATTGTATATTGCGTGCATCGTTGCGGAAATCGTCATTGATCTGATGGCGGTTTTCACGAATTAAGCGAATGGTGGTTGCTCGCACACCTTCGATGCCATCGGTCTGGGCCATGATGACAAAAATCTCTAATAACGCCGAAGGTGATTGTTCAAATACGCGATCATTGGTCACTTCAATATATTGATTGCGTATGCGAAAGCGCGGGTTAATCTCACGAATCTCTTCGGCGACACAGGCCTTCAATATGCTTTCATCAAACAGCTGCATAATCATATCGTTGAGTTCGGTTAACGCCAAAGCCCAGCGATAATATTGTTTCATCATCTCTTCGATGCAGCGGTTGCTATTATCGTCTTTATAACCCAGTTTTTTGGCCACGGTGCGTTGGTATTCAAACAACAGGCGGTCTTCTTCTCGATTGGTGATTAAATGCAGACAGAAGCGCACTTTCAGCAGAAAAGAATGGCCATGCACCATGATGTCGTATTCTTCATGGCTCAAGAAGCCCTGCGTCACCAGTTCATCCATGTTGGCGGCATTAAAGTGACGTTTGGCTATCCAGCCTATCATCTGAATGTCGCGTAAACCGCCGGGGCTGCTTTTAACATTGGGTTCTAGATTGTATTCGGTATTATTAAATTTTTTGTGTCGGGCTATTTGTTCTTCCCATTTGGCTTTAAAGAACTCGGCACTGGGCCAGATTTTTTCAGGCGTCACCAGCGTCATCAATGTGGGCAGTAATTCGGTATTGCCACAGATGGTTCGAGATTCCATAAGATTGGTGGCGATGGTGATGTCACTGCTAGCTAGTGTGGTGCATTCATCTATGGTGCGTACGCTGTGACCTATATCTAATTTACAGTCCCACAGAAACGTGATAAAGCTGGTTAGCTGTTCCTGCTGCGTCGTTAAATCATCATCTGAACCTAATACCAGTAGATCTATATCTGAATGTGGAAGCAATTCCTGGCGGCCATAACCGCCAACTGCGATAAGGGATAAATCGCCAGCTTTGCTGGGGAAGAAGAAGTCCCAGCAATGTGTTAGCAGTGTATCTATGAAGTCTGAGCGTGCATGGATCAGCGATTCTACCAGTTGTCCTTGTTCAAATAAGGTTTCCAGTTGCTGATAGGCTTGCGCTTGCTGGCTTTTTACGGCGGTCAGCAACTCGGCATCTTCATGGATTTGATCGGGCCAAATGGCGGTGTCAAAAAGTACAGCATGCATAGGTAATATCAGCCGTTAAAATAAGGTTCGCCAGCTCTGGCGGTGAGCACTTCTACGCCGGTTTCGGTAACCGCAAGGGTGTGTTCCCATTGTGCAGAGTTACGCCCGTCTTTGGTGGTCACCGTCCAATGATCTTTTTTATTGAGTTTGGTGTCCCGTTTACCCAGATTTAACATGGGCTCTATGGTGAAGGTCATGCCTTCTTTTAATATCAGTGAGTAGTTTTTGGATTTTTTGCCTAATTTGGTTTTTGCTTCATCGTAATGCAAAACCTGAGGCTCTTCATGAAAAACAGCACCTATGCCGTGGCCACAATATTCTTGCACGATGGAATAGTGGTTTTTATCGGCGATTTTTTGGATGCAGGCACCTATTTCGCCTAATTGCATGCCGGGTTTTACAATATCAATGGCCGCATAAAGGCATTGCTGCGTGACTTCTGTCAGTTTTTTGTTTGCTGGCGTGATTTCACCGACATGAAACATGGCCGAGGTGTCGCCATGATAGCCATCTTTGATCACGGTAATATCAATATTAACAGTATCCCCTTCTTTTAAAGGCTTGTCGTTAGGGATGCCGTGGCAAACCACTTTATTCACCGAGGTGCAGATGGATTTGGGGAATGCCGTTGTATCTGTGGGATCGTAGCTGGGGTAAAATAAAGGCGCAGATTTGGCGTCGTGGTCAAGGGTATATTGATGGCATATGTCATTCAGTTGGTTGGTGCTGATACCGGGTTTGATATGCTCTTCTATCATAAGCAAAATGTTGGCGGCCAAACGGCCGGCAATGCGCATTTTGGCGATTTCATCAGGAGTCTTTATTGTGACATTCATAAGGCGATCAATAAGCTAGTCAGATTTTGCGCTGTATTATAACTGAAAACTGGCTTGAATTCTCCCAGGTTTTTGCCTGCTTTATAACCCGTTAATGATGTTTTAATGGTGAAAGTGCTTTTCTTTAGGGTGGGTTTTGTGGTATAAAGCGCGCCAACAAGCAGTATTACTGTGTTGTTGGAAACTTAACATAAATTCGCACATATACCGTCACGTGGTTTAGGGTGCCTTTTTAAAGTGCAAGCTCTTTGGGGTTGTAGTTTTGAATCGGTTAAATCATGGGGTGTATGGAGGCTTAACCCTTTACAGGAAAAAATATTATGGCAAACGTATCTATGCGTGAAATGCTTCAGGCGGGCGTGCATTTTGGGCACCAAACCCGTTACTGGAATCCAAAGATGAAGAAATATCTTTTTGGTTCACGTAATAAAATTCATATCATCAATCTTGAGCACACTGTACCTACTTTTAACGAAGCTTTAGAATTCGTTAAAAGCACTTCAGGTGGCAGTAATAAGATTTTGTTTGTGGGTACAAAGCGTGCTGCAAGCAAGATCATTGAAGAAGAGGCAACTCGTGCAGGTCAGCCGTTTGTATCTCACCGTTGGTTAGGTGGTATGTTGACTAACTACAAGACCATTCGTCAGTCTATTCGTAAGTTCCGTGAGTTAGAAGCGCAGTCTTTAGACGGTACTTTTGAGTCTTTAACCAAGAAAGAAGCCTTGACTCGTACCCGTTCGATGGAAAAATTGAATCGTTCTATCGGTGGTATCAAGGATATGGGTGGCTTGCCTGATGCATTGTTCGTTGTTGATGTTGATCATGAGCGTATCGCTGTAACTGAAGCTAATAAATTGGGTATCCCGGTTATCGGTATCGTCGATTCTAACAGTAATCCTGATGGCATTGATTATGTTATTCCGGGTAATGATGATGCTATTCGCTCTATCAAATTGTTTGTAGCTGCTATTGCTGATGCCGCGATTGAAGGCAGGGCTGCACAGAAAGAAGCTGCTGCTGCCGAGAAAAAAGATAAGGCGCCAGTTGAGGCAAAAGAAGAAAAAGACGCTAAATAAATAACGTCTTTTTTAAAGAAAGGGGCTTTGCCCCTTTTTTGCATTTTGAATATTAGGGTTTGCAGTTGTCTGCAGATTCGATAAGTGAGGATATGATTATGGCTGCTGTTTCTGCTGCAATGGTTAAAGAATTACGTCAGCGTACCGGTTTGGGTATGATGGATTGTAAAAGAGCCCTGAAAGATTCAGGTGGTGATATTGAAGTGGCTATTGAAGAGCTGCGTAAGTCATCGGGCATGAAGGCTGCTAAAAAAGCAGGTCGTGTTGCTGCTGAAGGTCTCTTGACTGCACGTGTTGAAGGTGGTTATGCGCAGATTTTAGAGATTAATTCTGAGACTGATTATGTCTCTAAAGATGCGGGTTTCTTGGCTTTTGTTGATAAAGTGGCTGATGCTGCGTTTGCGACTAAAAATACGGATGTAGCTACGTTGATGGCGGGTGAGTTGGAATCAGCGCGTGAATCGTTGGTGCAAAAGTGTGGTGAAAACATCTCCGTGCGTCGTGTTGGTGTGGTTGAGGCTGGTGTTGTTGGCTCTTATGTACACAGTAATAGTCGTATTGCAGTATTGGTTGCACTTAAGGGCGGTACTTCTGAGTTGGCTGGTGATGTCGCTATGCATATTGCTGCGCTTAGTCCACAATTTGTATCTCCTGATCAGGTATCTCAAGAAGTGAAGGATGCCGAGTCGGCTATTATCAAGGCGCAGCCTGATATGGCTGGTAAGCCTGAAGAGATTGTTGAGAAGATGATTGGTGGTCGTATCAATAAATTCTTAAAAGAAATCTCTTTAACCGAGCAGCCTTTTGTTAAAAATCCTGAATTAACCGTAGGTAAGCTGGTTAAAGAGGCGGGTGCAGAAATTATTGAGTTTGTACGCTTTGAAGTAGGTGAGGGTATTGAGAAAGTTGAGAAAGACTTTGCCGAAGAAGTTGCGGAGCAGTTAGCTGCGAAAAAATAATGTCACTTCTTTAGTGTGATGTTAAGGGTCTATTTTCGAATAGGCCTTTTTTTTGGCTTTTTTTTTAAGCTTTTCGACGCCGCTGTGCGGCGATGTTGATTAGGCGTGTTTTTTTCTGTTAATCAAGCGCTTATCACTATAAAATCGTCCGTCGTTAAGTCTGCATTAAGATTGTTGGTGTGGCATTGGAATTTAATAAGGGTGGTGCTTGGATATGGGACATAAAAATGAGAATAAATTTAAGCGTATTTTATTAAAGCTCAGTGGTGAAGCCTTAATGGGTAATATGGGTTTTGGTATTGACCCTAAAGTGCTTGATCAGATGGCGTTAGAAATTGGCCAGCTATGCGGTATTGGTGTGCAAGTAGGTTTGGTTATTGGTGGTGGTAATATCTATCGTGGCGCAGCCTTGAGTGAGGCCGGGCTTGATCGCGTAACCGGCGATCATATGGGGATGCTGGCTACCGTGATGAATGCGCTGGCGATGCGGGATGCGTTGGAGCGAGCCAATATTCATACGCGGGTTATGTCGGCTATTCCTATGTCGGGTGTGGTGGATCATTATGATAGGAGAAAGGCGATTCGTGCGTTAAATGACGGGGAGGTTGTTATTTTTGCGGCGGGTACCGGTAATCCTTTTTTTACAACCGATTCGGCTGCGTGTTTGCGGGGGATAGAGGTGGATGCCGAGTTGGTGCTTAAGGCGACAAAAGTGGATGGGGTTTATGATTCGGATCCGGTGAAAAATCCCGATGCGAAGAAGTACGATAAGCTGAGCTACGATCTGGTTCTAGAAAAGAAACTGGAGGTGATGGATTTAACCGCTATTTGTTTGTGTCGTGACCATAAAATGCCAGTACGTGTATTTAAAATGGATAAAAAAGGTGCGTTGCTAAATATCGTGATGGGTGGCGATGAAGGCACGTTGATTGTCGAAAAATAATTGCGTCTGCTAACTGCATAAAATCGAACGAATAAGTGAATATTGAGATAAGACCATGATTGAAGAAATTAAAGACGATACCAAAGTACGCATGACAAAGTCACTGGAAGCCTTGCAAACGGCTTTTAATAAAATCCGCACCGGTAGGGCCCATCCCAGCCTTTTAGAAAATATTATGGTGGATTATTACGGTTCAGCGACGCCTATTTCACAGCTGGCCAATATTGGTACTGATGATGCGCGTACCTTGGTGGTTACTCCTTGGGAAGATAAAATGGTGCCTGAAGTTGAAAAAGCCATCATGAAATCGGATCTGGGGCTTAATCCGTCCTCTGCAGGCCGGGTTATTCGTGTGCCCATGCCTATGCTAACGGAAGAGACGCGTAAGGGGTATTATAAACAGGCCAAGGATGAAGCCGAAAAAGCCCGTGTTTCAATTCGTAATGCGCGCCGTGATGCCAACAGCACCTTTAAAGATTTGATTAAAGATAAAGAAATCTCTGAAGATGAAGAGCGTAAGGGGCAGGAAGATGTGCAGAAGATTACCGATGCATTTATCGCCGATGTTGAAAAGATGTTGCAAATCAAAGAAGCGGATTTAATGGAAATCTAATTAAAAGATTTGATTTATGATGTCTGAAAATTTTAAAAAAGCGGTTGAAACAACGTTTGTATTGCCGCAGAAAATCCCTGAACATATTGCTGTTGTAATGGATGGTAACGGGCGCTGGGCTAAAAAAAATAATGTATCTACAGCTGCCGGGCATAAAGCCGGTGCAGAAGCTATGCGTGGCATCTCAAAAGCCTGTAGAGAGTTTGGGGTTAAACATCTGACCCTGTTTGCATTCAGCAGTGAAAATTGGCAACGTCCGGCGCTGGAAGTGCGGGCATTGATGACCTTGTTTTCATCTTATCTTGATAGTGAGGTTCGTAGCTTGCATGAGCAAGGTGTGCGGATTCGTTTTATTGGCAGGCGGGACAGGTTCTCCAAAGGTTTGCTGAAAAAAATTCAGGCGGCTGAGTTGTTAACGCAGGATAATGTGGGTTTTCATTTAACCCTGGCGGTTGATTATGGCGGCCTTTGGGATATTTCTCAGGCTGCTCAGCAACTAGCGCAGCAGGTTTTGCAGGGGCGGATGAAGGTGGATGATATTGACGAGCAATCGCTGTCGCCTTTTATTGCGTTAGCGGATTTACCTGCGCCCGATTTGATGATTCGCACCAGTGGTGAGCACCGCATCAGTAACTTTTTGTTATGGCAATTAGCCTATGCAGAATTTTATTTCACCGATACGTTGTGGCCTGATTTTGATAAGGCCGGTTTATATAAGGCTTTAATTGAGTTTGCCGGGCGCGACAGGCGTTATGGAGGCAGAAATGTTGAAGGCGACAAAGCCTTATAGCTTGCAGCGTGTGTTTTTACAGGGTATTAAAAAATAATAATTTGAGCTAGGCCTGTTTTTCAGGTCTTAAGTTTTAGGGATATAGATAGAGTCGTAACATGCTAAAAGAACGAGTGAAAACCGCTGCAATAATGGCTTCGGCAATTT
>JABSRQ010000438.1 GCA_013215055.1 Pseudomonadales bacterium | reverse complement strand
CTGCAGGCAATACCAAAGAGCGACTATATTTAGGATGTATGTTCAGGATGAACGGTCAGGCTTTTTGCTCCTCGACAATATGCTCCTGCATCGTTCTACTTACGCCCATCCATGGGCTAATGCAAAGCCTAAGTACCCGACATCCCTGTCGGTAATAACCTAACTGGCATGGCAGAATTTTGTTCCCGACAAATTCTAAGTAGCTGCGTCCCTGCAGGCAATGCCAAAGAGCGGCTCTGGTCAAGATATACAGTCAGTGTAAAAGGTATCTTTTATTCCTGACGACCACCAAGCATCAGTGTTCTTACAGATAATCTCATATGGCGTGAATGCGCACATAAATATCAATTTCAGCTGTCTTGCTGGCAGCGTTTCAGTTGAGTCATCATTTTTCCTCAGCGACACATTTATCTATAAACATCCAGAGCGGGTCGTAGCGACTGTTGAGTCGTATCTGGGTGTTTCGTAGGCTGGGTAACTGCGTTACATTTCAAAAAATAATAACGGCAAATATCGACTCCTCAGTAGAAAGTTTTGTTTTAAAAGAGCTATGTAGTAAAAATACTACTTATTTATATATTTTATATACTGGGAAACTTATAGATTATACGGTTGTGAGCTGTATAGCTTTTCTATAGAATCGCTATCTCGTGCTAATTTAAATATGGAACAACACTTATGTCTGAAGATCTAAATAAAGCAGCCCTCGACTATCATGAATTTCCCCGTCCAGGTAAAGTGAGTATGGAGCTAACAACGCCCGCAGAGACGGCGCGAGATCTATCCTTGGCATACAGTCCAGGTGTTGCTGTGCCCTGTCTCGAAATTGAAAAGAACCCTGAAGATGCTTACCGCTATACAGGTAAGGGAAATTTAGTCGCGGTGATTACCGATGGTTCTGCTGTATTGGGGTTGGGTAACATAGGTCCATTAGCATCTAAACCTGTCATGGAAGGCAAATCGTTACTGTTTAAACGCTTTGCAGGCATTAATTCTATCGATTTAGAGGTAGACTCTGAAAGCCCACAGGCCTTTATTGATACCGTCGCTCGCATCGCCGATACTTTCGGTGGCATAAACTTGGAAGATATCAAAGCGCCTGAGTGCTTTGAAATTGAGCGGGCTTTAATTGAACGCTGTAATATCCCCGTTTTTCACGATGATCAGCATGGTACGGCGATCGTTACTGCTGCAGGGATGATCAACGCGCTGGAAATCGCCGGTAAAAAGCTAGAGACTGCGATTATTGTCACCCTAGGTGCTGGCGCCGCTGCTGTCGCCTGTATGAAGCTGCTGATTAACATGGGTGCAAAGGTTGAGAATATTTATATGTTGGATCGCAAGGGTGTTATCCACTCTGGGCGTGAAGATTTAACCACAGAAAAAGCTATTTTTGCGACTGAAACTGATAAGCGTACCTTAGATGATGCCATTGAAGGCGCCGATGTGTTCGTTGGTCTGTCTGGCCCTAACTTGTTTGCGGCGCATCAGCTGGCCAAAATGGCGGCTAATCCAATTATTTTTGCCTGTGCCAATCCAGACCCTGAAATTAAACCTGAATTAGCCCATGCGACTCGTGATGACGTGATTATGGCCACAGGGCGCTCTGATTATCCGAATCAGGTCAATAATGTATTGGGCTTTCCCTTTATCTTTCGCGGTGCCCTCGATGTACGTGCGACGGTGATAAACGAAGAGATGAAAGCGGCAGCAGTTAAGGCGTTAGCGTCTCTGGCGAAAGAGGATGTTCCCGCCGATGTACTAGCGGCGTACGGCTTAGATTCACTATCTTTTGGTCCACAATACATTATTCCCAAACCAACGGATGTGCGTCTATTAGGTCGCCTCTCTTATGCGGTGGCTAAAGCAGCCATAGATTCTGGGGTAGCTCGTCTACCAATGCCAGCTAATTATCCGCTTAAGTCTCTCGATGATTGCTAAATTTAAGTAATTATATATTTTAAAAGCCCAGTTCGCTGGGCTTTTTTATGGGCGCTTGGTTTTACTCGAAACCCCGGGTAGACTGCAAGATCGAGTCCTAATAAGTCTTCATCACACAGCGAGGTCTGAGCTGCGCTGTAGGCAGCTATTTCTGGATGGGTG
>JABSRQ010000437.1 GCA_013215055.1 Pseudomonadales bacterium | reverse complement strand
TAGGGGTTAGGCCAGCGCTGCGATGAGCGATAAAATAGCTACTGAATTCCCGATCTTCAACACCTTGTGCTATTGCCTGTGATCCGGGAACTAGCTGTCTGGCACGTACTCCAGAGAGGCCGCCGAACCAGGCCAGCTGCACTTGATTATTGCGAAAAGCAGTGATCGCAGCCGCATAAGATTTCACCGGAATATACTTCACAGTAATATTTAACTCACTGGCTAAATAATCCGCTACTTTTTGAAAGCGCAGCCGCAACTGGCTCTGATCTTGATCGGGAATCGCGGTAAACGTTAGCACTTTTTTGGTACTCTCCACAGCGCCTTGCACAGTAGTACCCAGCAGCAAAGAGAGCATCGACAGTGACAGGCACAGAGATTTGAAAAACATAATAGTCGGCTCTAAGGATAAAAAGCGCACATCATAGCAGATCGTCACTAGGAACAGGAGAGTTCTCACTTTTACCCTTAAGATCCCGCGACTGCCAGTTTCGGCAAAAGTACTAAAGGATCTTGCTCTCGCTATGATCGCAATTCTCGGGCAGCCTCCATAAACTAGTTCACACTGACGATCAAAAAAGGATTACTTTCGCTTAGTTCACATAAACTGTGTTGCAGTGAGTACGTTAAAAATTTTCTGAAAGTAGGCATTTTGAGTTTTTTCACTCTCTGGCAACGGGGATGTTCTGAAAGCGCGAGGCGAGCAATGAAACAATTGCTTAAAATTTTTTGAGAAGTGAAACGGGGTATTGTATTGCAGCCTGAAGGAGATCTCTTGGATTGAATAATTGCTCTCTAATAAGTACAGCCTTCCAAGATAAAGGCGTTGATACTCAAAGAATTTTGATGGGCTGGTAGAGAATTCACTCTCGAAATGACGAATAAAACTAGACCGAGAAAGATTAGAAAGTGCTACCATTTCCGCAAAGGGAATAGGTTTAACTTCGCCAGACCTCCAACGTTTCAACACCATTTCCATTACTTTTTGTAGCCTCGGGTCGATGCCTCCAAACGCGCTGTCCTCATGTTGATGTACCTTATGCACCCAGTAGTAGAGCATTTGCTGAACGGTTAATTTGATGAGTTCATTGCGCTGTGGATGAGGGTTTTGATGGAGATCGATAATCTGTTGAAATAACGCTTGCATCACATTAGTGGTGCTTAAAGTGGCAATAAGAGGCCATTCATCAAGAGCCGGGAAACTTTTTGGCAACGCATGCAGGGTGAAATGTATGTGATCGTGTTGAGTCTCGCCTTGCTTGTCCCACTGGTAAAATTCGCTTTTCCCGGGCTGGGAAAGAATCCATGTTCCCGGAGGCGCTGCATGCCTTTTATGCTGATAAGTATATAAAACTTGTCCTTTCAAAATACGTACAAATTCATACCCAACCGTATCACGCGGGCCAAGCGATGCGCCAGGTTTATACTGCGCGCGTCCAATCCAAAAAACTTTATTTATAATCATAATGGAATTATTAGGTATTTAGTTGGGGATTTAAGCCATTCTAATCCGATTTAAGCGAATGTAATATATATTAAAAAATATTACTTGAGAAAATATCATGCCTGCACTGCACACTATTTACGCTTACGCGAAACAGGAATACGGAGCTCTTGTACGAGATTACAGCCTTACGGGAGTAAACGCACAGGCAGCCATAGACCAAGGCCTAGCATCGGCAAAATGGTACACAACACCAATTTCAAAAGAGACAATGGCTGAGTTACTGGAGCGAAAAAATGGGCCCGCTATTAGAGATACATTAATTTGGTTCGGCCTATTAGGTCTGACCGGGTGGTTAGGAGCCGTCATGTGGGGGTCGCTTTGGGCGATTTTACCTTTTGCGGTTTATGGCGTTATTTATGCCACCAGTTCGGATTCTCGTTGGCATGAATCATCTCATGGAACCGCCTTTAAATCGGATTGGATGAATACAGCCTTGTATGAAGTCTCTTCATTTATGGTGTTCAGGGAGTCCACCCCCTGGAAGTGGAGCCATGCCAGACACCACAGCGATACTATTATCATTGGACGAGATCCTGAAATCGCTTTAGCCAGACCGACTCGAATGATACCTTTAATTTTATCGTTTACCGGCATTATAAGCAGCTG
>JABSRQ010000436.1 GCA_013215055.1 Pseudomonadales bacterium | reverse complement strand
ATCAACAATTCATCCAAGGGGCATAATTGCCAGGGGGATTAAAATGTAGTGAATATTCATAAGTGAAATATATTCACTACATTTCAATCAAGAATTACTTTAATTCATGTAATTATTGGCTATTAGCCCTCCTAATACCGCGTCATAGCGCCAATTTTCGCTTTTCACCTCGAAATACCACCGCTGCGGTGTGAACTGTCTTGTAGTTTTTTTACAACCAACTCTTGCTGCATTTATGTAGTCAAACTACACAAACCCAGACACCACGGGCCCCGCCATTGACTCATGCTATTGATAAGCTGCATTATCTGTTCACCCACAAGGGCTGACGTCGATCACCACTGATTAAGGTGACTCTAGTTAGGCACACAGCACTCATATAAAAAATATAAACAGAAGGATTTAGATATGTCTACTTACATGAAAAACATCGATGCTGTTACCAGCCTTAAAGCTAGCAACGGAACTAAATGGCAGGCGATCAATCCTGAATCTGCAGCGCGCATGCGCAGCCAAAACCGTTTTAAAACCGGCTTAGACATCGCCAAATACACCGCTAAAATCATGCGCAGTGACATGGATAATTACGACGCTAACCCCGAACTGTACACACAGTCTCTAGGTTGCTGGCACGGCTTTATCGGCCAGCAGAAGATGATTTCAATTAAAAAACATTTTGATAATACCGACCGAAAATACCTATACCTTTCAGGTTGGATGATTGCTGCATTGCGCTCTGAGTTTGGGCCATTACCCGACCAGTCAATGCACGAAAAAACCGCCGTCGCCAGCTTAATTAAAGAACTCTACACCTTTTTAAGACAGGCAGATGCCCGTGAATTAGGTGGCCTATTCCGTGAAATGGATGCCGCTCGTAAAGCCAACAATGGCACAAAAGTAAAAGACATCCAGTACAAGATTGATAACTACGTCACCCATATTGTGCCAATTATTGCCGACATTGACGCGGGCTTTGGCAACGCCGAGGCCACCTATTTAATGGCCAAACAAATGATCGAAGCCGGTGCCTGTTGCATCCAGCTCGAAAACCAAGTATCCGATGAGAAACAGTGTGGTCATCAAGATGGTAAAGTAACTGTCCCCCACGCCGATTTCTTAGCTAAAATTAATGCCGTTCGTTATGCCTTTTTAGAACTCGGTATAGATGATGGTGTGATCGTCGCCCGTACCGACTCATTAGGTGCTGGTCTAACCAAGCAGATTGCGGTAACCAATGAAGAGGGAGACTTAGGCGATCAATACAATTCTTTCTTAGATTGTGAAGAAGTCAGCGTAGCCGATATTAAACACGGCGAAGTATTAATCAAACAAAACGGTAAGCTGGTACGCCCCAAGCGCCTACCGAGTAACTTGTTCCAGTTCCGCAAGGACTCCGGTGAAGCACGCTGCATCTTAGACAGCATTACCTCTTTGCAAAATGGTGCGGACCTTTTATGGATAGAAACCGAAAAGCCACACATCGGTCAAATTGGTGCGATGATTGATGAAATTCGCAAAGTAGTTCCCAATGCCAAGTTGGTGTACAACAATTCACCTTCTTTCAACTGGACACTTAATTTCCGTCAGCAAGTTTTTGATCTCATGCAAGAAGATGGCAAAGATGTCAGCGCTTACAACCGTGAAGGATTGATGAATGCCAAGTACGATGACACTGAATTAGCGATTGTTGCCGATGAGAAGATCCGCACTTTCCAGGCTGATTCAGCCAAACAAGCCGGTATTTTCCATCACTTAATCACCCTGCCAACTTATCACACTGCCGCATTGTCTACTGACAATTTGGCCAAAGACTACTTCGGCGATCAAGGCATGTTGGGATACGTACAAGGTGTGCAACGCAAGGAAATACGTCAGGGTATCGCCTGTGTAAAACATCAAAACATGGCGGGTTCAGACATGGGAGATGATCACAAAGAGTATTTCGCCGGTGAAGCGGCACTTAAGGCTTCAGGAGAGGACAATACCATGAACCAATTCGAAGAAATCAGCGCGTAATCAGGTAATTATTCCCCTTTTACCTAACGGCAAACAAAAGCTCCATGGTCCTTCGACCCTGGAGCTTTTTTGTGTCTATTTTCTGATTATAGCCGCTAATAAAACGGAGACTT
>JABSRQ010000435.1 GCA_013215055.1 Pseudomonadales bacterium | reverse complement strand
GCCGTTGTAAATGCCATCAACCTTTCCATGTCATTTAACTGTACGGGCGAGGTTTTTTCATGCCTTATGGTGGCGATATCAAATTTACCGGCATTGGCCTTGGCGATCAAATCCAGCCCGGCATCAAACAACAACTCACTGTCGACCAGGCTATCGATAAGGCCTACATTCAAAGCTGCCTGCGGCTTAAATTCTTTGCCTGTTGCTATCCATTCAATCGCATTATCAACACCTATAATACGCGGCAAGCGTACCGTGCCACCAAAACCAGGATTAAGACCTAATTTAACCTCGGGCAATCCCACTTTAGCCTTATAAGAGGCCACACGAAAATCGGTTGCCAGACACAGCTCCAAACCACCCCCTAGGGCGACACCGTCAATAAGGCTTACGGTAGGAAAAGGTAAATCTTCAAGCGCTGAAAATACCGCATTAAAATCTATCACCGCCTGCTCAATCGTCGCTTCGTCATTGAGAAACAGCTGACCAAATTGCTTGATGTCAGCACCCACAATAAAAGTTGTTTTGCCTGAGCAGATCAGCAAACCTTTAATGTCTTTTAATGCCGCCAATTTTGTGACCGACTGACGTAATTCATCAACGGTTGCGGTATCAAATTTATTGATGGCCTCTGCGGCCGCATCAAAGACCATGGTGGCGATATCACCATCAACTTTCACCGAAATTGTTTTACCCTGAAACACCATGACAAGCCTCAATTTTATGTTATTCAATGCATTAAGCAGCTTAGTTCAGCTTAACGCTAAACAACAGCAGATAAAACAATATCCTGCGTAAAATCAATAGTTTGCTAGAGGGGTGATACATTGAAAAACAATCAGGTTAAGCAGGCGGGATCAAAAATAAACTTACCCTCAAGCCAAGCGGTAACATCCTGACTTATAGCATTAGGATGTTGCTGAATCAACTGGATAAGTTGTTGCTGCTCAATAGCAGATAAATCTGTTAAGCCAACTTCGGTCAGTAAAACCAAACAGGCATTAAACGCCTGAGTGAAATCCATCCCATGCATCAACAAGGCCTGCTGCAATCGCTGCTCCGCCGTGCCGCTATAACACAGGGTCGATAAAACAACTTTTGCTAAATGAGGCGCATTCATCGGATTAACGATAAATCCTGAACAGCTATTTTTTATGCCATTAATATCTGGCATGGCCTTTACTGGCAGAAAGGGGCTGGTTTTTCGCCCGTCATTCACGCGGGAATTATCCCAAATAATCGGTTGGCGCTGAAACAGCTCAGAAATAGCTAACAAGGAATTGGCCGAATAAGACTCACTAATCACTTTATCGCCAGTCCAAAAAATATTGATAGAGGCATCCAGATCCTGTCCTAAACTCTGCCAATAATTAGCAGGCCTGGCACCAAACAATTGCTCTAAAACAGGGTCGAAACTATAATAGCTGGGGCAAATACTCACCTGATCTATACCAAGTTCATCGGCAATAAAATGGCTGATCTCCACCTGCAGCGGTGCAAGCTGTGCATCATCCCCCCACATATCATCAAACAATATAGAAATGCCACTTAGCTCCAAGGCTTTTAATTGTTTTAAGCGCTTTTTGAGCTGGGATTTAGCCGCGCCTTTACCCAGCCAATTTTTGTGTAAATTCAGCGGCGTAAAACCAACACTAAAATTCAGCCCCCGGCTGCGTGCATAATGAGATAATTCAAGCAGCTGCTCAAATTGATCTACAGGCCAATCCTGCTGCCAGCTATTTCGCAAAAACGGATCTGACTTTGGCGCATAGCAATAGGAAGAAAAGCCCTGCTCAGATAAAAACGACATCATGCCCAGGCGCTCATCATGAGACCATTGAGGGCCATAAAAACCCTCAATTAAACCCAACGGTAGTGATGTGCAATTTTCACTCATTTATCTAGCCGCGAAAATAATTATTTTTAACAAAAGGCAGGGATGTCACCTGTACTGGCAGGCGCTTTTTTCTTACCTCGGCAAAAACCTCCGTTCCCAAGACAGAGAAGTCTTTATTGATAAAGGCAATCATTATGGGTTGAGCAATGCTGGGGCCAAAACCCCCACTGGTTACCAGACCAACCTCATTATCATCGGCATCAAAGAGTTTGACACCTTCACGTATAGGCGCACGCCC
>JABSRQ010000434.1 GCA_013215055.1 Pseudomonadales bacterium | reverse complement strand
CTTGGATTCATTAGAATGAATGCGGATAAATTCAATGTTGACCTGTAAAGGGGTATTAGACAATTGACGTAAAATCTGCACTTCGGTGGCAATTTTATTCGGCATTAAATTCAAAATAGCGACCTGCATCGGTCGTATATCCTGATGACTGGCCCGTCGCTGAGACATTACGAAAATGTTTTCATTGTCCAATATGGATAAAGCGGGCAACTGGTCGGGGATTTTAATGGGCATGAAAAAAATTCCTGTAGCAAACAAATAAAATTCGTATGGGGAGTTTGCCAAGGATTGCTGGAAGTGTCAAGGGCTAGATGTTTAGATGTCTAAATGGTGTTGAGGGTTTCGTCGCTGCCGCGACGAATGGGGGTTGGGGGTTACAAAACCAGAGTTCGAGAAGACAGGTATAACATCCAGTCATCAGACACGCTGCAAGTACGTCCGTGTATGCTTGGCTTTTTCATCCATGAAAAAGACAGTCTGCTGACTGGATGTTATACCTATCACCCCAAACTCTGGCTGTTGTAATAAGGGTAAAAAAGCCACCATCCTCCCCGACCGCCCAATGGCATTCACTTAAGAAAACAGGCCATTCACTTAGTGGATTGCCTATTTTTGTACACTAAATAGCCAAAATCAACCCTTAATATATCTCCACTGTCTTCGTCGATTTTTCCGCTCTCCACTTCTTCAGCGACTTTTTCGACTCTCGTTTATATTTTCTGCCTGCTCGTACTTTCTGCCGACAAAAACCAATGGTATCAACCAGAATATTAATCGTTTTTGTCAGCTGTTTGGTGTGCTGTAAAAGTAAATTTTCCAAGTTTCTAGCCATACAAAGCAGCGCGTTTTTCACATTCACCTTGAATTCTGCCGCTTGTTCAGCATCCTGTGGACTGTTGATATTTTTATTTAGATCGTCTTCTGTATGGCTGGCCAAGATCCGGTTTAACGTTATCAACACAAAGTGCGCATAGAGTTCCTGTTTTATCCCTCGGTCACTTTGCCCATGAAAATCTCCCACATCAATTAGCACCTTCGAGATTTTATAAAGCTCTTCAACCCCCCAGCGAGCATGATACAAATCACTCAGCTCATCTATCGAATAAGCGTCAGAGTCAAGTAATGTGGTACCTAATATATAGGTGGTATCATCGAAAGTATATTTAACCAGCCTGAGCTTTATCGGGATGAAACTTATGCCTGGATGGTCTTTTCTCATGCTGCTATATTTCCCTCTAGGGGCCTCAATCGTGACGATGGCATCGGTTTTTTCACCTAATTCAAATTGTTCAGTCACTGTAAAGGTACGTTGAGAGACACGGAAAACCGCATCAACGCCACGTTGGTGATGAGCATTCAACATGGGATAAGACAAATAGCCTCGGTCGTAGACAACAACATCTCGTTTGCTCAGGGTTTTAAGGTGACCCAGTGCAAGTTTGCGTTCATTCCAATCCTCAGATAATTCAAAGTCATAAGGTAGCTTTGACTTTAAATGGTATAGGCAGCTGAGTAACCCTTGAGGGTCATGCGCATGGTCAGATGGCCGTTTGTAAGGTTTATTGAGCACTTGACGAGGGAGGTTCAGTTTACTGCCATCAACGGCAAATACCCGATGGTCTTTCCAGAGTTGTTCCTGCGTATCCTCTTCATAAGCGGCGATTATCTGAGTATTTATCGTTTTGAACACCCCTTCATCCAGCTTTTGCCGGGCATTACTAAAGGCTGAGGCGGCAACAGGTTTGGCTTGAGGCAACGGAATGTCCATTATCCGACATTGTTCCCATAGCTCAACAATGGTTGGGCCATATCCCTGTTTGTTCTTTGAAAATACCAGACGAAAGATAAACAGAATAAGCAGCTGGGTATTAATAATACGCTTGCGTTGCTGCCATTGCTGGTCGAACTGCTTTGCTGTTTTGGTCACAATACTGATAATTTGTTGCCACATAAGTATAAAAGGGTCACCGACTGCCAATGCGCTGGGCGTATAGGTCGCTTTGGTTGGTGCTACGGTGGGCTTGCCCTTGTTTTTGGCGCGTTTTACCTTCTTTACCCCCTCAACAAGTGTCTTCTTACAATCCGGTATTAACGGATAGACCAAGACATCTTTAGGGAGAACAGCCTTAACTTTCGCAGAACCTT
>JABSRQ010000433.1 GCA_013215055.1 Pseudomonadales bacterium | reverse complement strand
AAATAGGTGACACACTGTTCTCGGAGGTACGTTATGAAAACTTCAATCGTTCATATAGGCCTGGATATTGATGATGCTCAATATCACGGCTCTGCACTGGATAAAGAGACCCACGAAGTCATAACTTTTCAATGCAGACCTACTTTTAAAGGTCTGTTAAATCAGTTAAATAAACTGAAAAAATACTTTTCCAACAGCTCACTCAAGCTCTGTTATGAAGCTTCCTATATTGGCTTTACCTTGCAGCGGGATCCCACTGCTAAAGGCTATCACTGCGACATTGTTGCTGCTACTAGCATTCCAAGCCCTCGAACCCGTCAAATAAAAACCGACAGACTGGATGCAGCTCAATTGGCGCAATTTTATGCCAATGATTTGTTAACCGTGATCAATGTGCCTGAAATGGAGCAAGAGCAAGATCGAGACCTTCTCCGCTCTCGTCAAAAAATCAGAAAACAACAAACAGAGTTACGCTTGCATATTCTGGCTTTATTACGCAGAAATGGGCGTTGTTATCGACAAGAAACTCAGCATAAAGCCCATTGGAGCACTTGGCATTACGGCTCGCTGAAAAGAGTCACTGACGAGGCTAGCGGAAGCTTTAAAATCAATTTGACATTGCTGTTGCAGCAATTGGAATTGACCACCACCACTCTGGAGGCTTATCGACAAGAGATCGATGCGCTAGCCAACACCGAAAAATACCAACCGGTTGTAAAGGCCTTGATTTGTTACAAAGGCATCAAGAATATGTTTGCCTTAACTTTGGCGACTGAGATTGGCGATATTAAACGCTTTCCCCATCCACGAAAATTAGTGGCTTATATAGGTATGGATATCCGAGAGTATTCCTCAGGTGGTAAACCCCACCGTTTTGGCATTACCAAGCAAGGTAATCATTATTTACGCACAGCTTTTGTTGAATCCAACCAACGCAGTTATCGTAGTTGTAAAATTTCCAAGGATGTCGTGGCCAGACGAAAAGGATGTGATCCGGCGTTAATCAGTATTGCCGACCGCTGCCTTCGCAGGTTAAATAAGAAAGGCAGTCGGTTGTTGCTTGCAGGTAAACATCCTAACAAGGTGAAAGTGGCTTGTGCCAGAGAAATGGTTGGCTTTATTTGGGAGTCGATGAATAAGGTGGCCGCCTAAAAAGCGGTTGAATATGAAAAGTTTACTTTAAAAGATTGTCATCGCTTGACGGCATGGTTTGATCAGGAGAGTTAAGACGAAATTGGGAAGTCCACGATATTCCTTTAGGATTTCACTTTAGGTGAAATGCACCTGAGTATAGGTTGTGGTAACCCCAAAATGGACAGATCTTACTGCGTTACCCAGCACGCGAATACGAGGATATTAGTCCAAGGTCAGCACCCGCTCTATGATCAAAAAGTGTATATTCAAGTTGACATAGGGACGTCTATACGAGGGATATTAACCCCCAATTCTCATAAGTCTTGAAGCACTCAATACCTATGTTGTTTAGTGTAATGACAGAATTCAGTAGACGTAATGGGAATAAGTTTATCTCTACACCCTGTTAATACCTGATGGTTCTAACAGGTAAAACCTAGCTAACGTATGCCCTACAGGGCTTTCCTGTACGATGTGCTCAGTATGCTTGTCTTAGAAAAACACTTCTCGTGGCGGCCCTTGAGCCTCAGGCAGCTGAAAAGTGGCTGGGATTTCATCATCGATTAAATTCAAATGCGTTAATATCTGATCAATCACCTGCAGATCTTTTATACTGGCAATGATTTTTACCTTGCCGCCGCATTCGTTGCAGATCTCGATCCGAAGGCGGCCCCATCATTTTAAATACTCGCTTTAAGCGCTCAGCCCAACTTATGCGGGTACTGTGGCTGTGCTTTTTAATAGAGGGTTTATCGGATTGTCTCTGCGGCTTTGTGATCAATGGCCTGAGTTTACTATTGGAGGCGAGGCCGCCCCAGACGAAGACGCCGTGATAGCGCGTTAAGTTCAACCTTGGAGGTGGTATCAGGGCGGCTAGCCTGGCCATAAAATCCATGGGGCTGAACACCACATGGGGGATGCCGTTGTTGTAAGGTGTTTTTAACCGATAAATCACTTGTCCCTGTTTGCCAATGGATAGGCGCTTTTCGGATAACGCCCCTCTGGAAATATATCGGAATTAGCGCTCCAGTTTTTGTCGGTCTTTGGCCT
>JABSRQ010000432.1 GCA_013215055.1 Pseudomonadales bacterium | reverse complement strand
CCCCAGCATTGTACTCTCGATAGCCGTTGTGATTTCTAACCGCTTTAGGCAGTAACTCAATTTCTTCATAGTAGCGAATAGTCTTACTCGTCACATTGGCTAATTTAGCCAGCTGGCTAATTTGCATAACACTTGACCTTACAGTTACTGGAACGTTTATGATGCAACGATTAGTACTATAATTCAATAGAGGGCTCCCTATTATGTCAAATTGCTGTGCCGGTGAAGCAAAAACTGCTGCCGAAAGAAAACTACTATGTATCGTGTTAATCCTTAACTTCATTATGTTTGTGGTTGAATTTATCGCGGGTTGGTTAGCCAATTCCAGTGGTCTACTCGCCGACTCGCTGGACATGCTCGCCGATGCTGCCGTTTATTCCCTCAGCTTGTATGCCGTTGGTAGAAGTTTATATTACAAAGGTCGTGCGGCATTATTAAACGGCTACTTACAGCTTTCGTTAGGCTTGCTGGTTCTTTTTGATGTTGCTAGGCGCATCTATCAAGGGAGTGAGCCACAGACTGATTTGATGGTTTCTATTAGCTTATTGGCACTGACGGTCAACATGATCTGTTTTGCGATGCTGTATCAGTTCCGCAAAGGTGATATTAACTTAAAAGCGAGTTGGATATGTTCACGTAATGACATGCTGGCAAATATAGGTGTGATGATCTCAGCCGTTTTAGTCAGTAAATTAAATGCCGCCTGGCCTGATTGGGCAATCGGAGCATTCATCGCCCTGGTGGTTATACATTCGAGTAAAGCGATTATTAGCGAAGCCAGAATCTCCATGCAAGAAAGCAAAATAACTGAATAAGAGTCTCTTTGATGAACTATTCATTAATTTCTATGCTAGTACTTACTTCCCTTAGTCCCATGATGAAAAATTTCATGCTTGGGCAAAATCGGGCAGTAAAAATACGACGCTGCCTGCAGGTGCACTAGGTGTCTTTATATAACATCGTCACCGATACCTTAGGATCGATTTTTTAGGTGTTTTGTTGCGTATAAGGTAGGGGTAGTACAATATAGCTATGATTATTCTTTAACGCAGCTATTAAGGAGTGGCATATCAGACTCAAGTATCGGATATTTAAGAAACTTAAAAAATCATCCAGCGTGCTAATGGTCTTGACTGTCTCGATTATTTTGTCGGTTGTTACCATTTACGCCATGCATAGTTATCAACAACAGCAAATGCACGCAGCCATTCATAGCTCCGCTAACCGTTATGTCAATCGAATTGAGAGTAATATCAATCAGGCATTATCTGCCACTTTCCCACTAGCCACCCTGATCCGCAGTCAACAAGGCGATGCAACAGGTTTTACTAAGCTTGCAACTGAAATGTTGCCTTTCTACCCTAGCGTCTCGGCTCTGCAACTTGCCCCTGATGGTATTGTCCAATACGTTGTGCCCTTAGCAGGGAACGAAAATGCAATCGGGCATAATATACTCTCTTCAACTGATCAGAATAAAGAAGCTATTGCTGCCATAGATAGGCATAAATTATCCCTGGCAGGACCTTTTGATCTTGTACAAGGTGGCCTTGGAGCCGTTGGCCGACTACCAATTTATTTGCACCGTGCCGACGGCGGGCAGTATTTTTGGGGCTTCGTTTCTGTCTTAATGCGTATTCCACAAATACTTGAAACGGCAAAACTTGCCGATCTTGCAGAGGCTGGATTCGCCTATCAGCTATCACGTATTCACCCAGACAGCGGAAAAACTGAAATTTTTGCAAGCTCAGTAGCAGCAATATTAGCCAACCCTGTGGTCAGTGTTATAAAAATCGCCGATGCAACTTGGCTGTTGAAAATTTCACCCAAAACTGGCTGGGTTAATAACAGTTCAATATGGTTAATGTCTCTGCTTGGCTTCCTTTTTTCGATATTAATAACCTTTTCCGCGGTAGCAATAAAGCGCTTCAAGGGCAGTCAACAATCACTTAAAGAGTTGGTATCGGAACACACTAAAGCACTCGACAATAATTTCAAACGCCAGGAATTGGCATTTAAGTCTGCTAAACAGGGCTGGTTTGAGATAAATGTGCAGACAGGTGAGGTTAGTTTGAGCGATGAATATATGAAATTGCTCGGTTACCAGTTATCTGAATTTACCACAACCCTGAAACAATGGCGTCAAAATGTGCATCCGGATGACTGGAAACCCGCCTTCAGCCTCTATAAAAAATGCCTGAAATCGGGTTCGACATTTGAGTT
>JABSRQ010000431.1 GCA_013215055.1 Pseudomonadales bacterium | reverse complement strand
ATTATTGCCGGTGACGCCGCGTATGGTAAATGTAGAGTCGGAATTTGATGTTGTTCTGAGCTGTACGTCGATACTGGGCATGTCTTGCAGTAGATCCCGCAAGTGGCGGTAACCGCGCTCCCGAATCTGCTGCTGTGTCACCACCATCATGGTTGCAGGTGCCTTGATGAAACTTTGTTGGTAGCGGGATGCAGTGATGATCTTTACATTGAGCAGCTCTTCCAGTGATAGGTCATATATGCCAAAGGCGTTTACCGTAAAGGAGAGGGTACAGAGTGTAATTGTAAGTATAACTTGATTAAAAGCGGAGTAGCTATTGCATGGAAGAGAGTTGCTCATCCCCACCTCTTTTAACCAATAAGGTGATTACAGAGATCTCGTCAATCACTGGGATAATGGTTAATGCTTAGATAAAACGATGGTTTAAGTGTAGGTGAAAATCATGATATGCGTAGTGAGCAAGACCTGCATGTCCATGGCTTATACAGTAAAATATGAGTGCTATATTAAAATTTGTTGTTAATGCTTTTTTTAGCCGAGAAAGTGGCTAAGCCCATAGTTTTAGCTTGATTGCTTGGTAATACAGTTACTTTCTGGGAGTTTATGATGTTGGAGCTCAGATATAGTTATATCAATGAACATTGGATCATTACTGTTGATAGAGCAGGGCATGACTTTGAATTACGCTGTAAGGATCAGGCGGATACTAGCGATGATTATTTGGGTATCACCTATAGCGCCCTGTTAACCCCATCTCAATTACAGCACTTGTATGCCGTGTTGCAAGCTAGAAAGAATACCGAGACAGCCATATGTCCACATTTAACCGTGGTGCGTGAACCGGGTAAGTATTCGGTAATGAATTTGAGGTTTTCTTCCGTTCTGGAATGCATTCCCTTACCCCGAGAAGCGGCGACGGCTCTGATGGAAAACATCCAAACCATTCAACTTGTATAGCGCTGCTAATTTTTAAAAATCTCCAGCAGGGGCATCTTGCGCACAGATTCAGGGATATAGATTTATGAACGAACAGTTTATGCAGATAGCCAACAACGACCAAATATAGTAGAGAGCAGGCATGCTATTTCTAAATTAAGACCTGTAATCTTATCGCAAGATAAATGATAACAGTTGAAACAAATGCCATTGCTAATGCGTCTAAACATTGGAGGTGTGCTATGAAAGTGCTCAATGGATCACTGGGCTATAGCATGCATGCAAGGTCAGTTTTGCATGCTGCAATGGCCTTTGTATTGCTGATGATCAGTGTTTATTGCTATGGCCAAGGACAATCCTATAACGGATTCAAGTTAGGCAATACGCTGGTTGATAAGAGTCTGATAATGTCTGGCGGGCCTCCCAGAGATGGTATTCCCAGCTTGTTTAATCCAACAATGATTAACGCCAAAGAGGCCTCTTTTTTACAAGATAACGACCGTATCATTGGCATTAATATCGCCGGGCAACGGCGAGCCTATCCCATCAATATACTCAACTGGCATGAGCTGGTGAATGATCAGATTGCTGATAGAGCGGTCTTAATCAGCTACTGCCCATTATGTGGTACCGGCATGGTATTCGATAGACATATCGATAAGAAAACTCTGCGCTTCGGCGTATCGGGCCTGTTATATAATTCTGATGTGCTGTTTTATGATCACAGTACAGAATCCTTATGGTCACAGATCATGACTACAGCGATATCAGGACCTATGAAAGGCCAGAAATTGAAATTGCTAGCAGCCTCTCACAGCAGCTGGGGCTACTGGAAAAAGCAATATCCCGACACCCTGGTGTTGTCGAATAAAACCGGTTATGACAGAGACTATTCCAGAGATCCTTATGTAAGTTATAGGCGCTCGAAGCAGGTCATGTTTCCCGTTACCGATCAGGATGGCCGCCTGGATGCCAAGGATTGGGTGTTAGGCATTAATCACCGGAATCATCAAAAGGCCTATGCATTATCGGCATTAACTGCTGCGGTAAACGCAGCGGACAATAAAACCACGATTACAGACCGTATAGGTAATAATGACATCATCATCCGCTTTCATGTGCCGTCCAGAACCGCCGAAATTTTCGATGAAGAGGGAGAGTTGATCGCTGCAACGTGGGCTTACTGGTTTGCCTGGTATGCGTTTTATCCTGAAACTGAGCTATTTGAGTAATGCCTTTTTCATGGGGCTGGTTTGTGTCAATTCCAGCTCTAATAGCTAATAACGAATCGA
>JABSRQ010000430.1 GCA_013215055.1 Pseudomonadales bacterium | reverse complement strand
CCTTACAATTTTCACCTAAATGGTCTGGCAACTTGAGTGCACAATGGTATACCCCTATAAGCCAGAACGTTGAATTTCGCCTGCGCGCAAACCTGCTGTTTACCGATAGATTCTTTACCGCTCAGGATGAAGATCCTTTCACCGCGGCCGAGGGCTACACCAAGCTCAATATGCGTGTAGCCATTGCCCATGCAGACGGTACCTGGGAGGTCGCAGTCGTGGCTAAAAACCTCACCGATCAGAGAACGCCAAGCTGGATTAATGATATAACACCTAATGTGCTGGGTAATTCAAGCCAGGCCAGCTTCAGTTATTATGCCCGTAGCGAACGTGGTCGAGCTTCTCGCTGCAGGGCATTATTCGTTACTGACCGTACACATAATAATGTTTTTACAGTGCGGGTAGTTAATCACCATGCCCAAGTCTAATGAGCAGTAAGATAATCAGCAAAGCCGGGTCTAAGAAACATAAGCACCATTGCAGCCCTTTGTTGAAGGCTTGTTTCTGTGGCGCAATGCTGCAAAGTTTAGTTTCATGACAACGTTGCTTTGCATGTCAGATTTTTTGACTGCGGTGTTCTAACGGCGTATATGTGTGGATTTTTCTTGCAGCGGTTATTGATAGGTAGGAAACTTCATTTTCCTACTGGTGCCAATACGGCAATACGGCAATTCTGAAGAGCCAGCACTGTTGGCATGTATTGGATGGTCAGTGTGTTGTTTGGATAGTCCCTATCATTTGAATGCGGTGTCTATTGTGCTGATGTGTATTACAGCTTGAACGTTGCCTTGTGTATAAGAGTTTATCGTACAGCTATTGAGATAGCATGCGTTTATACAGCGTAGTGACACAGTGCTCCCTGCAATGAGGTGTTCTATGACTAGAAAAAAACGCTCCTTCAACCGAATTAAAATTTAAAGCTGCATGCTTAGTACTTGATGAGAGCTATTCCATGGCTGAAGCCTGCCGATCACTGAATGTCGGTGAATCAGCTTTAAGGTGATGGGTTGATCAGCTTAATATTGATCTAGGCGGTTATGAATCAAGCTCTACAAAGATGACGTCTGAGCAGCCGCGCATCCATGAGTTAAAAAATATTAAGCGATTGGAGCTGGATAAAACGATTTTGAAAAAGGCTGGCGCTCTCTAAATGTCGGACGAGATTCCATGTGCGCGTTGATCACGTCATTAAGTGAAATGGCCTCCGTTGAACTTATATGTAAGCTGTTCTCTGTGAGCACTTCAATATTTTTTCTAATAAAAGGAAACGACAAACACTCGATACGGAGCGGATTGAATAGCGTGCGAAAGTACGAAAAATATTTAGCACCAGAAGAAAATACGCCGGTAGTAGAACCGTTGTTAGCAAGCTGGATGAAGATGGTGTAAATATTGGCCGTTACAGGGTGCGTAGCTTAATGAATGAGGCAGGATTAGTCAGTAAACAGTCTGGCGCCCATCGCTATAAAATTGATATAGAGGTTTGCAGTGAATGCGGCGTCAACGTAAAAATTATTGCCTGTATTAATGATACGCGGGTGGTCGATGAAATGCTAAGCTACTTGGATTTAACCGAAGATATTATCCAGCCAGAATCAGTTGCCATAGGTCTAGGCCCCACCTAATGTTAGAACTTAAAGGTTTATCAGGAAAATCTCTTAGTTTAATTCGGGCTGTTTTCCTTTGATTTAAAAAATTTATAGATACGAAGGAGAAGACTTTAGATGAAAGCTATTCTGCTTTAATAATCCTCCTATCCTAGGATGGCATTAAGTCTAACAGAAGAGGCTGTTAATCCAGTAGGCACTAGCAGGTGAGTTCTGATAGCGTACGACCTAATTTATTATGATGGAAATCGTGAACAACTGTTAAAATGTACTGAAATGATCACTGATTTATAGGTTGAAGTCAGCCAGAGATGGCACTTTTATCATATAGATTATAAGGCTCATTTTTTCTTCTTGTTCCATAGGAATAAATCAGGAAAACACTTAGATATTTTGTGGACTTATGGCAGATGTCAGCTTGGCAAGCTACACTAAAACATAGCTTATAGTTTCATATAAATATGTCATATATAGCGTCGGATGTATCAGTCCTGAAATAAGATTGATATCTGAATAGTTTGGTACAGTGTTTTCTGAAGCTGTTTTTTTACAGTACACAATGGATGCTGAATAATCGACTTCAGCTGATCTCCTGAGATGAAAATACTGCCATACTTGATAAGGCATATGCTGTGGTAACCACCTGATGTGTAGGGGATAGTATGAGCGATGGCTGTCGTAAAAATTTCAACCCGATATTACCTGCC
>JABSRQ010000429.1 GCA_013215055.1 Pseudomonadales bacterium | reverse complement strand
TGCGACAAAGAGTTACGGCTAGTTGGCGGTTTTCAAAAAGGACTGTTTGCTACGCTGTAGCGGCTGTTTGATTTATAAGTCGACTGCAGTGTGGGCTCAGACTGCTCCTAACATTGAACAGCCCTAAAAAGTGTGTTAAAAATTCCTGTGTTTATTGAAAATTGCGGTGTGTTATACCGGGCTATTACCCGGTATTCATCAGTGGGGATAGTTAAAACCTAGCTTTTATATTATCGTCGTTGTTAGTTTTACTTCTCAGGTTTATTAATAGTTGAGTTGTTTTGCAGTTCGGATGCTAGGACTACAATGAGCCAGCCCATGCCTTTGATCGAGAGCACAGTGAGCGCTTAAAACGGGTATTTGATTAACCTGATATGCGGCTAAAGACTATAACCTCCGGTTTTCTATGGCTTGGAGTGTCACTGTAGAGAATGCATAGTTCTGTAAGCAAGCTGAAATAGCCGTTATATGCCTTATACCGAAGGATGCAGTCTATGGCAAACGCAAGGGTGATGTTATTTCATGAGCGCCTGAAAAATCTGCGCAACGCTCTAACTGGAGTAATACCCCGCTGAGTGACAAACAAATTAAGTATGTCGCTAATGATGCGTATGCGGGGTTTTGAGTGGTTGATGCGTTGATTGGGTTGAGGGTATTAGAGCGCTAGCCAATGCTCTATTCAGCAAGATTAAGCAGAGAGGCGCTTACATCCCATAATTTTTTTTGTGTGGCTTCATCTTTAGCCCAGGGTTTTAGGCGGTGTATTTTACAGCGGTAGTAATATTCACCCTGGGTATCGATATCTTCGGTTGCCAGGTAGAGGCTGGTGGCAGCGCCTTTGGCTGGGGTGATAAAAAAGAAACTGAGAATGAAGGTGAGGATATTGGAATACCAGTGATGGCTGTTATTAACGCCTAAGTTGCTGCTAACAGCGCCTGGATGCAGGCAGTTAACCTGTAATAGATTTTTATCGACATGCTTGGCCAGTTCTTTCACCATCATGATGTTCGCCAATTTTGAGCGGCCATAAACCTTAAAGGCTGAGAATTTTTTGCTGTGGTTTAAATCGTCAAAGTCCATGCCCTTGCAAAAAAGCGCATGAGCGTCAGAGGATACAACCACTAAGCGGCTGGTGATGTTATCTTTCTTTGCGGTCTCCAGCAGGCGAGGCAATAATAAACGGGTGAGTAAATAGTGGCCTAGGTAGTTCACTGCAAACATTTGTTCTTGTTCTGTCTCTGCTACATTAACCACCAATCGTTCGGTATTGATCACACCGGCATTATTAATTAATACATGTAGGGGCGCGCCTGAAGCCAGAAAAGTCTCTGCAACGGCTCTAACCTGATCCATATTACCCAGGTCAGCCACCATCAATACCGCTGGCTGACTACCGGGCAGCGCTGCAATTTCATCACAAAGAAGCTTACCTGCTTGTGCATTACGGCATAATAAAAAAAGCTTATGCCCTTGGGCGGCAAGTGCTAAGGCGGTTTCTTTGCCTATGCCATTAGTTGGGCCGGTGACTAGCATGTTTTTCTTCATCAATGACTTCCTCAGCCGTTTTAATCCCTGTTTGATCACATGTGTTTGTTATTATTTTTATGTGTACTGTTCTTATTGCAGTTATGCAATGTTAGCAGCCTTTTTCAACAGCCTGCTAGGGCCAGTGTGCCTGAAATATGGGAATTTCCCCAGATTTCAGGAGAAATGCCGGCAACGGTGAGGGGGAAATGAGCTTTAGACTTGTATATAAGGCTAAAGAATTGGATTCCCCCAAAATGGGAGAAATTCAGAGCAACCCCTGAGGATACTTAGGTACGTGTAACACCTGCGTTTAAGATCATTGGCGTCAAGGTGGTCGTAAGGTAAAGGCCAACGTTGAGATAGGCATGACTATCCCTATTAAGTATTGACCCTACCCTGAAAACTATGCAGCCGTTTCTGTCTTTTTAGCACTATGTTTTTCTATATCCGCCTCAGATACATAGGTCGTTGGCACGCTATTTTTTCGCATAGGACGCGTTTCACCCAACAGTTCTTCTTGAACCCAACGCCTGAACATATTCACTTTCTCGAAGCTTTTGGGTGAATCTTCATAAAAATCATATTTACCTTTTTCGAAAAAGGCGCGTCTATCTTGTGTATGCAATCGGTATGTTTGGGCAATCATGCCCCAAGGATAGACAATATTATTCATAAACCAAACTATATCGAGCTTCGCAAACCATTTACGTTTAGGCATATAAACATTCAGACTCCACTCCGTGACCTCGTCCTCAATAGGCGTAGTAGTGTGAATCACCGTGGCTTTAAAACCTCGAAT
>JABSRQ010000042.1 GCA_013215055.1 Pseudomonadales bacterium | reverse complement strand
CGTTATAAATCAACTTGGCATAACGTGGCATCAACTCATCTTTTAAGTGAGCCGCTTCTCTATCCAGGGTGATCGATTCAATCGCCCTATGCGCTTTTAATAAAATCGTTCCGGCCGGCGTTTCATAACAGCCACGGGCTTTCATGCCTACATAGCGGTTTTCAACGCTATCTAAACGGCCAATGCCATTTTCACCACCGGTTTTATTTAACTCTTCCATCACCGTGGCAGGCGATTTCGCCACACCATCAATCGCAACCACATCACCTTTAGCAAAGGTTAATATCACATAGGTCGGTTTATCCGGCGCGTTCTCGGGGGACTTAGTCCATAACCACATATCTTCTTCGGGTTCATTCCACGGATCTTCCAACATATCCCCTTCATAGGAGATATGTAATAAATTGGCATCCATGGAATAAGGCGATTTTTTACCTTTTTTCTTCTCAACCGCAATGCCGTGTTTATCACAATAAGCCATCAACGACTCACGTGAGGTTAAATCCCATTCACGCCAAGGGGCAATCACCTGCACACCCGGCTTCAGCGCATAGGCACCTAATTCAAAACGTACCTGGTCATTACCTTTACCAGTAGCACCGTGGGAAATCGCATCGGCACCAGTCTCGTTAGCAATTTCAATTAAGCGCTTGGCGATTAATGGACGTGCAATCGAGGTACCTAATAAATATTCGCCTTCATAGACGGCATTGGCCCTAAACATAGGGAATACGAAGTCCCTGGCAAATTCTTCACGTAAATCATCGATATAAATTTCTTTAACACCCATGGCCTCGGCCTTGGCGCGCGCAGGCTCAACTTCTTCTCCCTGGCCTAAGTCGGCGGTGAATGTGACAACTTCGCAGTTGTATTCTTCTTGTAACCATTTAACGATAACAGAGGTATCTAAACCACCTGAGTACGCCAACACCACTTTTTTGATGTCTGACATAACATGCTCCCGTGTGCAGTTTTGAGGATATGATGCAAATAAAGCCGCGTATTTTACCCAGCTTAGGCCGATGATGCCAGCTCGCAGCTAAAAATCTCAACACCCAGAGGCAATAATTTTATCCACCTGATCATGAATTCATTTGACCTGATTAAAAAACAACCATATGATGCGCGCACTTTAAACATCAAAGCACACTTTTTAGCCAGGGCAGGCTTTCTAAACCGACTATTTTGGAGCCCCTCTAGCAATGCACATTTTGTCTAAATACAGCCTGGCTGTACTTTCAATAACAAGCTTAAGTGCATGTAATAACACGAATAACAATAATAAAGCCCCGTTACATGAAAAATTTACTCAAGCCGCTTATAACACCACCCAAGCGCATGGCATAACACAAAGCGAACGCTTATCTGGCACCTGGATACTACTAGGTCAAGGCTCACAATCTTTAGAAGAAAGCTCTTTAATCGCAGGTGAGCCACGCTTAGATGAAAGTTATTATTCTCAGTTTAATCTACGTGAAGTCGTTCGCATCCGTTATGACAAGGTCAATAAAGACTATTTTTTCACCAGCTGCGATGGATTAGGTGAGCGCCCATTAATCTTAACTGAAGATAATGTTGCGTTTACCACCTATGGCCCGTCATTAATGCCGTTGCAGTTAAACCTTGGCGATGATGACAATATACGTGCCGAGATTAAATCCGAAGAAAGCTACTCTGCTACCCGCTCAGCCACCTACACCCTAGCCGCCAAACTTTATAAGCTGACATCGCAGGATAATTTTGGCAGTTTTACCTTTCAGGGGCAGGCGATTAACCCCAAGTGGTCTCAGGTGATGGCACAAAATAAAAGCTTTGAGGCCCAATGTTTTGCCGAATTACAGGGGCAATATACCCATAATAACTATACAGTTGCCCAAACACATGCGAAGCGCCAACTCAAAGGGGAAATGCATACCTTCGGCATCGAAGGCCCCATCTCATCCAAATTAGCCCACAATCGAAGCGATACCAGCATATATGTCGAATTTAGCTTGGAAAATGATGGGAAAAACCCCATCAAGGTTAAAGCGGGTTCCAATATCTACGCCAATAACAATAATATCAATGCGATCTGGGAAATCGCTTTTGATGATTGGCAAACCCAGTTCACGGAAAATGAACAACCCGATATTCAATGGAGCTATAAACTGGCTAACAGCACACAGGTCAACGCCAGTTTTAAAGCTGCTGTGGGTTCTGACCAAGCCTTTTCGGTGGATGTAAACGTCGAGATATAGCAGTTTAAGCATTCTCAAACAGATCTATTAAGAGCCGCTATGCGGCTCTTTTTAATTCAATTGCCTAATCGCGGCCGCTTTCTAGCTTGAATCAAGGCTTTACGGTAAAATATAGCACTTAAGTTTTACGAAATTCCCAAAGGCTCCTATGTCTACCTTATCTGAACTCACGCTACGTCGCCCCGATGACTGGCATATTCACCTGCGTGATGGTGAAGTATTATCCCGTACTGTCGCCGATGCTGCCGCCCAATTTGGCCGTTGCATCGTGATGCCCAATTTACTACCGCCGGTTATCAATACCGTACAAGCGCTTGCCTATAGAGAACGTATTCTTAAACATGTGCCAGAAGGCGCAAATCTTGAACCGTTAATGGTTTTATATTTAACCGATAAAACCACGGCGGCCGATATCCATGAGGCGCATCAATCAGGTTTGGTCAAAGCGGTAAAACTTTATCCCGCCGGAGCCACCACCAACTCTGATTCAGGGGTTACCGATATTCTGGCCTGTGGTGATGTATTTGCGGCGATGCAAGAAGTTGACATGCCTTTATTGGTGCATGGAGAGGTGACCGATCATCATATCGATATCTTCGATAGAGAAGCGGAATTTATTGAAAGAATCCTGACACCGTTAACTCAACAATTCCCTGAGTTACGTGTGGTCTTGGAACATATTACGACCGCTCAGGCGGTTGAGTTTGTTAAACAGGCGCCTGCTAATATTGCCGCCACGATTACCGCCCATCATTTATTATTTAACCGCAACGATATGTTGGTTGGCGGTATTCGCCCACATTATTTCTGCCTGCCGATTTTAAAGCGCTCCACCCATCAACAGGCACTATTGGAAGCGGCAACCAGTGGCAATAAAAAGTTTTTCTTAGGCACCGATTCAGCCCCACATGCTACCGATAAAAAAGAAGCCGCCTGTGGTTGTGCCGGTGCTTATACGGCTTATGCGGCGATAGAGCTCTACGCCACCGCCTTTGAACAGATGCAGGCGCTGGACAAACTGGAAGGTTTTGCATCACTCTTTGGCCCGGAATTTTATGGACTAGACGCCAATACACAGACCATTACCTTAACAAAACAATCCTGGACAGCCCCCGAAGCGCTAAGCTTTGGTGACAGTTCATTAACCCCCTTATTAGCAGGCGAAGAAATTACATGGCAAGTGACTGGGAAGTAAGCGAAGTCAACGCTACTAAAAAAAGTGAATGGAAACCGCCTATCGCCCACCGATTTCGCGGTTATTTACCAGTGGTTATCGATATTGAAACCGCTGGTTTTAATGCCCAAACTGACGCGATGCTGGAGATTGCCGTCACGTTGTTGGATATGGACGATGAAGGCACCTTATATATCAAAGAGACTTTATCTTATGATGTGAATCCTTTTGAAGGCGCTAATCTGGAACAGGCGGCTTTGGATTTCACCGGCATAGATCCCAGCGACCCTTTACGGGCAGGCATGGATGAAAAAGAGGTATTAAAAGAGCTGTTTAAAATCCTGCGTAAAGAAGTGAAAAACAGCCACTGCAAACGCGCCATTGTTGTCGCCCATAATGCTAATTTTGATCATCAGTTTCTCAATGCTGCCGTTGAACGTACAGGCATAAAGCGTAATCCCTTCCACCCGTTCTCCAGCATGGATACTGCAACGTTGGCAGGTTTTGCTTACGGCCATACCGTGCTTGCTCAGGCTTGCCGTATTGGCAATATAGCCTTCGACAATAAAGAAGCACATAGTGCCGCCTATGATTCAAACGTCACGGCTGAATTATTTTGTCAGATCGTCAATCAATGGCGTGATTTTGGCGGCTGGGACAAAGCCCAGGCCTCTAAATTAAAGTTAGCGCAAGAGAGCAAAGACGCGGAAAAAGCCTAAACCATGCCGCGTTTTAATCAGAAACACTTACGATTAAAACCGCGGCCTTCATTAGCCTTATTTTTATTGCCGATCATACTCAGCTCGGCATTATTTCAAACACCCTGCCAAGCTGAATCTGAGCATGCGCTTTACCGTCTGAATCTAGGTATTAGCATCGCTCATGGCGGGGATGATTTAGTGCATGTCTCCCTTGAAAATAACCGAGGCGCAAAAATATCTGCTGGCAATGGTGCGTCGGCTTTTGTGGGCTTGTTTTTTGATAGGCAGGACGCCAATCTAAACTTCCTGATCAACACCGGTATCTTTGAAGAAAGTAAAGCGAGTGAAGAGACCAGTATTGATCTGCGCCGCTATTTTATCGACGGCTTAATGTTATACCAGGCACATCGATTTCATCGAATCAGCCTAGGTTTCAGCGGCCATTTTTCCAACCGTTTAAACATCCATACCGAAACACTCAATGATGAAATAAAGTTTAAACCCGCGCTGGGTTATATCCTGCAATATGAATATATTTTTCAATCAAAAAATAAAGGCATTCCCAGCATAGGTTTACGTTATGTAGGCATCAATTACATAAAAGAAGATGATGACCAAGAACGTTATGATGCATCCCATATAGGGCTTTCTTTAAACTACATATTTTAAACTGAAAAAGCAGTACAAAAAAACCGGCTCATGAGGCATCTCAGTGAACCGGTTTTTTATAACAGGCAAGATTATCTTGTCTGCCTACGGATTAAACGATAAGTAAAACTTACAGTTTATCTGCATTCTCGCTCAAGTATGCAGCAACGCCGTCTGGAGAAGCCGTCATACCTTTGTCGCCTTGTTTCCAGCCAGCAGGACAAACTTCACCATGCTCTTCGTGGAACTGAAGTGCTTCAAACAAACGAATGTATTCATCAAAGCTGCGACCTAAAGGAAGATCGTTAACTTGCTGAGAACGAACCATACCTTCTTTATCGATGATGAAAGCACCACGGAAAGCAACGCCACCGGCTGATTCAACGTCGTATGCACGACAGATGTCATGATTGATGTCAGCAGCCAACGTATAACCCACTTGGCCGATACCGCCTTTATTCACTTCGGTGTTTCTCCAGGCGTTATGCGTGAAGTGAGAATCGATAGATACACCGATCACTTCCACACCCAGCTCTTTAAATTTAGCCATGCGATGATCTACCGCTAATAGCTCAGAAGGACATACAAAGGTGAAATCCAATGGATAGAAGAAAACCAGACCGTATTTGCCTTTTAACGCTTCGGTCAGGTTGAAGTCTGCAACGATCTCGCCGTTACCTAATACTGCATTACAAGAAAAGTCTGGTGCTTTTTTGCCAACTAATACGCCCATTATTCCATCTCCGGTTAGGGGTTACTTAAAAACAACGATAAGCATATTAGCGGATAAAGATAATAAAAGCCTATTGTTTCTTTTTAACTGCCTCATAAATTGAATCTATTGATCATTAAATAATCATAGCGATCATTAATTAATCTAGGCCTTTTATCAATAAAAACCTAAATGCAATTGACAATGATTCTCATTTTGTTTAGATTTAACCCTAAGCGATTTATAGTTCACATAAAAGAATGTGTAAGGTAACAGCCATGTATATATGCATCTGCAAAGGCATTACAGACTCCGACATCAGAAATGCGGTGATCGATGGTGCCAGTGATATGCGCAGTGTACGTAAACAGCTGGGTGTCTCCACCCAATGTGGCCAATGTTCTTGTCAGGCTAAATCTGTATTTCAAGAAGCCATGGCAGAATTAGCCGATAGCAACGCAGAAGGTTTATTCTACGCCGCTTAATCCAACTTTTAGCACGATTACACCTCGCCTTATGGCCGTAATTCCAAGGCAATCCCCCTCTCTAAGCAACCTTCTATTAATCATTCTTTTTTCTTAAGCAAAACAATAAAAAGCTGCTAATCTGATTAAACATTAAAAAAGTTTATAGCTATCAGGATTGATGTTGCATGGAAACCATTGAAATTGAAGACGCACTGAATGTTTTTGGTGAAAAGCTTATCCCCTGCAGTCTAGACCCCATGACCGGATTCTTCCGTGATGGCTGCTGCAATACCAATGAAAAAGACAGCGGTTCACACACGGTTTGTATCGACGTCTCACAGGCCTTCCTGGAATATTCGCGTTTTCAGGGTAATGATTTATCCACGCCAAACCCAGAATTTGGTTTTGAAGGCTTAACCCCTGGCGATCGCTGGTGTTTATGTGCCACACGTTGGTTAGAAGCGTATGAGTTAGATATGGCACCTAAAGTGTATCTAACCCGCACCCACTGCAAGGCATTGGATATTATCCCCATGGAAGTACTACGTGAATATGCGGTAGACCTCAATTAATACTCCCATCAAGAGCACTATTGCGTATACTGAAAACCCTTCATAACGAAGTGACTAAGCGGTAAAGGCTAGGGATAGGCATATGCAATTTGTATTCGCAGATTACGACAAGCTTGAACACGAAAACGCGATCCTCTATTTAATGGATTGTTATGCCAAAGACCCCATGGGGGGAAATCAGGCTTTAGATAAAAACATTAAAAAACAGCTTGTTGCGGGTTTAAAACGTTATGCCACCGCCTTTAGTATACTCGCGTTTAAAGCTGGCAAACCCGCCGGTTTAGTTAACTGCTTTGAAAGCTTCTCCACCTTTAAATGTAAACCCCTGATTAATATCCACGACCTTATTGTTAGCCCCGATTACCGCAGTTTAGGCATCGCTAAACAGTTACTTAAAGAAGTCGATAAAATCGCCTTGGCCAGGGGCTGCTGCAAAATCACTTTAGAAGTTTTAAAAGGCAATAAAAAAGCACAGCTTCTTTATAATCAACATGGTTTTGCCGCCTATGAACTCAGCCCTGAGTATGGCCAGGCTCAATTCTGGGAAAAAAACTTATAATCCCCACCGCTGCAGACCCTACGTTTTAGCAAAAAAATGATTTAATGATGATGAAAAAAAGCCTGCCTCTGCATATTCATATTTCCACATTAGTGATAGGCCTTATTCTATCGCTTGGCTTAAGCAGCAGCTTTTACCACTATATAAAAACCAGCGATATGCTGTTAGATCTATCAAAAAATCACATCAATGCACTAAGCCGTGATTTACAGGCCGATTTTACTCAAGGCCAACATAGCTTATCGTTAGCCTTGGATATCATGTTAAAAAATACGATCTCTGAAGCGCAAACTCTGGAGCAGCGGCTAAACTACCTGCCGGCATTAGTCTCCGTTTTGAAATCGGGAAAAAATATCACTGCGGTGCAAATTGGCTACGCCAATGGCGATTATTTTATCGTTAGAAAACTGGCTCAACATGTCAATTTCAAAAAAAATGCACCAGATAAAACCGTCTATATATTAGACAATATCGACCACAAAACCCAAATTTTACAACGCTTTTATAGCGATGAAAGCGCACAAATCATTCCTACTGCGCCAGAACAATCCAAGACCCAATACGACCCCAGAAAACGACCCTGGTATACCGGTGCTTTAAATACCAATAAACTCTACGTCTCTGATGTGTACCGCTTTTATTTTGCAAAAAAATTAGGATTAACGTTTGCGTTATCTCAGCAAAACAAGACAGCGGTGATTGCCGCAGACCTTACCCTTGAAACTCTGGGCGAAAAATTACAACACTATGAATTAAGCCCCTCTTCCCAGCTTTTAATTGTCAATCAGCATCATCAGCTGATCGCCTATAGAAAGCACAGCATACTGAATGACCTGGATAAGATGGAACAAGATGACAAAGAAAACATACTAAATCTTTCCTCTAGACACTCCCCTTTTCTAAATCAATTGCAGACATTAACAACGCACAGCGGTGCAGCTTCCCATGCTTTTACCTGGCAGGGATCACAATGGCTTGCCGATAAGACCGATATTTATAGCCAGGGGGATCAAAGACTCAGCCTGATTATTGCAAGCCCTAAAAAAGAATTGGTTGCCGGTGCAATAAAACTGAGAAACACCAGTTTTTTCATTCAAATCATCGCCTTGCTTATCGCCATACCGATTGCATGGTTAATGGCGAATCGCCTGGCAAAATCCTTACACCAGCTAACCAGTGAGGCCCAAAAAATCAATCGATTTGATTTCAGTTCCGATAAAAATATCGAATCCTCCATCAAAGAAGTTCATGCACTGTCCAATTCTATATCTGTCATGCGAAATACCATCAATGCCTTTCTCAACATCGTGCAAACCATCGCCTCTGAAACCGATTTAGATGCATTAATTCAACAAGTGGTTAAGGCGACCTGCGAAACTAGCAAATCCGATGTTGCCGGTATATTTTTAATGAATACACAGGAAACCCAGCTGCAATTACACTCCCTGTATTTTGATCAACAAGACAAGGCTTTTAATGGCCCAATGAACGAGGCTACGTTTAATTATAATAAAGAAGATCTGATTCACCCCATCAATGTTGCACTCAATAAAAAATGTACATCCACCTTCACCCATACACTGGGCGAAGATGATTTCCCTCTATTGGATGTGATTAATCGACGCCTGAATAGCGATGCTATCGATATCTACCTACAACCCTTATTAAATCGGAAAAAAGAAATCATCGGCCTGTTATTTATCGGTAATACATCCGGTAAACAACAGGATCAAGACAGCTGGATTGCATTTTCAACATTGCTCAGTAATTTCTCAGCCGTATCGTTAGAAAGTCGACAATTAATCCAGCAACAAAAAGACTTGATGCAAAGCTTTATCGAGTTAATCGCCTCAGCCATCGATGCCAAATCGCCTTATACCGGTGGGCATTGCCAGCGTGTGCCCGAATTAACCAAGATGTTAGCTCAAGCGGCCAGCGACACTAAAGATGGCCCTTATAAAGACTTCCAGTTAAATGCAGACCAATGGGAGGAGTTACATTTTTCCGCCTGGTTACATGACTGCGGAAAGGTCACCACGCCGGAATATGTGGTTGATAAATCAACCAAGTTGGAAACCCTTTACGACCGAATTCATGAGGTGCGTATGCGCTTCGAGGTGCTCAAACGTGATGCGGAAATCAGTACATGGAAAAATATTGCTACATTTAATAATGCCCAATTAGAAACCCCCAATAATGACAAACTGCTTAGTGAACTCAAGCAGACACTGGCATTATTAGATAACGACTTTGCCTTTATCGCGCAGTGTAATATAGGCAGTGAATTTATGGCCGCTGATAAATTGGTGCACCTGCAGGCCATTGCCAATAAAACCTGGCAACGTACCTTGGATGACCGACTAGGTATCAGTTGGGAAGAGGCACAACGTAAACAATATAAACTTAATGAAACATTGCCTATCACAGAAAAACTGTTAGACGATAAAGCCGAACATCTCATCCATTACCGCGATAATGAGATATTAAGCCCGGAAAATATCTGGGGTTTTAAAATGCAGCAGCCAGAATACAAATATAACCGCGGCGAACATTATAATTTAGCCATTCAACGCGGTACGTTAAATGATGAAGAACGTTATAAAATTAATGACCACATCGTGCAAACCATCATCATGTTAGAAAACCTGCCCTACCCCAAACATCTGCGTAATGTACCCGCTATTGCCGGTGGCCATCATGAAAAAATGGATGGTACCGGTTATCCCAGAAAATTACACAAAGATGAGATGTCGCTTACCGCCAGAATGATGGCAGTGGCCGATATTTTTGAGGCGCTAACAGCAGCAGATAGACCGTATAAACAAGCCAAAACCTTAACTGAATCATTAAAAATCATGATGTTTATGGTTAAAGACCAACATATCGATGGCGATTTATTTGAGCTATTTTTACGCTCTGGGATTTACCACCGGTATGCAGAAAGCTTTTTAAAACCTGAACAAATGGATAAGGTTAATATTGAAGATTACTTAACTAGCGGTTAATAGTCAGCCTTTATAAACCGGGGCTTTATGCATCTTTATCGGCAACATAAATTGCCCCTGTTCCTCACTCCAAAGCCAGAACGTTTTATCTATCTCCTGCCCCATATACTGCACATAAAGTGCATTCACCTGCGCTTTTAACCAGACATAAGAGACGATGTCAAAATCTAATAACAACTTGGCTTGGCCTTCTAAATAAAAATGCTGCGCAGGGCTAACATCTTTACCCTCGGATAAACGTCGATAAATCACTGTAATTTCATCCACTAAACACTTTTGTGCTGAGGCTTGATTTAATTTATTCATTCGCGTCTAACACCTGCTTTATCTGCATCCAATGCTTTTTTTTTGTGTCAACATTCATCGCCGCATTCGCAGGACTGGTTGAAGGCAGACCTTGAAAATGCAAATTTGAAAAAACATCTGCACTTAAACTTGTCACTAAATGTGGCATCACCTGCTTAACAAAGGCTGTTTCAGCCGCCTTGCCATTAAAAAATATCCAGCGAATATGCTTATAACGCTGCAACAAGCTCACAAAGTCATTTAATTCAGAAGACTTTTTATCGATATTGCTATCCAGGCTTCCCGGGCGATAACAGCGATGATACACATCCCAAAGCCCTACACCACATTGATTTAACATCATAAGGCGCTGTGAATATTCAGCATCCGCCTCTACATCCAAAAGCGCGGTGATAATAGGCCAAAAGGCATTACGAGCATGGGCATAATATTGCTCATCTTTTAATGATTTAATACCCGGCATACTGCCTAAAATCAAGACTCTAGTGTGTGAATCTACCTGTGGGGTGAACCCCTGCGCCCAAGCCATAGTCAAATACCGCTAAAGCCCAATCAGGCTTCAGCGGCCTCATCTCTCACTTTACGGCGTAAGATCTTGCCGACATTAGTTTTCGGTAATTCATCTTTAAAAAAGACTTTTTTAGGCACTTTATACGCAGCCAGGGATTCCTTACAAAAAGTAATTAATTGCTCTTCAGTTAATGTATTACCCTCTGGGGTTTTAACCACATAAAGATGCACCACCTCACCGGATTTATCATCTTTCATGCCTATTGCGGCAGCTTCCAATACATTGACATGATCACAGGCAACGTCTTCAACTTCATTGGGATATACATTAAAACCCGAGACTAAAATCATATCTTTTTTTCTATCCACGATACTTAAATAACCCTGCTCATCCATCACCGCAACATCACCGGTTGCAAACCAGCCTTCTACTATCGATTCTTCCGTAGCGGCTTGGTTTTTCCAATACCCTTTCATCACCTGCGGGCCTTTAACACAAAGTTCACCTCGTTCACCCACCGCCACGCTATGCCCATCATCATCACGAATATCAATCTGGGTTAACGGTACTGGCACACCTATGGTGCCCAAACGTGCGCCGTTACCTGTATTAACCGAAACCACCGGCGAGGTTTCGGTTAAACCATATCCTTCATAAATTTCTTTACCCGTAACACCGGTCCACTGTTCAGCCGCAAACCGTGTCAGCGCCATACCACCAGACAAGGTCATTTTTAAACCACTGAAATCCAGTTTTTTAAAATCGGCGTTATTACACAATGCAACAAACAAGGTATTTAACCCACAGAAGCCACTGAACTTCCACTTACCCATCTCTTTAACTAACGCCGGTAAATCCCTGGGGTTAGGAATTAAAACGGTATGTGCGCCCTTACCTAAAAGTACTAAACCTACGGTAAACGCATAAATATGATATAGAGGCAGTGGCTGAATCACACATTCACTGGCATGTTTCTCCAGCCCATAACTATCAAATACAGGTGCGCACTGCAAAGCATTCGCCAGAATATTACCGTGGGTTAACATCGCGCCCTTGGCAAGCCCGGTAGTGCCTCCGGTATATTGTAATACCGCCACATCATCCCGATTGGGCTGAGCCAGTACGGGCACATTATAAGCACCTAGCTTCATCACGTCGGTAAAAGACACGGCACCGTCTATGCAAAAATCAGGCACCATTTTTTTAATGTGTTTAATCACAAAATTTAAAATCTGACGTTTGGGGCTGGCATGTAAATCGGCTAATTCGGTGATAATTACCGTCTCAACTGCGGTGTTTTTAAGCACCTGCGCGGTGGTATCAGCCAAGTTAGCCAGCACCACCATCGCCTTAACTCCAGCGTCATTAAATTGATGCTCCAGTTCATGCGCGGTATACAGCGGATTGGTATTCACCACCACAAGACCTGCGCGTAATGAACCTAATAAAGCCACCGGCGATTGAATAATATTTGGCAGCTGCAAAGCAATTCTGTCACCAACGTTAAGCTGGGTGTGGTTCTGTATATATGCGGCAAAAGCATTAGCATAACTATCAAGTTCATCATACGTGATGGTACGCCCCAAACTGCTATAAGCCGGACGTGCGCCAAATTGCGTGATCATCTCATCGTAATATTGCAATAAATTATCATAACGCAGCACATCCACATCAACCGGAATATCCAGCGCCGTTAAACGTTTTTTTACGAGTTCTTCAAACATGATGATGCCTTAGTAAAGAGTGTCTACAACTCATTATATTGCTAAGTAACTGATTGCTAAGAGCTTAGCCCAGAACACATTTTTTATGAATGCGAGAAAAGCAAAAAACCTAACTTTTTCGTTACTAAGCCCATTGCTTGCGCTAGTAAATGAGTCAAATTGGAATAAGCTTATTAGATAAATACATAAATAAACCCATAGAGATTGGCTTTATGCAAACCTATGATTTGTTAATTATCGGAGCAGGTCTCAGTGGCACAGGTATCGCAGCCGATGCCGCAAGCCGCGGCTTATCGGTATGTGTTTTAGCCAAGGGTGATGAAGAAGATGAGTTTAACCGCGATTATATTCCGTTATTAACCAGTGGAATTCGTCACTTAGAGCAAATGAATCTAGCCCTGCTATGGCGCAGCCTCAGGGAGCAAAAGCTGTTACAACTGCGCTGCCCCGAATTATGCCAATGGCGCTGGGCTTTTATTCCTAGTCACCCAAACTATATCCAGCAACGCCAATTAGAATTTGGGCAAAAAATCTTTCAGCAAATAAGTAAGTGGTTAAATCATTCACCGCCGCTAACAACCCACCCAAACACCGTCAACACACCCGGCATTTATTATCCAGAGTGTTTAATCAACAATAAAGAGCTGTTACTGGCCAATGAAAAACTCGCAATAAAGCATGGTGCGGTATTTAAAAACGGCGCAGAAATTGAACGGGTAGAATTGTCCGATAATGGCTGGTTAATACAACTCAATAACAGCCAAACCCTAAGCTGCAAAGCTGTTATTAATGCAACCGGCGCAAAAACCCTGGCCATCTGTGAAAACAATTTCACCTACCAAAGCCGCTGCAAGGTGGATATTTGTAAGAGTCAGTTTTTTATTCTGGATAAACAACACTACCCACTGGAACAGCCCGATCTTATCCGTTTATTACCCGGCGAAAAAAACGGCGGTTTATACTGCATGCCGATTAAAAATAAACCATTATTAATAATTGGCGGATTGACTCAGTCCACATCTACATCCAACGTGCAACAAAGCAATCTTATTTTACGCCATTACCAGCTACCTGAAATCCAGGAAAGCCAGATTCAAAACACCTTATTTATCGATTACAGCAGCTTTTATGGCCGCGATTTACATACCAGCATCGACTACGCCTTGGATCTCCTATGCCCCAATGGCAGCTACCCGCTATTAAATGTACTCAGTGGAGCCACCAGCAATTACCGTCTGATGGCAGAGCAAGCCATAGACAGCCTGCTAGACTATTTACCCAAATGTAAACCCTGCCAAACACGAACATTGACATATTAAGGCTATGCCTGCGTACTATAAAACCGTAAAATATCGGCCTTTAAGTGCATATTTTATAACGAGGACAGCCTGTGACCACCTTAACCAATGTTACCATCGACGAATTAGAAATCGGCCAAAAAGCGACTTATAGCAAAACCTGTACCGCCGATGACATCACCCTGTTTGCCACCGTATCCGGTGATGTCAATCCGGTTCATTTAGATGATGATTTTGCCGCAGGCACACCTTTTGGCAAACGTATTGCACACGGCATGTATACCGGTGCACTGGTCAGTGCCGCTTTAGCGATTGAATTACCTGGCCCTGGCACCATCTATATGGGTCAAGAATTAAAATTCAAAGCCCCGGTTTTTATTGGTGATGAAATCACGGTTGAGCTGGAAGTGGACACCATTCGTGCCGATAAAGCCATTGTTGCCCTGTTATGTACTTGTACCAATCAAGAAGGCACCGTTGTTGCCGTCGGTAAAGCAACCGTCATGGCACCTAAGAAAAAAATGACTATGGAAGCACCTATATTACCTACAGTAAAAATTGGCTAAAGACTTTTTTACTGCCTAAAAAACACAGCCCTGCACTGGCGCTGTGTTTTTTTGATCTACCTGCTTTAACTTTCTCGAAGAAAGCACCTGAAATATGTCATCGACCCATACGCCGAAGCACTCCCCTCTTAGCCAAGCCAAACTAGAATGGCGTAATGAAACCACACCTGTTGCCAGTGATTATGGGGATGTTTATTTTTCTGCCGCCGATGGTGCCGCCGAGAGTCGCTACGTTTTTTTAGAGCATAATCAATTAGCGCAACGTTTCGACGCATTATTCAATGATAAAGATAAAAGCCACTTTATTATTGCCGAAACCGGTTTTGGCACCGGGCTTAATTTTTTACAAACACTTAAGCTATGGCAAGACGTTAAAAATAACAGCCCCAATAAACAGGCCCTACATAAACACTTATATTTTATCTCCACTGAAATTCATCCATTAACAAAACCCGATTTAAAAAAAAGCTTAAGCTGCTGGCCGGAGCTTAAAAATCAGGTCAATCAACTGTTAAACCTATACCCTCATGCCATTTCTGGTATACATACCTTGGAGTTTAGCGATGGCTGCAGCTTGCTATTATGCCAGCAGGACGTCATTACTGGCCTGCAGCAGCTCAACGAACATGATTTCCCAGCCCTTAAAAACACATTGGGTCGCTGCGTTGACGCCTGGTTTTTAGATGGTTTTGCACCGTCTAAAAATCCGGATATGTGGAGCGACACCTTGTTTCAAACCATGGCAAGTTTAAGCCATCGAGGCACGACATTAGCAACCTTTACCGCATCCGGTTTTGTCAGGCGGGGTTTAAAAGCCGCAGGTTTTAGCATGCAAAAAACCAAGGGTTTTGGCCGCAAGCGTGAAATGCTTATCGGCCAATACCGCGGTCTGCCCTATCAAACGCAAGCCATAAAAAACCATCTATCGAAGAATGCCTACAGCGCCTTTTGGCCGGTTTACCAAAATCGTGATGCAGCAAAAAACGGCAGACAAAAAACCGCCATTGTCATTGGTGCAGGCATTGCAGGTTGCACTACAGCAAAACAGTTAGCCGATGCAGGGGTGAACGTCACCTTAGTCGACAGTGAAGAACAGATGATGCAAAAAGCTTCAGGCAATAAGCAGGGGGTGTTATTTCCCAAGCTTTCACATCAACAAGGGGATTTAGCCGAATTTAATTTACACAGTTATCTGTATGCACAGCGCCTTTATCACCCTTTAGACGCAGCCTTTCACAAAAGCGGTATGCTACAAGTAATAGAAAACAATAAACTCGCCGATGCAGAGGCCTTGATTCAACGCTTTCAAAACATGCCTAATTTGGTGACATTAGTTGATCAACAGCAGGCCAGCACTATGGCAGGCACGACCATTAAACAGCCTTGTTTATGGTATGCCAGCACCGGCTGGTTCAGACAGGCCAGCTTACAACAACGCTATGAGCAGCAGTTTAAAAAACATGTTGATGTAAACTTTATGCCTCGCACAGAGGCTGTGAAACTGCAATATCAGCATGATGCAGAAAAGCCCTGGACGGTCATGCTGAAGAGCCTGAAGCATAACAGCAGCCAGTTAATGCAGGCTGACTTTGTTATTATATGCAACGCCTTCGCCGCCAATAGTTTGTTAAAAACCTTAGATAACGATGACTTCCAGCTGCCACTTAAAAATATCCGCGGCCAAATTTCACAAATCAATAATGATCAGCTGCCTCAACTAAAAACCACCCTCTGTCATAACGGCTATATCACCCCAGCCGATCCTGAAAGCCCGAATACATATAACCTGGGAGCCAGCTATGATTTACGTGATACAAATGCTGAGCTAAGTAAACAATCACAGCAACAAAACCTGCAAAAACTTATCCAGTATTTACCTGATTTTTCTACTATAGATACACAAGCCCAGAGCCTTTCTGGCTCCGTTGCCTTTCGCTGCACCACGCCCGACTACCTGCCAGTAGTCGGCCCCGTGCCGATGAAAGCAGCATTCAAATACCGTTATAAAAATTATGCCAAAACGGCCAAGGCCTTTATTCCTGTCACCGGCCCCTATTATTCCGGTTTGATGTTAAACACAGGTTTTGGATCAAGAGGTTTTGCCACAGCGCCTTTAACCGCAGCGATTATCAAAGCCTATTGCCTGCAGCAGCCTTTTCCGGTTAACCGCCATTTGCTCAGCGCGATCAATCCGGCCCGCTTTCTGGTACGCGATATCATTCGCCGTAAAAGCTAAAATCGTGCCGATACGGAATAAAACATTGCTGCTAAGCCTTTTATTGTTACTTCTATTCACATTGCCAGTGCATGGTTTGCAAGCTATTACCTACCAAATAAAAAAAACCATCCCGCTGCCCACATCGTGTTTTACCCAAGGTTTTAGCATAGTCAATCAGCAAATATTTTTATCCTGTGGTTTATATCGACAATCCCATCTACTGAAACTCAATTTACAAGGAGAGGGACTACTGAAAAAAAACTTGCCCGCAAAAAAATTTGCTGAAGGCATGACCATAGTCGATCAAAAGCTTTATTTACTGGATTGGAAATCGCAAAAATTAAGTATTTATAACATCGATGATTTCTCATTTATCGAAGACAAAAACATTGCAGATATCAATGAAGCCTGGGGCCTGGCTCTATTAACAACACAGGATCAACAGCTGATTCTTAGTGACGGCACAAATCAGCTGCGTTTTTTAAACATTAACAACCTTAACACCGTGAATCGATTGAAATTATTTGATGAGCAACACAAAGCCATCACAGACATCAATGAATTAGAGGTTGTTGATCGGCTCATCTTTGCCAATCTCTGGCAGCACCGCAAGGTGATTGTTTTCCCACAGCCTTCATCAGAAACTAACGAGATAGCCGTGGGCCACGTAATAGATTTCAGCGATGACATCCCACTATTTAAACGCTTTAGCAAGCGAGAGGTATTAAACGGCATTGCCTACGATGCAGAAAATGATTGTCTTTGGCTAACAGGAAAGAAATGGGGGAAAGCCTTTGCCCTGGCACTGACGCTGCCTGAATCACTCAAGCCTTATAGCCGCCATAACTTCAGCTGTAAAATACCAGGCTCTGCGCAATAAACGTCTTAGGCGACAGGCGCGGTGATAACCCCGGAGAAACTACGGAAACAGACCTGATTTCGTCCCGCCTCTTTGGCATCATAAACCCCTGCATCGGCCTGACCTAACAAGGTTGTAACAACCTTTTCGCGGGGTAAGGCAGGATGTGCCTCAGCATGAAAAGTTGAGACACCAATCGATAAGGTGATTTTAATGGCCGAACCTTCATAATGAATCGTTTGAGATTCAACAAAACGGCGTATACGTTCAGCGATTTCAAAAGCCAAAGCTTCCGGACAGCAAGGCAATAACACCGCAAATTCTTCACCGCCATATCTTGCGATATGATCCGATTCACGTAACTGTGATTGGGCCCATTGCGCTAAACAGCGCAGGGTTTCATCTCCGGCTTGATGGCCATAACCATCATTGATCTTTTTAAAGAAATCCGCATCGATAAACAAGCAAGATAAAGGTTTTTGATTACGCTGCGCCCTGGCAACTTCGGCTTTAATATCCAGATCAAAGGAGCGACGGTTTTTAACCTTGGTCAGATTATCCAACATGCTCATCAAACGAATCTGCTCTTGGGCTGCCATATTTTGTAAACAAGTTGCCGCAATCAAGCCCATATGCGCCATAAAATGAGCCATCTTATCTTCGGTAAAACGGGTTTTATCACGGCTACCCAGGTTAAAACTGCCCACCAGTTTATTTTTGCAGATAAGCGGAATAAACGCCGCCGATTCAACATGAGTACCACCGGCAAACCAATGCTGTTTTTCACTGGCCGTTAACGGGCGTAAAATCGGCGTTCGGCGTTTGCCAAATAATAACGCGACATCCGACCCCATATTGGAAAAAGCCAGACGACTGCCAAATTGCTTAAGCTCAGATTCAGGAATTAACTGCCTCAAGGTTTGATCACTATCAAACCAAATGAGACGGCAATCCGACAGATTAAAATGCAAATAGGATTTAAAAACCAGAACCTCTAATAACTCAGCAATATTCTCAGCAGATAATAAAGACAACTCGAAACTTTGATAACGCTGAAGAATCGATTCACCTTTATTTGCCTCCTGCACAAGCGTATTAAACTTGTGTTTCAACTGCTGATATTTTTCATCCTGATTTTGCACGTTTTTTAAAGCCCCTGCTGGCATGATGGTTTGACGCTTAAGCGCTATGATGATGGATTCAGAACCTAATTATACCCACGTTCCAAACGATATAAGTAGCATATAAGTAAAACTGACTAAAAGATGCGATTTTTTGCCAACCACTTGGCAAAACCCAGGCCAAAAAGCAACAATCATTTTGCTGCTTGACACACGAATGTAAGGCAGTCCTACCATAGCTATGGTAGTCTAAAGTTATTATAGCCAAGTCCCTGTTGACGATTCCCCTTACAAATTCTGGTTTATTTCATGACGACAATAGCTAGCCATCCAGCTTTCGAATTTATCCGCCACGTACCTATCGCTGCATTAAACATCGAGGTGCAGGAATTTAAACATATCGCCACCGGCGCTATTCATTATCACATGCAGGCCGATAACCCGGAAAACGTCTTTATGGTGGCCCTGCGTACCGTGCCTATGGATCACAAAGGTGTCGCACATATTCTTGAGCATACGGCTCTATGTGGCAGCGAACGTTTCCCCGTTAGAGACCCGTTTTTTATGATGATCAGGCGCTCTTTAAATACATTTATGAATGCCATGACCAGCAACGACTGGACCGCCTATCCGTTTGCCAGCCAAAATCGTAAAGATTTTAACAACTTGCTGGACGTGTATTTAGATGCGGTATTTTTCTCACGTTTGGATGAGTTGGATTTCCTGCAAGAAGGTCATAGACTGGAATTCACCGAAGAAGGTAATACCGATTCCGACCTTACCTATAAAGGTGTCGTGTTTAATGAGATGAAAGGTGCAATGAGCTCGGTCAGCTCCACCTTATGGCAGACCTTATGTTCACATTTATTTTCATCCACTACCTATCATTATAATAGCGGCGGTGATCCAGCCCATATTACCGATTTAAGTTATCAGGAATTAAAAGATTTTTATCAGGATCACTATCACCCCAGCAATGCGATGTTCCTGACCTTCGGCGATATTCCCGCCGCCCAACATCAGCAAACGTTTGAAGAAAAAGCGCTAAGCAAATTTAGTGCACTCGATGACAGTAAAGCCATCACCATTGGCCGCGAAAAACGTATCACCACGCCAGTAACGGTGCAAGAGGCCTATGCCTTTGATAGCAGTGAAAGCACCGATAAACAAAGCCATATCGTTATAGGTTGGTTATTAGGGCAAAATACTAATCTCAAGGATATGTTAACCGCCAAGATCCTGAGCTATGTGCTGCTAGAAAATTCAGCATCACCGATGCAGCATTATCTTGAAACTACCGATTTGGGCACGGCACCATCACCGTTATGTGGCTTGGAAGACAGCTACCACGAATTAGTTTTTGTCTGTGGTATCGCAGGTTCCGAAGCTGAACATGCAGAACAGTTTGAAAAAGACATCTTGGCCTTATTAGAAAAAGTTGCCACCGAGGGTGTGAGCTTAACGCGTATGCAGGCCATTGTGCATCAATTGGAATTATCCCAACGTGAAATCGGCGGTGATGGTTACCCCTACGGTTTACAACTGCTGATGACGGCTTTACCCAGCATCACACACCGTGGCGACCCTATCAGCTTATTAGATTTGGAGCCGGTATTAGCCGATTTACGTGAATCGATTAAAGACCCAGAATATATTAAAACCGTGGTCAAAGAGCTGTTATTAGACAATAAACACCGTGTACGTTTGTTGATGACACCGGATAAAGAATTATCACAAACCCGCACACAAGCCGAAACCGATAAACTGGCCGCCATCAAGGCCCAACTTAGCGATGCAGAAAAACAGGCTATCGTCGATAAAACTGCCGCATTAAAGCAACGTCAGCAACAAGAAGACGATGCTGATATTCTGCCGAAGGTGACCCTGGCCGATGTACCTGAAACCCTTAATATCGCCAAGGGTTCACAAAGCACCATCAATCAAACCCTCTGCCATGAATTCCAGCAAGGCACCAACGGCCTGGTTTATCAGCAATTGATTTTACCGCTACCAGCGTTATCGGATGAACTGTTAAGCCATCTGCCGTTATACAGCCAATGTTTAACCGAATTAGGTTTAGGTGATAAAGACTTTACCCATGTGCAAATGTGGCAATCGGAAGTGGTTGGTAGTATCAGTGCGTTTAGCAGCTTACGGGGTGCGATTGATAATGAACAAGAGATACTCGCCTACTTTATTTTCTCGGCCAAGGCCTTAAACAGAAATCAGCAAGATATGGCTGAGCTGCTGAAAGCCACGCTAGAGACCATACACTTTGATGAAACCAGCCGTATTCGCGATATGGTCAGCCAAACCCGCACCCGCAAAGAGCAATCGGTTACAGGTTCCGGCCATGTGATGGCGATGGCCTGCGCCAGTAGCTTGATGAGCCCACTAGCCAAATTAAATAATAGCTGGGGCGGCCTAAACAGTATTCAAACGATTAAAGCGCTGGATGATAAAATTGCCGATGAAAAGGAACTCAATGTTCTTATTGATAAATTAAAACAAATCCACACGGCCGTATTAGCCATGCCTATGCAGGTGTTGAGCATCGCCGAAAAAGACCAGTTCCCGGCTATCCAACAAACCATTAAACAGCTATGGCCAGCACATCACACGGAACAGAATCGCTTCAAGCCTGAAGCAGTACGTGAACAGGTACGTGAAGCATGGATGGTTAACTCACAGGTGAATTTCTGTGCTAAATCTTATCCTACAGTGCCGGTTGAGCACGATGATTCTGCCGCATTAACCGTGCTAGGCAACTTTTTAAGCAATGGCTTTTTACACAGTAATATTCGTGAAGCCGGTGGAGCTTATGGTGGTGGTGCCGGGCAAGACAGCAATATCGCAGCCTTTAGATTCTACTCTTATCGCGACCCACGCCTAACCGAAACACTCAATGATTTTGATGCGGCGATTAACTGGATGAAAGACAACTCGCATAAACCCGCCCAATTGGAAGAGGCGATTTTAGGTGTCATCAGCAGCCTGGATAAACCCGCATCACCTGCCGGCGAAGCCAAACAGGCGTTTCATAATGACTTATTTGGCCGCTCAGAATCTCAGCGCCAAGCCTTTAGGCACCGCATATTAGCGGTAAAGGTTGAGGACTTAATTCGCGTCAGTGAAACCTACCTAAAACCTGAAAACGCCTCCATCGCGGTTATCAGCAATAAAGACAGCCAATCAGAACTTGAAGCTTTGGGGCTGGAACTGCACAGTTTGTAAAAGCTAAACAGAAAGCATAAAAAAGCAGCTATGATCGCTAGCTGCTTTTTTAGTCTTGAACATTTTTTTATCAAGGCTTATTCAGAAACCTCATCACCCGACGATGCCACCGCGGGCATATTTAGAATGGCATCTGCCTTAGCCTTGTTCGATGCAGCCAATGCATCAATCACCGGCGTCTGTACCAAGCGCACCGCATAATTACGGTCTTTACTTAAGTTGATCTGGCTCGCATGGGAGAAATACACCAAATAAGCCTTATCATCGGCCTCCTCTAATTCAGTGCCTGTCCAATACAGGGTATTTTGTGTGGCTGGAAAAAATCGGGCGTTAATCGATGGGCTTGAACAACCGGCATCGGTTAAGCTCATCAGCTCATCAGCTTCTGGAATACGCCAGGCATTGGCCTCAACGTCACTCCCATCAGTCTTTTCATTAAAACTAAGTACCTCATCTTGAGCCTGAGTCCAGTCAAAACGGCTTGCAATCACATTTTTTTGTTTCGATTTTATTTTTACACAGCTGTCATCGAAAGGATCATCTTCTTTATTGGCCTTCCATTGATAACCCAGGCTGCACTTCTGCCAGATTAACGCAGTTTCAACATCCGTGACAGTGCCATCAAAATTATCCTGATAAAGCGAATCTGGCTTTTGCACCATTTGCGCCAAGCATTTCTGCTCAGGCTGAAGCACCGATTTATTGCCCGCATAAACATTAAATGCGGTTGCAGAAAACATGGTGATAGCAGTGATTGATAAAAAGAATGATCTGCATGTGATGGCTTTCATCATGCCCCTCTTTAATTAAGATATAAAAACTTAATATGTCTGATTGTTATTATAATAGAACGCTATAGTTCCTTAACTATATAAGCTAAGCCTGTTTCTGTGAAGGCATTAAAGACGGGAATGCTGATTAAATCTCAGCTAAAGAACGGTATATGGCAAAAATTTGCAGGCTTGAAGCCACGAAGCATAAAAAATGGGAAGGTCGGAACCGCTAATAAAGGCAGGCTTGCCTACATTTGATATTTAGATGATCAAAAAACCTTAGCGATTTTGACTCAGCTTCTGATAAGCCGATAAATCACTTTTTTTCACATCCAACCAATCATCAAAATGCGTGAAGGCACTGCTTTGTGCCGATGACTGCAGCACCTGCAGCAATACAACAAGCTCCAGCCAGCGCTGCTGTTCTTGCGGCGTTAATGTTTGATCATCAACACAATCATTAGCCATAAAAAATAACAGCTCAACCGCCTCATAACGGCTCTTTACATGATTCAAATAGGCTTTTTTGTCCGAGACCTGCTGTAAAGACACTGAAATTGAATCCAGCTTATTCTGCGCCGTTTTAAATTCAACATCACAATTTTCAGCTGCTGCCCAATGGGGAGCTAAAACCAAGCCCAAACCCATCAACAAAAATAGACCTAATCGCCCACAACGTACCAATATAATAATCATATGACACCTTCCTATGTCTCATAGAGCTTGTTAATTATTTTTTCAGTTAACACACTCACAAAGCATGCCAGGTACAAAGAAAAGAATAAAAACGTGAACGAATTCAATAAAAACTCTCATATGCATCGCAGCAGCAACTAACGATGACACTTTATGTCACAAGTCACCCCGAAACGGTGACAAATAATGACATCAGAAGACCGACCACTTATAACTTAAGAGAATATCTAAATATGACCAAGCTGAAACGAAAAAACCCGCTAACTTTCGTTAACGGGCTTCTTGTATATGGTGCGCCTGGGAGGGTAATCCGTAGACATAAACGCGCAGCGTTTATCCGGCGAACGCCCGCTTGCGGGCTGGCAATCCGACCATGGCGCACGGCCATAAAATGTGTAATACCCAGAACGAAAAAACCCGCTAACTTTCGTTAACGGGCTTCTTGTATATGGTGCGCCAGGGAGGATTCGAACCTCCGACCGCTCGGTTCGTAGCCGAGTACTCTATCCAGCTGAGCTACTAGCGCTTTGCTCTTTCGAGGAGGCGTATAATAGGGATCTGCCCTATCACTGTCAACGATAAAAACCATTCTTATGCATAAAAATGATTTTAGTGTCTTTATTCATAAAAATCGTATAAAAATCAATCGTTAACGGTATCTTTATTTGCCGTGAGCCTTCTGATAATAAGGTACAACTTGTAACATCGCCTCTTTCACCGTTTTTAACGGTCTATAACCCAAATCACGGGTTGAATCTTTAATGCTGGCGTAATGGGTTACTGCGGTTTTATCCAACTCTTTTGGGCTTAACACCGGCTCTGGGAAACCTATTTTAAAATGTAACCACTGCCAAACAATCGATACTGGCAACATCATCGCCATAGGTATTTTAATGCGCGGAAACTTATAGCCTAAACCTTCAATAATAGGCTTAAAGAAGATGAAGTTATTCATAGGTTCATCATCGGTAATGAAATAAGCCTTACCACAAGCAGGATGCCCTTCTACCATTGCCTCTGCAGCCAGTAACTCACCGTGAACCAAATTCTCAATAAAGGTATTATCATGTAAGGCCTTGCCATCACCGATCATCGCAACAAGCTTGCCAGACAACAATTCCTTAATCATGGTATCCAGCATATAGTTGCTTTCAGCACCGTAAATACCGCCTGGGCGTATGGCACAGGTTAACAAACCCTCTTTGCCGTTAGCCTGTAATACCAGCTCTTCCGCCTTGATCTTGGTTTCTGTATACAGATCATAAATACGGGTTGCATAAGGCGTAGATTGATCCATATCAGGATTAGCCGTACCGTTAAATACCACGTTATTACTGCTGGTATAAATCAGGCCTTTAACACCCTGATTTTGACAAGCTTTAACCATATTCTCAGTACCTGTTACATTGATCGCATAAGCACGATCTCTATAGGCATCGCTGACGCCAGAGCCACCCATCAAACAGATGATCGATGCGGTATGAAAAACGGTATCAATGCCTACACAGGCGCTATCAACAGAATCAAAATCACACAGGTCACCTTTGATAAACTCCATATTCTCATGTGAGAACTTGGGCTCTACCACATCAAAGATGCGTACCTTGCAGCCTCGTTCTAATAAAGCCCTTGCCAGATTACCCCCTAAAAAACCCGAACCTCCAGTGATTAAACAATGCTGAATCTGTGCTTTTTCAAATGTTGGGGACGCCATAAATACCTCTAAAAAAAAATCCATAATTCAAGAAGTCTTATTTAATAAGCTTCTTCTACTTATGCCTACAAAGATATCTTGATCAGAGGTTTTGAAACAGGTTATATTCCGACAACTTATCGGTCATTTTACGCCATCGCATAAAATGCAGTGATTTTGAATACAAAGGATTTTCATGAACGTCACTCCCAGCACTGACAGCCCGGCTATCTCCATTACCTATGTCGAAGTTTTATTACAAATGCTGACGTCAAAAGGCATCACGGCTGAAGCATTATTACAAAACACCGCCATTGAAGAGCCCACACTGCAAAATAGTGAAGGTTTTATCAGCTATCAACAATTCAAGACACTGATTGAAAATGCACTGCAACTATCAGAAAATTCGGCCCTGGGCCTGGATTTTGGTCAACAGCTAAATATCAATAGCCATGGATTTTTAGGGTATGCGATCATGAGCAGCGCCAGCTCGTTATCAGCACTTAATATCGCGATGAAATATATTAAAATCCGCAATCGCCTGATCAGCCTGAAGGTTTTTAATGACGCAGACCAGGTCATATTAGAATTTAATACCGATTTACCCAATGATGCCTTTAAGCGATTTTTGATTGAACATGCCTTTAGCAGCCTGCATACCATCGTGCAATTTTTACCCGCCAGCAGTTTCAGCATCAAAGCCTTTCATTTTGACTACCCCGCCCCAGTATATGCCAAACAATATCAAGCCGCGTTACAAACACCCCTGGTGTTTTCAACTGCTAAAAGCCAAGTGATATTCCAGGCAGGTGATTTCAACGACAGCTCTCTTCTGGCCGATGAAAACCTGGCTAAAATCGCCCAGCAACAATGTGATGCAATCTTGGCGGTGATCGATCAAGAAACCGACATTGTCGCCTGCATCCAAAAGTTATTACGCCAAACCCCGGGCCAATTCCCCAATGCCGAGACCATGGCCATGCAGATAGGACTATCGGTACGTACACTTTCACGCCAACTCAAGGCAGAAAGCACCAGCTACAAGGCCATTGTCGATAACATAAAACAAGAGATGGCCAGTGACTATCTCAGCAATACCTGCTGGAGCCTCGATGAAATCGCCTATTTACTGGATTATAGTGACCCGTCGAATTTTGCCAGAGCATTTAAGAAGTGGACCGGGCAATCCCCCAGACAATATCGCGAATCTTTACCCTTAGCCCCAACATCAACAACCGCTAATCAAAATAACGACTAGGCGTTTTCCCTAACGCCTTGCGAAACATCGCGATAAACGCCGATTGACTGTCATAACCCAAATCTTGCGCAATATGCGCAATCGGATCCCCCTTGGCAACTCGCTTTAACGCCTCCAATAAACGCAGCTGCTGACGCCACTGACCAAAAGTTAGACCGGTATCAGACTTAAAATGTCTAGCAAAGGTACGGCTACTCATGGCCAAGGGATCTGACCACTGCTCTATCGAGCGTTTATCGGCCGGATTTTTCATCAAGGTATCCGCCACTTTTTGCAACACCACATCTTTGGGATAAGGCAAGTGTAACGGTGCTACCGGTGTCGTTTTAAGCTGATCTAAAAAGACCGCCACCAACCGCCCCTCGGCACCACTTTCATCGTATAAACATTCAAATTCTGTCATGGACAAAATCAATTCACGTAATAGAGACGTCACCGAAACGACCTGACACTGATCAGGTAAATCACTTGCCAACGTTTTACAGATATACACATTCGACATTTTGGTAGGATAGATATTACGGGCATCATGTTCTATCAACGGGGGAATCCACACCGCTCGTTGCGGCGGCGCAATCCAATGCCCCACACCCTTTGCCGACACCTGAATCAAACCTTCTGAAATAAACAGCAACTGCCCTCGATCATGACTATGTAGCGGCGCGTAATATCCCGCAGGCTCATCAACTTGATGCACAACCACGGGCCTAAGAATATCTTCACTAAGCTGCGTCTCTCGCCCATTACGAGTGCGCCAATGGGCCGGTGTAAACTTCTTTTCGACCACCGAAGGAGATATTGTCTTTTTTGCGCTATTTTCTGTCATATAACCTTATATACGTCACACAGCGAAAAAACTAAAGTTAATTTTACTGCTTTAAGCATGAATCACTTTGGAGAACACTATGCAGCAGCTTTCAAAACCGACGGCATTATTATTCTTAACCGCTGCTGCGATGCCTATATCTTTTGGTATCTGCCAAGCACTGTTAAATAACTTCGCCATAGAACAGGTGCATTTCACAGGTATTGAAATGGGCATCTTGCAATCGATTAGAGAAGTGCCTGGATTCCAGGCCTTTACAGCGATTTTTCTATTGCTGATATTTAAAGAGCAGACCCTGTTAATCGTGGCGCTGCTAGTCACGGGCATTGGCACGGCTATCACCGGTTTTTTCCCAACCGCGATGGGTCTGTATTGCAGTACCGTATTAATGTCCATTGGCTTCCATTATTTTGAAACCGTGCACCAGTCCCTATCTCTGCAATGGTTTGAAAAAGAACAGGCAGCTTACAATCTCGGAAAACTGATTGCCGTAGGTGCCTTCACCGGCTTAATCGCTTATGGAATGGTATTTTTAGCGTTACAGATATTGACGCTAGAGATGAAAAGGATTTATCTTTTTGGCGGCAGTATAACCATCATCATGGCTATTGGTGCCTGGATATTATTCCCACATTTCCCAAGTCGAATAGAACAACATAAAAAAATCGTGATTCGTAAACGCTATAGCCTGTATTACGCGCTGACATTTATGGGCGGCGCCAGACGTCAGATTTTTGTGGTTTTTGCCGGTTTTTTAATGGTAGAAAAATTCGCATTATCCGCATCAGACATGGCCTTATTATTTCTGATCAACGGCGTTTTAAGCATGATATTTGCGCCAAAAATAGGAAAACTAATACAGCACTTAGGTGAAAGAAAAGCATTAACCATTGAATACATCGGCTTGATAGGCATATTTTTATGTTACGCCTTTGTCGACAATGTCTTGATCGCATGCCTGTTATATATTGCCGACTATCTGATTTTTTCCATGGCGATTGCGCAGAAAACCTATTTTCAAAAAATAGCACACCCCAAAGACATCGCCCCCACCGCCGCAGTTGCCTTTTCCATCAACCACACGGCCGCAGTGATATTACCCGCTCTTTATGGCCTACTATGGATGACATCCCCCGCCGCCGTATTTATCAGCGGTGCCGTAATGGCCACGATATCATTAGGTCTAGCCAGGCTAGTGCCTAAAACCCCGCAACCAGGACAAGAAATAATAATAAGATAGAGACGAAAAAAAACCGCTAACTTATCTTAACAGGCTTCTTTGATATGATGCACCTGGGACTGAGCCACGACAAAACGCGCAATACCCAGAACGAAAAAACCCGCTAACTTTCGTTAACGGGTTTCTTGTATATGGTGCGCCTGGGAGGGTAAGCCGTAGACATAAACGCGCAGTGTTTATCCGGCGAACGCCCGCTTGCGGGCTGGCAATCCGACCATGGCGCACGGCCATAAAATGTGTAATACCCAGAACGAAAAAACCCGCTAACTTTCGTTAACGGGCTTTCTATATATGGTGCGCCAGGGAGGATTCGAACCTCCGACCGCTCGGTTCGTAGCCGAGTACTCTATCCAGCTGAGCTACTAGCGCTTTGCTCTTTCGAGGAGGCGTATAATAGGGATCTGCCCTATTACTGTCAACGCTAAAACTAACTTTTTTACATTTTTTACAATCGTTTAGCAATAATGCTTAAAGAATAATCAGAACTAAAGGCGATTGGCGCTTCTACTGATTTTTTAAAGGACAAAGTCCATGAAATTTTATTACACTAATCTCACAGACTTAAATCACAGTTATATTCCAGCCTAATAAATATTATAAACAAGCTGGAATAAACTGATAACAAACCTTGCTGTTTGTTACATTTTTTCGGCAGGTGCTGCTTCGGCAGGTGTCGCTTCGGCAGTTTCAGCTGGCATCTCTGCGGTTTCAGCTTCAACAGCAGGCGTTGTTGCAGGCGCTTCTACTACAGCAGCCTCAACCGGAACAGGAGCAGCAATTGCAACGCCATCATTACCTATACAGTTCCAGCCCCAGCCCACTTGTTTTGATGCAAACGCTGCAGCTTTGTCAGCACAGTATTGTGTGTCTTCACTTGCTTGCCACAAGGTTTTAGAACCCGACGCTTTTTCATAGACAACTTCACATGCAGGTGTTGCTTCAGGGTTATTAAATACAAGAATAGTGCGGGTAGCATCGCCGTTTTCACAAGAGTATTCGATTGCAGCTACTTTTCCATTGCTGCTATCCACTTCTGCTTGAGACCCAGAGGCTACAGAGCTGCCATCATCATTGGCCATATTTTCTTCAGTAATACCTGTCTCGGTATTTAAAGCACTCACACTCACATTGGTGTCGGCGTTTGTCTCAGTGATTGCTACAACAGCAGCAATCTCAGCTGGCGCTGCAACTTCTTCCTTTGTTTCAGTATTTGAACAGGCCGTCGTTAGAAGTGCTACAGAGGCTAGGCTTAAAAACAGTACATTTTTCATATCAATCCCTTATTGATTAAAGTTATGTGGCTAAAGTTAGTGAAAAAATCATGCTTATTATCCATTAAGCTAGCACAGCACAAAGGGCTTGCATCACATTTTTTAAACTGATTTTGCTTCTTCACCAATAGACATGTAAAAAAGTTTGCTAACCCTGGTTAATAGACCACCTCCTGCCACTCACGTTTGCTCAATGATGTATCGGCACTGATATTAAAATACAGACGACCAATCTCAAGTTCATGTTGCGTCTCAATCATGACACGCCACTCACCTTCGCTGTAATTATCTTTATACGCATACCCACGAAAACCTAAACTGCGCCCACCACTGATACGTAAAGGAATTTTATCGGTAGTTTTCCAATCACCATTGTTTGCCTGTTTCTGGAAATGCACAAAAATCTTGTCGTTAAAACCTCTAGGAGAAAAAACGGAAGTAAACACATATAAGCTATCCCCTACCCTGGCGTTAAAATCAGTATCATCAAATGGCCAAATCCCCCACTCTTTCTGCTGATAATACAGATGATACTGCCCCTCCTGCCTTGTCACGTTATGATAAATACCCAGGATCTTAATCGATAAAGGAATAGGTGGAATCGCCTTGCTGAAATGTAAAACCGTAAATACCGCGGCAATAATGATAAACGGGAAGATAAAGGCTTTTTTAACTGCGGCAATATCTATTGATTGAACCTTAAACATAAAACTCAGCGCAGCGGTTATTAAACCACTACATAATAGCGCCAAAATAAATGTACTATGACCGATATAACCCAAGAGCATAGGCAGCAAATACATAAAATAGCTTAACAAACAAAGCTGTAATATCAGTCCTTTAAACACCATGCTGGATTGCCTGAATTGTGGTAATTCATTAACCACAAACAAGGCTGCCAATATCGACATAAAAATGATCGAAGCTGCAAGGGAGCTGGATTTAAAGAAAAAGATCGTGAATGCCGATAACAGCGAACCCAGCAAAAAGTGAAAGATATCATCACGATATTGTTGCAGGCGATGTAAAAAACGAAAACCATAACCGCGCTGCTCTTGCAGCAATCGATCAGAAAATAATAACTGTAGAATCAATAAATAACTGGCTTGACTAAAAACCCCCAAATAATCATCAATACGCCCCAGCGTCATCAAATCAAAAACAAAACCCAAAGCAAAAAAGCTCGCCGGTATATAACGATTTAAATGTGCATAGTGCTGCTTAACAGCAAGGTATTTAGTGGCAACGTATTCCATCTGCGCAGTATACCGCCGCAAAGCTTCGACTAAACCAGCACACGCAACAATGTGGAAAATTTGCCAAGTAGGTATCATTCCTATTCACGATGTATTAACCCCAATACAAAAACAGGCGCTTAAAGCGCCTGTTAAAGTACCACTGAATAAAGCGTAAGCTTATTCGGCGTAGGCATTTCCTGCGGCAATTTGCTTGCCTAACTCGGCCAGTAACATCGCCGATGAACCCAGGTACATCTCTAGATGACGTGACCACAGACTGTAACGCCATAGGTGATAGTCTTTATCGATGCCGGTGCCACCATGTAGATGTTGTGCCGCATAAGAGACTCTATGACCTGTGTCACCCGCCCAAATCTTCGCCATTAACACTTCATTTGTCGCTTCACGCTCACCATCAAGCATCGATACCGCCTGATACGTGGTCAGCCTCAAACACTGTACATCGATAAAACAATCGGCAGCTCTATGCTGAACCGCCTGGAAGGCGCCTATAGGCTGGCCAAATTGCTCACGCTCACAGGTAAATGCTGCAGTGATTTTAGTAGACTCATCGGCCACTCCAACTTGCATCGCACATAAAGCCACAACACTACGCTGAGCAATCCACTGGGCCGCAGCTACACCTTCACTGCCCACCAAGATCACATCGCCGGCTTCAACAACCGCATTTGTCATCTCCACTTCAAACCAAGGTTCATGCGAAGTAGATACCTGTCGGGTTAATTCAACACCAGCGGCTTTTGGATCTAATAAGAAGATACCTACATCATCACCCACTTTAGCCGTTACCAATATACGCTCAGCTTTATGCGCAAACGGTACAGCAATCTTGGTACCAGTGAGCTTATAAGCATCACCGTCTTTTACTGCAGTAGATGCAGGTGCAGATGGACATTCGGCCAACGCTTCAGACAAACCTGCAGTAATAATCATATTCCCTGCTGCAACGGCAGGAAGCAGACGCTGCTGCTGTTCGCTAGAACCAAATTTCTGAATCGATAAACCCGCAGACACAATAACCGGCACAACAGGTACCGCTGCAACTCTACGACCCACTTCTTCGATAAACAAACACAGCTCGGTAAAACCAAAACCCATGCCGCCATTTTCTTCGCTAAAAGCCGTGCCTAATAAACCGGCTTCGGCCAATTGGCCCCATAACTGTTCGTCGAAACGGTCTTCTTGTTCGTCGATTTGATTTTGACGTTCATTGCTGGTCTGATCGGTTAAGATCTGATTCGCCAGTTTTTGAACTTCTAATTGAGTTTCGTTAAATGAAAAATCCATGATGCGACTCCTATTAACGCTTGGCACGTGGCATAGATAATCCGCCACGGGCAATCAAGTCACGTTGTAATTCATTGGTACCACCACCAAAAGTGATGATAGATGCGGTGCGGTATAACTGCTCTAAACGGCCTTTTAACACGGCACCTTTTGAGGTTCTATGCAGCACACCCGCAACACCCAGGATCTCACCCAAGTGTCTGTATAATTCCACGAAGAATTCCGTTCCATAGACTTTAGCGGCAGATGCATCTTCCATTGGCAGATTACCTTTAGTCATCTCAGAAGCCTGACGGTAGCAGATCAATCTTAACGCCTCCAATCCGGTTCTGGATTTGGCCAGATTCATCTGTACCCAGGGCTGATCAATCACTTTACCGCCTGATGGCAGATCAGTTTCTCTGGCCCAATCCGTCACCTGATTAAACAAGGCCGCAAATGCGCCACTGTTTACCAGCGATAAACGCTCACGGTTTAACTGACTGAAGATCAACATCATGCCCATATCCAACTCACCCACTAGGTGATCGGCAGGCACACGTACATTATCGTAATACGTCGCGTTAGTACGCACATCACCCAAGGTGTGTACAGGGCTACAGCTATAACCTTCCGAATTGGTAGGTACCAGGAAAATAGAAATAGAGCTGTGTTTTTTCACTTCAGGGTCAAAATTAGTTTTACAGGCTAACCAGATCCACTCAGCATGATGGGCCAAAGAGGTCCACATCTTCTGACCGTTGATAACCCATTCATCACCTTCTTTTTTGGCCGTGGTTTTTAATGACATCAAGTCAGTACCGGCACTGGGCTCAGAATAACCGATACCCATGATCATCTTGCCACCTAATATCTTAGGCACTAATTCGGCTTTTAATCTAGCACTGGCATGCTCAGCCAAGATAGGCCCAACAGATTCAGTGGTTAAAAATGGGAAGGGGAAACCTGCGCGCATGACTTCTTCAACAAAGATGAACTGTTCGATATCGGTTAAACCACGCCCGCCCATCTCTTTTGCCCAGCCAACACCGATCCAGCCGTCTTGTCCTAATTTATCCATGGCTTGCCAGAATAACGGTCCGCCCCCCTCACCAATGGCTGCAGCAACTTCCTCTTGCAGCTCAGGGGTCATTAACTTATCAAAGTAGACACGTAATTCTTTACGTAGCGCTTCTTGCTCAGGAGTAAATTCAATTTTCATTGCTTACTCGTCTCCTGTTTTTGGGTGAATATTCAACATACGATAGGCGCTTTTTGCTAAAAACGAAAAGCGACTGCTGTAGTCATAGTGGCTGTTTGCTGCAAAGGCAACAATAGCATTAAAGGCCATTGTTAATAACATTTACGGATAGCCGTAGAATCCGTCAGAAATAGCTTACAACATAAAAATACAGCTTACCGTTTTGTAACAAAGGGTTTTTATGCACGTGAAATGTATACACTTCACAAAACAGACAATCACAATTGTCTGTTTTTCCGCCCAATATAGACACACTGCAATCAGTTTGTATGATATCCCCAGCCGTAAATAATAATAAAAGCAGAAAATAATAATAAATGTATGAAAAAATTTAACGTCCAAAGAACGCCTAATGAGCGCTTTAAAAACCTGCCTGATTTTGATTTTAAAGAGAACTATCTAACTATCGATGGCTTGCAGATTCATTATATTGATGAAGGTCCAAAACACGCCAAAGAGACGATTTTACTGCTGCACGGTCAGCCCAGCTGGTCATTCCTCTATCGCAAGATGATCCCTATTCTATCTAAGCAGACACGTGTTATTGCGTTTGATTTTATTGGTTTTGGAAAATCTGATAAATATACCGATAAAGAAGCCTATAGCACCGAGCTACATCTAAACACGCTAACAAGCGTCATTGAACAACTTAATTTAACCCATATTAATTTGGTGATGCAGGACTGGGGAGGGCCTATAGGACTTTTATACGCGACTCAGCATCAAGATCGTATTAAACGCCTGGTACTGATGAATACCTTATTATCTTATGACGGTTATTTAAAATTTAGCAATTGGAAGCAATGGCGAGTCAGCATTGAATTTGGCATCTATAAACTTTTCACCCAGTTTTTTAACTTCAAGATGGCAACCTTGATTTCAGCAGCCACCACATCAACACTGGATAAGGCCGTGCTGGAGGCCTACGATGCCCCCTTCCCTACTAAAGCTTATAAAGCCGGTGCATCGGCCTGGCCTTCTTTAGTGCCATTAACTTCCAATAGCCCACACTGTATTGCAATAAAAGAAACCTGGAAGCAATTATCGCAATGGACAAAACCGGTCTTGGTGATGTATTCCGATAACGACCCTCACACTAGACCCTACGCTCAGCGTTTTTATCAACATATTCCCAGCGCAAAAAATACGGCACAGGTTTATATCAAAGATGCCGGACACTTTATTCAGGAAGATAAAGGTGAAGAGTTGGCACAACATATATTAACGTTTATGCAGACAAGCGATGGCATCAACAATAATTAATCCGCTGCGCGTTTATACAGCCGATAAACCTTACCCGATTCAGCCAATAAAAAGACTTCGCCACTGTCAGCGACAACCGCATTACGCCAGCGTTCATGAATATGCTCCATCAATAAACCTCGGCTGACTAATTCGCCGTGCTCCTCAACTAACATATGAATTTCTTTAGCTTTTAACGACAATAATAAAAAATTCTGGGCTAAATCAGCAATAAAAAGTGGCCCCGGATCCGTATCGGGATAATGCACTAAAGCCGATACCGCAAGCGAAGGCGTAAAGGTGATCATGGCATCCTGCATGCCTTCGAGTTGTTCCGCCACCGCAATTTTACCCCCAAAATATTCTTCACCCTGCGTTACCAGCGGCCAGCCATAGTTTGCACCCGCTTTAATCAGATTAACTTCATCCCCCCCTTTGGGGCCATGCTCTGCAGCCCACAAACGTCGACTACCCGGCGTATAAATTAAACCCTGAGCATTTCTGTGCCCCAGGCTATAGATGCCAGCAGATTTTAAACGCAATCCTTTTTTTGTACCCGTTTGCGCCTCTATATTGATTTGCATAATTTTTCCCAGCTGGCTGCCAGGCTTCTGCGCCTCTTTACGTTGCCCTCTATCCCCCACGGTCATATAAATAAGACCTGCCTCATCCTGGGCCAGCGCGCCACCATAATGTATGCGGCTATTGACCCACGGTGCCGCACTGAATAAAACCTGCATATCCGTCATCACAAAAGGTGAACCCTCTTTACGCCAAAAACTAAAGCCCGATGCCTTCCTATCCTCTTTAGCGACTGTACGGATAACCGCAGTGAGCAGTTGAGTGGTACTTTTATTACCCTGTAAAAAAGATCGGGTAAAATAGATGCGGCCATTTTGGCTAAAATGCCTATCGGCCATGATATCCAATAAACCCGCCTGACCTGCCGAATAAAGCTCTTTGACCTGTCCCAGCCTATGCACCTTAGACGTATTCATATCGGCAATATAAAGATAACCCGATTTCCATTCACCTATTAAGAGCCGATGGCCCGATAAATATTCCAAGCCCCAACTGGGGCCAAAACCCGATAATAAAAGTTCAATGGAGAAGTCATCAAAGTCTTCACTGTAATGCCGGTCGAATGCCGGTGCACAACACAGCGATAAAGAGAAAAATGAAAGAATACAAAAAATTATAAGACGCCAATAAACCATGGCAGCTCCAGCAAAAATAAATGATTACAGTATAGCTTTTAATAAAAGTTTTATTAATTAAAGCTATGCTTTTGATAGCTAAAAATGGCTTTAAAAAAAACAGGCTTCCACTAAACTGAAGCTGTTAGATCAACAACCCCATACAAGATGTATAACAGGAGTAGATTATGAGCACAGATACAATCATCGATGGTCTTGACTTTGGTCCTATCGCCTGCCTGGTAGGCACATGGAAAGGTGAAAAAGGCATGGACGTATCCCCTGAAGAGGACGGCAGCAAAGTAGAAAGCACCTATAACGAAACCATTGTCTTCACCGTCGTTGGTGATGTAACTAATGCTGGCAAACAAACCTTGGCGGTGATCTCCTACCATCAAGAGGTTTTCCGTATCAGCAACGGGGAAAAATTCCACGATCAAATCGGCTACTGGATTTGGGATAAAGACACCAACACGGTAATGCACAGCATCTCTATCCCACGTGGCGTTACATTACTCGCCGGTGGCACTGTTAATGCCGGTAAATTCACCGCAACGTCTGCGCTACTTAAACTTGAAGCGTCGGAAGGTGGCGAATGGGGTATTGCCCAATCACCGTTCATGCGAAATAACGCCAAGACAACCGCATATAAAATGGCAATGAAAGTTGATGGTGACAAGATGTCGTATGCACAAACCACTTACCTGGATATTTATGGCCGCAGCTTTGATCACACCGATAAAAGTGGCCTGACTAAAGTGTCTTAATCCTTATCAAAACATAAAAAAAACCGGCAGACTCATCCGAGGCTGCCGGCTTTTTTATGCTCAAGAAAAGCGCTTAAATCATCAAACTGGATGGCTGCTTAACATCCACTAATAAGACATTGTCATCATCGATATAACAGGCAATGGTTTTTACCAACGCGCCGGTCGCCATATCATGATAATTAGACGAGATTACCAAACGGCGCTGATTCACCTCAGCCTCGGCTAATAACTGATAAAAATACGGTCGCCAACACCAGTTAGTGCCCTTGGTAAGCGGGTCTTCCAGCCAACAACCCTGTACATACTCAAAGTTGGATGATTGCTGACCACCACCGGCATCACAGATATAAATGCGCAAAATCTGCTCATTATGCACGGGAATAGTTGCGGTTGATAACACACCACCATTTCCGCGTAAAAAAGCCGCCAATAATTCCACTTGCTGACGTGCCGTTCTTTGCCGGATTAAAATTTGATCTTCATTATTGATACGTTCAATAAAAAAGCGTTTACGCTGAATCGAGATCATGCGTGAAAATCTATCAGGCTCGGTAAAATAAGGCTGAGCAAATTCAAACATATAGCCTTGAATCAAGCGGCTACCGATACCAAGAGCAAAACGTAATTCTTCATAATTTTCTATGCCTTCACACAGAATCTGGCTACCCAGGCGCTCAGCCAGGAAGCTCACCGATTGCACAATATGCTGAGCGAAGCCACCTTGCACCGCATCTTTAAACAAGCGCATATCCAGCTTAATGATATCCGGTGCCAAATTCACAACCCTATCAAACTGCGCATAACCGGCACCAAAGTCATCAACCGCAACACGCACACCAAAATCTTTGTATTTCTTCACCATCGTCAACAGCTTACTGCTATCGGCATGGGTCTCGATAATTTCTACAACAATCTTGCCTGGGTCGATACCGTATTTAGTAATATATTCCAGGGTCGGCACGGTATCTTGATCAAGGCGTTCAATCCACCTGGGGGAAATATTTAACGTCAGGAAACCTGGCTGACCCGCCTCAGAAAACTGCTTTAAAGCCGCCTCGCGGATTTCCCTATCAAAACCCAACTGCTCGTCTTCGCTATAGGTAGAGCTATGAAATAAGCCACCAGCAGAACGTACAGAGCCATCTTCTTCGATGCTTCTGGCCAAAACTTCATGGCCTACCACCTTCGCAGAAGAGATATCAATAATCGGCTGGAAATAAGGAACTAGTTGCATATAACTAAAAGAGTGATTTCATCCACATCATTAAATAATTGATTATAAGTTATTTTAGCCATAAAAAAACCGGCCTACAGCCGGTTTCTTTCATTTTTTACTGTAATTGCGAAGCAGTCGCCTCACACAGAAGAAATGTATTTAATTACAGTGCCGCCTCTAACTCTGGCACTGCATCAAACAAATCAGCCACTAAACCGTAGTCAGCAACCTGGAAGATAGGTGCATCTTCATCTTTGTTGATAGCAACAATCACTTTAGAATCTTTCATTCCCGCTAAATGCTGGATAGCACCGGAAATACCGACCGCAATGTATAAATCAGGGGCGACAATCTTACCCGTTTGACCGACTTGCATATCGTTGGAGACAAAACCGGCATCAACCGCTGCGCGAGAAGCACCGACAGCCGCGCCCAATTTATCGGCGACCGCTTCCAAGATTTTGAAGTTTTCACCGTTGCCCATACCACGACCACCAGAGATGATGATTTTGGCTGAGGTCAGCTCTGGACGCTCAGATTCTGCCACTTGTTCACTGACAAAACGTGACTTACCCGCATCACAGACACTGGCAACTACTTCAATGCTCGCTGAACCCTCTTGCGCCGCCTCATCAAACGCGGTGGTTCTCACGGTGAGTACTTTCACTGCATCCAGTGACTGTACTTTGGCAATCGCGTTACCCGCATAGATAGGACGCTCAAAAACATCGACACTTTCCACGCGGATGATTTCAGAAATTTGTGCCACATCTAACAGCGCCGCGACACCGGGCATAATATTCTTACCCGAGGTAGTTGCAGGGGCTAATAAATGGGTTTTTCCCGCAGCCAGCTCTACGATCAAAGGCAACATGTTTTCTGCTAATTGGTGCTCGTACGCAGCATTGTCTGCCACTAGTACCGTTGTAACACCCGAAATTTTAGCAACAGCTTCTGCCACACTTTGACACTGACTGCCAGCGACTAATACACTGACATCTGCACCGATTGCCAACGCCGCCGTTACTGTATTTAAGGTCGCACTTTTTAAGCTCTCGTTATCATGCTCTGCAATAACTAAAATAGACATAATATTATTCTCAACTCTGAATATGTTTTAAGCAAATTTATCTAACCACCCATTACAAAAGGGTAATTAGCTTCATTAAATAACTTTTGCTTCATTTTTTAGCTTTTCGACTAACTCGGCAACATTTGCCACTTTAATTCCACCTTTACGCTCAGGCGGTGGCGTCACTGCTATTAGCTTAGTGTGCTCTTTTATGCTGACGCCTAGCTCTTCAGGCGTCTTCACCACCAACGGCTTGCGTTTCGCTTTCATAATATTCGGCAAAGAGGCATAGCGCGGCTCATTGAGGCGTAAATCAGTAGTGGCAATAATAGGCATGCTCAGCTCAATGGTTTGTAAACCGCC
>JABSRQ010000428.1 GCA_013215055.1 Pseudomonadales bacterium | reverse complement strand
GACCATCGCCAAGGCGCTGCTACTGCATGAGCGTACGATGATGTCGGATCTACAGGCCTTCATGCCCAAGTCCACCTACACCCTGCACTCGCTGGCCGAGGATTATCTCAATGATTCATTAACCGATGGCGAGAGAGCCGTATACCGTGATCGTATCGCGAAGTGGCAGATGAATGCCGGCGCCCTAGCCGCTACACAGCAGCGCATCTTCGAAGAAGGCAAGGCCAATCTGCCTTCCATGGCCGGCTTCATGATGAAATTTTATGCCACCGAGCTGGATGTGGATAAGGCCCAACTGGCCATAGACATGATGGCCAGCGAAGGCTTGAGCTGGGATATGACATCCAGCGATACCGCACAGCGTGTATCCAGCCAGTTCCTGCGCTCCAAGGGTATTTTACTGGGCGGTGGCACATCGGAGATTCAGCTAAATATTATCGCCAAGAATGTCCTTGGTTTACCGGAATAAGAAAACATCAATGAGCCACAAAGATAGTGTAATCTCGCTGATCAAAGCGCTGGAAGAAGATGATAAAGCCAAGGTGTTAGCCCACCTAAGCGACGACATCATCTTCAATAATATGCCCATGGAAACCGTGCAAGGCCATGATGCGGTATGGCAGTTGCTACGACCCATGCATGATATGGCCACCGACATAAAGTGGGAACTTCATAATATCGCCGAGCTGGAAAACGGTTCGGTGATGACAGAACGCACAGACCGCTATCGGGTTAACGACCACTGGGCAGAATTCAAGGTTATGGGCATCTTCGAGTTTCGTGACGATTTAATCTGCCACTGGCGTGACTACTTCGATCTGCAACAATGCATGAGTACGTTAAAATAAACATGCATTAACAGGGCATAGTTTATTTAAATCGTACAACTGCAATGAGGCTTAAGCGGCCCTTACGTTTAGGTTTTCTTCACCGATGTTATCGACCAGTAAATATCAAATGAGCATAGTGACGGTTATGAACAAATGCCCAGTCTTCTCTCTGGCAATGTAAAACAAATCACACCCACTAGACGCTATAAATATCTATATATAAAATTTTACAGCTGTCTAAATGGGCTCATATTTTAAAACCCCTGAGCAGATGTATTTTGGGGTTTAAATGTTATTGTCGCACTTCAAACTTGATACTAAGTCATTTATAACGTATTGCCTTACCCTTTAAGACATTTTCTTCACCCGCAGGCTCACCTTCAAAGCCTCTAAGTGTTTCCATACTAGATGAGGTAATGATGACCGCATTGGCACCTATACTGGCGGCCTCTTCTTTTAACGCTTGCATGGAGCGCTCTTTCTCCTTCGTTTCAGTAAGCCCTATGCCATGAGACTCAACAAGTCCTATGACAATAAACTCTTCGGCTGGAGCTTCAAGAAGAATAGATATTTCTGAAATATTCGTTGGAGGATACTCTTCAGAAATCGAGACATGGGATGAATCAGACAACTGCCCCACACAACCTGATAGGACTGATATTAATAAGATGGAACTTAATTTAATTTTCTTCACAACTTCTCCTTGAGTTAACGCCTTTGTCACAGGCTAATTTTTTGTGTGGAATTTTGTAGTAAAAGGCGAAGCCACCACAAAAGGCCGCGCGAAAAAGTAGCCCGATACACGAACTTTTTAAAAGCACTAAGCCTTGACTTTATAGCCGCCTGAAAAATACCCAATTACAGACCCCAATAGAACGGGAATAGAGACTAAGCCAATAAGTAGCCACCTATCTTGCTTAAAATGTACATCGAACTGTGTAATTGAAATGTAAGCTGTAAGACACATGGCAAGAACAATAGTTGATAGAATAACCCATGTTGCTAAGTTGGCTAAAAGATCTACGCCACAGCTTTTGCATTTGCACTTAATCGAGTTCAGTCCGTTGCACCACCCGCCTAATGATATTGGCGGTTCGTTACAGCTAGGACAGTTATTCATTTGTTCTCCTTAGTTTGATAATGGCTTCTCACGCCCGCCTCAACGGCAGAGAAGAATGGCACTTTATTTGCCGAGTTTTTGGAAAAAAGTGACAGTTTTTACTGCCCTATTACAGGCGATTGCTAGCAACTCTCTCGTTTAAGAATATTCCTATTGTAGTAATTTGCATTTTCAAACTCTATAACATTAGCACCAATATTTGGAACATTAATGAACATTGAAGTTAATGTTTTAACGATATTTTTGGATAACCCCAACTTCTGTTCATTACTTCTACCTTCCATTATATGAGCGAACACATGGATAAAATCCTCAACTTTATTTCCCGTTGAATATTTCTTAAAGGAATTAACTCTTACTTTTATATCATTTTCATTAAACAGTTCAGT
>JABSRQ010000427.1 GCA_013215055.1 Pseudomonadales bacterium | reverse complement strand
ATTTCTTGATTGAGTGTTCTAATGTTAGATGTTTAGGACTTACTTAAAAGGGAATTAAGATCATGCATATCATCGCAAAACCTCTATTGGCGTTATTTTTCGGTATCAGTGTGTTATTCACCGCAGGCTGTGCATCAACCGATGATGTCAGTACAGAGTCTTCGCCGGCGAGTAAGGCTGTAGTCGATTTTAATCAATTTAATGGCAGTGCCATATCGAAAGACAGCCCTGTACACGTGCATTTATTCAGTATTGAAGAAACGGATTTAGGTGACCCTCAGTATATTGATACCGCAAAAACGATGGCAGCTTCTGCGCCGCATTTATTGGCGACTGATATTGTTATGCGTCTACGGGCTGCAGGCTTCACTAAAGTGACGCTGGATGCATCAGAAAATCAGGGCGAAGAGCATTCTTATAATATTCAAGGTAAATTCACGGTGTTAGAGCCTGGTAGTCAAGATTTGCGCCTGTGGATTGGCTTTGGCGCTGGTAAAAGTAAAGTGTGTGTGGAAGGCTCCTTGTCTGATGCAACGGGTGCTGCAATAGGGTCGTTTTCAGATTGTGATAGCGGCTTAGGTTGGGGGAAAAGCGCACCTCAAATGAAGGAAGAAGCCAGCACAATTGGCGATGCTATTGGTAATATTATTGTAAGTTGGTCTAAATAACACACTTCTCTGGCGTTGCTGATATTTTTCAGTGACGCTGTCAGTTCTTTATTCTGCAGAAAAAATCCGTTCCGTTCTCTCGGTTATGTGTAATGCACACGAGTCCCTCTATTTGATCTATTAAACATTGAAGCCGCAATTTGCAACATAGATAAGCAGAGTGGGCGTACAGAACCAGTGTAAATTTTTATTGATAGAGTTGTTTTTATCGGTTAAGCCTTTGATTTATATCTTAATTTATAGTTTCAAAAATCACCTTATTGATTCTGTTTATTGAACAAACAGAATTACTAAGTTTTGAATGTTGTATATTTATCTGTTCCTGGAACGTCTTTATTCTGCATAGAAGGGATATGGAAATAATAAGCGATATAGGACATCGCTTAGGGAATATATAAAAATATAGAGGTTTTTTTGATTTCACAGTTTTTTAAAACAACGCTTAAGGGTTTTACCTTAGGCACAACATTATTTTTGTTATAACTAATGCAATAAAAATCTATTAGATAGTGTTTTGATGCTTCTCTACGGTTTAAAAAATTACTGAGGCCAATTCCTTATAGCAACAAGAACAAGGCCCCGTGTTTTATAATCGTTGCAAAGAAGAAACGATATTGGGCAGTGTTTGTTGGCTTTGAAAGATCTCGGCCAGGGCAGCAGCCGGTAAGGGCGGGGCGATATAATAGCCTTGCGCATAATCACAAAGATTTTGCTGTAAGAACTGCAGCTGTTGCGGTGTTTCTACGCCTTCGGCGACCACCTTGATATTGAGTTTATGTGCCATGGCAATCACGGCTGCTGTGATCTCCATATCCTCTTTTTTATGTGGTATTTCACGTATAAATGAGGCATCAATCTTTAGTGTTTCTACCGGGAAGCGTCTCAGATAATTTAATGAGGCATGGCCTGTGCCAAAGTCATCTATCGACAGACTTACTCCCAGCTCACGCAGTGAGTGCATCATGGTGGCCGCGGCATCAATATCCTGCATTAATGCTGTTTCGGTAATTTCCAGCTCCAGTCTCGCTGGTGAAAAACCGCTTTGTTCAAGTAAGTCAGCGATAAAATCGGTTAGCTTCACATCGTTGAATTGTTTGGCCGATAAATTCACGGCTAACTTGACGTCTTTTAAACGCTCGCTTTGTTGTCCTAATATCGTCATCTCGGAAAAGGCCCGTTCCAGTATCCAGTGACTCAGTTCCTCAATTAGACCCAATTCTTCGGCCTTTTCAATAAAACTACCCGGATTGAGGAAGCCCTTGTCAGGGTGATTCCAGCGCACCAGCGCCTCCAGGCCGATAATATCGCCATTAATAAGATCTATCTGCGGTTGGTAATACAGCTGGAATTGGTTTTTAGCGATAGCGTGACGAATTTCACTTTCCAGTGTCAGGTTCTCGCTACTGCTATGCAGCATTTGCGGGGCGAAGAGTTGATAACTATTTTTGCCGCCTTCTTTGGCTTTATACATGGCAATGTCGGCAAACTTCATCAGCTCTATAGGGTCATCTCCGTGAACAGGGGCCATGGTGATGCCTATACTCATCGTCACGGTAACGGTCTCGGTACCCAGCTCTATGGGTTGGCGTAAGGCGGTTAAGATCTTTTCGGCAACTTGATGAGCGGGCTCTTCACTGTCTAGATCGGTTAATAATACCGTGAACTCATCACCGCCCAGGCGTGA
>JABSRQ010000426.1 GCA_013215055.1 Pseudomonadales bacterium | reverse complement strand
GAGATCTTTGCCAGCTGCGATGTGCTTGAAGAGCGCGCCGATGCCGAGGGTGCATTTTTTCGCTTCCGCGCGGCACCTGATGTGGTCGCCAGGCTGACTGAACTCGTAGACAAGGCGTGATGAGGTTGATGCTGGAGCACCTAGAGGGGAGCCTCACAGGTGGGCAGGTCTTACATTTTACAGGCTAAGGTCGTGGTTTAGTTTTCAATAAGTACACTTAGTATTGCAGGCTTTCATGAGCAGGCTACTGAGTATTGAATTCTCCGATGCTTTATTTCACATCACTGCCTGCGGTAAAGTGGGCGGTTAAATCCTATGAGTGTCAAATGTAATACCTGACGCTAAGGCTGTAGTTGTGATCTTACAGGTTAGCCTGATAACCGGTTGCAGACTATAACTTCTTTTTTCCCATTGCATGGAGTATAGCGATAGGAAAATGATACCTCTTAATGCAATATAAAATCGTGGTTATATGACTTAGAGCCGGGAGCCATTTCAGACAAAGAGCACTATCAAACAGAGTACTCAACTAGGACGATTTATCATCAAGGAAGCTTTCTAATTTTTCCTTTTCTCACTTGATTTATTATCGCAAAATTATTTTTTTGTTGAATTTGCATATATAAATCCTGCTTTATTTTAGTTATTGTCATTGCTATCTAACAGGAGTGGTTGGTCAATGAAAAGTAGAGTTAAGGTTATCGCGCTGGTTACCATATTCAGCCTGCTATCGGCATTAGTGGTTTATTTACTAATGAAAGATCAAACTCCGCAAGTTGTTTTTGTAGAACCTGAATTTACTATTGAAATGCCGGTTGTATCATCGAAAAAAATAGTCAAAAAACAGCTTCAGCCACAATGGCCTGACTTTCCCGAATCTGACGTTGATAAAACTGCTGAGCCAAGCGACGGTGAAGCCGAAAGTAATGACGAGCCTGTAGCGGGAGAACCAGAACCCTTCACGGCAGTTAATACAGCTTTCAGCTTTAATCGTGAAAACCTGACGCCAATAGGTGCAGAAAGAAATGCCAATGAAGATGGCTCTATTCCAGCCTGGAAAGGTATTTATTATGGTTTACCTGAGGGCTTAACTTACCAGGGAAGCGGTGATGTTTACCCCGATATTTATGCTGAAGATCAACGATTATTCAACATTACCGCAAAGAATATGCAAGAGTATGAAAATAAACTCAGTGAGGGCTTATTAGCCTTACTGGATAAATACCCAAAAACTTTTACCCTTCCTGTATACCCCTCACACCGTGATTTTCGTATCAATGATAGGCTTGTTGCCAGAACGCATTGGAATGCGATGAACAGTAAACTGACTGCACAAAGCGATGGTTTAAAACATTATACCGGCGGCTTCCCTTTTCCATTACCTAAAAATGCGGTTGAAGTCATGTGGAATGCACGCCTCGCTCAATCCAACCCCACGCTTAAGGGCACATTTGAAGATATTGCCATTTATAGCAATGGTGATAGAAGTCGTCTACAACATGACGATATTGCCGAATTCCCCTATAACTACGACGATAACCCGTTGGGTGCAGATCAGGATGCCATAGGTAAATATCAATCGCTGTTACATTCCACCATGAAAGAGCCTGCACGCCAGCGAGGCGAGATGATCATGCAAAAACAGGCCTTGAACCCTCAGTTAGAAGAAAATAAAGCCTGGATATATACCCCGGGTAGCCGGCGAGTACGTAGAGCCCCTAGTGTTAATTTCGATACACCTACTGGGCCGGGAAGATTGCTTACCGTTGATGATGTAATGGGGTTTAATGGCTCTTTGGAAAGATATGATTGGCAGTTAATCGGAAAAAAAGAAGCTTATATACCTTATCACGCTTATAAATTTGATAACCCCAAATACCACTATAAAAAACTATTACAAAACACCCAGGTTAACGCGGATTTTATGCGTTATGAGTTGCACCGTGTTTGGGTGGTAGAAGCGCGCTTAAAAGTAGATGCTAGACATGTGTATGCTAAACGTCGCTTTTATATCGATGAAGATAGCTGGCAAATAGTTTTGCTGGAAAGTTATGACCGCAATGATGAATTATGGCGGGTGGGCATATTAAACACGGTTTATGATTATGCATTAAAAGCCTATATCGCTAGAGCACAAATATTTTATGATCTACGAAATGACGCTTATATTGCTATGCGCCTGGTGAATGAAGGCAAGCAGCCGGTCTTAATAGGAAACCCCAAAGCAGAGCGTTATTATTCGCCTAGTAATTTAAAAAAATTAGGCAATCGATAACAACCTTATTAGTGAGTGACACGGTGGGTTTTATCAAAAAATTACCGCATGGGCTGGTTGCCTCGTTCAAGTCAACGTTGGACGAAGCCCT
>JABSRQ010000425.1 GCA_013215055.1 Pseudomonadales bacterium | reverse complement strand
CTAATTTAACCTCAGCTTACGGAGTTATATTAAAATTCACACCATCTATTCATGACTATTTATTACAATGAAACAAAATATATAGGATGTTATTCAAGCAGTAAATAACCAGTACCTCTAAAAATTTAGTTAAAGTGTAAAGTTACTAGAATAAAAAAACCACACGTTGCTATTCAATAGCGTGTGCTTTTTATCAATAGAATAACGTCCGCTTCAGTCCGTTAGCTGCCTACTCGCATAGCTAGAAGAACTAAGCAATAACAACCTAGCTCCCATCATTAAACCCGGCACAAACAAAGTCACCCCAGTCATAATAAACACCGTAGTCCAAGTCTGGTTGCGCGTTTTAAAAACACCACCAATAAATACAACAATCATCGATAATAAAAACACGTCGCCAAATGCGACAATAATATTGTGCAGTGCCGACATAAAACATTCTTTCTTTAATTATACGCTGGTGTCTGTAGCCGCTAGGGTTTTGCATTAATTATTCATGGGTAAAAAACAAACAGTTACTTATTTAGCTAACTATTTGTTATGTAGCAAGATATTTCCTGTAAAAAATCAAACAGTAGGGCGTTTATCGACCATATAGACAGCCTCGCCAGAGACAACCAGTTTATCTCCAACATGCACATCAGTACGCATGGTGACCCGGCCACGGCGCTCATTGATGTCAGTAATGGTTAAACTAGCGACGACCGTATCATCGATAAAAATAGGTTTACGAAATTTCAAATTCTGCGAGAGATAAATGCCACCAGGGCCCGGTAATTTGGTGCCCGCCACTGCCGAGATCAAAGCCGCACTGAACATGCCGTGTACGATGCGCGCTCCAAAGCTGGTGGACTTAGCGTATTCTTCATCTAAATGGATAGGGTTGTTATCGCCGGAAAGACTGGCAAACATTGCAACATCTGTAGCGGTGATGGTTTTTTCAAGGCTAGCGGTCATGTCTATGCTTAAATCTTCTAAATAAAAGCCGTGTTTATGTGACAAGGTAATCTCCAATAGTATTAACGATTGGCTGCATTGTAACAGTTGGAGGTGAAGAGCCAATCTGCATCCGTGATTTATCTTAAAAAGTCGCCAATTTGTCGGCAAAGATAACCCTGGTAGCTGGGAAGTGGTACCAGCGGGTAATAGCAATTTAACTGTGAACTAAAATAAGGTATCTTAGCAACAGTTGAATTAATTAAGAGAAGCACATAAGTATGATTATTAAACCAAAAATTCGTGGCTTTATCTGTACTACTACTCATCCAGAGGGATGTTTAGCAAATATACGTCAGCAAATAGCCTATGTTAAAAGCAATGGCCAGATAAAAAATGGACCCAAACGAGTTTTAATCGTCGGCGCCTCTAGCGGCTACGGAATGGCAACGCGTATCACCGCGGCCTTTGGCTCAGGTGCTGCCACTATCGGGGTGTTTTTTGAGAAGCCGGCCACCGAGAAAAAATCTGGTACTGCAGGTTGGCATAATAGTGCTGCGTTTACAGCCGAGGCAGAAGCTGCAGGTCTCTATGCGAAAAGTCTAAACGGTGATGCCTTTAGCAATGCTGCCAAAGAAAAGACTATCGCCCTGATCAAAGAAGATTTAGGGCAAATTGATTTGGTTATCTACTCCCTGGCATCCCCCGTGCGTAAATTACCAGATACTGGTGAATTAATACGCTCTACTTTGAAGCCAATCGATCAGCCTTATCAGTCGACTGCGATCAATACCAATAAAGATACCTTGTTTGAATCCAGCGTGGAGCCGGCAACGGAACAGGAAATTGCCGATACTGTCACCGTGATGGGTGGTACGGATTGGCAATTGTGGATTGATGCTCTCTCTGAAGCCGGTGTATTGGCCGATGGTTGTAAAACTGCTGCGTATAGCTACATGGGTTCTGATATTACCTGGCCTATCTATTGGCACGGTACTATTGGCCGCGCCAAGCAACACGTCGATGAAACAGCCGCGTTACTGAACAAGAAAATGCAACAAATTGGCGGGCAGGCGAACGTTGCCGTGCTTAAATCTGTCGTGACTCAAGCTAGCTCTGCGATTCCGGTGATGCCTCTCTATCTGTCGATGGTCTTTAAAGTAATGAAAGAGAGCAATGTACACGAGGGCTGCATAGAGCAAATTGATCGATTATTCCGCACCGGCTTGTGCAGTGATCAAGTTGAGTACGATGAAGCCAATCGCTATCGTATGGATGACTGGGAGTTGCGTGCTGACATTCAGGCGCGCTGTAAAGATATCTGGGATAAAGTCACCGATGACAATATATTCGAGACCACAGACTATGCCTACTACAAAGCAGAGTTCTTAAGACTGTTTGGTTTTGGCATTGACGGTATCGACTACGAACAAGAAGTGGATACTTTAGTACCCTTT
>JABSRQ010000424.1 GCA_013215055.1 Pseudomonadales bacterium | reverse complement strand
TCAGGCCGCGATGGATAATCCCAAACCGCTATTTGCTCAGCGTTAAACGTTAGATAAACATCTATAAAGCAGGCTACGGCCTGCTTTTTTGTGCTTAACTATTTATCATCAAGGAGAGGTCATGCTTTTAATTAAATTAAGCTTCAGTTTAGGCATTCTTGTGACACTGCTTAGCAGTGTCGCACTGATAATCAGCGTAATGAATATCACTACGCTGCATACCTTTGCCGGCATCAGCCAACAAGGCTTTTTATTGATGGCTTTTTTACAGCTGATCGTAGGCCTGTTTTTAAGTTACGCCAGCCAACTTAAGCTGCAACAGGTGGACATTGCTGAAAAGCTCTACCCTTCCAGCATCGCCGCACAAATCTTGTTAGCCCTGATGTGGCGTTATGGATTGAGCTGATACGGCACTGTTATCTTCATCCGGCACCGTATGACCATAACGTAACATCATCAATGCAGGAGCCAGAATAAAGTCAGCCAACAAAGCAAAGACAATACATAATGCCGTCAACATGCCAAAGTTATCCATATTTTTTAGATCGGACAAGGTAAAGGTCAGGAAACCAAAAAACAAAACCACCGAGGTGATAAGCAAGGCCTTGCCCGTGCTGGTTAACGTCTCTTCTATCGCGCGCTGAGCATTACCATGGTGTTTATAAGCGACCTGAAAGCCATGCATAAAATGAACAGTGTCATCCACACATAAACCCAGTGCTATAGAGCCAATAAGAATCGTAAACACATCCAGCGGAATATCCATCAACGTCATAAAAGCCAATACGATAATAATCGGTAATAGATTAGGGATCATGCTCAACAGCCCATCCACCACACCACGCATCAATACAATCATCATAAAACCAATCGCCAATGCGGCGATCAAATAGCTATTCGCCGCAGACGTAATCATCGCCGTGAACATGGTTGAAAAAACCGGAATCAAGCCGGTTAAAGCGATTTCAACATCTTCTGTCACATGTTCATCAAAACTTTCTAATACACGTCCCTGAAAATCTTTTAATATAATGGCATCTGCCCAGGGTACGATTAACGTGATACGCAACTTCTGAAACCCGCTGTCGGTGTAGCTATATAAATCATCGGCTTCATCCATCTCGATTAACAAAAGCTCCTGCGCGATCAACTCCTGATTATCAGGAATGCGATACGCATCAGGACTGTTGCCATTAAAGGCCTGATTAGTTTCCTTGATTAAATTTAACAGACTGTTGATAGAACGGATTTTAATACCCTCCATCTCAGTGCCATTAATCGCCGTCAGCCAACTATCTATTTGCTGTAAAAACACAGGATTTAAAGCACCCTGCTCAACTCCGGTATCGATAATAATTTCCAAAGGCATGGTGCCGGTGATATTTTCTTCAATCGCCTTAATTGCCATTTTCACCGGTGTATCATCCGGAAACCAGGTTAAAGAATCTTGTGAAAAACGTAAATTCGGTAGTTGCGAAAGGGCCACTATCGCTATTACTAAGCTGACCAATACCACTTTTTTACTGTGTGATATTGCCAACCACAAACTAAAGTGGGTGAACTTCCATAACAGTGTGCCCTGCTTCATCTGCTGATCATCTGACGATACCGACCTACGTTTTAAGGGTAAAAGAGTGATTAAAACGGGCACCATCGTCACCGTTAATAAAAAAGCTATGATGGAACCCAGGGCCGCAAACAGCCCCAAGCTGGCTATAGGCTGTATATCCGAAATAGAGAAGGTCAGTAAACCTGCAGCAGTAGTTAAACTGGTAAATAACACCGCAACCCCGGTATGACTCAGCGCATATAACATCGCCGCATTTTTTTCTACACCTTCATCATAACGGCGATAAAAAATGGTTAATAAATGCACCGCATCACCTATGCACACGGCCAATAAAAAAGACGGTAAAATCGACGTGGTGATTTGCATGGGGTAACCCAATATAGGCATCATCGCGATACAACTGGTGATACCCAGCGTCATCACCAATAGAGGGATTAACACCCCCGATACACGGCGGAATAAAAACGCCAAGAAACCTGCAACCATCAAAACCGCAACACTGGTAAATACGGTAAAGTCGTCTTGAATAACCGTGCTCATATAAGCCCCTAAAGCCGGAGACCCACCTAAATACATATCACCACTGAAACGCGACTTAAATGTATCTAACACCGCCTCAATTTCATGAGAGCCTTCTAACATGTCTGCATCACTGAGATTTTGGTAATGCTCTTGGCCCGATTGATCAACCACCAATTCATAGGGTAACAACTTTATAAACAGTGCTACGGTATCTTCCTTCTCGTTGATCAGGCGTCCGTAATACAACTCCTTACCCTGCACTCGCTGTTTCAACTGCGCTAGTTCTTCGGGCGTAGTGGGTAGCTCTTG
>JABSRQ010000423.1 GCA_013215055.1 Pseudomonadales bacterium | reverse complement strand
CAGTGACCAACTTGCTGGATTTTATCGCAGTAAAAATCGATGCCATTAAGGCTCAGCATGTGCCATTTACACTTAATATCAACGTGGCGGATCTCAAAGAAGTGCATTTTGTAGAAATGTCTAACGGTAACTTAAACAATGCCTTAGTCGCAAAAGCACGTAAAGCGGATGCAACCTTACATATCAACAAGGCAGACATTAATCAAATGCTGCTGGGGAAAACAACGTTTAAGGCGTTGCTGAAATCGGGTAAGGCAGGCATTGACGGTGATGCTTCTGTGATGGAGAAGCTCGCCTCAGTCACGGTTAAATTTGATGAGGCTTTTGAAGTCGTGCCGCGCCCTGCCAAAGGTGAAGAAGTGGATGCTGATCTTTACCAGTAATTTGAATGTGTAAATCCATGGCCTTGTTGATACCAACAAGGCCTTTTACAATTCAATACAACTAACGATACTCTCAAGTCTGTACGCTATGCGCAGCCTAGTATCCAGGCTACACAGTGTAAGAAGCTATCAACACTCTTAGCAGCCTTGAACACGGCTGAGGTCATTGAGGATATGGATGTGCCAAGCTACCGATTGCAGAACTTACCGGCCAGCGTAAAGAAATAGGGTCTGTGAGTGTAAACGGTAATTGGCGTATTACATTTGAATTTGAAGATGGCGATGCTTACATTGTTAACTATGAGGACTATCACTAATGAATATGCATAATCCACCTCATGCGGGTGAATTCATCAACGAAAGCTACATGAAGCCACATAATATTAGCTGCAGGGCTTTAGCTAAAAATTTAGGGATAGCCCACTCAACGCTTAACAATATTCTTAAAGGAAAATCTGGCATATCTCCGGACATGGCGATTAGATTATCAAAGGTTTTAGGCAGAAGTGCTAAAAGCTGGCTTAACCTCCAGATGCAATATGATCTATGGATAGCTGAACAAGCTGATCAGCACGAAGAGCTTAATAAGTTCGTTTTTGCATAACTACTGCCCTCAACCCCATCGATGATCAGCCAAGATGCTGAACAATAAAATCAACACAGAGCTGTATTTTAGGGATCTTGTATTTGGCTTGTTGATATAACAGGAAAACATCAAGATGATGGCCTTGAACATTTGATACGGCTACATCGACAGGCACCTCTACCAGCTCGCCTGAAGCTAGATACGATGCCACCCACCAATCGGGAAAAAGTGACAGCCCTTCATGAGCCAGTGTTGCTGCCAGCAATGCCTCACCATTATTGCAGCAGAGCATCGGTTCAATAGCAATTTCCTGCCATGCATCTGCCTGCAAATACCACCAGCTAAAGAGACCATATGGCCCCCGGTATTGTAAGCAAGGTGCCGTTTTAATATGTTCCACGGTTAAAATCGTTTTGCTATATCGTGCCTGTAATTGCTGTAATAACTGCGGGCTGGCGACCAGCTTAAACGCGGCATGAGAGAGCTGTTTAGCCACAACCCGCTCATCTGGCACCGTACCCGCTCTAATCGCAATGTCCACAGCATCCTTGCCTAAGATGGTCAAATCATCAGAGAAATCTAGATCCAGTTTAATGCCAGGGTGCTGTTGTCGAAACTTCAGCAGTATCGGTGCCAGCACCTTCTCGCCATAACTGGGCATGGCGCTGATCTTGATTTTTCCCTCCATCGCATCCAAGCGCTGTGATAACAACTCATCGGCATCCTTAAGCTTTTGTAACACCTCCACAACCCTTTCATAATAAAGCTCACCCAATTCTGTGGTGCGAACATTGCGGGTAGTACGCTCTAATAACTCAACCCCTAATTCACTTTCAAGATCCTTGATTCTGCGTGAAATAGACGAGGCTGGCACGTCAAACTCTTTGGCCGCAAGGCTGAAACTATTCAGCTCGGCGGTACGCTTGAAATACCGTAATGCGCGAAATTTATCCATAATCACCTCAATAAACACAAAATACCCGGCGATATAGTAGCAATAATTGTCTTAATGACAAAAGTGATTTGCATCGCGCCCTGTTTTTCGCTGCGGCCCTACCCCCTATTATGCCCCTATCAGCATGACACTCTAAAAAATAGTGAAGAGAAAAATATGAGCTATAAAAATTTATTAATCCTGGGCGCTACCGGAAATATCGGCCGTTTAGTGCTTAACGACGCACTTGAGCGCGGCTATAAAGTCACGGTAGTGGTTCGCGCAAAAGAAAAAGTGCAGCCCCATGCGCAGTTAACCATCATTGAAGGCAGTGTATTAGATGCATCGGTGTTAACCCATGCCATGAAAGGCCAGGATGCCGTTATATCGTGTCTGGGAATCCTGCGGAAAAATCAGCAAAACCCTTGGTCAACAGTGATTTCACCGCAAGATTTTACCGCGTCAGTGATAAAAAATACGCTATCAATCATGCATGAGCACGGCGTAAAAAGGCTGATAGC
>JABSRQ010000422.1 GCA_013215055.1 Pseudomonadales bacterium | reverse complement strand
GCTTGGCGGAAAATCACCACTGATAATCTTTGCTGATGCCGATATCGACAATGCGGTTTCTGCAGCCATGTTAGGTAACTTCTATACTCAGGGTGAAGTCTGTACCAATGGCACACGTGTATTCGTGCAAGAGTCAGTGTATGCAATATTTATTGAGAAATTACTCGAGCGCACTCGCCAAAATATTGTAGTTGGAGATCCTATGGCTCCTGAGACTAATTTTGGTGCACTAATCTCGTTAAAGCATTTTAATCTAGTGTTAAATTATATCAATATCGGCATTAAAGAAGGTGCGACACTGCTTCATGGCGGCACATCGCTGCAACCAGAAAACGCACCCGATGGCTATTTTATTGCGCCTACTATCTTTACCGATTGCCGTGATGATATGACCATTTGCCGTGAAGAGATTTTTGGCCCTGTGATGTCGGTACTGACCTTTACTGATGAAGAGGAAGTGATTACTCGAGCCAACGCTAGTGATTATGGCTTAGCTGCGGGCGTATTCACCCAAGATATTACCCGTGCTCATCGGGTTATTCATCAGATGCAAGCCGGAATTTGTTGGATAAACAGCTATGGCGCATCACCTGCGCAAATGCCTGTTGGTGGTTATAAACAATCGGGCATCGGCCGTGAAAATGGTCTTATTACACTGAACCACTACACTCAAATTAAAGCCGTATATGTTGGCCTACAGCCACTTGAAAGCCCTTTTTAACCGGACGATTCGATTAGCAATAGGCATAAACTAAGCAATTAATAATTCTGAAAGTGTGAATTATTAGCAATAAAAGTTGTAGCTAAGCAGTAAATAAGAGTTATAGATGAAAAACGAAAAATTTGATTACATTATTATTGGTGCCGGCTCTGCGGGCTGTGTACTGGCTAACCGATTAACTGAAGACAGTAATAATCGGGTCTTGTTACTTGAAACCGGCGGCAGTGATAAAAGTATTTTTATTCAAATGCCAACAGCATTATCAATTCCGATGAATAGCAAAAAATATGCTTGGCAGTTTGAAACTGAGCCCGAGCCTTATCTTGATGATCGCCGTATGCATTGCCCAAGAGGCAAGGTTTTAGGTGGTTCTTCATCTATTAATGGCATGGTTTATGTTCGAGGTCATGCAAGAGATTTTGATGAATGGCAGCAACATGGTGCGAAAAACTGGGATTACGCCCACTGTTTGCCATATTTTAAAAAAGCCGAAACGTGGGCTTTCGACGGTAATGAATACCGTGGTAAAAGTGGCCCGTTAGGGGTAAATAACGGCAATGAAATGAAAAACCCTCTGTATCAAGCGTTTGTTGATGCAGGTGTTGAAGCCGGTTATTTTGCTACCGATGATTATAATGCTGCAGCACAGGAAGGTTTTGGTCCTATGCACATGACCATTAAAAATGGTGTGCGCAGTTCTACATCTAACGCTTATCTTCGCCCAGCAATGGCGCGTAAAAACTTAACGGTTATCACCCATGCACTGGTACATAAGGTATTGTTAGCAGGTAAAAAAGCTATTGGCGTACGCTATGAGCGTAAAGGAAAAGTTTTCGAGGTCAGTGTTGAAAAAGAAGTTATTTTATCGGCGGGACCGATTGGCTCTCCTCATCTTTTACAGCTATCCGGTATTGGTGCTAAAAAGGATCTTGAAGACGCTGGCATTGAGGTTAAACATGATTTACCTGGTGTTGGTCAAAACTTACAAGATCACCTGGAATTTTATTTCCAGTTTAAGTGTAAAAAACCGATTACGCTGAATGGCCAGTTAGGCTTGTGGAATAAATTTTTGATTGGCAGTCGCTGGTTCTTCACCAAAAAAGGCTTGGGCGCGACCAATCACTTTGAGTCTTGTGGTTTTATTCGCTCTAAAAAGAATGTTGAATGGCCAGATTTACAATACCACTTTTTACCCGCAGCAATGCGCTACGACGGTAAAGAAGCCTTTGCTGGTCACGGATTTCAGGTGCATATTGGTCATAATAAACCAAAAAGTCGCGGTTTTGTTAAAGTAGTATCCGACGATCCTAAAAAACATCCACAAATACGTTTTAATTATCTTGAACACGAAGCAGACCGTGAAGGTTTCCGCGCCTGTGTACGTTTGACCCGAGAAATTATTCACCAGAGTGCACTTGATGACTATAGAGGTGAAGAAATTCAACCCGGCATTGATGTGCAGAGTGATGAAGAAATTGATGCCTTTGTCCGTCAATCTGTTGAAAGTGCCTATCATCCCTCGTGCTCATGCAAAATGGGCACAGATGAAATGGCTGTGGTTGACTCAGACACTAAAGTCCATGGTATTGAGGGCTTACGGGGTGTTGACTCGTCAATTTTTCCGACCATTCCAAATGGTAATCTTAATTCGCCAACCATCATGGTTGCTGAACGCGCGGCGGATCTTATTCGAGGCCATGAAACACTAACAC
>JABSRQ010000421.1 GCA_013215055.1 Pseudomonadales bacterium | reverse complement strand
GCAGCTCCTATGATGATACCGTGAACCCAAGAGTGGGGTTTGTTTATTCCCCGGTAGATCAGTTTGTCGTCAAGGTCTTCTACGGAACAGCCTTCCTGGCACCCTCGCCCGCCTCGCGTTATCTACACTTTGGCTCTTTTGTTGAAAACAGTGACGTCATAGCCACGGAACCCTTTATTAGCGCCCACGGTGCCAGCGAAAACGACGGCATTTTTGACTCGTTTTTTTTCTACGTTGCCAACCCGGATCTTGAACCCGAAGAGCTGGAGAATCTTGATATCAATCTGCTGTGGTTGGTCAACGACCATCTGCAACTAGGTTTGACACTCTATAGAGAAAAAGTCAGCAATATGATTTTGCCTCGCATAACGGATCCTGCCATCACCGGTTTTATCGACGGTGGCGCGATACTCACTACCCAGATCTCGGACAATATCGGACAATTAACGGCGACAGGCGCCGACTTCACACTACTCTATCAGCTAGCATCGATTAAATTATGGAGTAGTCTAAGCCTGGTTGAAGGCAAACTGGAAGGTGAAAACAGCAGCGAGGATCTGCCCTTAACTGCGGAAAGAAAACTCAAGATCGGTTTAACCTGGCGAGTGAATCAATGGTTTATCACCCCCTCTGCCCATATCATCGGCAAGACCAACATCTCCGCAGGCGAAACGGTGGATGCCTACGAAGTTGTACACCTCTATGCTGGATATACCGATTTATTTGATCATCTGACGCTGACATTACGCATACAGAATCTGTTGGATCAACGATACGATAACGCAGCCACTTTTTCTGGTTCTTTTCCTGCTGTTGCCCAGGAAATGCGCAGCGTTGAATTTGGCGCAATTTATCGTTTCTAATTATTACCGTAATCTAGCAGTGGTATGAATGCTGTATTTGCGCTGAAATAGCATTTTAAATACCTGGAAGATCGCCTTGCTTAAAAGTATTAAAGTGTCGGCTGATAAACACAGCATAGCTTGGGAGAGTTTGCCCTTCTCGAGACGGGAGCTAGTTATAAAAACTAGTCATTTAGTTTGGGGGTTTATCGAATATCATGATGCCCGCAATAAGGCTATTTCAGCCCTTACGATTAGGTTTTCTTCATTGCTTTTATCGACCCGTAAATATCAAATGAGCATAGTGATTTTTATGAACAAATGCCCTGACCTCTCTCAAGGAAACGTAAAATACAATTCACCCGCTAGAGCGTATAAATATCTATATATAAATTTTTACAGCTATCTATCTGGGCTCAATGTTAAAACCCCAGAAGAGATGTATTTGGGAATTTTAATATTATTGTCGCACTTCAAACTTGATACTAAGAGATTTACAGCATCCATGTATGGTCAACAAGGAATTTTCCATTTTTATGTACAAGAATCATATCTACTAAATATTCACCACTTACTTTGGTAAACGTTTGAGACCAAACAATTAAGGCAGAACCTTGTCGGCGGTATACTTTAACTAGTTCGCGCTTATCGAAAAATCCTTTCTCTCTTTGGTAACGCTCACATACTGTTTGAAGGTGCTCTGGTGTAACGACGCCCTTCAAGCGATCTGTAAAATATCGGATATGCCTTTCGTGATCAATTTTTGTTGAGGCATCCATATAGTTATCAATAATGGGAGTAGCAATACTCAAAATTTCATTTTCTGACATTTCTTCAAAGTTCATGCGATTCCTTTCTTCGTGCTAACGCCTTTGTCACTGGCTGTTTTTTTGTGGTTTTATGTGCTAAAAGGCGAAGCTAGCACAAAAGACCGCGCGAAAAATCAGTCCGGTGCACAAACTTGTTAAATCTGTTGCTCATTTAAATAACCGATAACTTGATTAGCATTTTCATTGGGTGGAAATACCGGATAGAAGACCTTTTTAATAATGCCATCGTAAGCAATTATGGTTATACGTTTAGATAAAACCATACCTTCTACTTTTATGGTGGGCAAAGATAAATTTGTTATAAATTCTAGATTAACATCACTGACCAAAGGAAAAGGCAGATGTAAGCGATTTGCAGCCTCTAATTGATAGTCTGTAGATTGGGTGCTTAGCCCGTAAACCGTAGCATTTAATTTTTCAATTTCTTGATAATGATCTCGGAACGAGCATGACTGTGGCGTACAACCTCGTGCACCTGGTATTTGATCCCAGCCATCAGGGAGTGTAACTTCAGGACGCCCAGTCATCGGATAAATATAGATAACGACACAGCCCGATAAAGATAAAAAATTAACTTGATCGTTATATGTGGTACTTAATTCTAAGTCAGGGAGATGAATACCTACAAGATGGTCACAAGCACCATCATCAATGGGTATTGGTAAATCTAGAGGTAATTCGTCTAGTGGTGACATTTCAATTCCTTTTGGGTTTAACGCCTAGCTAGTGCCCATCCAGAAATGGGGAGAATTCTTCCTCCCCGCTTAATTTTTACAGATTAAGCATTATGGCTGTCTAGTC
>JABSRQ010000420.1 GCA_013215055.1 Pseudomonadales bacterium | reverse complement strand
GTGCAGCGTTGTTTGTCGGCATCTAGAAAATTGGCTGTTACCGCAATAATGGGGATGTTTTTTAATGCATCTTCTCGATTTCGAATGGCCTGGCTGCAAGTAAAGCCATCCATTATAGGCATTTGTAAATCCATAAGTATCAACGATATGGTATGTTTTTCAAGCATCATTAAGGCTTCCTCACCATTATTAGCAATGACAAAGTTATAGCCCAATATTTCCAATAGTTTACAAAGAACTTGTTGATTCACTGGATTATCTTCAACCACTAATATCAGTACATCTGAGGCCTTGTGCGATGTTTTCTCGATGATTAATGGTGCTGCGGTAGACTTTACGGGTAAAGAAACAATAAAGCTTGAGCCCTGATTTATTTCAGAGCTGAGGCCAATTTCACCGTCCATAGAGTCGATGAGTTCCTTACAGATTGATAGACCAATACCCAACCCGCCATAGCGACGTTGAAAGCCTTGCTCACTTTGCCGAAAGGGCGCGAAAATATACGGTTGTTGAGTTTTCCATATACCGATACCACTATCGGTGATAGTACAGCTGAGATAATGGTTTTGATGCTTTATATCTAAACCGATACTGCCTTTATCGGTAAACTTGACGGCGTTATCCAACAGCTTATGTAAAACGCTGATGACTTTATCTCCATCACAGTAAAGCCAATCGGGTAACTTGTCATCTATAGTCCAGTGCAGTTGAAGCCCTTTCTCATTACATCGTTGTTGGTAATGAGCATGCAGGGTATTAAGTTCTTTCTTAACCGCGAAATGAGCGTAACTGCTCAGTAATCTTCCAGCCTGAATTTCCGTGTAGGCCAGAATATTATTGATGAGCTGCATCATGTCGCTTGCACCTCCCTGTATTTGCTTCAACGGGGGGGCACAGTGATGCTGGTTTTGGAAGTTCCTGTGCCGATTGTAAACCGCCGAATATCGCATTCAGGGGCGTTCTTAACTCATGACTTACAGCGGTTAAAAAGTCGTCTTTAGTTTGATTTTCGTTTCGGGCAAGTTCCAGATTTTTTTGTTCAAGTAGAATTTTTTCTTCTCTTAATAGTGTCACACGATCTGCTAACGCTAATGAGAATAGTAGTGCCTCTACTGCGACTCCTAGAAAGTAGCAATACTTATATGCTGCGCTATAAACGAGCCAGCCTATATCGGCAAACATGAATAATACGACGCTTAACAGTGGGAATAACCATCCTAGAAGGAAGAAGCGTGCAGGTTTAAAGCCTTTGGACAGCCTGTGAACAGCGATGTAAATGGCCGTTATTCCAAGAGCAGGGGTAAGCAAGTTCATGATGAAGTGCGAGTGTTCAAAGGTGATAAATATTAAGCCTGCGCTGATGCATGCGATGCTGACGAGAATAAAATCCGACTTAGGCATGTTCTTATGGGTAGACATAAATGAGCGGACAAATAGACAGGCAAAAAGGATGGATGCATAGCTTTGATTGAAATGACCTTCGTAGCTTCTCAATAGATCAGGTAAAAAACCTTCAAAGACGATAATGGCATAAAGTGATGTAATCAGATGAAAGACATAGAAAAAGTATGAGGCTTGTTTGAGGCGTAAATAGAGAAAAAAGTTATAGATTGCCAGCCCTAAAATAAGACCCGCAAATGCAGAGAATAGATGGTTGATGATAGTGATGGTGTTTGTGAAACCGCTGGCGTCTTGAACATAGAGGGGGACGGCAGTCTTTCCGTCGATATGTATGAGCAGGCTCACCGTTTCATCGGAAACCAACTCAAAAGCATATACTGAACGGCCACCTTCGAGTTGCGCAGGGATATGTCGTAAGCTGTCTGCTTGATGATTAACTAGAGCATAGACATTTAAATTATATAATACTCGGTCCGAGTGTAAGAGCCAGCGTTCGCCAGCAGGCGCATCACTGCTAATATCAACTCGTAACCAATAACCATAATCGACACTGACCCGATTAAATTGAGACGCCTGGTGTTTTTTGAAGTCAGCTAGCGGCGTGTTGGCGATATCCTCGGCTGTGGTGATGGCTCCATATTTGTTGTCAGCGAGATAATACAGGGCAGATCCTATGGGGTAATCCCCATGAGCCGATGATACTTTTAACGTTTCAGAATGAGCCAGTTTTGAAATTAGAATCAAGCAGCAGAAAGGTAATAGGAAGCAGCTTATCCGGCGCCAGTTTACCAAGGTTAAATCCTTCTTCATGAGGGTTCAGCCTAAGATTATAACATAATGACTATGGTTTATTATGATGCTGTTCGCATAACATAAAAGCTCATTACTAATAGAGCCTGGCTAAGATAGATAGGTGGGCAAGTTATGGCGTCACCCATTGAGATCATCTTAATGGCAAAGAAAATTTATTGAATTCCCCGCGTTTTCTGGACGCTGCTATCTGTTTTCGGACTGCCTATACCCTTGTTTATTGAAGCTGGCCAGGAGGTCTCTTAAGGTGTTTTCACTAGAGGCTTCTCTGTTAATCTTGCCAGTTACAGGGGATGACGGGATAT
>JABSRQ010000419.1 GCA_013215055.1 Pseudomonadales bacterium | reverse complement strand
TTTTTGTAATTTCAAAAACGATTGAATCCTAATACAAACCAATTCATGTGCGTCTTGTAACTGAGTACACAGGCTTTTCAATTCTATTGAATTTGTTTGCTGGGCAGTGGCCATCACCTCCAGTCGCTGGGCAATATGGCAGAGCTGCATCGCACTTAAATGCCCGGCAATGCCCTTTATTTTATGTGCAAGTTCATGTAATCCCGACCGATCATCTGCCTCCATAGCTGCCTTAACCGCGGCGAACTCAGCAGGAACCGTATTTAAATATAACTCTGCAATACGAACCAGAGTTTTTGGCTTTCCACTCATACGTTTAAGCGCCGCTTGTTCGTCCCAAATCTCAAGCTCGGTATTAGCTTCGATGACCTGATCAGCCTCTGGCACATGCTCTTCCTGTAAACGGCGATCCAGTAAAGGGGCATCGGGATTGATCACCGAGATATCATGCACACATAACCATTTTTCTAATATGATCACCAAATCATCGGGGTTAATCGGTTTGCTCAAGTAATCATTCATGCCGGCATCCAGACACTTTTGTTTATCTCCGCTCATCGCATTGGCGGTTAATGCCAGCATCGTTATATCACAATAGTATTGTCCGCCCTGCCCGGCACGTATCGCTTTGGCTGTAGAATATCCATCCATGATAGGCATCTGACAATCCATCAAGATCAACGTATAAGGTGAATCCACCAGTGTATTATTCAGTGCAGCTAATGCCTCTTTACCGTCATTAGCCGTATCAGCCGTTAAGCCAATTTCCTTCAACATACCCAGCGCTACTTCCTGATTGATATTATTATCTTCAACCAACAAGATGCGAACATCGGCAGGCCAAGCCGACTGCCTATCAACAGAGTCATGACGATTCAAACTCTTAACGTAATGCTGTGTGAGCAGGGGCTGTGCCGTTCTCAGCGCCTCACCATCATCAGCAACAACGGCCAGAGCATCAAATAGATCCGACGTCGTAACCGGTTTAGGGAAATAAGCCACAAAACCCAGATCGGCAAAATACTGTGCATCTCCTCGCTGGCTCATCGAAGTCATCATAATCATTTTCATGTTGTCAAAACTGTTATTTTTACGCAAGACCTGTCCCAGCTGCGCGCCATCCATAAAGGGCATTTGCATATCTAGGAAGGCAACATCAAACAACGCCCTGCCTTCATCCAGGCATTGTTGGCACAAAGCCAGAGCTACCGCCCCGCTATCTGCCAGCACAACCTTGGCTCCCCAACTTTCTAGCTGGCCACGCAAGACCTCGCGATTAGTTGCATTATCATCAACCACTAGCAACTTCAAAGCGGCAATATCCACCTGCGGAATAACTTGCTGTGATTGTGTACTTAATTGCAGAGGAATGGAAAACTCAAATTGACTGCCCTGCCCTGATTCGCTGCTGACATGGATGCTACCCTGCATCAATTCAACGAGTTTTTTAACAATCGCCAGCCCTAAACCCGTGCCACCAAATTGACGGGTGGTTGAGGCATCCACCTGGGTAAATGACTCAAATAAATTGTCTATTTTATCGGCGGGAATGCCAATACCGGTATCGATGATAGAGGCATGAAAAGTCAGATTATTATCCCCCTCATCCTTTAATTCTGTACGAATAACAACTTCACCGCTCTCGGTAAATTTAATCGCATTACCCACCAGATTGGTTAATACCTGGCGTATCCGACTGGGATCACCAACAACCATGGAATGTTTAATTCCGGTAACATCCAGAATCAGCTCCAGGCCTTTTTCCTGGGCTCTTAAAGCCATAGCCCCGGCAAAAATGCCCAGCTGTGTGCGCAAGTTAAAATCCAGCATTTCCAGTTCCAGCTTGCCTGCATCCACCTTGGAGAAATCAAGAATATCGTTAATTAAAAATAATAAAGATTCCGCCGACGAGATCGCCAGGCTGGTTTTATGACGCTGGTCTTTATCCAGCTCACTTTTTGTCAGCAGGCCTAACATGCCTAATACACCGTTGATGGGCGTTCGAATTTCATGACTCATACTGGCCAAAAACTCACTCTTGGATAACGCGGCATTCTCGGCGATGTCCTTAGCCTCTATCAGTTCCATCTCATTGGCTTTACGTTCGGTAATATCACTGCGGATGGCGATATAACTTTGTGGTTTTCCATTTTTCATGGAGGGCACTATCGTCGTATCTAGCCAGTAGAGCTCACCATCTTTGGCTTTATTACAAATATCGCCATGCCACACCTCGCCCTTGCCTATACACAAATACATGTCCTTGAAAAAATCATCATCATGAAAACCTGAAGTTAGAAACCTATGGTTTTTACCTAGCAGTTCCTCACCGCTGTAACCGGATATCTGCTGAAATTTCTCATTAGTAAATGTAATATCCCCTTTAACATCGGTGATAGCCACGATGGAATGTTGATCCAAAGCGAACTTCTGATCAGCAAGATCTGTATTAGCACGGCGTACCTCCGATACCGATTTTTCTAGGGCTATAGTCTGTTGATCAACGTCATTTTTTGC
>JABSRQ010000041.1:24638-39701 GCA_013215055.1 Pseudomonadales bacterium | reverse complement strand
GATACCGGAAGCCGGATGGACCAGGTGATATTTGAGGAGTTCAAGGGCACCGGTAATATGGAGATCGTTTTATCACGGGAGGTTGCAGATCAACGGATTTTTCCCGCGCTGGATATTGCTAAAAGTAGCACTCGCCGTGAGGAGCTTCTTATCGATGCTAAAGATATCGAACAGGTAAGAGCTTTGCGCAGGGCACTGACTCCTCTTAAACCGGTAGATGGCGCCAGGAAGCTGGTTGATTTACTTAAGAAATACCCCACGAATGCTGAACTGTTAAACGGTTTGTTGCCAAAACATTGAATTTATGAAATATCAATGTTGCGTTTGTGGCTCTAACTTTGATGCAAGTCAAATTAAAGATGATTTCAAAAATGGCGTAACTGAAGGCTTTCTGTGCCCACTGTGTGGCGCTAATATCAAAGATGATTTAAGTGGTCAGACTTCATTTGATAAGAAGGCTAAAGGCACTTTTACATTTTATGCATTGCTCGTCGCACTATTTTTCCTTCAAGATAACATCGAAGAATATGTGAGTCGTTTATTGGGCATAAATAACGGCTTAACATTGGTCACCTTGATGTTTGTTGTTATTTTCACCTATGCGCTGGCTAACAAAAATTTGCTCAAAGAATCTAACATTTTAATAACACAGAGAGTGGACACATAAGCAGTGGCTGGCCAAGGAAAAATAAATTGAGTCATTTTTCAAAGAATATTGCTCCTTATGTTAATAAGGAGATACAAAAAGCAAACCAGGCACAATGTTCAGGAGATTATTCTTCGGCTTTCACTTATCTAGAAAATGCCCATGTGCTTGGCCAGGCGTCAACATACTGGCATGTCAAAGTGCACTACCTCATGATGCTGTGGGGGTTTAAACAAAAAAATATTAAGGAAGTACTTGGTCAAGCATTTCGAATGATAGGTGCAGCCTTATTAACTGCAGTAAAAAGTGTACCTGTTGGCAATACGGGTGGTAGCAATGTTAGCCCCATAAAAGTCATGCCAATAAAAGCAGAACATGCTGCAATCATATCTAAGGCTAAAGAACATGCCTAAGCTCAAGTTTGAAAACCTTTCTCATTCTATTTGTGTTATTAAGTGCTATTACTTTTAATCTAAATGCGGCAGAAGTGTCAAAAGATGTAACTACCGTGAATGCATAACAAGGGCCGACGTTAAACGGCCATATTAGCCTCTTGAATTATTCGAATGAGTCACCATAGTTCTCCTGTTATTCACGCATAAAAGGAAATATTGTGGATTTATCGAAACTTGGATTTAAAATTCTGAATCCAACAATGAATAAATTATTACGTTCACCCTTACATTTCATCGTGAGCAAACGCCTTATGGCCATTGAATACACGGGGGTTAAATCTGGCAAGAAATTTTCAGTGCCAGTCAGTTATTTCAAAAAAGATGCATACATATACTGCCTGACTGACGGTAAGTGGTGGAATAACTTTAAGTCAGAACAAGATGTCACGTTAATCCTTCAAAGCAAAAGCATAACATCATCAGCAATAGCCTTAACGGATGATAAAGAGACATTTATTGATGTGCTTTCCAGTTTGCTAAACAAATTCCCATCAGATGCAAGGTATTATGGCGTGAAGCTAGGCGCTGATAATAAACCATTATCAGGTGAGTTAGACAGAGCACTAGAAAACAATGTTATGGTTAAATTTTCAACTATCGCCTAACAAACCATCCCTCTACTCGTCTTATGTCTTTCCTCAAATGAAGTCAGTATAATTAGTCTTTGTATACCCCGTTAGGATAAATCAACCATGTCTCTTTTATTCGAAGAAATTGATAGCCAAAGCTCCCCTATAGGTGAAATCTCTCTGCGTAGACGACGTATGCCAGCGTTTGGTGACCGAGACATCTACGAGGTTAAACTGGGCGACGAGTTTTTAATGTCGAGCATGTTTGTTGAGGCCGAAGAGGCCCTATCGACGCTTGGTTTAGCGGCATTGAAAGGCGACAATCTCAGTGTTGTTGTGGGTGGATTGGGCCTAGGTTACACCGCCGTGGCCGCATTAAAAGACGAACGTATTGCAGAGCTGCTTGTGGTTGAAGCTTTGCATACCGTGATAGGTTGGCATGAAGATGAGCTTGTACCGTTAGGGAAAATCCTCAATGCTGATGCACGAAATCGCTATGTACAGGGCAGTTTCTTCGACCTGGCCACAGACCCAAACACGGGTTTTGACCCAAGCCACGACGGTAAAAAGTTTGATGCGATTCTTTTGGATATCGACCACTCCCCTACCGAATTCCTACATTCGAGCAATGCCAGCTTTTATACCACCGAAAATTTAGCCCTTATGGCAGAACAGCTTAAGCCTGAGGGAGTCTTTGCCATGTGGTCGCAGAACCTGCCGGAAGAAAGCTTTGAAGCGTTATTAAAAACGGTGTTTGGAAGTGTCGAATCCCATGTGGTTTCATTTTACAACCCATTTCAAAATCGTGAATCTACCAACTCGGTATATGTTTGTGTGAAGAGCGACGTATAGGCAGATGCGCATGAATAACACAAATAAAGACAATCCAGATTACACCTTCATCTCGGGTGTAGGTTTCTCTGTTTTTATTGTTTATGCCTACTTTCTATACATTGATGACCAGCTTGGATTTTTTGCGGCCGGCTGTTTCTTCATTTTGTATGTTGCCGAGCATCTATTCAAGTTCATCAGTTCTACCGAGGGTGATTTAAGTCAATTCAAAGATTCAAATTTGCTAAGGCCTGTTACTTTTGCGCTACCCAGTGCCGTCATATTACTCACATGGTTGCTTAGTTTTGCAATATAAGCCACGGCAGCCATCTGGCCTCAGGCTGCGGTGCAGGGCATTTTCTTTTTCCTAGTCTTTGGCGGAGTTATATATGTCTAATACGATTGTCTTTGATGGAAACAAAGTATGCCCTTCCAAGATTGTTTGTGTGGGCAGGAATTATGTTGACCACATTCGTGAATTAGGCAATGAATTACCAAAAGAGCCGGTCATATTTATCAAGCCAAATTCCTCAATTTCTAATCAGTTATGCACGCACGATGTAGATGAAATTCATTATGAGGGCGAAATATCGTTCTTAATTGTTGATGCAAGTATTGTTGCTGTAGGCTTTGGTCTGGATCTTACCAAGCGGAAAATTCAATCTGAACTTAAGGAAAGGGGATTACCCTGGGAAAGAGCCAAGGCTTTTGATCAATCGGCGGTTTTCAGTCACTTCGTTTCTATCGATGAAGATGTTTCGTGTCTAAGAATGGAGTTATATATCAATGGTAACTTGATGCAGGCATCAGGGTGCCAATATATGATTAATACCCCTGCTGCGCTGCTTAAAGAGATTACATCGTTTATGACATTACAAGATTATGATGTGGTAATGACCGGTACGCCAAGTGGTGTGGGTGAGGTAAAAAACGGCGACAATTTTATCTGCAAACTATTTAATGACGACGACTTGTTGTTGCAACACAGCTGGCAAGCACAATAAATTTAACAACATGCTATGTGGTTGTTAGCCAAGTGATGTAAAGGATTCTAGATTGAGAAAAATTCTAATATTGGGGAATTCTGGCGCGGGTAAGTCTACGCTATCAAAAAAATTAAGTGCTGATGACAATTTGGCTCATCTTGATCTTGATATTTTGGCGTTCAAAAAAGATTCACCTATGCAAAGAAGAGCGGTGCATGAATCAATACAAGAGATAAAGATCTTCCTTGAGGAAAATGACAGCTGGGTTATTGAGGGAGGTTATGCGGATATTTTTGAGCAGCTTTTGAATGATGCCAATGAAATGATTTTCCTGGATTTACCCGCTGAAGCTTGCCAGGAGAATGCCAGAAACCGGGCATGGGAGCCTCATAAATATAAATCAAAAGAAGCTCAGGATAAAAACTTAGAGATGCTGATTAACTGGATACTTGATTATTATTCAAGAGACGATGCATTTTCAAAACTTTCACATAATAAACTTTTTGATCAATTTTCAGCTAAGAAAACAAGGCTAAAAAGCAATCAAACCGTCACATAACAACTCGCTAAGCAGCAACTTATAACTAAGAGATTTTAATGGAAAAAAATTTACTTAATCAGTACGGCCCATGGGCTATGATCGCCGGAGGTTCGGAAGGCATTGGTTTTAGCTATGCTAAACTTTTAGCAGCCGCAGGCATCAATCTGATTTTATTGGCCAGGCGTGAAGGCCCGTTGCAAACTGCCAAGCAAAAACTGCTGGATCAATACGATGTAAAAATCGATATTCACTGCATCGATTTAACGACACCGTTATTAGATCAATTGCTGGATGACATGATCAGCGAACGAGAGATTGGCCTATTTATCTATAATGCAGGCGCTGCACAAGGCACCGAAATATTTCATGATGCCCCCGTCGCTTCCGCCTTACGTTTGGTCGATTTAAACTGTAGAGGCCCATTGGTTTTTTGCCATAAACTAGGCGGTCTGATGCGTGAACGAGGTAAAGGGGGAATAATATTAATGAGTTCTCTGGCGGGTTTAACCGGAGCTGGCTATGTAGCGGCATACAGCGCCACAAAGGCCTTTGACATTGCGCTGGCTGAAGGGCTGTGGAGTGAATTAAAACCCTATGGTGTTGATGTATTAAGCCTTATCGCCGGTTTCACTGACACCCCGGCTATGGAAGCTTCAGGTACAGCATTTGATCGTGATGGCCCTAACCCGCCTATGCATCCCGATGAAGTGGCAGATGAAGGTTTAGCCCAATTGGGGAAAACACCCGTTTGGGTGGTAGGAAAAACAAACCGAGAATTTACCCCGTTTTTACGTAGCCAAGATCGCGTTCAAACCATTGACTTAATGACCGCTGGCGCCGCAGCAATGAATAACGATCCCTTCCCCATAGAGCCAACATAGTTTGGTGTTTTCTACCGCCTTGTTATAAATCGTGAAACCGTTATGGATAAGAGTATGAGTCTAAGTTTCGATATCAGAAGATCAATCATTCTATCTGAGTACCTAAAATGTTGGGGCATGCCTGAAACCAGAAAAATAATGTCTAGAGATAAAACCTCTGTTGAACTGTATGTTTTCCCTGGTGAGGATATGGGGCAAGTGACAAGGATTGCAACCATAGGTTTGTCATCAAACAAATTTAGTGATGCTCAAACATGTAACTCTGAACTACTGATGGTTATACCTTTTGAAGTCGGTTTCGATCAAATAGAGACCATAAGCGATTATATTTTTGATATCTCAAGTTATATTCTTACCACGCTTGGCCGTAATATTAAATTTGAAGATTTGATTCCAGAAAGTGAACTAGCCCCTGCAGATTGGCCTAAAGCACTGTTTATTGATGTGCCCCGAGGTGAGCCGGAAGAGCTTAGGTCTTTCCACATAGGAATGCAGCATGTAAACCTTAGTTGGCTTGTGCCTATATTTGCTAAAGAGTATGACCTGATCAAGACTAGCGGAATTGAATCATTCGACGCCGCCATTGAAAATATGCAAGCAAGTTTAGTTGAAACCAGACGTGAGTCCTGCGTTTAACCATTCGTTAGAATGTGCAACAATAATGATGTTTATATCAAAGTCATATCGTTAAGGTTTCGAGAGTCGTTAATGAAAGAAAATTTTGAACTGATGTCAGAATATAACGCTTACATGAATGAAAATATTTATGCTGTTGCATCAAAATTAGACATGCAAGCGCTCACAAAAGATAGAGGCGCATTTTTTAAATCAATTATGGGTACGCTGAATCACATTTTAGTGGGCGATATCATATGGCTTAAGCGTATAGCCAATCACCCCATGAATTTATCTTCGTTGCATGAGATGCATCAAATTTCAAAACCCAATTCACTGGATGAAATCATTTTCCCTGACCTTAAATCATTACAACGGGAAAGGAAAAAGCTTGATTTAATCATTCACAATTTTGTCAATGAAATCTCTGAAGAGCACATTAACAGTACATTGATTTACACCAATACCCAAGGTGAAGCGTTTTCTAAAAAACTGAGTTATATACTTCAACACCTGTTTAACCATCAAACACATCACCGTGGCCAAGTGTCTGTATTATTGTCCCAATCGGGTATAGACCTGGGGGCAACGGATTTACTGATGGTTATGCCCAATGTCTAAATTGCACGATGTTGTCATTCAAGAAGAAATCACAGGCTGTGGCATTGCCTCTGTAGCCAATATTGTTGATGCAACTTATGCAGAGGTTAAGAAAAAAGCCAATTCAATCGGCATCTTTGCAGAAGATAAAACCTTATATTCTGATACGGGCTATGTCAGAAGATTACTGTCTGAATATGATGTAGAAACGTCTAGTGCAGAGCTTGCATTTACGGCATGGAATAGACTTCCAGATTTGGCGCTATTATCGATAAAACATCATGAAGAAGATGGTGTACCGTTCTGGCACTGGGTTGTATTTAAACGTATTGATGGCAAGCCTCTGGTCTTAGATTCTGCTGCCTATTTAGACAAAAACAAGCGATGTGATTTTGATGCCATGCAACCCAAGTGGTATATCGAAGTCGTCAAAAAATTATAAAACACTGCAGATGCCCTACATCGTTAAGCCAGCATCTATTGGCTCAACCCGCTAAGTCAGCGAATAAACCGCCACTTATTGCGTTATGGTTGAAAGATAGAAGAGGAAAAAATGAAGTTTATAACATTAGAACCCAATACCGCTTTCAAAGAGGCGATTGAATCTCTGAAAGAACCTAAACGCATTGTCGTTTGTGGTTCTGAAGAAGATAAACAATATATTGAAGAAGCCATGCAAGCCTCCACACAACATGTTGATGAAATACTTGCAGGGGCTGAAAACATCGATATTCAGGCTTGGTTCCAAACACGTAAAAAAGAGTTAGCAGAAGATTTGGAAATGGATTTAAACGAGTCCGTGGGTGAATGGCTTGGAGAGCCTGAAGCCAAGCAAGGCTTTACACTAACATTTGACATGTTATCTGGCCAGCCTCACAAGAACATAGTTGGAGCTGGTATTGAAACCGATGAATCCTGGAAAATACCGGCTTTTTTCAAATACGGCGGCTGGAATGATTGCCCAGATCCTGAGTTACACTGTGCTATCTGGAAATATTGGCAGCAGAAATATGGTGCCCATATTGTTGGGGTAAGCAATGACGTTATTGAGGCTTATATTACTAATCCACCCACAACACAAAATGAGGCCATGCAGCTTGCATGGGAGCAATATCTATACTGTTACGATATCGTGGATCAAGGTGTAGAAACTATTTCTAACTTGGGTGCTTCGATTATTAATCATAACTCATGGTATTTCTGGTGGGATTAAACCATCACAATAGCAGAACCGACCCCACATTTTTGTAGCATTAGCCCAATAAACATAAGTTAAGCAGGAATAAACCATGAAAGAAATTACACGCATAAACCATGTTGGCCTAAGAGTGAGAGATTTAGACATTTCTCGTGATTTTTATGCAAAGTTGGGATTTGAATTCCTGGCTGGGCCTGTAGGCCCAGAACCCGCTGCGATCATAGAACACCCATCAGGGGTTAACATCAATTTTATTCTGAATGCATCAGACGACGCACCACAGGATAATATTCTGATGAAAAAGGACATGAAGTATCCCGGTTATACCCATATTGCGTTGGAAATTACCGATGCAGACTCTGTGTCTAAGCAGCTTCAAGACTTAGGCATAACCATCACCGAAAGAGTTGAATATAACGGGGCTAAATTCTTCTTTATTAGAGATCCTGATGATAATGTGATTGAATTCCATCAACCTGCCAGCCGCTAACTAAGCCATTCACAGGCAGCCCATCCGCTGCCTGTATTTTTCTTTACCTGTGGTTATGCGCGATGTATAAGCCCATCTATACTCAATGTGGATTGACTTATTAATCAGTTGAGGAAATCGTCATGACTACACAAGTTTCAGAGCTCCAATCTACTTTACGTTCTGCTAATGATCATTTTGAATCGGCCTTTGCCAAGGGTAATTCCGCGGAATTGGCTAATTTATACACCGATAATGCCATGTTATTACCCACCGAATCAGACTTTGTTAAAGGCAAACAGGCGATCGGGGAATTCTGGCAAGGTGCAATGAATATGGGTGTAAAGGGTATTAAGCTAGATATTCTAGAGATCGAAGACCATGGCGACAGTGCCGTGGACATTGGTGAATACACCTTAAGTGGTGCGGATAATCAGGTGCTGGATAAAGGCAAATACCTGGTTGTTTGGAAAAATGAAGGTGGAGAATGGAAGCTGGACCGCGATATGTGGAACAGTAATACCACTCACTAACGAGCCAGCAGTCGTAACACTAATCGAGTAGCAGTAGGTCTTTAACCTCCTGCTACCAGACTAACCCCTTCCCATTAAATATGCCCTACTTTAACCCAAATCAGCGTATCCACTTCCACATAGGGATTATGTTTACTTAAGTGTGGGCTGCGTATCCAAGTGCCTTGTGGATAGCGGCCATATTCATCGATAAACTCTCCGCTGATCACATAAATCTCTTCTCCTCCCATATGGGTATGGGGTTGAAAGCGTGTGCCAGCAGGCCAAAAAACCAGCGCCGTCGATTCGCCCTTAAAGTCATGTAACGGCATCACCTGAAGCTGGCCTATGCCTGGGCGCCAGGGTGTGTTTTGTGTATCGATGCAAAGATGAGTGTTATCACCTGCCTGAAACTGATGTAGTTTCACTAGAATGGTGCAACCCTCTTTGCTAAACGGCGCATGGCGGAAACCTTCAGGGTTACGTAAATAAGTACCGGGGCCATAGTCGCCGCTTTCATCAGAAAACGTGCCAGTTAACACCAAGATCTCTTCCCCCAGAGGATGATCATGGGCAGAGAAACTGGCCCCGGCATCGTAACGTACAATGCTAGTGGCGTGCCCTCTTTCAGCCTCTTCTCGGGCCAGCCGTTTGCGCCATACACCGGCCATAGGGCTGGCTTGGTAATCCTGTTTTTCGGAATCAATAACCACACGTTTGGCGAAGTCCATATTTAACATATTCATTTTTCTCTTGGATTAAAGCCACGTGGCGACAAGGCATTTTTTTGCCCGGCGATAAACACCACAAAGGGCACACAGTAAGTTAATAGCGCAGGTAATACACGCACATCACCACTGCCAAAAATCGCATCGTACTGATTGATCAATAATAACAAGCTACCGACAACCGCGGCGACTTTAATCGCCGAAAAATACAAAGATAATGCTCTCATAGTGAAACCTGTTATAACACTTGGCTTAATAAACGTGTTGTTGGCTGTTCAATCTTAAGCACCGATAATTGTGATTGGGCATCTCGTAATGCGGTTCTTAGCCCCTCTTCAATCACCGGGTGATAAAAAGGCATGCTCAACATCTGCGCAATCGTCATGCGCTGCTGCCTTGCCCAAGCCAATAAATGTGCAAGATGTTCAGCGCCCGGGCCAAACATCTCGGCGCGTAAAAATTCACCGCTGTCTTTATTGGCATACACTTTCAATAATCCTTTATTTTTTCCCATCACCCGGCTGCGACCCTGCGATTCAAATGACACCTGGCCTATAACAACATGGGAACGATTAAGCTCTGCCAATGTTTCCCCCACAGCTGCGACCTGCGGTTCGGTGAATACCACCGTCAACGGTGCACGTCTTTCGTGTTGTTTCACCAGTGGATATAGCCCGGCATTATGGCCTGCTATAGTCCCTTCATCGGCCGCTTCATGTAATAAGGTCAGGCTATTATTGGCATCACCTGCCATAAAAATATGCTGAATGGAGGTTTTCATGGTGCTGGTATCAAAGATCGGCACCGCCTTGGAATCCAGCTTGATGTCGATATTGTCCAAGCCCAACTGATCAACATTGGCTTGTCGGCCTGTCGCTGCCAACACATAATCAAACCTCTCCTGTACGGCTAGGCCTTCCAGATTAATAAAATCTATCAGCACATGGTCTTCTTGTTCCTGCAGCCGGGTAACGCTTGCCTTGGCATCAAAATAAAATTCTTCATTAAAGGTTTTTTCGGCATAGTCCCGGATTTCATCGTCTTCAATATTGGCTACCGAGCCACTGCGACCAAACACCTTAACGTTGACCCCCAAGCGGCTTAAGGCCTGACCTAATTCAAGACCAATCACACCAGGGCCAAACACGGCGACGGATTTAGGTAAATCAGGCAGCTCAAAAATCTCATCGTTGCTAATCAAACGTGCCCCCGCAGCTTTTAATAACGCCGGAAAAACCTGGCGTGAACCGGTGGCGATGATAATACGCTGGGCGGTAATCTCGCTGTGATCATCCACTAATAAAGTATGTTCATCTTTAAAACGTGCGCGACCTTGAATATGATGTTTGGCATTAAAACCGGCTACCGATTCCAAAACAAAACCAACAAAGCGGTCACGCTCCTGCTGTACTCTGGCCATCACGGCTTTCCCATCAACTTCAACCTGGGCTGTGTGTACACCAAACTGGCCCGTGTGCCTGGCTTCATGTGCGGCATTGGCAGCGGCTATTAATAATTTACTGGGCATACAACCGACTCTCGCACAAGTGGTGCCGTACTCTCCCGCCTCTATCAACACGACATTGTTTGTATGTTGGGTCGCGGCTCGTAAAGCTGCCATACCTGCGGTTCCTGAACCTATGATGGCAACATCTACAGATCTCTTTTCCATTTTTCTCTTCTCTTTTTAATTCAATGAGGTCTTTTAAAGTTTTAGGTCTTAGGCGATCTCAACATCTTCTAATTGCTGATAAGCCCGTAAAAAAGCGATGATGTCTTGTGATTCATAAAGCCATTGTTCTTCGCCTTCACTTTGCTCTATACGTAAACAAGGCACCTGGCTTTTCCCGCCATGTTTAATCAGCTCTTTTCTAAACTGTTCAACACGACGAATATGTCTAAGCTCAACATCCAGCCCGGTTTTGTTAATGATCTGCTGGGTAATATGGCAAAACGGGCAGCCATCGTAGTAATACAAGGCAAGGGACTTCACACTGTTTGAAGGTGCAGTCTTTAACGGAGTCTTTTTAGTGCTGCTGAATAACTGGCTTATCATGGCTGGCCTCTGTAATAATGTTTTATACCGTGATCGGATAAGCTTTATTATGATCAACGGGATAAAAAACAATATGATGAAATGTCGGCGATTTTTGTCATTTTGACCGAACCTCATTCGCTAACAGGCACGTTTATGAACACGCTTTTGAGTACAGATGCACTGGCCGATGTGCTAAAAACCATTCGCTTAAGCAGCACCACCTATTTCTGTACCGATTTTTCATCGCCCTGGGGGATGGATATAATCAATGCCAATCAAGGCCTCTTTCATGTGGTTGTGAAGGGCAGCTGCTTTTTACAATTGGAAGATAGCAGCCAGGTGCTGACGCTACATGAGGGAGATATCGTGGCCTTTCCTACCGGCGCAAACCATTGGATTGCCGACCAACAAAAAAGTGTCCGCCTGCCTGCAGCAGAATTGGTAGAGAAAGTCTTGGCCGGAGAAAACCCTTTTCAGGCCCCCGATACCGATAGCAGCAGCCAAACCTTATTATGTGGCGCCTTTGAATATGATGCGGCGATGCAACACCCGTTTCTAAAAGACCTGCCCTGCTTTATTCATATCAAGGCGCAGGATACTCCCGATCTGGATTGGCTGCGCGCCATGATCAACGTGTTATCACAGGAGGCCAGAACCCCAAAACCCGGTTCCAGCATCATGGTGGACAGGTTGACAGAGGTATTATTTATCCAGTTGATTCGTTTTTATATGCAAACCAACTCAGCCGATATGAGTTATCTCGCTGCGCTGGCTGATGCTAAAGTGGGTAAGGCCCTGAATATGATTCATGGTGAGCAGGAGGCTAATTTAAGTATTGAGCGATTGGCTAATGCGGTGGGTTTATCACGCACCGCCTTTAGTGAAAAGTTCAGCGCACTGGTGGGCCAATCACCCAAAACCTATTTATTACATTGGCGCCTGCAAAGAGCCAATAGGCAGTTGCAGCAAAACAAACTGTCTATGTTTGATATCGCCGAAGCAGCGGGTTATTCATCAGAATCAGCCTTTAACAAGGCATTTAAACAATGCCTGGGTTTTACCCCAGGCCAAGCCCGTCGGAAAAAAAACAAGCCTTTGGCCTAAAAACTAAACCTCTAGGCCGAGCCCGATTGTCCATGTCGATTAACCGTATTTTTTGGCATAGCGGCAGGATGCATAGAGCTAAGATCTTCGGCCGAGGTTTTCTTTTCGATTTTTTGTTTTTTCTGACGCTGGGTATTACAGTGATGGCTGTTCTGCGCCAAATCTAATAACTCACGTATAGCCACACTGAACATCGCAAATTCCTGTGTCTGCGCCTGTTGTATCTCGGCTATCATCGTATACCAGCGATGTAAGAGTTCCCCCTGACAATGTAACCAATCATCTATTGCCTGTTTTATGCCTTCATTATTACTGACAAAGGGCAATACACTGCCGGTCAGAGAGCTTTGCTGCCATTCGACATCATCGCGGAAGGACTCTCTAGCCAGCGCCTGCCAATGGTTTTCGATATTCATCGTGGAAATTTGCTGATTAACCCAATCCAACTGCAGCTTTTCCCCTATCGAGAAATAAATACAGGCCACATCTTCCACCTTTGCACTGGCTTTTCCTGCGGCCTCGGCAATACCCAAGCTGGCATATAAATGCGTTGAACCGGCAATAGTGTGTGCTAAGCCATCCGGCACACCCGCGCCTTGTAAACGCTTCAATTTACGCTGCCATTGTTTACGGGCCTCGCCATGTAAGAAATCACCTAACTTCTTCTGAATAACCTCGGCAGACACAGTAAATAAGCTGTTTTTCTGCTCGGACTCATTACCGGCTCGACGATTACGTACAAACCAGCGTGTCGCCCTACGGCCCAGGCGCATCACATCACTCATCATTTCCATCTGTAATTGCGCAGGCACTTTATGATCCAGGGCTTCAATAGACTGCCAAATATCCTCTAGGCAAAACACGTCTCTGGCGGTAATAAAGGCCTTGGTGATACTGGCAAAATCGTTGCCCAAACTTTGTAATAAACGCTCGGTAAACGTGATACCCATTAAGTTCACCATCTCGTTGGCGACCTGTGTGGCGATGATTTCCCTGCGTAAACGGTGTTGATAAACCTGGGATTTATAACGTTGGCAAAGAATGCTGGGGAAAGCCGTTTCCACCGCCTTGGCGATATTGGCATCATCCGGTATGGCGCTATCCACCAAGGCCTCTTTTAATTCCCCTTTCACATAGGAGATCAGCACGCTAAGTTCCGGGCGCATCAACCCCTTACCCTGGGCTTTACGTTCATCCAGGGTTTCATCACTGGGCATAAATTCCAGCTTTCTACGCAGGCGACCCCGTTTTTCCAGGCCGTGAATCAGGTTACGGTATTCACCCATACGTTTTTTCACTTCACTTTCGGCAATGCTGATCGCCTGCGTCTGGCGATAATTATTGGCCAGCACCAGAGATGAAACATTTTCGGTCATCTCTTCCAAAATTTTTCGGCGTTGTTTTTCGGTCATATCACCGGCACAGACAACCTCATTCAGAAGAATTTTGATATTCACTTCGTGATCTGAACAATCAACACCTGCGGCATTGTCGATAAAATCGGTATTCGATGCGCCGCCGTGTAACGCATATTCGACACGCGCCAACTGAGTGATACCCAGATTCCCCCCTTCACCAATAACCTTGCAGCGCAGCTTATTGGCATCCACACGCAAGATATCATTGGCCTTATCGCCGACATCCGCATGGCTTTCACTGGTAGCTTTTACATAGGTACCTATGCCACCATTCCATAATAAATCTACAGGTGCACATAACAGCGCCGAGATCAGCTGACTAGGCGTTAGGCGGTCTTCATTAATCAAAAAGGTTTTTTTCATCTGCGCCGAGATATCGATAACTTTAGCCGAACGTTTAAAGATGCCGCCGCCCTTGGATATTAAACTGGCTTCATAATCGGCCCAACTTGATCGAGGTAGGTCAAACAGGCGTTGGCGCTCCTTAAAACTCTTGCCTGGATTGGGTTTGGGATCAATAAAAATATGTAAATGATTAAACGCAGCCTGCAGGCAAATATGTTCGGATAACAACATACCGTTTCCAAACACATCACCCGACATATCCCCTATGCCTATCACATTAAAATCGGTGGTTTGCACATTAATGCCTTTCTCCCGGAACAAACGCTGCACCGAAACCCAGGCCCCTTTGGCGGTGATACCCATTTTTTTATGGTCGTAACCGATGCTGCCACCGGAGGCAAACGCATCGCCCAGCCAAAAGTTATAATCATTGGAAATGGCATTGGCGATATCCGAGAACGTGGCCGTGCCTTTATCGGCCGCCACAACTAAATAGGTATCATCTTCATCCCGGCGCACGACATTTTCTGGCGGCTGAACTTTACCTTCCACCAGATTATCGGTGATATCCAGCAACGCACAGATAAAGGTTTTATAACAGCGTATGCCTTCTTTTTGTAATACATCACGGCTGGCGTTTTTGGGTATACATTTAGCCACAAACCCACCTTTGGCTCCCACCGGCACAATCACCGAGTTTTTCACCTGCTGGGCTTTAACCAGACCTAAGACTTCAGTGCGGAAATCTTCTATGCGATCAGACCAGCGCAAACCGCCCCTGGCTACCTTGCCACCACGCAGATGTACACCTTCAACCCAGGGTGCGTAGACAAAAATTTCAAACATCGGTTTAGGCAGAGGCATCGCCGATACGGCCGTGGGTGAAATCTTAAACGCCATATACGCCTTAAACTCACCGTGTTCATCACATTGAAAATAATTGCTGCGTAATGTTGCATTAATCAACTCTAAATATGCGCGAAAGAGTTGATCATCATTAAGATTATCAACCTTATCCAACGCGGCAAGAATATTGGCTTCACAGGTCGCTTCGCCATCACGGCGTTTTTTGCTAGAACTAAAACGGTGAGGATCAAAGCGTGTTTTAAATAATTGCACCAATAATT
>JABSRQ010000041.1:0-24628 GCA_013215055.1 Pseudomonadales bacterium | reverse complement strand
TTTAAAGGTTTTAAATACTTGCTAGCCATTAAACAAAAAAGTCCTCTCGAAAATCAAGAGGACTTTTTTGTTTTCAGCTTGCCGTTGTTAAACTGCAACGTAATCAGCAATCGTGTTTTTAATAATTGCACCAATAATTCGCTTATATGCATATTACGGCTTAGGGAATCGGCGATATAATCAGCACTAAAACTCAGTTTAATCTGTTTCATATAGCGTGAATACGCACGTAATAACGCCACTTCACGCCAATCCAGCTGCGTTCCTAATATCAGTTTATTGAAATTATCACTCTCGGCATCGCCATTCCAGATGCGTAAAAAAGCCTGTTGGGCTTTTTCTTTCACCTCCACCAGATCCACGCGCTCGGATAAACTGTAGATCAGCCTGAAATCATGAATCCAGATATCATCTGCATCTTGTAATTGCACATGATAAGGGGTCTCGTTAATCACCCTAAACCCCATATTTTCCAGCACTGGAATAATATCCGATAATGGTAAAGGCACAGACAGATGATAAAGACGTAAACGCAACATCTTGTTATCTTCGGAAAGCGAACGATAAAAACTTAAGGCCAGCGGTTTTTCTTTGTTGATATCGTTACATTGGCGAATATCATTAACCGCCAATAAAGGATCAAAATCATGTTGATAACCCGGAGCAAAGGCGTGGCTATATTTATAACCTTCACGGTTGCCGCGCTCCTCGCCCCATTCATCCACCAGGGTTTCACACAGTCGGTCATTCCAACTTTTACTGGCCTCTATGGCCTCCAGCTGCAATAACTCCACATCGTAGCTGGGGCAGGCATGCTCATCAACCCGAAACACAAAGTGGGTTCTGGCTAAAACAGATTCGGAAAAATGGGTGGTGAATTCCACCGCCTTGGCATTTAATTCATCCCTAAGAATATGCTGCACTCTTAAGCGTAATTCGGTGTTATACATATCCTTGGGGGTATACAGCAGGCAGGACACAAACTTACGATTGCGCTCGGTGCGCATAAACAGACGAATTTGGCGGCGCTCCTGAATCGCATTGATGGCAAGAATGGTGGTGGACAATTCTTTAACCGAAGATAAAAACAACTCATCTCGGGGATGCACTTCTAAATTACGGCGTAAACTGCGGCCATCATGCTCTTCTACATTTAAACCGGATCCTGCAATAATGGTTTCCAGCTTCTTACGCAGAATAGGAATTTGCCGTGTTGCATCGGTATAGGCCGATGATGTAAATAAACCCAAGAAGCAACATTCACCCTGCAACTGCCCCTGCTGATTAAATTGTTTAACCCGCACATACATAGGATAGGCATCACGGTGAACACGGGCGCGTTCGGATGATTTTTCGAAACTGATGCATTGTTCCCAGAGGTCTTCCTTATCACTATTGGATTGTAATAATGATGAAAAGACATCCTCTTGCTGGCCATGGTGCAATTTAACCAGGCCCCATTGCTGGCGTTCAATAATATGTGCCGCTTCTGTGTCATCAGCGGATTTTTTATCACTGGCAACGGAAATATCGGGTTTAAGAAAAACCTGATCCACCCCTAAGAAAGTGAAGTGGTTATCAACCAGCCACGACATAAAGGCTTTACACTCATCACGCAGCTGTTTTTCTAATGGCGAAAACCACTCTTCGCTGTTGTCAATAAAGCGTTTGGCCTGCTGATGCATGGCCGAAAAATCATCCACCACGGCTTCCACTTCTAACAGAATATCGCTGAGACTATCTGTCAATTCCTGTATCACCTGCGGGTCACTATGGCGTGAAATCTCAATATAAATCAACGACTCAGTTTGCCAGCATCCCTCATTCTGATTTTGGCGACGGTTATCGGCCAGGCGTATCAGCTGACCTTTTTCATCCCGCTCCAGGGTAAAAAAATTATTATGAATGGTATGCATGGTGATATTGCGCCGGTTTAATTCCAGGCGCAGGGAATCCACTACAAAGGCGCGTTCGGCACAGTGCACAACAATCACCGTATAAGGCGATTGCCAACCATGTTGTTCATAATCGGGATTGAATATCTGCACCTGCGCCTTGCTGACATCAAAACGTTGCAGCATATGCCAGGCACCAAATAAACCGCCATAAACATCACGCAGATTATTGCGGCGCAACTCTAATAAATCGATGGTTTCAAAAAAACGCCTGGAGAAAGACTTGATGGTTTGTGCTTGTTCGCCTTTCAGGTGTTTGTCTATTTCGGCATCAAGTAAGGTAAAAAACTTTTCCTTATTTTCCGTCAGTATCATGAAGAAGGTCCTTTGCCTGGAAAACTGCGGTTAAAATCCACATAAAACAGCTGTAATGATTTATATAGAATAGACCAGTGACAAAAAGCACAGACATTATCTCAGCGAAAAATCTTGTTTGAGCAATGACATATAATTAAATACATCTAAAGCAAAGTAGTTAAGCCGGGAAGAACAGGCCGTATCGGCCGCTAATGTCATCATCATTTCGGCCTTTGAAGCCCCCTTATGACTATCCCTTTCAGGTGATAGAAGAGTTCCAATGGCCGTAGATAATCAGCCGCGGGTTAGGGCTTGTATTATTAGCCCAGGCAGGTATTTCTGTGAGAGTGGCTTTGGTACCCACGTTTAAAGAATATCGTCAAACCTTGTTAATCGCGTTCATCAGTGCCACGGTTTTATTTAAAATTATAGGGCCACTCTTTACCCATCTGAGATAGCAAAAATCTCCCACGTAGAAGCGCATAACAAGTCTGAAACGGGCTTATTATTGCGCATATTTTTGCTCGGTAATATGGATCAACATATGGTATAGCGTGGTGACATCCACCGGTTTTATCATAAACTCATCCATGCCACTTTCTTTACATTTCACCACCTGCTCAGGTAAAACATGGGCAGTGAGAGCGATGATTTTAACCGCTGGCTTATGTTGGGCTTTTTCCCATAGGCGAATTTCTTTACACGCGGTTAAACCATCCATCTCTGGCATTTCACAATCCATAAAAATCACATCGTAATCCTGCTCTGCCTGCTGTACCCATTTCAAAGCCTTCAAACCATTGTCGGCATAATCGGCTTTTTGCTGGCACTTTTTTAAGATGCCTTTCATCACCGCTCGAATCACCGCATTATCTTCGGCAACTAAGATATGTAATGGCTGCGTCAGTTTGGCGATCATCGTATTTATCTGCTGATCTCCATGCCCGTCTGTTTGATCAGGTTTAGAGTGATGAGAGAAAACATCATCCAGTAAGGCTATAAACTCCCGCTCAACCAAGGGCTTTTCTACCGCTTTGATAATATGGGTGTTTTGTAACTCTTCTGCCCGCGGGGGAATCGCCGAGGCCGTCATCAATACCATCGGAAGCTTATTAAAGCGTGGCATCGTAAACAGTTTATGCGCCAATTGCAGCCCACTCATCTGTGGCATATTTAAATCAGAGATTAATAAATCATAGCTGCTTGACGTTTTATAATGGGCCTGCATGTGTTCCAGCGCCTCGTTCGCCGATGGAAAAGTAAAAACATCGATGCCAACACGATGACAAAATTTCTTTAATAAGTTTCGATACGTCACATTGTCATCAATCAAGATGATTTTACGCCCCTGTAGTTTTTCCTTCGCCGTTTTTTCATGCAGCAGGGGTTTGTTATCGGCCTTTAATGCCAGCTCAACCCAGAAGTGTGAACCTTGGCCTTTTTCGCTGCTTAAATGAATAGAGCCCCCCATTAACTCTGCCAGTTGTTTACAAATCGACAGCCCTAAACCTGTGCCACCGTGTTTTCTTGTGGTTGAACTATCCGCCTGGGAAAAGGCATTAAATAACTTTCCCTGTTGCTCATCATTCAGGCCAATACCGGTATCATAAACACTGAACTGCAATAGGGGTGCAGCGTTTACCACCGGCTGCACCACAATCAAGATCTCGCCCTTTTCGGTAAACTTAAACGCATTGCCAATTAAGTTTATCAAAATTTGGCGTAACCGGGTAGGATCACCTATCACCTGTTTAGGCACATCAAGCGCAATATCAGCCATCAAAGGCAAGTTTTTTTCCTGCGCCTGGATTCTGAACATCTTCATGACTTCCCACAGCAAAGATTCGATATTAAAACTGATATTTTCCAGCGTCATCTTGCCCGCTTCAATTTTTGAGTAATCCAATATATCGTTGATTACCGATAATAAGGTTTGCCCGGAAGCTGTAATCACATCATTACATTGCTGCTGCTCCTTGCTTAAATTAAGTTCATTTAATAAGGCCGACATACCCAGTACACCCGACATGGGGGTACGAATTTCATGTGACATTTTGGCTAAAAATAAACTCTTGGCCTTATTGGCCTCATCAGACGCATGCTGCGCATTTTCTGCGGCTAACATGGCACGTTTCCGAGCTTGATTAACCTTCAAGATAATCGATACAAAGAAAATAAAACCGGCAATCGCCAAGCCGCCCAATAACAAAAATAAACGTTGCCTAGAAATGGTTTGGGTTTGTTGATCGATCTCGACACCTTGATCTAATAACGCGGTATTTTGCTGTTCCAATATCTGATTATTTTGTTGAATGATGGTTGATAGATTCGCAACTTTTTGTTCTTTTTGATGTAAATCCAGCACCGACGCATCCAGAGTACTTTGGTTTTTCTTTAATGAATGCTGTTTATCTAATAAAAGTTTTGCCGCCGCAATTAACTCTCCGGATAGTTTATTAAGCTGCGTATGACCAAGACTCAATTCGCTGTTTTTTTCCTGCAGTGCATCTTTTTGCTGCTGTAATAATTCACGTTGCGTGATCATTTCCTGCTGTTGCTGGGCTAAACGTTGATTATTTTTATCCAGAGTCACCTGACTGGTTTTTAAGACGCTCTCCAAGCGCCGCAAAGACTGCTCTTTTTTTAGTAATTGTGATTTAAGCCCTTTTAGCCCCCTCTGCGTTTCTCTGAAAAGTTCGGCAACATCCAGTTCCGTGCCACCTAACAACGTTAGGTCATTATCAATTTTTAAATGCTCAAAAACAATATTGCTGCGATTGATTTCAAAACTTAGGCGCTGCCCCTCTTTATAAAGAATATTGAGCATAAACTCACGACGTAAATCACTGCCATTGGTGATCAACAAGGTTTCTGTGCGTCGAAACTGACTGGCCAACGGAGCCACATAAACATGCCCTAGCTTACCTATATACAAGACCTGTATAGTCGCCGTATTGAATTTTATCTTGGGGTTAAAGGACTGATACTTCAAGCTTAAACCATGAACTTTCACTTGTTTAAAAGCGTGTATTAACTCCCCTTCCATGGCTTTATCAACGCCCACCACGGCAATATTAATTTGTTTAAATCTTGCCTGATTAGGCCATTCAATATGACGTATAAACTCAAGCAGCAACGCCACCTGAATTTGTTCTGGGCTGGCCTTTTTACATAGCGCATTACCCGGCATCCATAAAACAAGGAATGATAAAATTGTTATCCACTTCCTCATACATTTTTAACCGTTGTAGGACATGATGTTCATTTCTACGCGATAAAAGCGTTTAACACTCAATTAAAGTCCTATGAAGTATAGTGAAAAATGGCTTTCTCGCCTTAAGCCTCTCTTTATGCTTTATATGAATAATCCATGTGTTTTTTTGTTATAAAAAAATCTCTTCTCCCCCCTTCGCAGACCTATATGCCCGCTATACTTGTGATGCGGAGTATTCTTATGAAAAACCCTGTGTTTTCTTCCGGTATATTTGCACTGAGTCTTTTATTCAGCTTAAGTACTTTTTCAGAAGCAAAATACCAAGAAATTACTGCCGAAAATGTCTATAAGGTTTCTTTAAAAAGCCTGCTCGATGTACACGTCGTCGCCCAGAAACGCCTGGAGTCTCAGCAACAGGTGCCGGTGTCTTTATACAGTTTTTCATCCCAGACCCTGGATTTAAGCCAGGCTTTTCGCAGCGAAGACATAGCGAAACTGGCCCCAAGCGTAGGCTTTGATAAACGCATCGATTTTACTAAATCCAGCATGAAAATCCGCGGTGTGGGCACACTGGTTTTTGGCGCAGGTGTTGAGCCTTCCGTTGCCACCTTTGTTGATGGTGTGGTGATGGCCAGAGGTGGCGCCGGATTTTTTGAACTCTACGACATTGATAGAATCGAGGTTTTATTAGGCCCACAAAGCACCTTATTTGGTAAAAATGCCTCGGCCGGATTGTTACATATCATCAGTAAAAAACCGGTGTTAAACCAGCGTTATTCCAATATCAATTTTTGGGCCAGCGATGATCAGGACTACCGCGGTGTATTAACCACTAATCAACCCTTAAATGAACAAACAGCATTACGCATCAATGTGCAGGGGCGTCAATATGCAGGCAATGTTGATAACTTATTTAACGGAGATGAACTTAATGGCATTGACGACAGCGCCATACGCGGCCATCTACGCTGGAGTGGAAATAATACCGAACTATTATTCAGCCTGGATTATTCACAACAAGATTCCACCCAAGGGGTCAGAGTTCTGCGTGTAGACAGCGAATCCATCTTCACCGACCCGGCCGCCATTGGTGATACCGGCACACCGGCTACCGCAGGGGTAATCACAGGCATCACTGGCAGTGCCGATAATACCCAGGTCAACCTAAACCGTGCCCCATTAGCCGAAACCGAAGCTTATGGCATAAGCCTGGACTTACAATGGCAACTTAAGCCATTTACGATCAGCAGCCTTAGTAGCTGGCGTTCTTGGGTACAGGAAAATGATAGAGACAATGATCAAACCCAGTTGGCATTTAGCCTTAAACAACTGGAGAACCGCGATGTCAGCTGGTATTCGCAGGAATTTCGTCTGACCTCCAAAGATGCCGAATGGATAGATTATGTGGCTGGTGTTTATTATTACCATTCTGAAAATATCGATACCAGCGGTGATGAACGTACGTTTTCCCATGCCCCCTATTTATTTGAATTTAATTTAGCCGATAACAGCATCATCAATGAAAATCTGGCGTTATTTGGCCAACTGGATTTTCACCTGCAACAAGCCTGGACACTCAGTGTTGGCCTGCGCGGGTTATACGATAAGGTTGCCGCCGATTTATCCCGTACCGCCTTCACCCAAAATAATAGTTTCCTAAGTGATGGACTGGAGATTGCCAATCGAGACTTGGGCAGTACTAAAAATGAACAAAGCTTTACCCGACTGATTGGTAAAGGCGCAGTTATGGTTCAATTAAAGCCAGAGGTCATGAGTTATCTAAGTTATGCCCGCGGCTTTAAAGGTGCAGCTTTTAATACCAGCTTCAAGTTTGATACACAGATTTTTTTAGAAGAAGAGCCGGTAAAACCGGAAGAATCAGACACCGTAGAGTTCGGGCTGCGCAGCCAGATTTATACCAATCAACAGCTTAATGCCAGCCTCTTTTATACCCAATATAAAGGCCTGCAACTGACCATGCGCGATTTGGAAAACAACCGCAATATCATAGGCTCGGTAGACAAGGTCATATCCCAGGGTTTGGAAGTCAGTTATACCGCGTTGTTTGCCGATAAATGGTTGATACAAGCCCATTACAGCTATCTTGATGCCAGCTATAAAGCATTCAGCAATGCTAATTGTTATGCGCATCAAAGCGAAGCCCAGGGCTGCATCAGCTTACCTGGCGGTAATGTGCAAGATTTAAGCGGCAGTCAGTTGGTCAACGCGCCCAAACATAAAACCTCTGTATTAGTACGTTATCAATGGCCGTGGCAACAATTCCTACTCGCATGGCATACACAAGCCAGAGCGCAATCAAACACCAACCTGGATTCGGCCGGTAACCCCAATGCCGAGCAAGCTGCTTATGCCATCTGGGATATGGGTCTATCACTGGCCTCAGAACAACAACATTGGCAAACCCGGATCACGATAAAAAATATGTTTGACCAGCAATACATCAATGGCATCACCATCAACGGTAATGCCGGCGGCGATTTGGTGATGCAATTAATTCCCAGAGATTTTGAACGTTTTATCGGCATCAGTTTTAACTGGCAAATACAGTAGAGAGTTAGACTGCGGGGTTCCAAATCATCATGAGTTTATGGCCCCTGTTTGTATTAGTGGTCATGCTGCGGTTTATTATTGCTCCAACCCATAGCCCGGTGTGATTAAAATGGTTCCCCGTAAAGATCAACATCAGGCAATCAGCGTGAGAGCCGATGCCTATGACAGGCAGATATTCAATATCAGTTTTAGTCACTAAATACATGAATAATCAATATGACCACCCTCTCTATTATCCAGGGCGATATAACCACAGCCCACGTTGATGCGATTGTTAATGCCGCTAATCCATCCTTGTTAGGTGGAGGGGGTGTAGATGGCGCCATTCATCAAGCCGCAGGGCCTACTTTATTAAGCGCCTGTAAGAAACTCGAAGTAATAAACGGTGTGCGCTGCCCTATGGGTGAAGCCAGAATAACAGAGGCCGGTAACTTAAGCGCAATGTATGTGATTCATACGGTAGGTCCGATTTACCAACAAGAAAAAAATCCTGAACAAATATTAACGCAGTCTTATCACAATAGCCTGAACCTGGCCTTGGAGAATCATTGTTGCAGCATTGCGTTTCCGGCCATCTCCTGTGGTATCTATGGTTATCCACATAAAGAGGCGGCCAATATAGCGCTTGCCTGTTGCAGTGAGGTGCAATATCAATCACTAACAATAAGCTTTTATCTCTACTCGACTTCTCTTTATCATCTTTGGATAGATGCATTGGACAATATTCTCCATACATCTAAAAATATCTAAACCACTCAGAGAAGCCAATCATGATAGTTGTTATAGGAGCCACAGGCGCTACAGGGCGTTTATTAGTAGAACAATTATTGCAGCGCGGTGAGTCTGTAACGGCGATAGTACGCTCAATAGAGGCTTTACCAGCCAGTGTTTTACAGCATAAAAATCTGCAGATAATTCAAGCCAGCGTATTAGACTTAAGTGATAAAGAGCTGCAAGACATCGTCAAAGATTGTGATGCCGTGGCCTCATGCCTGGGTCATAACCTCAGCTTTAAAGGCCTTTTGGGCCAGCCCAGACACTTGGTAAGAGATGCAATTCAACGCCTGAGCCAGGCTGTTATCTTTAATAAACCTAACAACGCCGTAAAATTTGTTTTAATGAACAGCACCGGGGTTAGAAATCGGGATATTTCTGAATCCATAGGCACAGCACAAAAATGTGTCATAACGCTTTTACGTTACCTGATTCCGCCACATGCCGATAATGAACAGGCCGCCGATTACCTACGAACTCAAATAGGCCCACAACATACAGCCATTCAATGGGTGGCCGTACGCCCGGATACATTAATCGATGCCGAAAAAAACAGCAGCTATAAGACCTTTGCATCACCAATAAGAAGTGCCATCTTTGATCCCGGTTCAACAAGCCGCATCAATGTTGCCCATTTTATGAGCGAGCTTATGGGTGATGAACATCTTTGGCAGCAATGGCAGGCCCAGATGCCGGTTATCTATAATACTTAAGTTTGTTATTACACAGAGGGCTGCGTCACCTGCTGGATGCTGCGTTTAACACTGGGGCTTAATACATATTTACCCAGTTTTTTGGCGGTTAACAAGGCGCGCTGGTATTGCAAATTCTGGTTTTCATCTTCGATTAATAAACCTTCTTTGATTAAGCTGGCGATAAACGTACGGAATAGATTTTTATCAAAGAAATCCGGCGCATGAAACTCATGTAATAAAGACAGGCGCTCCGCCATTTGAGTACAAGCCAGCTCAAGTGTCGATCGATTATAAAACCCCTTAGCACTGCTGGTAAGCAATTCGGCTGTTATATAAAACCGTTCGATACTGCCCTTACAGGCCCCGGATAAAATCGTTAGCGCTTGAAACGTCTCGGTCTCCTCGGATGCACAGTAATAAGTTTTACCGTCTTGTTTGATCAATTTCAGGCTTAAAAAGTGCTGTAAGATGTCTTCTACCACGGCCTCTAAGTCTTCGATTTGCCAAGGCAGAAATAGCTCGGATTTTAAATACGGGTATAAACGCAGACAAATCGCCAAGAGTCGCTTGCCACTGACCGGTTTCCCCTGGGTCAAGATGCTGGCCACCATGGCCGGTAGGATAAATACATGCAAGGTATTATTTCTTAAAAATGTCGCGCCTACCTGCGCCTGTTGATTTAAATAAAAGATATGGCCCAGTGCGTTGGCATTTTTTTGTATCACATTAAGTTTCAACGCATGTTCTATGGCGGCCTGAGGCTCAAAGGCATGCAACTGCAGAGAGTCTCTAAAAACCGGCAAGTCCAAACAAGCGCTTAATAATTGCAGCTGTAATAGCAGCTGAGATTCCGGCAAGGCTCGGCGTTTACTGCTTAATAATGCCGTTGCTATCAGGTTTAACGGCGACAGATAAGCCGTATTATTAATTTCAGTTTGTATGCTCTGGCTCAATTGATCTACACAGTTGAAAAAAAGCTCGCCGTCTTTAGGTTTAGGGCTGGTTGTAACACCCACCTTCTGCCAAATTTTTTCGGCAAAAATCGGCTTACCGATACTCATAAAGACCTTGCCATAATCTTCTTTCAGATAATGTCTGGCCGATAACAGCGATGATAAGCTTTCCTTTTCTTTCTTTTCACCATAAAGCTCATTGATATAACTATGACTTTCCATTAAACGTTCATAAGCTATATACACCGGTAAAAAGGCCAGGGGTTTATCGCTTTGATCCTGAGCCGCTCTTAATGTCATCGCTAACATGCCGGGTTTAGGTTGCAATAAAAATCCCGTGCGGCTACGCCCGCCTTCGATAAAATATTCCATAGAAAATCCCTGCTGACACATGCAGGCAACATAGCTTTCTAACACCGCTCTATAAAGTTTATTGTCTCTAAACTGCCTGCGTATAAAAAATGCACCACCTCGGCGTAACAGACTGCCAACAATAGGTAAATTAAGATTGATACCAGCGGCGATATGCGGCGGCATCAAGCCTTTATGAAATATCACATACGATAACAAGAGATAGTCCATATGGCTTCGATGACAAGGCACATACACCAGCTCGTGATCGGCCGCCACCGCCTGTACATTTTCCATGCCTCTGACTTCAACACCCTGGTAGAGTTTCTCCCATAACCAGCTCAGCAAAATATCAAATATTCTGACCACCGAATACGAATAATCCGAGGCCATTTCTTTAAGATATTTCTGGGCTTTTTTCTCCAGTTTATTTTTATCTTCATTACCCTCTTTGTGCAGCTGATCAATGCAGTCTTTAACAATGTTTGACTGTAAAATCTGCGTGCTTAACATGCGTTGATGAGAAAGGTCAGGCCCTATCACCGCCTCTTTTTGTTGATTAAAGCGTAAATTTAACTCATCAAGCAGGCTTTTTGGATCAGCGCTGTTAATCCGGTTTTGTAAGTCTATAGCCTGGCCAAAATAACAGGAAACTTGGCGTAGCTGCATTAATAAAAATAAACCACGGCGTAATCGCCCTGGCACACTCCAGCTATTAGCCAGCGTGGCCTGCATTACGGTTTTTACTTTTCTGGGTGAGCGCCCCCAAAATACATTAACCGGGATAATCTGTATTTCTGGGTTTTTGGCATAAACAGTGGCAAGCTGTTGTTGAAACGTATTCGCGGCTGTATGCCCTGATGTTGTCTGGGCATGTGGCAACGTGATAATCTGGCCAGGCTTTATCGAGAGAGTCTTTAAACACTGGATCAATGCCTCTTTATCCGCCGCATAGGGTTTAGCCAATATAAAAATACAGGGGCTATTATTTTTTGTTATACAGGCAGGCAAGGGGTTGGGTAACGCGGCCACTTTCATAAAAGGGCGTAAAAAAACAGAACAAAACAGCTGCGCTATCAGATGAAAAAACGAGAAAAAAAACTGGCACATAGACGGTAATCAACAAAGGGGGTACAGGCTATTTTAACCTATAACAAGACTAGCGACACGGTTGTTAGAAACTTAAATCAGGGTGTTTTAATACAGGCTATAAGTGATTAAATATCCGGCAGCTGGCCACCTATTAATAAGGCACCCAGAAATGACGTCATCGCCTGTTCTAATTCACATGCGTTTTCACGGTCTGATCCTTTACGGGTACAGGCGGTGAAAAAATTACCGGTGACTTGATTAAAATCGGTATCGGAATCTACCTCCTGCATCACTACCACTTCATCATCAATGGCACTTTTATCCCTGACTTCTTCGGCAATAATTTCACTGATCTCTTCAATGGCGCTTTTATCCCTGACTTCTTCGGCAATAATTTCACTGATCTCTTCAATGATGTCCTCCGGGTCAATAATATCATCGGGGGGGATCACATCCGGTTCAGCGAAAAATCCGTCAATCAAAATACTTCTTCCACTATTGGCCAATAGTGATGCCCCGTTATTTACGGCGTTTTCGCTGATTAACACCTCACCTAAGCCATCATTCATCCCACTATCCACAGCCTGAATTAAGACATCTGAATTGAGTATAATACTGCTCTGGCTATCAGCTGTTGCCGTGGTATTGGCAAACCAGTCAAACACAATATCCCCGCCCTCGGCGGTAATTAAGACATCGTCTCCTACCCCGTCGCCCAATATTAAATGCACCACTTGATCCGTGCGGGTATTTTCTATCAATATTCCCGTAGCCCCACCGCTAATATTTTGATCGACGGTATTGCTTGAAAACAAATTCGCTAACACGGTGACATTGCCTGTAGCGCTCAAAAATAAGCCGCCTTTTCTGATGCCATCGGCGCTGATGTCCGCCACAGCAATGGCATTTAACACCTGTAGTTCGCCATCAATCACCGCATTAAAATCACCATCGATAACCGTGATCGCATTGCCATCATTATTTAAATCCACAAAATCCAAAGCCTGTGACTGAGTCAACAACAAGGACTTGGCCCCCATAAAAATATCTGCCTGATTCACTTGGCTGTTGATCGTCAGGTCAGCTGCGCTTGCGGTTATATTCATCGTCAGTTGATCGGCCCGTATCAAAATGGCTCTATCGGCATCATAAATATCAGCAGCGTCGATAAAAACATTTCCCAGGGCTATCAGACCACTATCTGGCAGCTGTAATAAACTCGCCGTATTAAGATTGATATCACCTAAACCGCTGTTTATGCTGCTATCCAGCGCAAACATAATATCACCACCGGTTGTTGCAAAAACCATATCGCCTCCACCGGAGGCCAGGGATACCGTACTTGCCACTTGAATATCACCGCTGGCGCTGAAATCCAGATTGACACTGTCATCGACGGCACTACAGGTACCCCCTCCTTCGCAGATATTAGCCAAAATAAATAAATCATTGGCGGCATTAAACTGCCAGGACTTAGCCGCGTTGTTATTTAAATCGATGGGCGCAGACAAGCTTATATCCCCGCTAAGACTACGAATAAACACATCGGAATCCAGCAACGTCATCGCGGTAATATCAAGAGTTGAAAGTGCATCGATATTTACCAAACCGGTAGTGGTATTAGTTATTTGTAATAAAGGGCTATCGATATCGACATCAATACCCGTAGCAGCCGTTAATACAACACCGCCACTTTTAGCTTCAATCTCAGCCACGTTGTCCAAATCCGCGTCACCCACAATATTTGCAGTGCTGCGTATTTCAATGGCATTATTGCTAGTGTTAGAGCTAATGAGTTTACCTGCCAACGTTATCACAGTACCACTTACAGACAGCAAACCTGAACCTGCGTTTAACACCGCATTAGTATTGATATTAAAGTTTGCCGACTGAAGAATTACATTACCGCCATAACTATTAATCTGGCTATTATCGGCCAAGGTCATGGCACCGTTACTGCTGAAGGTTAAATCGATGGCATCAACCGTTGCGGTATTACTATCAAAAATAGTGATGCCATCATTAACGATGAATTGCCCACCACTGGATAACAATAACCTGGCCCCATTTCCACCATCCAGATCCAGATCATTGATGATAGACATATCACCCAGGCTTAAAACATCGATGTTTGATCCCGTGGTCGTTAGATTAAGTATATCCACATCATCGCTATCCGATAAACGTATTATGCCAGCCGAGGCATTGATCAAATTTAATTGATTAATGGCACTATCGATAATCACATCTTGAGTGCTGGTGCTGATAGACAGATTTAAGATATTGGCATTGAGATTAATTAGACGCCCTGACACAGCATCAATATCATTCACTGCCAATGTGATATTGCCAGGGGTGCTTAACCCGGCATCCGGCAACGTTAATAAGCCAGCCACTTGCAAATCAATATTATTAGGTATTAATGAAGGGTTTAGAATCAGATCATCAACCTCATTAATGCTGATATTGCCACTGTTTAAAACCGATAAGGTTAAACTATCAACCTGGGTTTCCAAATCGGTAATATTGCCACTTTGTGTAAACAGTAACAGACCACCATTGATCGCCTGAATATCTAAACGTGTATCCCCGGCATCACTGATATTACCTACCGATGTAACGGAGATTGCATTGTTGACACTGGCAGCGGATATCAGGCCTGTGACCGTGGCGCTGCCGCCTGCGCTAAGACTCAAAGTGCCTATTCCGCTATGAATAAGCGCGGTATCAAACACGGTGATATTACCCGCCGTGGCATCCAACGCAATATTGCTGCCCCCAGAATATATTTGTGTGCCCGCAATCACATTGATATGACCTGCCGCATTTAAAATAAGCTCAACGGCATCATCCAGCACCACACAACTGGCCCCACCTTCACAAATATTGGCATTCAGGTTTAAGTTACCGGCGGCATTCAATGTGAGTGTAGAGGCGGATAATTGTGCATCCAAATCGATGGCATTAAACACGGTGATATCGCCGCCATTAATACTGCTAATAGTCGTATCGCCGCCAGCCATATTAACAAGGTTTATTTGCAGATCACCATTATTCGCTATGATAATATCGCCTGAAACACTATTTGTGACACTGAGCTGCGCGGTGGCGATATCCAGGGTTTGTTCAATACCTCCGCCGGTGATGCCGTTAGCAGCCATCAAAACCACACCACCATTGATGGCTGATATATCCGTACCATTCCTATCAATAATATTATTGCTAGCGATGACCGAAACCGCATCCGCGGCGCTGTTAGTACTTATAAGGCCTCCCAATTGCACCACATTACCGGATAACGCTATTTTTCCGGCACCGGCATTAACCGTCACGCCTTCAGCGATATTTAAATCCGTGCCTAAATCGGCAATCAGATTAATAAAGGTGTCATTATCAACAGTGCCGGTACTATCGGCGATATCCACGGACAAGGTAAAATCAGCGGTGGTGGATAAACGCAACTCGCTGCCTATGGCGCCGTCAAGATCAATCGGCGTTGTCACATTCAACACATTGGCACGCAAATAAAGATCTCCAGTGCTTAAGCTAAGGCTCTGCAGATTAAGTGTATTCGCTTCACGAATATCCAATAGATTGCTGCCCAGGTGATTCACGAGAAGATCAGCGCTATTAATATTAACCACGCTATCACCAGCGGCTGTGGCAGTGGTTAAATCCAGTACTGGCACACTAAAATTAAGCGTACGGTCTGTGTCATAAATATCATTAGCATCAAGAGTTAAGCTTGATACCACACTCAACATGCCATCAGGTAAAACAATATCCCCTGCTGCGGTGATGGCAACATCATCCCCCCAGGCGGTGATGTTTTGAATAATAATATTCTGTCCGGCACTCGCCGTTAACAGGGTAAAATCATCGGCAACATTAACATCGATAAATGTCGTGCTGGTATTTTCCAAGTCAAGTTTTACCAAGCCCATACCGCTATTAGTTACCGTGATTTCCTGCGCACGAATATCCAGGCTTTGTGTACCGCCCGAGTCATTAATCCCGCTTACCGCATTTAAAACAACACGGCCATTGGATGCAATAACATCCAAACCTATGCCATTATCTTGAATATCCGTCAGGCTATTAAGGCTTATTGCCGTATTTGACGTACTGCTGCTACGCAGATTATGGGCCAGAATCTGATAGGCGGTTAAGGTTAAATCTCCTGTACCACTATTCACCGTTGAACTCTCTCCAACACTAATAGCCGTGCCGGTATTATTGGCCGTTAAATCAATATTGCCGCCACTTGATAATAACTGCCCATCATTAATGGCAATATTTCCCGCTATAGACTGTATATCGATATCACCACCGGCAGACTCGACGATGGCTCCACTATCCACAATCACATCACCCAGAGTACTGGCAAGATTAATTGCAGTGCCGCTACCTGCATCATTGATATTATCGTTGATGCTAAGTGTATCCCCCGCCACCAATGACAGCGCAGACGTGCCATCACCATTTAAAATTATGCCAAGAAAATTCGGAATATTCAGGCCATTGGCGGCACTCACTGAGACACTACCGTTTGTCATGCTAATGCCATTCAAATCCAAGCTATCCGTTTCAACAAACGCCAGTGTGTTGACGCCGTTATTTATAATAATTAAATCATCAACCGTCGTATTGACCAGCGTATTTCCGCCTGCAGATGCCGAACGGAATGACAAGAAACCAGCGGTAATATCCAGCTCGCGGCCACTAATATCGACAATATCATTTCCTTGTAAATTTAATATATTAAAATTTCCAAGACCTATATTTAAGCCGCTATCGGCCAAAGTAATCGTGCCTGCAGCATCCAGATTTAACCCTGTCACCGCGGTGATACTGGCACTGGAAAAATCAATATCACCCAAGGCATCTAAATCAAAAGTCGCAATGCTATTGACGATATCAACAATAATATTATTGCTTTCTAACACATAAATATCATTGCTAACCGTATTAGAAAAGCTGCCGTTATTGGCATCAATCTCCAGCCCATTTACCGTTGTGCCATCATCACCAATACCATTGGCAGCCATCAAACTGATACGACCACTGGCCCCGTCGATATCCAGGTTTGTATCCCCGGCATCAATAATTTGGCCTCCGGCGGTCACGGTAATGATATTAGCGACATCCACCTTGCTTGAAATCAGCCCGGTTATTATCGCATCGGTATTGGCATTCAGATTTAATGTGCCTGTGCCTGCAGCCATCGTCGCACCATCGGCCATCACGATATTCTGATCGGCAATGGCAGTGATATTGCCACCATTGCTGTTAATGCTAGCCGTTGCAGACAGGTTGATATCGCCACTGCCTGAGCTCAATGAAATATTTGAAGTCGAAAGTGTATTACTGATATCCGCATTAATATTCAGATCAGTACTGCCTATTAAAGTCAGTTGGTTAGCCACACCATTATCTAAATCCGCGCTGTCTGATAACGTCAAAAAACTACTGCTACTGGAAATAGAAACATCAACGTCACCGATAAATAATGCCCTGCCATCGGCATTTAAGTCCACTAAATTTAGCCCCAGTCCATCGGTATCGGTCACAAGAATCGGCCCTAGACCTCCCACGCGTAAATCCAGATTGGTCACCGCCAAAGACATGTTGGTGGCCGCCGTTTGCGCCGTCGTAGAAAAAACCAGGTCTGTACTGCTAAAGCTCAGGGTATGGCCACTCACATCCCTCACCTCTGCAGCCAGCAATTCTATTTTTCCTGCGGCCGTTAAACCGGCGTCAGGAATGATAATGGTATTGGCTCCCCCCAAACTGGTCACCGTCAGATTATTAACATTGCTAAAACTGCTTTCTTGAAGGTCCACGGAATTGGCGACAATACTTAAATCCCCCGACCCAGCATCAAAGTTGCTCGTGCCACTAAAAACTAAGACCCCCCCTGCATTCGCCTGAAAACTGATCAACCCACCCGCCGAATTAAAGCTACTGCCATTACGTAAAATAATATCATCCGCAGCGGCAAAACCATCTGAGCCGGTGGCTACGGTAATGGCCCCACCGCCAGAGTCCACAATGACCGTATCACCGATATCGATCTTGCCAAAATTGCTCATGATAATATCGCCACCGCCTGAATCGATATTGGCACCTGAGCCTATGGTTAAACCATTATCACTTAACAGAGAGATATTGCCGCCAGATGCATTTAATTCCAGCCCCGTGTTAATAACGATATTGCCAGCACTATTTGCCGTCTGTGTATCGATAACAATATGAGCGCTATCACTGCCAACACAGCTCGCGCCACCATTAAGATCACAAATATTGGCCAGTACCTGCAACTGGCTATCTGAGCGTAATGTTAAGGTTGTGGTGATCCCTCCGGATAAGGTACTCGCACCATCCAAATCGATATCAGCAGATACCGTTAAAGTACCTATTTGACCGGCATCGGGGCCAGGCACAGCGGTTGTTGAAGTATCTATCGTTACATCGCTAGATTGTAATAACGAGGTGATCAAGGCGGTGTCGATATTCGAGCTACCGCCCCCGGTAGGCACCCAGACACCTGCACTAAAAGAGCCATTGGCTGTACCCACCACAGCAACAATATCAATATTGTTAGGGTCAATATAAAACAAGCCCACATTACCCAAAGTTGCCGAAGTATCTACCTGCCCCTGTACCCAAACACGCTCTAATCCCGAGACTTCCACAAAACCCCCATCACCACTAATGCCCCCTCCTTTTGCAGTAATTAAAGCATGCTCTTCAAACAAGGTTTTTCCAGCGGCATAAAAAACCAGCTCACCACCATCTCCTTGTTGGCCACCATTGGCCATGGCCTGGCTACCGCCATCTATCAACAGGGTTTCTTCGGCTAAAACATTCACCATACCGCCATTACCCACACCTGAAGCATTCGCCTGAATGTTCCCAGCCTGGGCGATACGATTGGCTTTAATCAGAATTTCACCACCGCCACTATCGCCTCCTATGGCCGAGACATTAATTTCACCTTGATTAATCACATCACCTTCATTGGCGGTGAGGAAAATCCGACCATTTTTTTGCATAATACCTTTAGCCTGAATCAGACCATCATTATTCACCGCAGTCTGCCTTAATCCATCCCGGGTCACCGCATCCAAACGAATCAGGCCGCCATTGGCAATCAATGAACCGCTGTTTTTTATAGAGCCTTTTAATGCCGATTTTTCGGTGAGAATATGCAGACCATCGTCGAATGTCAGCAACACATGTTCGGCCGAATGCAGTGTGATCTGGCCTTGGTCGGCGACGATTTCACCGTTATTAACAAGCACAGGGGCAATTAATGCGATATAGCCTTCTTTGGCTGCGGTTATGGTGCCGTTATTGATTATTTCACTGCCTTCAAAAGCGGCGCCCATTTCATAGTGCCCTGCGATAAAATCCTGATCAGACAAGGGCAAGGTAGATGCCATCAATGAGCCCACATTCAACTGAGACGATGCAGAAAAAACGATGCCCTGGGGGTTTAATAAAAAGACCTGACCATTGGCCTGTATCTGGCCAAATATTTGAGAAGCATTACCGCCTAGCACACGATTCAACACAATCGCATCTTTGCCCGGCTGATCAAAAACCACCTTTTCATGGGCCGCGATATTAAAGCTTTGATAATTAATACTGAGTTTGGAGGACTGCTGTTTAACGTGGAATTGATTCACATCCGGGCGAGAAATAACACCTTGGCCCACAGAAATTCGTTCACCGGTAGGCAAACTGAACACCGCAGGCGCTGCGGCTAATAGGAAAAAAATAAAAACGGCCTGCAGCCAAAAGAAGCTGATGAAACCGTGGTTTCTATGGCTTTGAAAGAACATAAACGCCTGCTTAACATTCCTACTGAGGAATATATAAGAGTCTGTTTTATAACAAATAACGCTATAAAAAAAGGGGCTTTCTGCTCTCTAAAATATAGGCAATATTCTCCAACATCACCTAACTAAATCTTGTTTCAGGCGCTTATTATAAATGACCACAATTACAACGGAATCTTCCAGGCATTAAAGATAGGCGTAATATCTTCACCGGCGGATTTTTCAAAACGGTCATGAATATTCGTCCAGCCGCTGGTAGGTGAGATATTAAATTCACGGTAGAAATCTTGATAAAATTCCCAGCCGTAACGGTCTTTGAATTCCAACAAGAAACACAGAGAAACCCAGGGGTCCTTGAAGTCGACACTATACTGGCCCGTCGCTTTATAATTCGCCGATAACGTTGGGCAATCAACATCTCGCTGTGGCAGGCCCAGACTTTCCTGAGCATAAACAGAAAAGATATTAGGCCAGGTTTCCAAACCTGCAGTGGATGATGTGTAATACCAATCGCCGCCGGAAAAATTAAAGTTATGGCCTAACTCATGGGCAAAACCCCAGTCGCCGTTATCGACCTCGGCTGCCAACGTGATGCGTTCGCTGCTATTAGCCGCAACCAATTTTGGATCCATCCTTATAGGATTACCCGCCAACATCCAACCGGGTGCATCTGTGGTATCGGGGAACCAGCGAATCGCCTGGCCATGATAAGGTCTGATAAGACGCAATTTTTGATGACTAAGATAAATATCATCCAAGCGCTGGATCGCGGCTTGTAAACGGCTTTGATCTTGTTTCGCGGTGGCCAGCGGGAGGGTCAGAATATTGTGTTCACTGCGGATCTCAACCCAGCCTGAAGTCACCTGATCAAGATCATAATAAGCCGCCATCGCCTTGCTGATCGTAGGCACCGTATCGCCCTGGCTGGTTACCGTCACCTGCAAAGCGCCTATCGCGTTGTTACGGGCTTCATAGGTTTCACCTAAATCATTACTGACCACCGCTCCTAAATAAACGATGCCTTCTTTATCGGCTGTGAATGAGCCATTGCTACCCACACAGTGAATTTGTGCATCTTTATAATACAACCCCAGTCTTGCTGTGAGTTCACCTTCTTGACAGCCGCGGCTATCCACCCCGGTTTTACCTTCTGGGCCATACTTAACTCCGCCTTTAACACGCCAGCTGCCGCTGGATGAAACAGTGGCGCTCTGGCCTTTTACTAAATACAAACCACTGTTCACCCAGTTTTGTGCGGCCGGTACTTTAAACGTGTGGCTACCATAGGGGCCGGTGCTGGGCACATCTACCCAGGTCCAGCCCTGGCTATCGGTGTTATTACTGATCGAGTCGTTATCATCTAATTTTTGACCATCACCAACATTGCCATCGGCTATGTCTTCATCAATTGAGGTCTTATCGACGGTGATAAATTGATATTTTTGTGTCAGCCACTGCTTGTCGATTAATGTCCATAAAGTGATATACACCGTGCTGCCATCTTGCGGAATATTAGCCACGTTTAATTCACCATTAAAGGCACCATTAAAAATATCTTGTGCACCTGCCGTGTGGCCTATATCCAGCCATTGTTTACCTTGCTGGTTAGATTTAAAAACAATATTTGCATCGCTTAACAACGTGTTTAAAGCCGGTAATGTCAACTCTGCAGGTTTGAGCACAGCCACACTGCCATCTTCAACGTTGCTGGCTGTATCATCGCTCTGAGCATTATTGCTATTAGCACCACTACCCTGCTCTTGGTTAGAAGCCTCGTCATTATCATTATCCGCAGGCAGTTGCTCCTGTACTTCAGACTCTTCACTGTTTTCAGTGCTTTCAATACAGCCAGTTAAAACTAATGTACTGCTCATAAGACAGGCTAAAAATATATTTGATGCTTGCATCCGTCATTCCTCAAAAACCTTAGAACGAAGATTACCGGCAAAAATAAAATAAAAATATCGGCTGAATGGCGTAGTTCATTTTTGAATCGGGCGCAGGCTAAGCCATTTGGCTTAGGTTTATTTATAACCATTGTATCTATGTAGAGGGCTTCCTTAATTCATTATCATAGAGACATAAATAGACAAAAAAATGACCAATTTTAGCCGTAAGGAGTCTTGACAATGATCAAGCCCAACAACATTTTATTATTTCAACCTTTTGCTAAAAACCTTGCCTGTAAAAACTGTGCAACAGACAAGCTCAAAGCCATAATTGCTATACAAAACAGCCCTCAGGGACGATTTCGATTAGCCAGGAAATCCTGCGAGATTCAACTATTAACTATTTTTTCACAGGTCACGTTAAACAAAACCCAACAGCAGTTGGTCTTTCAATATTGGCTACGGTTTATGATCTATCAACAGCTGCGCTGGGGGACGGATCATATGAACTTTATGCATGCACTCACCACCATTAAAAATCTAGCAGCCGCGATGCAGCAAGAAAACAGCGTTAATGTTTATGCTGTGTGGGATGATCTTTATGCCGGTTTAAAAGCCATCCACCTCGGTGAAAAAGACATTCAGGCCAGCCTTAAATGGTTACCCAAACCTCCTATAGAGAAACAAGTGATGAAAAGTTATACACCGGCATTTTTTTCCACCGATCAATATTATGTGCATTTAAAACATATAGGCCATCTCTTTGCCTATTTGATTAAAATGAATTTGTTTATTTATCAAAAAAGCAGTGAACGTATTGAGTATACCTATTTATTAAATCACGATTATCAGAGTTTAGATGACTATCAAAAATTTGAATATACACGTAATAGTAAGGTGCTTTATCAAAAAGTGATTAAGCTTACTCAACGTTAATGTCCAACATTTCATAACTTTAGACCTTATTAAACGGCTGATTTTTTATTTTCAAGCGCCGCTGTAAAGCCTTTATTTTATATACCGAGCCCGTTAAAAATTAAGATCTATACATAGCCCATATTCGATTAAGCAGGCATCGCCTTCTATGTCATGGCAACGTCCCTAAAAGCAATACTGACGTTGCTGTTTGGCCAATTTTCATGCTCTGAACCCATCTTTTCCACAGTAAAAAATAGTCCCATAGATAAAGGAAAAGAGGCTCTAAATCTGAGCCCTTATCTGTATTACTTTGAAGATAGCCAAGGGCATCTCGATATGGCATCGATAACATCGGATACCTATGTTTCGCAGTTTCAATTATTTGAGGGTTAAGCAATTAATTGCTCGCTTCGAATGTAAACCGATAGATCAAAAAGTATAATACTAAAGCTTTTCAGCTAGCTGATTACGTCCCCTTAATGGCCAATATTTACAAATAAAGTATCATCCATTCTAAGGCTGATTTGTGTCATTTACATCTATTGATATTAGTTAGGGTTTCAATCAGAACTTCCCAAAAGCAGCTTTACTGGGTTCCTTGAGTCCCATGCCCCGCCAGTGGATATATCTTTCAGTAACCTTACAACTTTTGAGTCTCCCTTAGCTGGCGTTTACCTGAAATTTTAAAGGGCCAACATAACTGCCAGATTAAGTTACATTTTTTACTGCCTGGATTGGATGAAAACTGCAGTTATCGTTCTTACACTCTAATAAGGCCTGGGTGATCAGTTATTTATAAACTTGCTTTTGTATTAACCAGTTTTTGATAGAAACGCTGTGCTTCAATATTGCCCCGCTGCATCGCTTTTTTAGCATCTTTTCTAGCAGCCGCTATATCTCCTTTATGGTATTTACTTCCACTGCGCTCAAGAATTGCTTGGTCATCATGAGGCACCAATGCAATATATTTATCCCAATATTTGATTATCTGATCCCAGTCCTGAGTGCGAACCAGAATATCATCCGCAAGTTTATAATATTTGAATTTTTTTGGTTCTCTGGCAATGGCTTTTTTTATTGAGGTTAAAGCCTCTGTATTCTTGTCTTGGTCATACTGTTGCAGGGCTCTGGCGTAGTGTTCCTTGGCATTTATTGGGGCGGGCTCTGCCTTTTTGGGGATATATTTCTCTATGTTTTTTACAAAATTTTCCGGGGATAAATACTTTTTTTCGCTTTTATCAGATTTGTTGGGAGTAACCCCAACTCGAGTGAGGCTCCCATTAAAGGGTTTTACTATAAAAGTTGGATAACCAGTGCCTTTCATTTGTTTAAAAATTCTATTTTCAGCTTCGCCATGCTCTGGATTAATCTTGACCTTAACAAAAGGTTTTATGGCTTTTTTTGCCGCATATTTGGGTAATAGTTCTTTTTCAACGGCCAAGCAAAAGCCGCACCAGTCCGTTCTGAAATAAATAATCAATGGTGCTTGATAGGCCTCTGCTTTGCGTAAAGCCTTGCGATAACCCGCTGCATCTTCATACCAATAATCATTGCTGTATACAGGTTTTTCAGACTCATCAAAACTAAAACTGTCTGACCTACTGGAACGGTTTGTCTTTTTTAAATTAACCGCTTCGGCATTCACACAAGGTTTGTCGGTAAATACCGTTTTTCCATTGACGTTACATTTAAAAATACCGCCGTAGCTCAGCGCGGAAAGTGACAGGCAGCAAAGTACCCATAAAAGCTGTAATCCCTGGTGCATGTAATTTCCATTGATCCATTTGAGGAATTTAATCTTAGGCCAAATAAGCGTCTAACTGTCTTCGATATCATTACATAATGCAACTTTTGCCGCAGCGACCTTTATTGAAGAGCAGACTTCTGGCTGGATAATACTTCAAAGGGTGATTATAACTGCCAAATTAAGATACATTTTGTATGGTCTGGATTGGATTGGATGGAAACTGGAGGATGTAAAACAAACTGTGTAACTGTCCGTTTTAAATATGAGGAGCCAACTGCTCCTCAAACTCAATCATAAAACGATTTAACGCAGGTTTCCAATTCCTTAT
>JABSRQ010000418.1 GCA_013215055.1 Pseudomonadales bacterium | reverse complement strand
TTATGCCGTTGCGTTAGTGGATGAACTAGAACGTGGCATTTACCCTAAACAACGTATTGCAGTGGCCTATTAATACCAAGCTTACTTTCTGCTTTAAGCAGCAAGTAAGCCCTTTTATTTGTCAGGTTACACTCGTCAAAGTAAGGGCTATGGTCAGGTCTGAATGGTTCTTACTTAATCGCAAGACCATGAATAATATGAAGAAAAACACAGGCTTGATGTGGACTAAGACCTATAACCGCAATTTCAGTACTCCAGCTTATTCTCATAAGATACATATAATGTCAGATTCACTTATCAAGCCTTCATGGCTTATTAATATTGCTACCTATCTTTTTTTAGGCACATTTTTATTACCCAATAATGAGGTTTATGCCTCGAGCTCAGATTCTTTAGTGGTGTTCATTCATGGCGCACACTTACAGACGTTTGCAGTTTAACGCCCGTAGAAAACGCTGCGTTTTTACACATCCCAGCCATCGATGGCTTAGCGCTTTACACGAAAAAAACAGAGCTTATTTTTATCTAAATCTCTCACATATCCAGAAAACCTAGGTCCTTTTTGATTGGGTTCACCCTCACAACTGCCGCCCAATTCAATCGCCTTTTTATGCAGCCGTTTTACTTCATCAGTAGAGCCAACATCAAAACCAATCATTGTGCCATTGCCATTTGTTGCGGGTTCCTCATCAAAGGGTATGGCTATTGCAAAGGCAAAATCTTCAAATTGCCAGAAGGTCATTCTTATCGTTTCGAATACTTGCTTAGGTGGTGTTTGTTCAAAAAGTGAATTATAGAATTCAACCGCAGCTTCCATGTTGTTTGTTCCAAGAACGGTATAGCTCATTTTCATAATTTAATCTCTCCTACGCTTCAAAGTTATTAGCGCAATGGCGTATTGCCCAGCATTAACAAAGCGAAGTATATGCATGCAAATATGTGCAGGCAATGCTAGTCACTGTATAGCGGGAATGCATAAATGCATGGGCAGTAGCATAGGCAGTCAGCTTGTTTCACCGCTTCAAATGGCTTTATTCACTCAGTTCAGCGGCTAAATAATCAAATACAACGCGGAATCGTCGGCTAGTTTTTAATTCTCTATGTGCAACCAGCCAAGTCTCTGTCTCAAAAGCAGGCAACGTGGCTAACACTCTTTCAACTAAAGGTTCTGCATCGCCGATATCTTCCAGCATAAAACCAATGCCACTGCCCTGTTTAACCATCTGCCATTGCACAAGATGATTAGCAACAATTAACGGGAAGTTACTTGAGTTCAGCTCAAAACCAAATTTGTTAAGATATGAAATCACACGATTGGACCTATCAACCCCAAAAAAGACGGCGTTATTTAAATCTTGTGGGGATTGTCGATGTTCAAGCTTTTGTACATAGCTTTTAGACGCGTATAGATGGCCCTGGGTGTTTTGAACACGCTTGGCGATCAGTTCCTGCTGTGTTGGACGAAAATTGCGAATGGCGATATCAGCCTCACGGCGCGACAAATCGCTGGTATCGCTGGTAGCAATGATTTCTATTTCAATGTTTGGCCATTGATGGCGCAATTTTTCGATTATAGGAGGAAGAATATAGGCCGCAATCATCTCTGTAGCACTGATACAAACAATGCCTTCAACGGTCTCAACATGGCTAGATGCCAATCGAGATAAGTTAGTTGCTGCATCTGCCATCGCTTTGACTTGCACCATCAAGTCAGCCCCACTTTGGGTAAGCACTAAGCCTGAATTGGTTCTTTCAAACAATGAAACACCTAGCTCTTCTTCCAGCGCAGACACTTGTCGACCCACAGTAGGTTGCGTCATATCCAGTGCCAGGGCAGCTGCCGATAGCGAGCCCTCTTCCGCCGTCACAAGAAATGCTCTAGCTCGATTCCAATCAAACTTGATAGCGCGCCTATCCATACAATATGGTTATCCTATATGTGTTTTTGAGGTTCGTTGAGCTATTTTTTTAGTGATATTATCAACACCTCACCACTAAACAAATGCACATAACGGCTATCGTGTTTAACTGGCTGGCTTCACCACGCGGTTGCCACCCGCCACCCGCCTCCATCATCAAGCTTTTAGCCATAAGCCCATCACTTACCTCCTGCACCAAGCATTCATCCAGCGCCATCACCGGCTCACGATTACTTATCGATTACAGGCATTGGTTAAGGCGGCCACTTAACAAACGGCTATGCATTTTTAGACGTAGCCCCAACAAAATGTTCCAGTTTAAAAATTTGGTTTTCAGATAGGGTTCTACCCACGGGGCTGAAATAGACAGCATTGAGATCGTCTAAGGTTTTGTTTTCCTGCAAGCTAAATCCATGCTGAGCGAGTAGCTCGACTAACTCCTCTTCAGTGTATAAGGATATCCAAGGTTCGCCGACTTTGGCCGCAAGGCTCATAACCATTTCAGCGCGTCTCCCAGCCTTTGGGTAGCCCTTGCCAAAACAACGCTCTGGGTCAGTTTTAAGCAACTCGTCAACATAAGAGAAGATAAACGTGGCTGTCGTCTTTTGAGTAAGT
>JABSRQ010000417.1 GCA_013215055.1 Pseudomonadales bacterium | reverse complement strand
CAGACAATTAACGCCCCCGCCGGCAGATCACTGACCGATGACAGCAACAGCCCCGATGCGAAAGCAAGACAGCCAAGAACCATAACCAGCATCAGCCCCAGCCCCAGCCCCAGCCCAATAGAGAGTTTGATCGTCGCAAGAGCCGGAATGATCAGGCATGAAAAAACCAGATACACAGCCACCCACTGCACGCTGACGGTGATCATCACGGCGAACACTCTACTGTAAATATCGCAGGTTTAAGCCGTTGTTGCGGTACGGTAGAGACGGGTTTGATGCGGCGCAAAGTCTATGTGTGCAAAAACCGTCAACGCGGTATGCAGAACCGATTGTTGCGCCTAGAAGAAGGCGTTACAGAACTGCTGATGCGAGGCGTGCTCCACATCATGCTGAAGATTCGCCGTTTGAGCAAAAGCAATAAACACCCGCTGCAGACAATCAGCATCGTGTTAATGTTTTTGCTGCGCTCAAAAATCATAAATATCAGTCACTTAGAAATTATCAGCGCGGGTATTATCGCAGCAGCTACTATGCGTGTAAAATAGCGCGCAACTATACATGTAAGATGAACAGGAAAACTATGTACCCCGTAAGTTATATCGAACCGGTTTTTCGCCCGCCCAGTGAATGGCAATCGCTGATTATTCAAGTCACCATTGGCTGCTCATGGAATAATTGCACCTTCTGCAATTAGTAGCATAAAAAAATAATACTATTTAACCCCTTTATTTGATTATTTAATCCATTTATGTGCATAAAACAGAAATAAATCGACCTTAAATTATAGCTATTGGCATATACTATGTACTATAGATCATATAGGCAGGCAGATATTCATGCTCTCTTCTACTCTGTTACGCTCAAATGTCACACGCGATAACACAGGCATTACATTGTCGATTCCGGTGATCATCACAAAATATGGCATTCTCAAAAGTTATCTTGATTATCTGATAGTGAATAGAAATAAAAGTGAGTCATGGAAAGACAGAAGCGCATTTTCTCTTCGCTTATTAATTGACTACATCGGACAGAATGAAGATTGTTTTAAAACCCCCAGGGAAATGTTCACAGCATTCAGTGATGCACTGTTCACGGGTACAATCGGCACCGACGGCGAAGACCTTTCAGGGCTTCGTTGGATTCCTCGAAATGAAAATGACGCAGCCAGTTTGATTGGCTATATAACCCAATACACCGACTGGTTGGCTATTAAGAATGATAGATCTGAACTTCAATTAAACCCATACCGCGAGTCCACAAATTATGAAGATCGTTTAAATTATGCAGCGTATCTTCACAAGAAAAACAACGCATTCATGTCGCACCTATGGGCCGATAAATCACCAACACAAAGTAGTACAAGAAACTACACACGTAATAAAAAACCAAGCCACACCGGTCATGATGAGGCAAAAGCGTTTCCTCAGGGACGTATTAACGATTTGTTAAACCAGGGCTTTGTAAGGGCTGGATTTTCAAACTCAACGATTCCGCATGAGAGATTAAACCTGCGCAACATTTTGATTACCGTGCTCATGCATTACGGTGGATTACGTGTAAGCGAGTGCTTTCATATATTTGTTGACGATATTGCTAAAATCAAAGACAAAGGATTTGAGTTTGTCGTTAAAGTTTATCACCCCGCCAATGGAACCGCCCCCGACGGTTCATCGCGTCGAGAATACCTTTTAAAAAAGTATAATTTACAACCTCGCACCGAATACCCGCGATCTCATAAGCTTCACTCAGGCTGGAAAAATCCACTATTAACTGATAGTAAAGACGAATTCTTTACCGTTTTATGGTTTCCGGCCTCTGCGGGTGAGCTATTTTACGAGTTGTGGAAGATGTATCTTTTAAAACAGCGTGTTCATAGTGCAGATCATCCTTATGCCTTTACAAACAGAAACGGACACCCTTACACTCGGGCAAGTTTCAAAGCCGCAAATAAAAGAGCAGTTGAGCGAATAGGCCTTACGTACAGCAAGGAAGCATGTACAACTGAACATTCCCACAGACATAGCCTTGGAAGACGCCTGAGTGAATCGGGTGCATCTGAGCTAATCATACGCGGGGTACTTCATCATAAATCTCTTGAATCTCAGATAACGTATACAGCCCCCTCTGAACGTGAAACGAGAAACGCTTTAAAAGAGCTCGATTTGAAACTTAACAACCCACCATTAACTTTGCCGTAAAACTAATATGAAAAATTTCTACACATACGGCGAAGCATCTAAAGCCGCCATGGCATTAGGCATTACAACAAGCCGTGCATATAAAAAACGCTATAATGAAGACCCCAAACTTCCATCAACCCCCAAGTCATCCTATAAAGACGACTGGGAAAATTGGCCTGTTTTTTTAGATGGTGAGATAAAAGAGTTCTATACATACGGCGAAGCATCTAAAGCCGCCATGGCATTAGGCATTACAACATACACTGAATATAAAAAACGGTATAAAGAAGACCCCAAACTTCCATCAACCCCCGAGTATTCCTATAAAGACGACTGGGAAAATTGGCCTGTTTTTTTGGGGACTAAGA
>JABSRQ010000416.1 GCA_013215055.1 Pseudomonadales bacterium | reverse complement strand
AGCAATAATCATTTAAACAATGTGATGGCTCTGCAATATACGACTCAGTTGCAGGAACTAAAACTGTCAGGAAATACACTGCTGAATGCACAAGATGTTAATAATATCTTGAGCAATAATGCCGGCCTTGAAGTTTTGACTATCTCGGATGTCGATTTCTCAGGCCGTTATTTCACCGTGCCTATCAAGCCCGGGGCGTATTCTTCTTCGTTACGTGTATTAGAGGCTAATAATACACACTTTGTTGATGCCGATTTGAATTTTATCGGTCAAATGCCGTATATCGAGACACTACGTTTTGCCGGTAATAATTTACAAAATGTATACGGCCTGGATTCCCGACATAAGCTACAGGTTATTGATATCAGCAATAATCAGATTGCAGATATATATCCTGCCATCTACTTGAGCGGTTTAAAGGAATTAAGGCTGTCAGGCAATATCCAAATTCAGGCAGGGCAGACCACACAAATGGTTGCAAATAACCCTGAGCTTGAAGTATTGGGGATATCGGATATAGATTTCTCCTCTTTTGGCATACCCGTGTCACTTGAAGGTAATGCGCAATCAAGGTTACGCATACTGGAGGCAAACAATACGCAGACACAGGATACGGATTTATCGTTTTTGAATCAGGCTTTTGAATTGCAACAGTTGTCATTTTCGGGTAATGCATTGAAATCATTGAATGGTATAGAGTCGGCGGGTAATTTAAATACACTGGATGTCAGCAATAACCTGTTATCAGACGTTTATGCTGCGCAGGCGTTTACGCAATTACAGAGCCTTAACTTGTCAGGCAATGACATGCTTGCGTTTACAGAGATTGATACATTAATCAGAAATAATAGATCCCTGGCTCATCTTGGCCTGGCCAGTATCGAAATCCATGATTTCCCGGTCTATACCCTTGAGCCTGAGTTTCCAGGACGTGTATACGACCTTAAAACCCTGGACCTATCGTATACACAGCTAGATAATGTTGATCTATTGAATGAATATACGCAGCTGCTTGAACTCAAGCTGGAGTTTAATAACTTTATGATGGTGGATTCTCTGGCATCGTTAACTCAATTAAGTTTGCTGGACCTGCAGAGAAACAGCAATCTGGATTGTCTGTCGCTTGAGAACCTGGTCATGCAGTTGGGCAGTACTGTCACGGTACTTGCTCCCAATAAATGTATGCCATGAGTTTTCGGTATTAAATATGATCTTCTGGCGGGCTTCATTTCTGGCTCGCCAATTGTTTGCAGCTGCCTAATCAAGTATCTGGCCTAACGACATGTAAAGTTCACTGAAGTGGGTATTTATCCGCTAGTCCCTACTTGGATAACAAGCTTTATTGTTAGGCTTGTTAGTATTCTACTCATTTCAGGCAGTTTCCTAATCCACATCGCAATTTTCACCATCAAGAATTAATCGAATAGGGGATCCAGCGGCCTATCCCTTCCATCATATCCACTTTTTCCTTATGCACCGTTAAATTGCTAAGAGCGCTCATTTTTATTTAACGAAAATAGCGAAGCTATGGTTATTTTTATTTGATCTTATTCACATAAAAACAAAATAGTGTATGGATTAATACATCTTTTGTGAACCGCTAGACGCAAGGCCATATTCTTTTGTGCTTTAGTGTTAGTGTTGCGTTTTTTTTAGACGCTGCAACTAGATAATCAAATGATAGCGTTGAATAGGTTATTATGTCTGCACTCAATCCAAGCCGCCTTCAGTATACGATGGTTCTATTATTTGGTTTATTGGCAGCCGATTTTTCTATCGCAGCTATTTCTGCCACCTCGCTGGATTTCTCCAACGGCCCGGGTGAACAATCGGATTTCTCTGTGGGGGATGCTGCCACCTGGACCGATGTAGCCACCGTCAACGGCCAGAAAGTCGATATGGTCGTGACGATGACCGCGCTTAGCGGTGGAACAGGGCATTCATTAACAACCGCAAACGGTAATGTCGAATTATGGCTTACCACAGCAAATACTACGGCTGAATTAGAATATCGATTCATCGACCCCAGCGATGGTGGACCTGTCATTATCTACCCGGAAGTCTTCTTCGGAGATCTGGATAAGGACAGTAATAATGATGAGCGTATTGTGTTAAACGGTGCCAGCCTGGCCTCTTATATTTTGGAGAGCCCCAGCCGTTTATCGGTGGACTATGACAGCCTGTCAGATGAATATCGTGTCAGTTCTACTCGCAACGGTGAACCCGTCGATTCCGATATCGCCTTATGGGTTAAGTTTAAGCCGGCCTCTGTTTTTACGGTGATATACACGGTGGTGACGTTGGACCGCTCCAGGCGTTTCGCCTTCGATGCCAGCGTATCGTCTGGTTTCTTCAATAAGCCTGTCACGGTCATGATAGACAATGACGCTCCTGTAAATCCGACGGTCACTGAGCTGGTCTCAGACAATGGTTTGCCTGTTATCTCCGGTACCGCAGAGGCCTATAGCGAAGTTACTGTGATCGTGAATGGCAGCAGCTATACCCTGGCACCGACATCGACAAACGATGTCAGCTGGTCGGTGGACTTAAAT
>JABSRQ010000415.1 GCA_013215055.1 Pseudomonadales bacterium | reverse complement strand
CGGATCAGGCAACAACGGTCTTGATGTTGATGGATCCTGAAGGCTATGTCCATGCAACCACCGGTGTCGTACCCCGAAAAACACTCAAATTGGACACCTTGATCTATAAAGACGCAGTTGAAAATATTCAACCGAATTATTTTACGGCGCCTTTATTAACGCCAAAAAACGCGTTGTCTGTGCCTCTACCCTTACAAAAAAATTGGTCGTGGAGTCAACAAAAAATGGCGGCTGGAAAGCGGAAAACGCAAACGATTTACAGCCTGAAAGTGGTCGATAAATCAGCCTTTATTCAGTGTGTCACCAAAGCAGGTGGCGAGCCGAGCCAAGCGATCAAACTCTGCCGTCTAAAGGATTGGGCAACATTACTGAAAGAGAAGGTCTTGGTCGAAACCGGTACGGGTACAGAAAAGGCTTACTACCACGATGTCGACCTCTCGGAAAAAGGCTTTTCCGATGTTGAGGATGTCATTCGTTGTATTGATGGTGCGTCTCTGGGCAGTATCTTGCCACCAGAAAGTGTTCAGCCGTTAGATAATACGGTGCGTGTTGTTGAAGGGTGGCTACGCCCGCTTCAGCTTGACTGAATTGATTTGACTAAAAAATTAAACTTAACATTAATCATTAAATAGCGTGAGGACTTTTATGTCTGATTTAACAAGTATAAAAGCATATACCCTAGGCACTGACGAAGGGATTAGCTCGGTAAATATCATTGAAGATAGCAATTTTGGGCATTGTGCGTTGCTTTCAGAAGGGCAAGAATTGTCGTTTGGCAGCATCGCGGATAATGGCCAGAATGTTGCTGATTTCACCTGTAGCGTCTGGGTGAAACCCCTTAAAGAAGAAACCGTGTTTCGTTTTAAGGATATTTTTTCTGTCAGTACGGATCAATCGAGAACCTTGTCACTGGCAGGCATCGCGGGATCAGATCAGTTAAGGCTTAACGAATGGCAGCACCTTTGCTGGGTAAAACAAGGGCTCTATCTACGGCTGTACATTAATGGCTCTCAAGTTCAAAGCATGACTCCGGAAGCATGGGACACGACGAAAACCTATCAATCTGGCGATACGGTCGTCCATGATAACGTTCTATATCTGGCGAAATGGGCAGCAGCAGCTGGCGATCAGCCCAGTATTGACGGTATCCAAGGGTCTGGAAACCCCTGGTATACTTGGCACTCGACAAATTTTAATCATGCCTGGGCCGACACGCAAGCTATTAGTTATAGCTGTAACAGAGGCCAAATACATTTAGCACACCAGCATTTTTACAACCGTGGTTTAACGGTTGCAGAAATATGGGCTGATCGCACAGAAAACATGCCTGTGGTGAGTGATGCCTACCCGGATATTTACCCTTTGGATGTCAATTTAATCAACCCGCGTCTGGATACTTGGCAGAGTTTTTCGAATAATTTAATGATTGTCGATACGATCGATAACATTAAACAAGCGGTTGAAATAAAAAATATCAACCATGACACCATCAGCTTGACCCCTTTAGCATCCGATGTGGCCAGCAGTGATAATTATCACTTTGAGCTGCGCTTCAGAAATGCGACGTTCTCCTATCAAACCCAATACCCTGATTTTGCGTGCGCATTTGATGCCGGTGATGTCAGTAGCAGCATGGTTTTTGAATCCACAGCCGATTGGGATATCTCCGTCTCGCCAGAACAAAACAGCGAAGATTGGAGTTGGTCTATCTATTTTGTGCGCAAGTCAACGGCAAGTCAGATGGCTATTGACTACGATAAAGCGTTAGTGTTTCCGTTCCAGTATTCCACAGCCGATGGCAGCTTGGGTGAGCGCACGAGCCAGTTATCTTTTTATTATAAAAACATGGCATTTTCGACAGGTAACAGCATCAGCGGTGATCGATTAAAACAAATCAACATTTCTAACTTTTCAAGCACCAATACCGTTATCTCTAAGATCAGTCAAACAGCCAGCGATGCCGGAGATAAAGTGAATGCGCTCGAAGATGAACTGACACAAAAAATGAAAGTCTTAATGGATGAGACAAACTTAAAAATTGAAGGAACAGTCGATAATATCACGGATGCTATGGGTTTATTCGTTGAGCATGCCAAAGCGCTCGATGACGAGCTGGATGCAAAAACCAAGTATAATAAAGAAAAATTTGAAACATTAGAGGCATTGTACCCACTGCAAATCAGTAGCCATGCGCCTGCGGGCTGTATGGTAGGGGATACGCAGACAGCCCTTGAAATATCTCTCTATAACCGGCTGGCTTCAGAGATCACTTTCTTTAAAGGATCTATTGTGATCAAAATTCCTTTTGGCAATGAACCGGACGACCTTTGCCAGGATTATGACCGCGCAGGCAGTACACTAACGAGTGTGGTTTCTGTCAGTGACTATGATGAGGATGATAATACCCAAGGCACATTCCAAAACTTGAGCCGATCACTCGGTACAGGTTGTGCCGTATTCCAGGCTAAGTCGCCGCAATCTGCAGAAGACGTGGAGACAGCCCCTAGCAACGAAAAAGTCATCATTGGTGCCGGTGAGCGTGTTTGTATTCGACTCGAAGGTTTAGCGATTAATACCAAGGAGGGTGTCAGCTTT
>JABSRQ010000414.1 GCA_013215055.1 Pseudomonadales bacterium | reverse complement strand
CAAGCAACATTTAACGATTAATTCGCCGCCCTCTCAAGACTAATCTAACATTGAGCATGTGCAATCATGCTTTGAGTCTTGTTTCGTCTCAATCATCCTCGAATCATAACCAGCTCCAATAATCGATCACTTTACGCTCTGCGCCACTAGCCACTAAAACCAATATACCCTACTGACTTTCACACCACCTTGGGACAATTTTTAAGATCACAACAATGGATCTGCTATTGATATCGCCCAGCCCTAGCACGGCTTCAGATCTAAGCAAATAGAGCCATAACAACAATCCAGATAAATTTAAAAAATCATTGCTAAAAAATAAAGTTGACTATACTGAGCTATATAAAATCAACAATGATGATGATCAAGCCCAATAAAAAGGAGCACAACAATGAATCTTAATCGCTTTTTATGCAGTCTATTAGGTATTTTTATGATGGTGCCAACACTGAGTTATGCATTATCAGAAGATAATATCAGTGAAGAGCTTACTTCCTTATACCGCGCAGCAAGAAAAGTAGTTTCTGTAAATCAAGGCCATATCAACAAGATAGACATCGGTGATAAAGGCTTATCCGGCGAGGTGGTCGTTGCTAAGGCATTAGACAATTATACGCAAGCGACTGGCAATGTATTAGACATCGATAATTTGAGCTCAGCCCAAACCGCCATGTTAGATGCAGTCAGCGAAGTAATGGAGCAAAACCAAGACCTAATCAACGAACAAGGGGTGGGTTTTAAGGGGTTCTTACCGGCAATTTTTGCCAGACAGCTAGCCACTACTTTTAATGGAAAAATGTCGGGCAAAATGAAAATAAAGTTAACGGCTCCCAAAAAATATGTACGCAATAGATCGAATAGGCCCGATAAATGGGAACACAATATAATTGAGAACATGTTCAAACAAAGCACTTATCCAAAGGGACAACCTTTTTCAGAAATAAGCGCAGTTAAGGGAAAATCTGCCTATCGGTTCATCCTACCTGAATATTATGGACAGTCTTGTTTAGCCTGCCATGGGGGCCCTAAAGGAGAAAGGGATATATCTGGTGGTAAAAAGGAAGGTGGTGTATTGGGCGAATTAGGTGGTGCGATTAGTTTAATTATTTACCAATAGAACATAAATGGTGGCGATAACATTATGAAAATTTCGACTAAACTTAGTATTGGTAACATGAGTTTCTCTACGGTTGTCACCATAGCTTTCCTCTACATAATAATGGGTGTACAGACAACCTCGGATATCAGTATTGAACAACAAGGATTTGTAAACCAGCAAATCCAAGCCATTAGTTTGCAGGAAAATATACTTCAGCTGCAAACTATCGAAAGAAATAAGCTGATGTTGATCATTGAGATTGATCAGGAATTTCGAAACTTACGTGCTTGGTTACTGGATTTATCTGTCAGCTGGTTAAATGAAGCTGAAGATAATGCCAATATCTCACTCGAGCGACTTGAACTGCAGCTAGCTGAGCTAGAGAAAGTCGATGCTGATTTAGCCCAAAATCTGTCGCAGAAAATAGACCAATTATTTGAGCTTATGCTGATTGCTGTTGATTCTTATGTTGATGAAAACCGTGTTCAAGGCAATTCAATGGTGTCCGATGGACGGATTATTGTCGAAGATATAGAAGTATTAATCAACAATTTTAAACAAAACAGTAATGAAATACTGAATAGTTTTAGTCAACAAGCCAGCGAATCTGGCCGTAGCGTGACACTCTCTGGCATTAAAGTAAAACACTCAGCAGATGCCATCGTTGCTAATAATTCAGCATTGTTCACCATCTCTCTGATAATTATCGTGGTGATTATCTTTCTCAGTGTTGCCTTCAGTTATTTGATGCGCCGAGCAATATGCCTGCCAATGGATCGATTGCGCAGAACAGTCGAAAGAATTCAACAAGAATCAGATCTTACCCTGAGATTTGATGTCAAGACTATGGATGAAATTGGTGTCACCGGAACCGCCTTCAACTTAATGATGGAGCAGTTTGCCGGCATCGTAAGTCAGGTCAGTGACGCCTGTTTAGAATTAGATCGGGGGATATCGAACTTAGTCAGTTTAATGCAACACGCTAAAGAAGGCGTGGTTAAACAACAGCGAGCTACCGTGGAAGTAGCAACTGCTATTACGCAAATGGCATCCACCGTACAAGGTATATCCGAGCATACTCAGCAGGCAACCCTCTCCATGGGAGAAGCCCAAGAGTCGGCATCCAAGGGACGTGAAATGGTCGATAGTTCGACATTAGATACTCAGAAATTATCCGAACTGATGTCTCGGGCTGATCTAGCGATGCGCG
>JABSRQ010000413.1 GCA_013215055.1 Pseudomonadales bacterium | reverse complement strand
TCTGACTAAAGGCATTATCTTCAACAATCAGAATCAACGCATCTTTCTTGGTGTTATCGATTGCCAACCTAAGAGCACTCACCACATTATTTGTTTTCTGTGGTTTTAACGTTTTGGCCACCTTGGCCACCGGTATCTCTTTATAAGGCTTATGCTGAACAGCCTTGGGAGCCGGTAACGTCAAGTGAATACTACTGCCCTTATGCTCATCGGAGACAATGGATATTTCACCATGCATCAGACTCATGAGTTTTTCTGAGATACTTAAACCTATACCCAAACCGCCGTGCTGACGAGACAAACCTGCATCTGACTGTTCAAACGGCTGAAATACCCTCTCAAGCTCATCATCACTAAAGCCAATACCCGTATCATCAATTTGAATATGAAGCTGAGGGCCCTGAGACACCTTCCAATCAACGTTGATAACAATTTCGCCCTGCTCGGTAAATTTCACCGCATTATCTAACAGTTTCTCGATGACCATACACAGATGTTCTACATCCACATTCAAATAATCGGGTACCGAGCGTGAGAAGTGTACATAGAAACCCAGGCCTTTAGCTTCGGCATCGGGCCTATAACCCTCACAGGCTTCTATCAACTGATATTTAATATCCACACTGCTGGTCTGAATCTGTAGCGCATCGGACTGAATCTCGGAATAGAATAAAATATCTGAAATCAGCACCATCATCTGCTCGGCACCTTCTTCAACAATGCCCAGACTGTGTTGCAAAGTATTCTTGTCATCGGCTGAAATATCGTGCAACGCTCCCATAATCAAATGCATGGGCGTTCTTAATTCATGATTGATAGCCGTCAGGAAATCATTTTTCACCTGCAAGGATGACTTATAGGCATCGATAGAGGCCTCCTGATTTCTGACGATTTCGGTCTTCTGTGCGGTGATCGCACGCTGATTTCCCAAAGCAATTTTCTGCCTAAATATAATATACAGTGTCACCAGTAATAACGCCGACAGAATCACCAGAATCAGACTACGCTGATTGGCAATAACACTTTCTTGTACGCCGAGTTGCTGGTTTTGTGCGCCAATTTTATTGGACTGTTGTTGTATCTGCTGTTTTTGTACGGACAAAATATCCGCATTGGTATTGATCTGATCGGTTAACTGCATTGACAGTTTACGGCTTTCAAGTAAGCGCTTCTGAACCCCATCGACTCGGGACTGACTCAAATACAATTGCTGCGCCGATTTATCCAATAAAATTTGAATATCCGATTGTTCCGTATACAGGCCTTCAATAGATTTTTTCTGTGTCTCTATATACAGCGTCTTGCTTTCTATCTTCACAGCTTGAGCGCGAAGAGTTTCCTGTTGAGCCAGCAATTTCACTTCCTGGCGGATTAATCGAGCCTTGCTTTGAATCAGACTCTTCTCCATCTCCTTATACAGGGTCGCAACCTCAATCTCGCTACCGCCATAGAGCAGAATATCTTTGGAGATATTCATTCCCTCAAAGATGATATTGCTGCGATTAACTTCGAAAGATAACTTTTGCTCTCTGGGCTTAATAAAATTAATCATAACGGCACTACGATTCTGCGCCTGATCGGAAATCAGCAAGGTCTCGGTATGGGATAGATAAGAGGAGATCTCGTCGATATGGCTATTGTACTGCTGCGGCATCACCAACACATCATGATTCTTGGCGGCTTTATAGTTCTCCAGCTTATGTAAAGAGACCGGTTTGCGCTTGATTCTGGCCTCATTGGCAATCGGCGCAAACGCCTTGAAGAATTCTTCATCACCTTTCAAGAAGGCTACAGAAATCACTTTCTTGCTGTCTTGATCCGGCCACTGTGTATGTTTGATAAAATTATAAAGTAGCAGCGCCTTGGCTTGTCCGGCAGAAAGTTGAGACGCAGGCGTTTTTGCCCAGCTCATGGCAGGTAAAGCAAGTAGCCAACTGAAGACACAGACGGCAATAAATGGCGTTGATAATTGGCGAATCATAATAGTGCGTTATAGTTTTTTTATTGACCATTACAAAATCATATAGACGGTAAAAAAGCAGGCTTGTATATAGCCTCGTTCTACCCTATGAATCAATGGCAGGAATCTTAACACAATTCCCTATAAAGCCCAAGCCTTCGAACAGCTACTAGAGTGTCTATTATTCTTTCACTAGAGACTTAAATGTATCGTTGCCTCATAGTTATCTCACTGCGCTGTAGCAACTCTGCTAACCCCTTTATACAGGTCTTTAATAGATAGATATTGCTCTGAGAAAAGAGCAAACGACTATCATCTGAAGCGCTATTATTAGCTACATTAATACTCCCATCCTCAATGGTGACGGGCGATCTGTTATTTTTCAAGCCACCGTGCTACTATGGCGCGCTTTCAATCAGCTCTCAAGCAAACCTTTGAGCGGTCAACTCGACAACAAGAGCCAACAGACCATGTCAAGCTATCAGAAAGACGTTTATATTTCCTGGGATCAATTACATCAAGATGCCCGCAAACTCTGCGAAAAAATTCACGCCACCGGCAAGACCTATAAAGGCATCATCGCCATTGCCAGAGGCGGATTGATTCCTGCCGGCATTGTTGCCAGAGAACTGAATATTCGCCACGTTGAAACCATCTGCATTGCCGTCTATGAA
>JABSRQ010000412.1 GCA_013215055.1 Pseudomonadales bacterium | reverse complement strand
AAGGTTAACAATAATGCGGACTTTCTAGAGTCCGCCTTGTCACCCGCGTTATGCAGTAAAATTAGCCCTTTAAAGAAATACAATTTTGAATTGGGTGCAGTCGCTCTCATACAAATTCACTCTTTGCCTTCGAGCTTTAGTAATTCCATTTGCAATAGTGTCATCTCATCAATGATTTCCATCATTACCTTATAATTCTCAGTATAAATTTTTGCCTTTGCTGCCCGCTTATCGCCCAGATAAACAACTTTTGTCTTCCCTCTCATACTAACAGAGAAATAAGGTTGTTTATTTTTCTTCCCCATTATGGTCACACTGCCTCTCATAACGGGGCCAAGCTTGCGTATTCGTGCTTGAAGTTCCTTGATTTCTTTGGCTATTTCAAACTTTCTTAGACTAATCATATGGTGTTCCTATTGACTTTATTACTATGTCAAGTAACATAGTAGTAGAATATAATTTTTCAAGCATAAGGACTTTGTAAATGTCAGATAAAACTAGAGATGTGTGTCCCTCAATGGAGGCTCAAGAACAAAAGGTATATGAGATATTTAAGACAATTGTTTCGTTGTGTAAAAGCAGTTCTAATGACGAGCAGAACTTCCATAAATTCGAGGAAGGTTTAAAATTGCAGATCCAGCACTTGGCATGTGCTCTGGTGCAACTTTTTTTAATTTCAGCTCACCTGAATTTTAAAATGTCAGCTTGGCGGAAGAGTGGTAAATATTATCAACGCATAAAACCTGTATCACGTTGCATTAAAACTATATGGGGGCCAGTTCGGTACTGGCGATGTCATTTAATTCCGAAAGATGGAGGCGGCGTTTTTTATCCATTGGATGCCTGCCTGGGACTGACAAGTGACGGCTTTAGTCAAGGAGTGATTAGCCTGGCAGTCAGGTTGTCAACGCAAATGAGTTTTAGCGCGGCGGCAAATGTCTTACGCATGACCATCGGATTTTCACCATCAACAAGTACCATCGAAGAACACGTACTTGGCATAGGGCGCTACGCCTGTGATTTCATGGACATTTCGGCACCGCAATCACTGCCGCTAAGTACCGGCGGCGATGAAATATTAATCATCGAGGCCGACGGTAAGGCAACTCCAACGGCCACACAGACGGAGCTGGACAAACGGCGGGGCAAGCGCAAGAAATCCACAAAAAATAAATGTGGCTGTAAACGTCATCGTGCCAAAGAAAAAAAATTATCACACTCTAAAAAAAAGCGGCGCAAAGCGGGTGATAAAAGTAAAAATGGCCGCAGCATTACACTCGTTGCCATGTATACCCTGAAAAGGGGTTCAGACGGCAAATTACACGGGCCCTTCAAAAAGAAAATATTTGGTTCATACTCACCCAGGAAAGTTATCTTGGAGTGGGCTGCGACTCAGGCGCAAAAACGGGGTTTCTCCAAGGATTCTCCCGATGTTCACATTGTTGTTGATGGGGAAAAATGCCTTCAACAAAACCTGGCGGTGCTGTTTCCCAATGCCAGTTTTGCTTTGGATATTTATCACCTTGAAGAACACATCTGGCTGGCGGGACGCAGCTTTCATCGAACAGGGTCCAACAAGCTCAAGGAATGGGTTCACGATAAAATTGATCGCTTGTATACTGACATGGAAGGGTTAATTCAAACATTGGATGCTTTAAGACTGAAGTATGAAGATGTTAACTCTTGCAAACCAAGATATAAGGCTCTGGATAAACTTCTAAATTATATAACACCAAGAAGAAATATGCTCCGTTACACTCGCTATAAGAAGGATGATTTGCCCCTCGCATCAGGTATTATTGAAGGAGCTGCAAGATATGTTATTGGCGAGAGAATGGACTGCTCTGGCATGCGATGGATACCAGAAAGAGCGGAGCATCTCCTGCAGTTGAGGTGTATAGAAATCAATGGTGACTGGGATGATTTTTTTAATTATTATCACGGAAAAAATATACAGCTGATGAAGGCTGGCGAGAAGGTTCAACTCAGGAATAGGGCCGCCAAAGGACTAGCCGCCACTTTCGATGAATTTAACACGAAACCAGTAGAAGCCGCATGATTTTGAGCTTATTCAATTTGTAGGAGAGCATCTGCACCCAATTGTAATGCTAGTTTTTGAAAAGGTGATACCTCTTTTACCGTTTAGCTTTATTGATACAAATCTCCCACTCGGAAATAAAAGGTAATAAAGTGCTATACAAGAAATGACTAATGTTATGACTAATGTTATGATTATTGTTATAGATGTCATATTAATTTTGACCTAACATTCCGGCTTACCCATACCCGAGCCTGAGGCGAGTGGTATTGGGTGAAGCTGTTTGTTCGCATTTCGTTGTCTTTTTTTTTAGTTTAATTTGTGGATGACTTTTCAACTTCTTCGCTAATATTCAGCCACAAATATATAATTGCGAACGACCTCGTCTAGCTGTGCTGCGAGCTCCGCGAGCGGCATCAGCTGGTACGAATGGTGTACGCCCGGCATGGGCATTAACTAATGAGGTGAAAGTCCTCTGTAGGAGTATCACCGTATTCTAAAATCTCTTCATGAGGTCTAAGATATGTTAACTACTAGCGTAAGGCAAGTGCATCTTCGTGAGGAGTTGTGCGGAGGCAGCCTGAAGCAAAACTGTGAGGTAACGAAAAGAAATGCTATATGAGG
>JABSRQ010000411.1 GCA_013215055.1 Pseudomonadales bacterium | reverse complement strand
GTGAAAAACAAATAGGGGATGAGGCACTACCCCAGGCTAAAATACGCAAAGCTGCCAAACTCAAATCTAAACAGGCCATGCGTCAAGCCGACAGCAAAGCCTGAGAAATAGCTTAAAAACCAAGCCCTGATTTATCAGGGCTTGGTTATATTAAAAGCTATTTAAACTGCGAGGCAAAAGGATTTGGCAGTCGCCCCAAGGTGTCCTCCATCAAACTGCCAATATACAAATACTCTGGAGTTTCCAAAACGCTGGTATTAATCGCATAAGCCGCCTCTGGGTCTTGTAGATTACTGACCACATTGCCCGCATCATCAATGGCGATCACATGGCTATAGCGTTGGGCTTTAGGTCGGATAAAACCGGGCAGGCGCTGCACCATCTTACGTAAAAAAGGTTTATCCGAGATCGCATCCAGCATTGGGTTTCTGGGTGAAACCAGCCCCAACCAATAACGGCCGTTTAAGCCCCGGGTCAGATTATCTGGAAATGCAGGCAATGAACTGAGCAACGCTTCTAACAGCCCTTTTTGATTGCCTTTTAGATGAAACTTAAGCACCCGGTAATTTCCGGTTTCATTAATGAGTATCGCATTATTATCATGCGACATCGCAATGCCGTTGGGGAAATTTAAGCCTTTAACCACCACCGAGGTTGTCTGATTTTCAGGGTCGTAAACCAAAACACGGCCATGATGACCATGCTCCATTAAATCCAATAAACTGGCGGGATAACTACCGCCATACTCTTTGGCTCCATAACGTGTACTGGAATCAGAGAAATAAATCTTGCCGTCATCGGCGATATCCAAATTATTGGCATATAAAATAGGCTGACCATTAACACTATCGGTCAATACCTTAAGCTTGCCATCGGGCGCTATTAAAAGCAGGCCCTGGTAAGCATCCGCTACAATCACATTACCCTGCGCATCCACCGCTAACCCTAACGGACGGCCTCCCGTTTCCACCCATACCTGTGCATCTCCCTGGGGTGAAATACGAACAATCTGCCCCTGATGCATGGACACATAAAGATAACCATCAACACCTTGTACAACATCTTCTGGTCCATAACCTTCACCGATAGGCATTGAATGTAAATCGGCCAAGACCTGATTTGGAGAAAAATCGCCGTTATAACCCGGATTACTCGGTGCCTGCCACGCAACAGGCTTCACCTCAACCGGCATCAACAACAAATAAGCCAGCAACACCGATAAGACAACTAAAAAAGATTTAAACATTCAAATACTCTCAAAAAAGATGGGCTGTAACCGCAGTGTGTTTGGGCCAGTGATTAGCGGTGATAAAAAAACGGGATGGGAGGGTCTTACCATCAATCTCGTTCAAAGAGGCTAACATAACAGCTCTATCGCTTTGATCAAAATGGTTATTTAAATACAAAATTAGCTTGGCCCAACATAAAAAATCTGCAGAGTCAGTCGCGGTAACACCTGCTACGCTCAACCAAAAAGGTTTGGCTAAAACACGCCAGTGGCTATGCATTAATTCAGCATCGATAAAAGCCTGCAGAGAATAATGCACACCGTGTAAATGCGCCGTATTAATAGAGATGGCAGCCGATTCTGAAATATTTTGGCTAAATAAAAATCCTGGCATCGAAACTTCGGCAAGTTCAACACGTATATTTTTAGCCTTTAAGGCTGCAATGCCTTCAACACAAGACGCCAAACGTGATTGTTTATCCCGCAACTTGGTATATTTGATATCCAGGCGATCATTACATTGCGGCCCTATCCAATAAGATAGAGGCAAAACGTTAACCGGACGTTTGGGAGGCAGAAGATGACAGGCGATATAAAACTTTACAGCGACCTCAAGATGCACGGTTTTTTGGCGGCGCAAACAAAAATAGATAAAATCCATCTCACCCAGGGTTTTACGATCAGAGCCCTGACCGCTAAACACCTGAATATTCTTGGCCAATAAATCGGTATAAGGCCCATGTTCTAAGAGAAACTCCCATAAGGCCTCAAAATACGTGCCTAACAAATATAAGTTTCGCTGCTGTAAATGTAATTCCAAAGCCTGCGGATTCAACTGTAAGGCTTTAAACCAGCTGATCTCTGGTATCGGAAAGTCACAGCAGGATAAATCCTGCATAAGTTGGGGCGCATGGCAGACCCAATACAAGTCAGCAACAGATTGATGGGATAAAAACTCAGGAACTAACATAGACTCATTTATCATTTAATAATGCTACACAAAGGTAGATGCAAAGAAATCAGTTTTTTCGACAGAGTGAGGGATTATGGCTAAGCTTCAGGCACGTTATCAAGTAAATAGACAAAGATACGATGAGCCATTCTGAAATACAGGACGTTTCTCAATTTTTGGCAGAAATGCATAACCTGCCTAATATACCAAAAGTCATTCAAGAGCTGATAGACAGTTTTAATAATGATGATATCGAAAACGCGGAACTTGCTGAAAAAATTGCCAGGGATCAAACCCTCAGTTTAAAAATATTGCGTATGGCTAACTCCACTTTTTATGGACACTCACGTGAAATCTCCTCTATCAGCGATGCGGTTGTGACGTTAGGCTTTAACACCTTGCGTAATCTAGTCTTAACCACCGGTGTTACCGGTGCATTTTCAAACACTGGCCATTTTGACATTAAAAACTTCTGGCGCAGCAGCTTTAAAACCGC
>JABSRQ010000410.1 GCA_013215055.1 Pseudomonadales bacterium | reverse complement strand
TCACGCACGGCCAGCGCCGTTTGCATCACCTTGGTGGCAATACGCCCGGCAAACTCATTCTGATAAAAATCCATGTTTTGCTTTAACAGATAGCGATGCGACAGCCAGCGAATCGACATGGAGAAATTGCCCAACAGCGATTGATGTATGATCGCCGCATGGCTAAAGGTTAATAACGGCATGATGATTAATAACAGCACGCTATACCACAGCAGGGTAGTCCCCTCATCAGCGAGCAGGGTCGCCTTGTCCTTAGTCACCAGCCAATCCACCAACTGTCCCATAAAGCTGAACAGGAATACTTCCAGTACCGCCAGCACAGCCGTCAGTAGCGACATCAATATCAGTGGCAGCTCCATGCCGCGGGCATAATGGCGACAAAAGGCCAACAATGTAGCCGGAGACTGATCAGGCTCCTCGGCAGGAAACGGGTTTATCAAGCGCTCAAAGAAACCTAGCATTAGACACCAAACTTAAGAATGAATATTGAAAGGGCAAAGAGAATAGCCCCATAAGTATAACGATTTTTAGTAATCGGACGGTCATCACATCTCGACCACTGATTTCCATATCGCGCCCAAAAATTCACTAAATGTAAAATCTACTTGTTAGTGGAATTAAAGTTACAGCTGAATATCAACTGCTACTCAGCAGTTTTGGTATGCCGATTTAAAATTTTCATCACTAATTAACAACTGGAATCACTCCCGCAATCTATTCGAAACAAACAGATAATTCATAAAAACACTACTGCAGCGACAGTCTCGAAGGCTGACTAAATTTCCTACGGGTCGCATTTTTGGAATCTATACAGGGGTTTCAACGAATGGTTGGAAAGCAAAAATTACCGAGTTGACGTTCGTAAATGAAGAAGTATAAGAAGCATTAACGTGTAAATGGTTCAATCTCAATGTACAGATTTCGGCTTTCATTGCTATAAACGGGCCAAATGAATATAAATCTGCAGGATTAAAACTAACAAAATTCCCAGTTAAAACCTGAAATTCTAACAGGACTGTATTGGCCGTGGTAAAGCCTACTGGTTAAAAAAACTGCATGGATAGATGCCGCATTAACTAGTGGCAGGGTTATATGCAAACACAACCTGCCTTTGCAGAACTTGAGGCTCTAACGGCTAGCCAATGTCAATACATCCATACCAGTGGCCATGCTTATTTAAGCCACCTAAAGAGTTTTTCAGCGGCAATAAAACCCAAGGTACTTATTCCCATTCATACGCTGAAAGCCAATACATTCGCTGAGCACTTTGAGAACGTAAAAATTGTGGCCAACGGTGAGACTTATGATTTAGCTGATTAACGAAAATTAAAAACGCACTCTCCCTACTGTACTATTTTTTTCTCGCTATACAAATGCCCTCATTCTGCTGCCCTTAAAGTGAGTATAAGGGATATTAAGCCCCACTTCCCATAAGTCTTGAAGTACCCAGTGACGCTTGGGGCTTTAACGCCACGTTCTGCATCTATCGCTGGCGCTGCAATTAACAGCATGACCGACGATATGATCAGTAACGAACAACGCTACAGAAATAAAAACCCTACCGCTATCATCAAGGTCAGACCGCAAGAGGTTTTACTGAAGGTATCCAGGGCATTCTAGCTTTAGTAATAAAACCTGCGAACGCGGGTTTTTTTACGCCTGGCATTTATGACTTTGACCATTACAGTGATTGGCGAGCATCTAAAATTCTGAAAGCGATACAGGCCGTGCCTTTTCTCCATATTGTAATGGAGTATGTTAATGCTCCAATTTAATCATAATGGACATTGTAGAACGGCCATCTAAACTGTCTGGACGCTAACAAGGAATGTTAATTATGCTGCTTTCATCAGAATTTAAACGGGTGGTCAGAATCAGGTTCTGTCGCATCTTGAAATAAAATCCAAAAACGACTTTCCTCAAGCGAAATTAGACCGCTAACGAATTAAATTGTTCCCTCAAAGTCATATCGCTAGCATTTTTCAGCTGGCCTTTCGTAAGCGCGTCATCAAGCACACCCTTATCATGATTAGGTCATCGTGGTAAGGGTGTGGTTCGTTAGTCGGTTACTGTTCTTGCTCCATTTCTGGCACGTTGATCACGGTTAATAAATTATTGGCATAAAATTGTGCCAATTGAGCAGCATCCAATCTATCTGTTTTTATTTGACGGGTTCTACCCATGAAAGGCGGATGCAGTACATTGAGACTGAACCCGTTACCCTTTAATACTTCTTACTACCTAGCACGCCCTTATAGATGGACTGTTCATTCAATATCTTTATTTGTTCAATACCATCAGCGGAACTGACAGTGTTTGGAATGAATCCATTTTGTTGATGACTTTATCCATGAGATCGTAGGTGTTAAATGGTAAAAAAGAAAAGTGAAAATGAGTAAACGTAAACTAATAATTCTTATTTCAAGAAATACAGTGATGGCTGCAACTATCGTTACCAGCCTATTAAGTGCATCGTTATCTAACGCTGCAGAACGTAAGCTCCTCTACAAGAACAATGATATAGAATTTTCCTTCTCAAACAACGACCGTGCAGTGAATAAGAAGAAGGCCACGCAGTTGTTGGGTTTTTCTAGCGCTCACACACTCAAGGAAAAAAGAAAATATACCGATAATAATGGTGATGTAACCATACGTTACAGCCAAATGTATAAGGGGGTGCTCGTT
>JABSRQ010000409.1 GCA_013215055.1 Pseudomonadales bacterium | reverse complement strand
CATTGAATTTGGTCCTAAGAATGTATTAACCAAGTTAGTTGATAACATCCTAAGTGATAAAGATGATGTGGTGGCGATTGCGGTTAATGTCTGGGCGGGCTGGGCTTATCTAGCATCTATCCTGCCGGCATGGGCGACCATTGTCATCGTGATGCTGGCCACCTCCATTTTGCATGAACTGGAGCATGATCTTATTCACCGGCTCTATTTCAAACATCATGCCGTGATCCATAACGGCATGATGCTGGGCGTTTGGTTATTCCGCGGCAATATTATCAATCCTTGGTACAGGCGCAAGATCCACCTGTTACACCATCAGGTCTCAGGGCAGGAAAGGGATATTGAAGAACGTTTGATTGGCAATGGCCGCAGCTATGGTTTTCTGCGCATCTTGGCCATGTTAGAAACGTCCTGGTCCATGCTGCCTAGATACTTTGAACTGAAGCAGATCCCTGGTTTTTCACTGCGGACCATGCAGCTTGTGGCATTGCCCGTTACCGCTATTTTTATGCTTTTATGGAATAGTTTTGTGCTGTTTCACCTGGTGGATTGGATTGCCAATGTTGCCGGCATGCCCATTAACTGGCCACAGAGCCTGTTGGACACTATGCAGCTGGTGAACTTTCTGGCGGTGGTGACTTTGTTACCGAATGTCCTGCGCCAAGCCTGTTTAAATCTAGTGACAACTAATGTTCATTATTTTGGTGACGTCAACAACCTGCTGCAACAGACTCAGATCGTCAGGCATAAGGCCTTGTGGCCATTGCAGTTATTCTGTTTTAACTTTGGCGCAACCCATGCGCTGCACCATTATTATATCAAACAGCCCTTTTACTTGCGGCAAATGATTGCGAGCTCTGTTTACCCCATCGTCAAAGACCTGGGTGTTCGTTTTAATGATATGTCTAGCCCCTTGCGTGCCAACCGCTATGCCCGGGCAACGCCCAGTCAGGGTATGGACAGTGGACAAGTGGATGGAGCCTGCCTCTAAGGCTTAGTTCTATTCAGCTAGGCTGGACGGCATTAGCTCAAACGGGGGCTAATGCCCAGCTTGCGGCTCAATAAACAAACTGGCCAGGGATTTGGGGCATTGCGAATCTGGCAGAAACTGGCCTAGAGAAAACCTGACGTGAATCTTGATGGCCAGGTGAGTGATGGCGGGTAGCATCCTAAGCTCAGTATCTACCGTACATTCATTAGCCTGTGGAATGTCCTGTGCCTGGCATTTCCTGGTTATTAGTCTGGATTAACGAGGGTATGCTGTTAGGTCTTTTTCACTTCTTTTTTGATGAACCCTGCATTATCCTTAAACCTTACAGCCATGTTGTACTTCAAGGTTTATTCGTTGGTAATTTCTTGCTGATAGATGCTGCTATTTCGGCGGCAGTCTCAACTTCAAATCCTTTTACACATTTTTTATTTTGGGCGGCACATAATCAGAGACGATTTTTATAACTCAGCACTAGGGTGTCTTCCTGGTTATACTCATCGACTTTAGTTGATTCATTGATGTTAAATAACGAAGAAAAAAAGGCGCCTACAGAGCAACAGAATAAGCTTATGTAAACGCCTGTTTTGACTATTTATGGTTTATTAAGCACCACCTTCACCGAGTCATCAACATCCTCTAGATCCATATAGGCTATAGCATGCGGATTACTGGCAATCATGGCCTTAATTTCATCCACATTTTCCAGCACTACAGGTGGCCTGGCTTTAGAGGAAAATAACATACGCGCCCAATAGGAATTTAACCGCGCCTCACTTTTACGTAACACGGTTACACCAAACTCTATACGTGTTTTGTTTTCAGCGGGAAGGTCATAAACCTCTACTTTTTCGCCATCGGGAAAGGCTTTGGTTTTGCTAAGAAAAATCTTCCTAACGGTTTTCTCGTCCAGATTGATTTGATTATCAGGATGAACAACCACAGCTATATCACTGAGCGTAAACGGGCAGTAGCTCAAGACCAATAACAGCGGTAAATAACTCACTTTTATTTGATGTATATGCATGATGAATTCCTCCCTAGAAAACAAGATCTAATGCAAGACGAACAGCCTTGGGGTTTTTGATAATATCCTCGGTAGTCACCGCATCAATAGCCCGATTTTCCTGCTGCATATATTCCATCTTAATCGCCGCCGATCGATGGAAATCCCATCTGGCCCCCAGTGTCCAGGTATCGGTGTCATTAATCTGTGTGCTCTTAACACCATTAATAATGCCATCAACGCCCTGCTCTAAACCAGGATCGAATGATAGATAAGGTTCGGTTAATGTCTGTAATTGCTCATACACCTCATCATTTACATCATCTCTGTCTACACTATACGTTAGACTCAATGACCAGTTAGCAGGCAGCCTAACCCCAGCCATCATATAGGCTGATTTTAGCTCCCCAACAGCAATGGTTTTATCCACATCGATCACCGTAACTTCGGCGCCCCAAAAGGTATGCTCAAAATCCAGAAAGGCCCCCAGCCCCATAAATTGTGAATCTTTTTTCTCATAGGCCAGATCACTTCTTACCGCATCCAGACTAAAGTCCGGATTACTACTGATGAACTGAATGCCCTGCTCAATTGCCAGTAGACCGGCCTCGAGCTCGGTCGTTTGATCTGACACATCGGCAGTAGTTACGCCTTTAAAGTACACCGCCCTAAGATTTAACCACTCACGGTCTACTGACCA
>JABSRQ010000040.1 GCA_013215055.1 Pseudomonadales bacterium | reverse complement strand
AACAGGTCAGGGGCAGTTTGCTCCTAATACTTCTGTAGAGACAAGAGTGGGTGCTGGAGCTGACGCGGCTGTTAATGAATATTTCGATGGTAAGATTTCAGAGATTATTCTTTTTAAGAAAGATATTAATGAAGCACAACGAACGATTGTTAATAATTATATAGCTGCAAAATATAACGTAAGCATAGGGGGCTATGCCCGTTATGCCCTTGGAGTCACTTACGGCTTTGATGTGGCAGGCATTGGTCAGGCTTCTGATGGCAGTAGTCACAGCAGTGCCCGCGGCACTGGCCGGGTTGCAATGAGCAGTCCAGCAGGCATGGGTAATAACGAATTTTTGATGTGGGGTAATAACAATGCCGATGTTTCATCGACCACCAGTAACAAGCCGGCAATTGCGACTTCTCGTCTAAATCGAATCTGGGCCTTCAATAATGGCGGCATTAGCACTGTGACGATGACCTTTGATGTCAGTGGTATAGCTAATGCGGATCAGATGCAGCTATTTTACGATACCAATACTGATTTTACTGCAGGTGGTAGTCTCATCTCAGGCAGTTATGATGCAACTGCTAAAACCCTGACATTTACCTCGGTTGCTTTACCTTCAGGGGCTGGCTATTTCACTCTGATGGTTAACAGTGACTCCGATGGTGATGGTGTCAACAATGATCTTGATAACTGCCCCAATCATAGCAACCTAAATCAGCTAAACACGGATGTATTATTAAATAATAATCCTGATGATCTAGGTGACGCCTGTGACGATGACGATGATGGAGATGGTATTTCCGATGTTATGGAAAATCTTCTGGATCCGACTGGGACGAATAGCTTGATTCCGATTGGAGGTTATACGGATACCGATGGTGATGGTGCACCTGATAATGCTGAAGGTGGAATGATTGCCGATACCGATGATGATAATGATTCTGTAGCGGATAGTTTCCCGGATAACTGCCCTCTAGTTGCTAACCCATTACAGACCAATACTGATGTAGAATTAAATAACAATCCGGATGCTCTGGGTGATGCCTGTGACACAGATATCGACGGTGATGGTGACTTGAATACGCCGGATCAGGACAACTGCCCATTTACTATCAATCCTAACCAAGATGATTTGGATTTAGATGGTCTGGGTGATGTTTGTGATGATGATGTTGATGGGGATGGAAGGGTAGATAATTTAGATAACTGCCCATTGGTAAAAAATAGCACTCAGGCGGATGCGGATGGTAACGGTTATGGTGATGTTTGTGGCAAGGTTTTTGTGTCGACTTCTGGTGTAACAAAGACAGGTGATTGTTCTTCATGGGCGTTGGCCTGTGATGATATCAGTTACGCTATATCACAAGCTCAGATTGATGATGTTGCCAGAGAAGTCTTTATTGAGGCGGGTGTTTATCATCCGGCTGCGACCCTGTCTATACCTGCGGGTTTCTCGTTGGTGGGGGGTTTTAACGGCTCTGAACAACTGGCCACTCAGGCAAACTCCGCAGTAAATATAACCATCATTTCCGGGGATGTGGCTAATAGTCTTATTGCCGATGTGACGGCTAAAACGAGCGCCTCGTTAACTACTCGATTAATAGATGTCTTTAATCATGGCGTGCAGGCTGTGAATGAAGTGAAGTTATCCGGTTTAATTATTAATGCCGCATCGCCATCATCTGCCATTGACGGCGGTGGTTTACGGGTATATTCGTCAAGAGTTAAACTGTCGAATATGCAATTTATTGCTAATGAGGCGGCTAATGGGGCTGCATTGTTAGTGGATGCTGGCTCCATCGTTAAACTTGATCATTCTGTATTTAAAAATAATAGCTCAGCCAATCAGGCAGGCGCCATATTACTTAAGGGTAATGCCAGTCAGCTAATCGTTACTCACAGTTTGTTGAAAGCGAATGTGGCTGTTGTTGGTGGGGCAATTTATAGTGCGGATAGCTCAATGTTGGATATTAGCGATACAGAGTTTGAGGCTAACGATGCCAGTACATCTGCAGGAGCTATCATGTTGAGTTCAACATCGGGCCAAATCAGCATTAAACGTTCGTCTTTTATCAGCAACCATAGTGATGGTGTGGCTGGTGCGATTAGTTCGGCAGGGGCTGCAGGATTAGATATTACTAATGCTAGCTTCCATAAAAATTCTGCCGAGGGCGATGGTGGTGCTATTTATGTTAATTCTGCCTCAGGTGCCGTTAGCCTGGAGTATGTTACTTTGGTAGGCAATAGCTCGGCTACGGATGGTGGTGCAATCTATCAGGCCTCGGCCAGTGAATTAAATATAGCCCGGTCTTTAATTGTGGGTAATACGGCGGGCTCGGAAGCTTCAGGCCATAACCTCTATTTATGGGATAGTTTGAAGGATGGTGGCTTTAACTTGCTGGGTTTTGATTCCAAATCAGGGGTGAAGCCTGAAGGCCAGTTTATGCCTGAGGCAGATCCAAACGTTTCCAGTTATACCGGTTCATTTACTACAGATGTCGCTACGTTAGATTCTATCGTTGTAGGTGTCAGTTCTTATGATGCTGGAGATGATGTTAGCTCTGTAGCGGCTACAAGAATATTAGCCTTAACAGAAACCAGTGTAGCCAGAGACGTGATGAACTTGGTCGAATGTGGTGCGGTAATCGAAGATCAACGTGGCCAAAACCGCCAGGATGATAGTACCGGCATGTGTGATATTGGCGCCCATGAATATACCGATTACACCTGTGCAGAACAAAGCCAGGCTATACGTGATGGAGGTAATTATTATTTAGCCAACTGTAATCCGGCTAACCAGTTTGTCTTCGACTTTGGTCAATTAAAGGGATTAGGTGCCATGCACTGGTATTATCTGTGTGTACTTTCTTTGTTGTTATTCAGGCCCAAAAGATTGAACGCTAGTCAGGTATAAATAAAAGGAGCTTCGGCTCCTTTTTTGTTTTAATGATAAAGGCCGCGTATTAAAATACTGATGTAATAATGATAATAAGAACACTATGTTTGATGTAAAAGACGTATTTAAAGCGCAATATCCTGAAGCCTTTAAAAATCACCCGTTAGCTTGTAAGGCAGGCGTATTTTTATTAAAAAAAGTATGGCGACAAAAAACATTCGAAGGTTTTGTGCAGCGAAATCCGGCGCTAAACCGGGTGGAATTGATGACGGCGATATTAAAAGAATTACATATCGGTTTTAGCTTCAGCGCAGAACAGAAAGCAAAAATCCCCAAAACCGGCGCACTGATTATCGTCTCAAACCATTCCATGGGTATTGCCGATGGCATCGGTTTAATCTCTGAAATTTATCATGTACGTAAAGATGTGATTTTGATGCAGGGCGCGGTATTACGTAATGCAATGGGTTTTGGTGAAAACGCTATGGAGGTTGATAATCTTTCCGGTGGTATCAATATTAAGGTGTATAAGCAGGTTAAAGCTCACTTGAAAAAAGGTGGTGTTATTCTGATGTTTCCCGCAGGGCAAGTTGCCCGGGAAGTGGAAGGTGAGATACAAGAAGGGCAGTGGAGTTCGGGTTTTTATCGTTTTGCCAAGGCGACTTCGACGCCAATTCTGCCCATGTATGTACGGGGTGAAAACAGTGGCTTTTTCTACTTTTTGTCTAAGTATGCCAAGCCACTTTCTATGTTATGGGTGATGCCTGAATTATTTCATCAATGTGGTAATAGCATCTCGGTATTTGTGGGTGATGCATTGCCCGGTGATTATATTAGTCAGCAACTTGATGCCGGTGATAGCGAAGAGGCCATTGTTGCAGGTATACGCAAAAAAAGCCTAGGGCTGGATTCAGATTAGAGATTAGAGCCGGTTAATATCGGTTTTGGGGGATAAGGCATATAGGCTATCTCTAACAGCCTGTACTTGCTGCTCTACGCTGGCATGGCTTGCTTCCAGTGTTTGGGGCTCTATCATTTCACCAAAATAAAAGGTTTCAGTTTTATTCCTTAAGTTAAATATCTCCCTGAAGACAAGCAACATCGACAGTGGGAAAAATACCTTGGAAATAAAATAAAACCAGCGGCTCATCTTGCCGTCAATATAAACTGGCAGAATCGGGCTGCCATATTTACGGGCAATCTTTAGGAAGCTTGAGCTCCATTCGGGGTCTTGAATTTTTCCATCATATATTCTTGATGGTTTTCCGCCAGGAAATATAATCAAAACACCTTCGGCTTGTAAGTGCTGTTTTAATGCTTTTAAAGATGATTTGGAAATTCCCGCACCGGATATATCTACCGGAATCGTATAGTTGTGCATTGCGCCCGTGGTTTCAAATAACTCATTCACCACCACTTTGATATCTGAACGCACGGTGCTTAGGTGTTGAATCAGGCTCAGGCCATCTAATGTGGTGGGATGATTTAATACCATAACCAGGCGACCGGTTTTGGGAATGTTATCTAAATCTTGTTGATGAATAATCGCCGTGAAATTCAGGTAGTTATAAATATCATCGATCAGTTGAATGCCGTCTCTATCGGCATGGTCGGCTTTAAATTGCCGAAACTCTTTATCCTTGGTGATCTTGCAGGCGATAGCAATTAAGGCAGAACTGATGATTTTATGTTTTTGACAAAAATCTGGAAACTTCGTCTGTACAATCGATTGTATATTAAACATCTTATCGTTATCTCAGGATTTTTGAGCATTATCTTTATAGATTAAAAAGATGATTGCCGGAGCCAAAATGAAATCGGCTATTAACGCCAGCACAATACATAGCGCGGTTAAGAGGCCAAAGCGTTGCAGATTATGCAGGGCGGAGAAAAGGTAGACTAAAAAGCCGCAGCATAAAATTACGGTGGTAATCAGCAGGGCTCGCCCCTCGTCATTAAAGGTTTGTTCTACCGCTTTTAAGGCCGAGCCTGATTTTTTAAAGGCGCGTTGGAAGCCATGAATAAAATGAATGGAGTCATCGACGATGATGCCTATGGCGATGGCACCGATGAGTAGCGTGAACATATCTAACGGCGTATCGGTTACTTGCATAAAGCCCAATATCATCGCGATGGGAAGCAGATTAGGCAACATCATGATTGCACCTAATTTAATGCTTCTTAACAAGATAACCATCAACAACGTGACCATGATGGCGGCCAATAGATAACTGCTCACCATGCCGTTCATCATCTCGGTGATGATCTGACTGCTCAGCGCCATCATGCCGGTCATCGTTAGCGTGATTGGGGCATTAAATTGAGCGGCAAAGGAGTTTTCCAGAGCTTGTATAAAGTCACGATAATATACGGCATCTTGCCAGGATGTAGCCAGGGTGATGCGCAGCGTACGGTAATTGACATCGGTTAATATGCTGACTAGATCGGCAGAATCCATTTCTATCAACAGGATCTCCTGAGCAATTAATGAGCGGGTTGCAGGAACCTGAAAGGCTTTATCCTCTGCCAATATGGCATTCACTTCCTTGATTAAATCGAGAAGACTGGCGGCCGTGCGTATTTTGATGCCGGCGAGTTCTTCTTGTTGCAGCTGTGTTAGCCAGCTGTCCAGTTGTTGCATAAACACTGGGTTATAAATGCCATAGTCGCTGCCACTGTCTATTAATAATTCCAGTGGCATGGTACCGGTGAGTTTTTCATCGATGCGTTCTACGCTTAGTCTGGCCTTATTATCTTCGGGGAACCAGCTAAGCGTATCGTGGCTGAGTTTAAGCTGAGAGATGCCGTAGGCTGATAACCCCAGAGCCGTGATGGATAACAAGACGATAATTTTGGCATTTTTTTGAATCCAGCGAGCTAGCTTGGCTGCATGTTCGTTGTTGCTGTGTTTTGTTGCAACGGTTTTAGCTTTAATCGGAAAAAGCATTAGCAAAGCAGGTAAACATAGATAGGTGAAAATAAGTGCAATGATGACACCGATGGCAGCAAATAAACCAAAGTTGGCGATAGGCGTTAATGAGGATGTTGTGAACGAGATAAGCCCGGCTGCGGTGGTGATGGTGGTGAAAAAAAGTGCAGTTTGAGTATGTTGGCAGGCCGATAAAATGGCTTCTTTTTTGGCCATGCCTGCATCAAATCGGCGATAAAAAGCTTGTAAAAAATGCACGGAATCACAGACACAAACCGCGAGTAAAAACGAGGGCAAGATTGCACTCACATTTTGTATCGGTACCTCGGCGATTAACATCCACGATAAGGTGATGGTGATAGAGAGGCTTAATAGAAATAGTGGAAGCAATACTGCGGAGGCTCGGCGAAAAACTAAGGCCAGGGCGATGGCGATGACCAGTAGAGCTAAAAAAGAAAAAACCGCAACATCATGTTTACTGGCTTTAACCATTTCTATGGTCGCAACGGTTGGGCCGCCCATGCTTAATTGGCCGGTAAAGAGTTGTTCATGTCTGGCAACCACGGCCTCGATGGCTGCGATAACTTCATGCATTTCTTTTTGCAGCAATTGGCGTGATTCGCCGGTTTTTATGGAATAGATAAACGGCTGCAGTTTAATGATCAGTGCTGTTGCATCACCCGTGGCATTGATAATGTGGTTTTGATAATAGGGGGTCGTTAATGCAATGGTTTTAGCTTCTTCTATGCCTTTTTTATCGTGTCTGTCGGGTATTAGGCTGTCGAAATAAAGATTATGACTGTCGCCTAACACTCTGCGGCTGGTTAATAGCGATTCCACCTCGTTTATATAAGGTACATTGTCTAACAAATCTTCTTGTAGTGATTCCAGCCGCTGTAGAAAGTCGCTAGAGAAAATATTTTTATCTTCGATAAGCAGGATAATACCCAGGCCTGCTTGATAGTCTTTTTTGAATTGTAGATAGGTTTTAAAGGTGGGGTTGGATTGTTTCAGTAGTTTCTCTGACGAGGCGTCAAAGTTAATGCTGCTAACCTGCAGTGCAACCGCCAAGGTTAATAAACAAATCAATGTGAGTATTAACTTTGGCGCAGCAACAACCCTGCTAAAAAGCGCGTGGCTTAATGTATCAATTGTGGCCATGGTGTAGCAGGGGTTCCGTTGCTTGAGTCATAAACGTAAAGGTTAAAGTGCTTCTTCCAATGCGGTATCTTTTTGTGGCGTATCTGTAGAAGTCGCTTTATCCACTTCAGAGGTATAACGATTGCGGGTTAACGATCGAATGCGGCGTGTGTCTGCCAGCATCAGGCCGTCAAGCGCATTACTAAATCCCTGGTCGTAACCAAAGGAGATAAACTTCACGCCGTCTTTGTGGAAGATATCGGTGTTTTTATACAGCATGGGGAAGTTAAATCCCATCTCTTCCAGATATTTTCTTAAAAATTTAAAGCGCGCTTTTTGGCCTATGATATCGGTGAGCTTGTTAAAGAAGTTGCCGGTATCGATATTACTGCTTTTATAGGGGAATAAAGACGTAGCCAATTGTTTTTCACTGGGGAATAGGCGGCTATAAAACTCCACCATCAATTGTCGGGCATACGGTGAAAATGCAGTTGGGATGGATAAGGCACAAACAAAATAATGGTGATTGGGTTTTTCTGCAAAATAATACGCCATGCCATACCATAAGTAATCCAGGCTGCGTGTGCCCCAATAGGATTTTTGCACAAAGACACGGCCCATCTCTACGGTATGATCGAAGTATTCATCGATAAACTCATCGGAGTATTGATAGATGGATTGTGTATATAAGGCGATATTGTTTTCTTGGGCTTTGCGGCATTCCATCAGGCGGTAACCACCTATGATCGCCTGTTTGTCGTCATCCCATAATATCAGCTGTTCATAGGAAAAATCATATTCATCGATATCGCAGCTTTTACCCGAGCCTAAACCCACAGCTCTAAAAGTCTCTTCTCTAAGGCGGCCAAGTTCCAGCAATACTGGCGATTCATAATCGGCCGTGTAAAGGTATAGCTGTTTGCCCCGGCCTTTTTCAGCGAGTAACTTCCCGGTTTTAATGTCCTTGGATAATTCAGCTTTAGCTATGGGGTCTATAAGTTTTGAATGCGCCATAATGTTTTATTTTTTATTTATAGGGCTGTTTAATTGTTTGATAGGAAGCAGTGCTGAAAGTTCAGTTGTAACACATAATGTCAGATACCATCATGTATTAGCCATTAAGGCTACCAGCACGTTTCAAGCTATTGATACTTCAGATACTACTTTATCAAACACACTATTATTTTTTTTATCAGTGTCTGTTAAAACATCCGTGCTTATAACAGGAGTTGCTTCTTTGTGAGCAAGTGCAGCGAGTTTAGCATAACGTAGGTTATAAAATATACAAAACGTACAAAACGATGAGGTTTGTACAAAAGGCAACATTAACTTATTTTAATGTATTTAATAGCCTCTTTAAAGTGGGTAAATACTGTTATTAAGCGATTTATTATATAAAAGTTTAAGTTTGATATTCCCAAGTATTCTTATTGTAGGGTAAAAACTCTCCCATAATTCTGTTATAGATTAATTTATGGCAGGGATTCGCCAAGCCGTTAAGGCCTTGAAAAGGTGAATTCATGTTATCAACTCTGCTAAAACGCATTTTACTTCTTATTTCTGCATCGCTGTTAATGGCCTGTTTGGGGCTGAGATCGATTGTTATAGAATTTCCCAGCAATGGAGCTTCCTATATCGGTGATGACACGTTGCAGGATTTTTCTATCGATTATGGTAATGCGCTGCCTACCGGTAATATATTTTTAAATGGGGCATCCATAGGCAATTTATTTACCTTTAATGGTGATATTGCCACGGCGGATATCGATGATATCAAGCCCTTCCTTAAGCAGGGTACGAACCTGCTAACGGTTGAACCTTTAACGCTGGGCCCCACGGTAGGTTTTAATGTGGATACGGATGGGCCGGATGTTGTGGTTAAATCGGCTTTAAGGAGGAATGATGCCGGCATTATTTATAGGGATATCAGCGGTTATATGGATGACCCCTCCAATCTTATCAGCTTACAGATAACCAGCAGTGATTTAGCGAAAACACCTGATTCACTGGATACGGCCGATGCCGTTATCGATAAACGAGATTTTACAGTTAGCATCAAAGAGAATGATTTATATGTATTTACCTCGGTGGATATCAACGGTTTTTCACAGGTAAAGTCGTTTTTAAATAACGGTGTGAATTCGGGCATTGTGGTGGAAGCCGCGATAGGAGAAACCGCCATTGCGGCTTTGGCACCGGCGATTAAGCAATCGTTATTACAAAGTGACGGCATGAATATCTCCGAAGATGATATGCGCCACCTGACCGCATGTTTAACCGATGACCCCGATACCGAATTTCCTGAAACGTTTTATTACGCCGAGGCGGGTTTGTTATGTACATTAAACCCGTTGATGGTGATTGATTTAGGTATCACTCAGCTTTATGCCACAGCCGATTCGATGAAGATGTTAGGGCCAGATGAAACCGCCGATGGCATTGCCGGCACCATGGATCTACATAAATTTGAAATTATTGATGAGGTCAATTCCGACCCCGCCAAGCCCAATAATAATATCGCGATAGAAATGTCACTTACCAAAGTGGGCATGGGCATGGGCATATGGAATGGCACAAAATGGGGTAACTTGGTTCTAAGTTCACCTAAACCTGGCTTGAGTTTACCGGCCGATATTGAATACCTGTATTTAGAGGCCAAGGCGTCAGTGGTTGCAGAGAATGGTTTAATTTCCACCACGATAGATCGGGACGCGATGGTTCTGGAAATGCTGGGTTTAAGCATAGACGGTGATGGGCAAAATCAATCGTTTCTGGAAGGTATCGTCAATGGTTTGCTCAGCAGCGATTTATTAAAAGGTTTTATCGGTAATTTAATGGCCGGTATTTTGGAGGGCATCATCAATGAGAAACTGGGTGATGTGGGTTTCAACCTCTATGTAACCGCCGAAAACAGTGCCGAGTTTGATATTGTTTTGGTCACCGAAACGATTTCCAGTGATCTGGATAATTTGTATCTACAATACTCCGGCGAGACCGTGTTATGGCAAGCGGATGAAGCCGTTACTCCGGCTTTGGGTTCTCTTTATCATAGTGCCGCGTTACCTACAACGGTTGGGGCCGGAGGCAATGTGCGCCTGGCTATAAGCAGTAATTTTATTAATCAGGCCTTACTGACATCTTATGGTGCGGGCCTGATGCATTTCACCATCATGAATGATGAGGTCAGTTTTGGCGCGGGTGACAAAGCCGATCAAGGTGGCGATGGTGATGTACGCATACGTTTAATACCCACCAGCCCAGGTGAAATTGAATTTTCAGAGCTGACAACGTCAAGTTCCAAGGTGCAGGTGAGTTTCTTGGGCGCTTTATTACAGATACAGGGTAATGATGAGGGTGAATGGCAAACTGGGCTGCAGATTGATATGGATTTTTCTGTGGCAATGTCACTGGAAGTGGATGATGGAAGCTTTGTTTTAAAAGCGGCAGGTTCACCCACAACCGACATTAACTCGATTACCAATAACTCCAGCTTCACACTTCCTGAGTTTTTGATACAAGGGGTCTTGGATCTGACCTTTGGCCTGGTTACGCCATTAATCGCCGACAAGATTTTTATTCTTCAGATTCCCGATGTGGTGATTCCGGATGCACCGGCGATCAGCTTTGCTACCGAGACGGTTACAGCGGCGGGAGACACCCAAAGGGATTTATTATTTGCGATGACGTTAAGTTGTGATCAGGGTAATGCCGATTGTCAGGTGGTGCCGCCTGTGGGCTTACAACATGACAGCGATGATGATGGTTATCCCGATGTGGTGGATAACTGCCCGATCACGGCTAACCCGGGGCCATCGGGTGGGCCATTAAATAGCGGTGTAGAAGGTGATCAGCTAGATAGCAATGCGGATGGCCAGGGGGATGCCTGTGAGCCGGATGTTGATGGCGATACGGTGTTGGATGATGACGATAATTGTATATTGGATGTGAATCTTGATCAGGCAGATCTGGACAATGACAATATCGGGGATGTCTGTGATATAGATACGGCCGGTAACTGGTTCCATATCAAACTCAAAACCTCGGGCCAATGTATAACCGCCGATGGCAATAATATCTCGCAGGCAGATTGTTTAGTGGGCACAGGTTCTGATGCGGTGCCCAGCAGCGATGTCAATATGCGCTGGGAGTTACGTTACGATGGCCCTAATGTACGTTTATATAATCCTGCGACGGATAGTTATATTTCACAGCGTAATAAATCATCGGGATTGGAGCGCACCCTGGATACAGACAGTTTTGATAGCGCCGATGATCGCCAACGCTGGCAATTAATTCAAGATAGCAACGATGGCTACGATGCCGCTTATCCTATTCGGGTTCAGAATGTGGAACGTACGGATATGTGTATTACCGCCACGGTATTAGATGGTAGCTCGTTCTGGCATAGCAATATAGATAATACCGTGGGAGGCAATATCTGTAATGACGGTGATGAAAATAAAGTTGGCTTTTATGTGGGAGGGCAGCAATTTAATACCGCCTATGATCCGGTTTTTGATACCTCCGATTTTGATTTAGATGGGGTCTTTAACCCCGACGATAATTGTCCCAACGATGCCAACGGCAACTTATTAGGGCCTAATAATCAGCTGGATAGTGACGGTGATGGTATAGGCGATGTTTGTGAGGCCGATACCGATGGTGATGGTGTGATCGATGATGATGATCTCTGCCCGTTTGATGTCATGGATAATTGTGAACACGATAAAGATTCCGACGGTGTGGATGATTATGATGGTGCCGATCCCAACGGTGTGGATGACGGCGTATTGGCCGATAACTGCAAGTGGCACCAAAATCCCAATCAGGAAAATGCTGATTTAGCAGAAGAGACCAGCAATAGTTTGATTATCCGTGGTGATGTCTGTGACTTCGAGACCAGCTATTCGATGATTGTTAGCCGGGCTTATTCATCATCCTGCATGCGCTGGAGCGGCGATCAGTTACATACGCAGCCCTGTGATGCTAGTGGTGAAAATATCGAACAACAATTTTTATTAGTGAATGCGGGTAATAGCCAAATCCACTTTAAGGTGATGGTTGATCTGGATGGAGATGGCAATACCGGTGTGGATGGCCGAGAAGTTGCGCGTTGTATTAAAACCGGCACGGGTGGCCAGGGGGCGAAATTTGTGGACTGCAATAGCACTGCCTGGGATCAGGATAAAGGTGAAGATGATTGGGTGCGTTTCAAAGCCGCCTCGGGCATCAATATTCAACTGCGGGCAACAGGTCCGGACAATGGTGTGTTGTGGTGGTGGCTGGATGATATTAATTCCAACAAACATTATTGGAAAATTTATCCGGCGATGGATACTCGTTACCCAGCTTATGATTTTTATTAGATAAAAAAATACCGGCTTTTGCCGGTATTAGAAGGGTCTTTAAAAGAGCTAAAAAAGAACTTAAGCAAATAAATCGTCGATAAAACCATCGATTTCAGTGACGGCGATATCTTGAGCATCGCCACCTTTGCGGTGTTTATATTCGATATTGCCTTCTTTTAAGCTACGCTCACCAATCACGATGCGATGTGGGATACCGACTAATTCGATATCCGCAAACTTCACACCCGGGCGCTCGTTTCTATCATCGAAGTAGACGTCTAAACCCTTGGCCTGTAATTTGGCATATAGCTCTTCGGCGGCTTCTTTAACCATCTCGGATTTTTGCATATTTAAAGGCACGATGGCGATCTGGAAAGGCGCAATAGACTCAGGCCAGATGATGCCCTTGTCATCGTAGTTTTGCTCGATAGCAGAGGCGACGATACGAGAGACACCGATGCCGTAACAGCCCATCTCCATGACCTGCGCCTTGCCGTTCTCATTTAAAATAGTGGCCTTCATCGCCGAAGAATATTTTGTCCCTAGCTGGAAAATATGGCCTACTTCAATGCCACGCTTGATAACGATAGTGCCTTTGCCATCCGGGCTCTTGTCGCCTTCAACCACGTTGCGTATATCAACCACTTCTGGCAATTCGCCATCGCGGCCCCAGTTGAAGCCTGTTAGATGGAAGCCGTCTTCATTGGCACCCACCACCACATCACTACAAACCGCAGCGCTTCTATCAACATAGGTTTTAATCTTCAGGTTAGGCCCTAAGGAACCTACGCCACAGCCGGTCACAGCTTTAATTTCTTCGTCGCTGGCCATCGCCATGGGCACTGCAACACCTGGGATTTTATCGACTTTAATATCGTTTAATTCATGATCACCACGTAATACCAGTGCAATCAACTCTTGCTTGCCTTCTTCATTGGTCTCAGCCAAAACGATCAGGGTTTTTAAGGTTTGTGCTGCAGCAACCTTAAAGAATGCACTCACATCATCGATGCTGTGTGTAGCAGGGGTAGCAACTTTTTCCAACTCTTGGCTAGGTGCATCGGCTTGCTCTTTATCGGCCAAGGCTTCGGCTTTTTCGATGTTGGCGGCAAAGTCAGATTCGGTACTGAATGCGATAGCGTCTTCACCGGAATCGGCTAATACGTGGAACTCATGTGAGGCATTACCGCCTATGCTGCCGGTATCGGCATCCACGGCACGGAACTCTAAACCTAAACGTGTGAAGATACGTGAGTAGGTGTCATACATCTTATCGTAAGTTTCTTGCAAGCAGTCTTGTGATGCATGGAAAGAATAGGCATCTTTCATGGTGAATTCACGGCCACGCATCAAACCAAAGCGTGGGCGTACTTCGTCGCGGAACTTGGTTTGAATCTGGTAAAAATTCATAGGCAGCTGTTTATAGCTGTTGATACTGTCGCGTACTAAATCGGTGATCACTTCTTCGTGAGTAGGGCCAAGGCAGAATTCCCTGCCGTGTCTATCTTTGATGCGTAGCAGTTCCGGTCCGTATTCTGCCCAACGGCCAGATTCTTCCCATAAGTCAGCCGGCTGTACCACCGGCATCAAGACTTCCATAGCCCCTGAGCGATTCATCTCTTCACGTACAATGGCTTCAACTTTTTGTAAAACCCGAAGACCTGCCGGTAACCAGCTGTATAAGCCAGAGGCCAGTTTACGGATCATGCCGGCCCGTAGCATCAGCTGGTGGCTGATCACTTCGGCATCAGAAGGCGTTTCTTTGAGGGTGGGTATCAAATATTGGCTAGCGCGCATAAGAAAGATTGAACTCAGCTTGGGTTAATATGGTTTAATGACTCGGGCGTGGATTTTACGCCCTTGGGCTGCTTTCGTACAGTGGCCATATCAGTGAATAAAAGGTTGCGAGTCTTATGTTTGAATTAGATGCTCAATTAAAAGCCGATACGGTCTCCTTGGGCCAAATGGCCTTATGTGAAGTGTTATTAGCTAAAGATGCCAACTATCCCTGGCTGATTTTAGTGCCCATGCAGGCGAATATTACCGAAATCTATCAGTTATCGGATGATCAGCAGTTATTGCTGATGCAGGAAGTCAGCTTTGTGGCCAAGCAATTAGAGACCCACTGTTTAGCCCATAAGATGAATGTGGCAGCGTTAGGTAATGTGGTGTCCCAGCTACATATGCATGTGATCGCCCGTTTTGATACCGATATCGCATGGCCAGCGCCGGTGTGGGGTAAGGTCGCAGCCAAGGTTTATGCCGAAGATGAATTAGAGGCGACGGTCAATAGTCTCAGGGCTTTACTCTGTGAGCGTCTGTCAATAAACGCGGTTTAAAGTTAAAAAATTTTAAAGTAGTTGTAATAAAAAAGGATTGTAGTTCAGGCTTTATGAAAATTTTTATCACCGGGGCAACCGGTTTTGTGGGTGCCCACACCACGTTGGCTTTATTAAAATCCGGTCATGACTGCCATCTATTGGTCAGAAATTTAGATGCCGCACAGACGTATTTTCACAAACATTGTTTGGCCCGGGGGCTAAAAAAGCCTTCTTATATTGTTGGCGACATGCTCGATACGGTAAAAGTGAAAGCGGCAATGGCAGATTGTGATGCGGTAGTGCATACCGCAGCCTTGGTTGATTTAGACCCTAGAAATGCAGAAAAAACCCTGCAAACCAATTTGCAGGGCATAGCTTCTATTCTGGGTACAGCCTGTGAATTGGGTATTAAAAAAATACTTTATGTCTCCTCTGTGTCGGCGATTATGCACACGGAATTTAAGGTGGTCGATGAGACTGCCCCTTTAATCAGTTCAAAAGATGCTTATACTCGTTCAAAAACCGAATGTGAAAAGAAGGTGAGGGCCTATCAGGAAGAGGGTTATCCGATAGTGATAACTTATCCTGCAGGCGTGATTGGTCCGGATGACCCCAAGTTATCGGAAACCAATTCTGCGATTATGGAATTACTTGTCGTTATGGTACCAAAAACATCAGCGGGTATACCTTTGGTGGATGTACGTGATTTGGCCAAAATGCAGGTGGAGCTTTTAGAGGCTGATGTGTTTAATGATAAAGCACTGGGGCGTTATATTATTGGTGGATTTTTAGTGCCTTGGCAGCAGCTGGCTATGATGCTGGAAAAAGCCTGCGGCAGAAAATTACTCTGTATCCCGTTACCGGGTGTTGTCTTCCGGTTTTTGGGTGTACTGTTTGATGTGGCGCGTTTATTTCGGCATATCGAGCTACCGATTTCTCGCGAATCGACCCGTATTGCGACACAGGCACCTGAATTCTCATCGGCCAAATTGCTTTCTGTGGTGAACTCAAGCTTTAGGCCTACTATGGACACTGTTGAGGCGACTTGTCAGTGGTTAGAAACATCAGGGCTTATTGAAGCCCGCAGGAATCGATAAGCCATGTCTAGAAAACCCCCATCAAAGGCAACGCTAAAGCTCGGTAAAAATATATTGCTGGCGTTGGAGAAATCTACACCGCAAGCTTTGTCTTTTGATGGCTTTCAGTCTTTTTCTCATAGCCAAACTTGGGATGATTTTCCTGGCAGCTTAAGAGTGACGTGTTATTTTTCTAGCGATGAAACTTTGCAGGCATTTTATGCATCAGGGCAGGAGCAGGCTTTTATAAAATTGTTGCAAATGAATTTTTTAAAGGTGGGTATAAAGTTTTGGCAGATTAAAAAGAATATTCTATTTGAGGTTGAGCATAAATAAAAAAGCCTCTTAATCCAAGAGGCTATAAGCGCTGTTAAACTTGATTTATAACGCCATATCTTTCAATTTTTTCAGCGGTTTTACTTTGATTTGAATTGAGGCAGGCTTGGCTGCAATATCCATGGTTTCACCGGGTTTAAACGGGTTGGGTACATTCTTTTGTGCTTTACGTGCAGGCTTTTTCTTGGCTTCGACTTTTAATAAACCGGGTAATACAAATTCCCCACAAGAACGTTTTTTCACATGGCGTTCAATTAATACACCCAACTCTTCCAATACCGCGGCAACGTCTTTTTTGCTTAAATCCGTATTTTCAGCAATCTCGGTTAAAATTTGAGTTTTGCTATAGCGAGAAGAGATCGCAGGCATTTTGCGTACAGGTGCAGCCTTTGCTACAACTTTTTTGGCTGGAGCTTTTTTTGCAGGAGCTTTTTTCTTTTTTGGCGTCGCCATAATCAATCCTTAAGTCATACGGTACTGAAAATTCACAGTCTAATATCGCTGAAAGCCATAGCTCATCAGCAACTGATGTAGTTATAACACGTCATTTTTAAAATGAAACCGATTGCCGGTAAAAAAACGTAAAAACGCCATTTAATTGTGAAAAAGCCCTGAATCGTGAGTTTTATTAAACTTTTCTAGCCTCTGTCGCATAGAGGCTTTGCCTAGCTGCTTGGCGTTGCTATAATCGCGTGTTTTTATGTCTTTGAGGCGATGGGTTCATACCTTTTAAAGAATACCTGCGACATGCTTGGGTGTTCAATCGTCGAAATACAAGAATTTAGCCGCAGGCGATAAATGATCGTCTGTAGAACCTCGTTACCGTTAATCAGCCGTGGACCAGAGATGATCAGTTCACATTGGGAGAATGAATATGCGCACTAATTATTGTGGCGCTTTACGCACAGAGAATATCGACGAAACCGTCACGTTGTGTGGTTGGGTTGATCGCCGTCGTGATCATGGTGGTGTTATCTTTATCGATCTGCGTGACCGTGATGGCATCGTGCAGGTGGTATTTGATCCTGATACCAAAGAACATTTTGAGGCTGCCGATTCTGTGCGTACCGAATATGTTTTACAAATCACCGGTAAAGTACGTGCTAGGGATGGCGCTGCGATCAATAAAGATATGCTGACCGGTGAAATAGAAATTCTGGGTAAAGAGCTGGTTGTGTTAAATAAAGCCGAAACTCCTCCGTTCCCGTTAGATAGCCATAATAGTGTGGGCGAAGATATTCGTTTGAAATACCGCTTTATGGATTTACGTAGAACCGAGATGCAAGACAAGCTGCGTTTGCGTTCAAGGATTACTAAATCTATCCGTAACTTTCTCGATGATAAAGGCTTTCTGGATATTGAAACGCCGATTCTTACCCGTGAGACACCAGAAGGTGCACGTGATTATTTAGTGCCTAGTCGTACTCATGAAGGTAAATTCTTTGCATTGCCACAATCCCCTCAGCTGTTTAAACAGTTATTGATGGTGGCGGGCATGGATAAATATTATCAAATTGCGCGTTGTTTCCGTGATGAAGATTTACGTGCCGATAGACAGCCAGAATTCACCCAAATCGATATCGAAGCGTCTTTTATTTCTGAAGATGAAATCATGAATGTCACCGAAGAGATGATGCGCGGTTTGTTCAAAGAAGTATTAGATGTTGAATGGCCTGAATTACCTCGTATGACCTACGAAGAAGCGGTACGCAGATTTGGTATCGATAGACCTGATTTACGTAACCCGTTAGAGCTGGTAGACATCAAAGATTTATTAACCGATGTTGATTTTAAAGTCTTCTCGGGTCCGGCTAACGATCCTAAGGGCCGTATCGCTGCGATTAAAGTACCTGGTGGTAACGCTAAACTTACCCGTAAGCAAATTGATGGCTATACCAAATTTGTTAGCATCTATGGTGCTAAAGGTTTGGCTTACATTAAAGTTAACGATAAAGATAAAATTGAAGACGGTGATGATTGTGGTTTGCAATCACCTATCGTTAAGTTTTTACCGGTAGAGGCACGTAGAGAAATCTTAAGCCGTGTTGGCGCAGAAAATGGCGATTTAATCTTCTTTGGTGCGGATAAGGCCAAGATTGTTAATGAATCCTTAGCAGCTTTACGGGTTAAGTTAGGTGAAGATTTGGATTTATTAACCTGTAAGTGGGCACCTTTATGGGTGGTTGACTTCCCGATGTTTGAAGATGATGGCAAAGGTGGCTTAACGCCGTTGCATCATCCTTTCACTACGCCTTCTTGTTCGGCCGAAGAATTAAAAGCGGCGCCTGAAGAAGCCTTATCTGTTGCTTATGATATGGTCTTAAACGGTACCGAATTAGGTGGTGGTTCTATTCGTATTCATGATCAAGAGATGCAAAAAACAGTATTTGAAGTATTAGGCATCGGTGAAGAAGAGCAGCAAGAGAAGTTTGGCTTCCTGTTAGATGCACTGAAGTTTGGTGCACCACCACATGGCGGCTTGGCTTTTGGTTTAGACCGTATCGTGATGTTGATGACAGGTTCTGCCTCTATCCGTGATGTTATCGCCTTCCCTAAAACCCAGTCTGCAGGTTGTGTGATGACCGATGCACCGGGTGTGGTGAAAACCGAGCATTTAAGCGAGTTGAATATTCGTTTAAAAATTAAAGAGAAGAAACCCGCCGCTGAATAAGCTGCGTTGTTGTTGATTTTCAAACCCGGCTTGTCCGGGTTTTTTAATGCCTGTAAAACAGGCCTGAATACAGACATTCATGAAAAGCTATGTTTAAATAACCAGTATTATTCTGCATGGCTTTTCATCATGGCGATTATCCTCGGTATTGATCCCGGTTCACGTAAAACCGGCTTTGGCATCATTAGCACCCATGGTGATCAATATGATTATATTGCCAGTGGTGTGATTAATGTCGCCAAGTTTGAGTTTTCTGAACGCTTATTACGGATTTATGAGTCGGTACGTGAAATTACAGAAAAATATTCGCCGGAAATATTAACCATAGAGCAAGTTTTTATGGGTAAAAATGCCAATTCGGCGTTAAAGCTGGGCCAGGCGCGTGGTGCGGCGATTGTCGCGGCCATGCAAGGGGGATTAACCTTTGCTGAATATATGCCAACAGAGATCAAACAGGCGGTGGTGGGCACAGGTGCTGCGAAGAAAGAACAGGTACAGCATATGGTCACGCAAATTTTAAAATTATCGGCGACACCGCAGGAAGATGCGGCCGATGCGTTGGCTGCGGCGATATGCCATGCGCATACCGTACATACGTTAATACGCAATTCAGGTACACGCACACAAAAAGTCAGTTCCTGGCGTCAGTTTAAACCGGAAGAAAAATCATGATAGGTTGGATTAAAGGCTTTATTCTGCAAAAACAGGCGCCACATTTATTGTTGAATGTGAATGGTGTCGGTTATGAATTACAGGCGCCTATGACGACATTTTATACCTTACCCGAAGATGGTGAGGTGGAGCTCTATACCCATTTTGTTGTGCGTGAAGATGCGCAACTCTTATATGGTTTTGCCACCACCAATGAGCGACGCCTGTTCCGGGAATTGATCAAGGTGAATGGTGTAGGCCCTAAGTTGGCATTATCGATATTGTCGACGATGGAAACACAAGTTTTTGTCCAGTGTGTGCAAATCGATGATGTGGCCACCCTGGTTAAAATTCCGGGTATAGGTAAAAAAACCGCCGAGCGTTTATTGGTGGAAATGCGTGACCGCTTAAAAGACTGGTTTGCTGATGCCGATGCGGCTCTTACCGGTTCATCGTTGCTGCCGGTTTGTTCCGAAGAAGATATTATTATACAAGAGGCCACCGCAGCATTAATTACCTTGGGTTATAAAGCTGCGGATGCCAATAAGATGGTGGCGGTGGTGAATAACGCCGAACTCAATACTACAGAAGCCCTGATAAAGGCCGCATTGCAACGCATGTTGTGATGGCAGATATAAAACCATGATTGAAGAAGATAAAATCGTTACGCATAACACGCAGCAAGATGATGTTGTTGAGAAAGCGGTAAGACCACAAAACCTGGCTGAATATTATGGCCAGGGCGCGGTGAAAGAGCAGATGGAGATTTTCATTGCTGCCGCCAAGATGCGTGGTGAGGCGCTGGATCATACCTTGATTTTTGGCCCGCCAGGCTTGGGTAAAACCACGTTGGCCAATATTATCGCCAGCGAAATGGGGGTGAATTTAAAAAGCACCTCGGGCCCCGTGTTAGAAAAGGCGGGTGATCTGGCAGCGATCATGACCAATCTGGAGCCGGGTGATGTATTGTTTATCGATGAAATCCACAGGCTTTCTGCCAATGTAGAAGAGGTGCTGTATCCGGCAATGGAAGATTTTCAGCTGGATATCATCATCGGTGAAGGCCCGGCGGCCCGCTCCATCAAATTGGATCTACCTCCGTTTACGTTGGTGGGGGCGACAACTCGGGCAGGTTTGTTAAGCTCGCCACTACGTGACAGATTTGGCATTGTGCAACGCCTGGAATTTTATTCGGCGGAAGATTTATGCCGTATTGTTAAACGGGCCGCGGGCATTTTAGCCATTACTCTCGATGATGCCGGGGCCATGGAAATTGCGCGCCGTGCTAGAGGCACACCAAGAATAGCTAATCGTTTATTACGTAGGGTGCGTGATTACGCCGATGTTAAAGCCGATGGCCGTATTACCGATGATATCGCCGATAAAGCCTTGGCGATGTTGAATGTGGATGAGCTGGGTTTTGATCGTCTGGATAGGCGTTTAATTATCGCGATGATTGAAAAGTTTGGTGGTGGGCCGGTGGGTGTGGATAACCTGGCAGCGGCCATATCCGAAGAGCGTGGCACTATAGAAGATGTGTTAGAGCCGTATTTGATACAGCAGGGTTTTATTCAGCGCTCACCCCGAGGGCGTATTGTCACACCGCTGGCATATAAACATTTTGGTTTGATCAGTGCTTCACGACAATCGGATCTGGAGTTGTAAATGGCAAAAATAGGCGATTGGCAGGATGATACTGCATTATTGACGTTTTTTTGGCCAGTTCGTGCCTATATCGAAGATACCGATGCCGGTGGCATCGTTTATTATGTGAATTACTTAAAGTTTATGGAACGTGCAAGAACTGAGGCTTTACGTGCGCTTGGCTTTGGTAAACAATTCATCCTCAATCAGGAGGCGATGTTTGTGGTTCACTCTTTACAAGTGGATTATAAAAAGCCGGCCTTATTGGATGAGGAGTTACGGGTTGAAGCGCATATCATGCAATTAAAACGCACGTCGATGATTTTCAGGCAAAATATTTATCGTGACGATGCAGGAAAAAGTGAATTATTATGCTGCGCATCGGTCAAAATCGCCTGCGTCAGTAAAGACCAAATGCGACCAACAGCCATACCTGCTGTGGTTGTTGAAAAAATTAACTTGGCTATATCCAGCCAAGCGGTGTAATAACTAATAAAAAACTCGCATAATCTGTGTTTTTTGCGGGTGTTATAAAGGAGACTGTTGTGGAAGACTCTATGTCATTTTGGGGTTTAATTACCGGTGCGGGTGTTGTAGTACAGCTGGTGATGTTTATTTTATTTGCCGCCTCGTGTGCTTCCTGGGCCATGATCGTGCAGCGTATTCGCTACTTTCGTGTCGCAACGGCTGCCTCCGATGCTTTTGAAAAAGAATTTTGGTCGGGTATAGATCTGGCTCCACTTTATCAACGCCAGGTTGATGTTGAGGATATCTCTGGCTGTGAATCTATCTTTCGCTCCGGCTTCAAAGAATTTTCTCGTCTAACCCAGCAGCACGGTGCCGATGCCGATGCGGTGATGGAAGGCGCGCAGCGCGCAATGCGTGTGGCCTTATCTAAAGAAGAAGATAAATTAGATTTGCATCTGCCTTTTTTGGCGACGGTAGGTTCAACCTCGCCTTATATTGGTTTGTTTGGCACGGTCTGGGGCATCATGAATAGTTTTAGATCGTTGGCAAGTATGAAGCAAGCCTCTATCGCCACGGTAGCGCCGGGTATTTCTGAGGCCTTGATTGCCACGGCCATCGGTTTGTTTGCTGCTATTCCGGCAGTGATGGCCTATAACCGGTTTTCAACCCGTTCTGATTCATTGTTAAAGCGTCAGCAAAACTTTTTGGATGAGTTTTCCAGTATTTTGCATAGGCAGGCGCATACCAAGGTGAGTGCAGCGTAGTGGCTAGGTCCAAGAAACATCGCCTGGCCGCCGAGATTAATGTTGTACCGTATATCGATGTGATGCTGGTATTGCTGGTTATCTTTATGGTCTCCGCGCCGTTATTAACCCAGGGCGTGCCGGTGGATCTACCCCAGTCCAATAGTAATCCGCTGGATATGAATCAAGAGGAGCCGTTAATTGTATCGATCAAGGCGGATGGTTCTTTGTATGTGAATGTATCGGATGAAGAGACTGCTAAAAGCATGCAGATGATTCAGGATGTTGTTGCCAAGATTGTTAAAGCCAAGCCTAACACCCCGGTTCTGGTCTGGGGCGATGCAGCCGTACCTTACGGTGACGTGGTCACGCTGATGGCGAAGTTGCAAGAGGTGGGTGTCATTCAGGTTGGTCTGGTGACGGAGCCGCAGTAAATATGCTGTTAGTGAATAAAGCATTTATTAAAGAATATGGCCTGCCGATTGCGGTAACCGCTGTGCTGCATGCTTTCTTGGTTTTTTGGCTGGCCTTTGATTTTGTGGGTGGCAAAAATGAGCCATTAGTTAAGCAGCCTAAAATGATGCAGGCGCAGCTGGTGCAATTAAAGGAAAAGCGCGCGGCAAAGAAACCGGCTAAGCAAACGCGCCCGAAGACAAAGCCAAAAAAACCCAAGAAAAAAGTGGATAAGAAAAAACAGCAGCAGTTAAAAAAACAAAAACTAAAAAAGCTCAAAGCGCAGAAGTTGGCGAAACAAAAAGCCGCCAAGGTAAAAGCCGATAAAGTAAAGGCACAAAAGCATCGGGCTGATCAAACGCGACTCGCCAAAGAAAAATTACAAAAAGAAGCCTTGCAGCGCGAAGCTTTACGTAAGCAGGCCGAAGCTGAAAATACACGCCGGGAAAGCGAAGAGGCGTTTATGGATGACTTTGCCGAAGATGAGTTATTAGAAGATAGCAGTGTAGATGAAGCCTCTGCGATGAGTTATATGGCTGTGATTCAACGCGCAGTAGAGGCTAATTGGAGTCGCCCTCCTAGTGCCAGAAATGGCATGAAGGTGGTGTTATCTATTCAGTTATTTCCCACCGGCCAAGTTAATAACATTAATGTTGTAAAAAGCAGTGGTAATGCTGCCTTTGATAGATCGGCCGTCGCGGCCGTGCAAAGGGCAGATCGTTTCCCTGAATTGGCTAATTTAAAGCCACATGTATTTGAAAAATACTACCGCTCGTTTACGTTAGTGTTTAACCCAGAGGATTTACGTCTGTGAAGTTATTGAGTCAAATGGCAGTGTTTGCCACGCTGCTTGTTTTTAGTGTGTTAAGCCGTGCTGAATTAAGCATGGAAATCACCCAGGGTATCGATAACCCTACACCTGTAGCGGTCAGCCCTTTTGCCTGGCAGGGGCCGGGTGTATTGAGCGAAGATGTGTCTGGCATTATCACCGCCGATCTGGAACGCAGTGGTATGTTTGATATGATGGCCAAGGGCGATATGTTAAGCCAGCCAAGCCGTCCACAAAGTGTGTTTTTCAGGGATTGGCGTGCGTTAGGCCGAGAATATTTATTAATCGGCAATATGACTTCGGCTAAAGAAGGGCAGGCGGTGCAGGTTGAATATTATCTCTATGATATCTTTCGTGGAAAAATCTTATTAGCCAAAAAGCTAACCGCCAATAAAAAGTCTTTACGTGATTTGTCGCATAGAATTTCCGATGAAGTGTTTTTTAAGTTAAGTGGTATTCCCGGCGCGTTTTCAACCAAAATGCTGTATATCACAGGCCAGGTGTTAGGTGGCGGTAAATACAAATATCAGCTGAATGTGGCCGATGCTGATGGCGCCCGAGCAAAGTCGATCTTGAAATCAGATGAGCCGATTATGTCACCGACTTGGTCGCCGGATGGTAAAGAGGTTGCCTATGTTTCCTTTGAGAGCCGCAGACCTGCCATTTATCGTCAACGTTTAGCGGGTGGGAAACGTCAGAAATTAACTAACTTTAAAGGTTTAAACTCTGCACCGTCTTGGTCTCCCGATGGGAAAAAGATGGCGATGGTGTTGTCTAAAGATGGCAGCCCGGATATTTACATTATGGATTTAGCCACAAAAAAACTGACTAAAGTGGGCTCTCACCGTTTTGCCATTGATACCGAACCACAGTGGATGCCTGATGGTAAAAGCCTGGTATTTACCTCGGACCGCTCCGGTAGACCGCAGATTTATCAAGTGGCAGCCACGGGTGGAAAAGTTAAGCGCTTAACCGCGCAGGGCCGTTCAAATTCAAGAGCGAGGCCGATTCCCGATGGCTCGGGTTTAATTCTGATACACCAGGATGATGATGCGTATCACATTGCTAGGCTAGATCTTAAGCGTCAACAGACATATATTTTAACCAGTACTCAATTAGACGAATCACCGAGTGTGTCGGCAAACGGATCTATGGTAATGTATGCCACCAAGAAAAACGGAAAAGGTATATTAGCTGCCGTGTCAATAGACGGGCGAGTTAAGTTTAACCTTCCGGCAGAAGGGCGAGATGTCAGAGAACCAGCTTGGTCGCCCTTTCTGAAATAAAATAGATACGCTCTAAGCTGTTAGAGTAAAGCCAATTGCTGGAAAACGATTTAACTTTAAAACTGAGAAACTCAAATGCTAAACAAACTGAAATTTTTAAGCCTGATCTTTGCATCTGTTCTGATGGTTGCTTGTGGATCTACCGATCAAAAAGAAGATTCTTCTTCTACTAATGGTGCTGACGATCAAACTACCGATACAGCTATGGTTTCCGGTGCTGGTGATGGTTCTGATATGGAAGGTTCTGATCTGACGGCTGAAGTGGCTACTGGGGTTGATAGTCTTGAGCAAGCTCTGACTGTTTATTACTTTGAATTTGATCAATATTCTTTATCTTCAGAAACTAAAAGCAATTTAGATATCGTGGCTACCGCGTTAAAAAATTCAACCGCAACTGTTCGCTTAGAAGGTCATGCTGATGAGCGTGGTTCACGTGAATATAACTTGGCATTATCTGAGAAGCGTGCCGAGACTGTTAAAAAATACCTGACCATTCAAGGTGTTGCAGCGAGCCAAATCGAAACTATCGGTTACGGTGAAGAGAAGCCTGCGGTTGTAGGTAATCATAATCAAAATCGTAGAGTAGAATTGGTTAAATAAGCCTTTTTTTACTTTTTGGAGCGTTGTTAGGGCTTTTGACTCAACAAAAGCTTAACAAGCTCCGCATAGATTGTTATAAAGACTGTATTGATGAACGCATAAGGCTAAGCATTAATGCAGTTTTTTTTATTTCGTAATATCGTATTACCCTTCACTCTGATTTCAAGCATGACTCTGCCTGCTATGGCCGAGGTCCAAGTGCTGGAATCTTCCTCTACCGCACATCAGCGGGAATTGGCGCATCAGCAAAAAACTGAGCAGGCCTGGTCGGCGGCGGCTAAGCAGTTATTTCAAGATATAGAAATGTTGCGTGAAGAAGTTATCCGTTTAAATGGCCAAATTGAAGAGCAAAGCTTTCAAATTGATCAGTTAAAACAGCTGCAATTAGATAATTATGTGGATTTAGATAAGCGTGTTGCGGCACTTTCTGTCAATGCTGTGACTCAGCCTGCGGCGCCCGTTACCGCAGGTGGCGAGGTCAAAGTAGAAGATAAAGTTGCTTATAAAGCCGCTTATGCATTTGTGCAGCAAAGAAATTTTGTAGAAGCCAAGACTGCTTTTGAAGCTTTTATACAGGATTACCCTAATAGCGGTTTACAGGCTAATGCCTGGTTCTGGTTAGGTGGTTTGCATGATTTGGCTAAGGAGTATGCCGAAGCCGAGCTGGCTTATAATAAGGTGATGAGCAACTATCCTGAGCATAGAAAAGCGGCCGATGCGATGTATAAGCTCGGTGAAGTTTATTATAAATCGGATAAAAAAGTATCTGCCAAACAAAGCATGCAAGACCTGATTAAAACCTATGAGGGTAAGTCGTCTTATGAAAAAGTGGTGCGTATGGCCAGAGAATTTCTAGGCAAGCACTTTCCCTGAGCTACACTTTGCTTGATAATGGCGTCCATGGAAGGAGCCATTGCTCCCATCACCACTTCTTAAATTAACTCTTTGGCGCCAAATGGCGTTTTTTTGTATGACAAAAAATTTGATAAAAACAGATGCACCCGAGCTTTTAGATAAAACGCTGCGCTTAACTGAGTTGTTTTATTCCTTGCAGGGGGAAACCAATACATTAGGCCTACCTACGGTGTTTATCCGTTTAACCGGCTGTCCTCTGCGTTGCAGCTACTGCGATACCGAATATGCTTTTTACGGTGGCAAGATGCATAGCTTTGCCGAGATTAATCAGCAGTTGCAGGAATATCCGGCACGTTATATCACCGTTACCGGTGGGGAACCGTTGGCCCAGCCTAATTGTCGGCCTTTGTTGGCGATGTTATGTGATGCCGGTTACCACGTGTCATTAGAGACCAGTGGCGCGATGGATATTAGCGATATCGATTCACGTGTTTCGGTGGTGCTGGACTTAAAAACCCCGGCCTCGAAAGAATGTGAAAAAAATCGCTATGCCAATATTCCGCTGCTGCAATCGAATGATCAGGTGAAATTTGTTATCTGTAATCGTGAAGACTATGAATGGGCCAAACAAAAAACCGCAGAATTGGATTTAAGTTCAAAAGTGGCAGACGTCTGGTTTTCACCGATACATGGCGATCTGTCGGCAACGGACTTGGCCGATTGGATTATTGAAGATGGGCTGCAGGTGCGGTTTCAAGTGCAGCTACATAAATTATTGTGGGCCGATGAGCCTGGGCGTTAGACGCCAATGCAAATAGAGATAGGTAAGATGACAAAAAAAAGAGCGGTTATTCTAAGCTCCGGAGGCCTGGATTCCACCACAGTGTTGGCCATGGCACAGCAGCAGGGTTATGAATGTTATTGCCTGAGCTTTGATTATGGTCAGCGTCATAGTGCTGAATTAGACGCCTCTGTGAAGATTGCCGACGTGATGGGCGCTAAAGAGCATCGAATCGCCAAATTGGATTTATCCTGCTTTGGTGGTTCAGCCTTAACCGATATGGATATTGCGGTGCCAGAGGATGAGGAGGATATGGGTAATATCCCCATTACTTATGTACCTGCCAGAAATACAGTGTTTTTATCGTATGCGCTGGCCTGGGCTGAAGTGCTGGAGGCCAGTGAGATTTTTATTGGTGTGAATGCGGTGGATTATTCGGGTTACCCGGATTGCCGTCCTGATTTTATTGCTGCCTTTGAGAGTCTGGCGAATCTGGCAACCCGTTCCGGTGTTGAAGGTTTGAAGTTATCAATACAGGCACCATTGATGAAAATGTCCAAGGCGCAGATTATTAAACGTGGCTTAGAGCTGGGTGTTGATTATAGTTTAACCGTTTCCTGTTATCAGGCTGATGATAAAGGTTTGGCCTGCGGTCGCTGTGAAAGTTGTAGATTAAGAAAGCAGGGTTTTGTTGAAGCAAAAACAGCCGATACCACACGCTATCAGCCTGTTTAATAATCAGTTTTCGGGAAAAAGAGAGGATTTGTTAAAAAATGTAATTTAATTGCAAAAAGAACTTGTGCTGAAATGATAAATCCTTATTATACGCATCTCGTTCAGAGGGGGCGTTAGCTCAGTCGGTAGAGCAGTTGGCTTTTAACCAATTGGTCGTGCGTTCGAGTCGCACACGCCCCACCATATTCGAAAAGGGTCCCTTAATTAAGGGGCCTTTTTTTTACCTGTAAAAAGTCGATTTGTCTGTTTTTTATCAAGCTTTTAAAGGTTGATCGATATTTGTACAGTGAAGGCTAAGAGGGTATTATGGCGCGGTGCTGAAATTCCAGCCCAGCTATTCCCGTTGTAATGTTAGGACCCGTGTCATTATGAGTCAGACCGCTAGAGAAATTGTTCAATCTCACCTTGCTCAACCTGCAAGTGTCGAGCCTGTAGATCAAGCCACTGTTGATAAAATCAAACGTTTATTAGAAGAAAAAAATGCGGTTTTAGTCGCGCATTATTACGCCGATCCTGTGTTGCAGGCGCTGGCCGAAGAAACCGGTGGCTGTGTCTCCGATTCATTGGAGATGGCCCGATTTGGACGAGATCATAAAGCCGATACGTTGATCGTTGTTGGCGTGAAGTTTATGGGTGAAACCGCCAAGATTTTAACCCCTGAAAAAACCGTGTTAATGCCAACCCTGGAGGCAACCTGTTCTTTGGATCTAGGTTGCCCTATCGATGAGTTCTCGGCCTTTTGTGATCAACACCCCGATAGGGAGGTGGTGGTTTATGCCAATACCTCGGCTGCGGTAAAGGCCAGGGCTGATTGGGTGGTGACTTCCTCGATTGCAGTGGATGTTATTGAGCATTTACATAGTCAGGGTAAAAAGCTGATTTGGGCGCCCGATAAACACCTGGGTGGTTATGTGCAGAAGCAAACGGGTGCCGATATGATTCTGTGGGATGCAGCTTGCATTGTGCATGAGGAGTTTAAGGCGCAGGGTATTCTGGATTTAAAGAAGGTCTATCCGGATGCTGCTGTTTTGGTGCATCCTGAATCACCTGCATCGGTAGTTGAGATTGCCGATAGTGTCGGTTCAACGTCACAAATTATTGCGGCCGCTAAAACCCTGCCTAATCCTCAGTTTATCGTGGCGACCGATCAAGGCATCTTTTATAAGTTGCAACAGCAAGTGCCTGATAAGACCTTTTTGATAGCACCTACGGCCGGTAACTCGGCGATGTGTAAAAGCTGTGCTAATTGCCCGTGGATGGCGATGAATACGCTGGATAATTTATCCGCTGCTTTGCAAGAAAACTTAAATGAAATCTTTGTTGATGAAGCGTTACGCCTTAAGGCAATGAAGCCTCTACAGCGTATGCTGGATTTTTCAGCCGCGAATAAATAAACCCGGGTTTAAAATTGCATTGCCTGGCGCATTCTTTCGACGTTTTGTATCTTAATCTGCACTCTGGCAGTGGCCTGCAAATCGTCTTTTATCAGGGGTAGCGCTAGCTTTAAATGGCGCTGGGCCTGAGTAAATGCGCCGATATGCATAAAAAACTCGGCTCTTGCTAGGTGCACTCCGGCGATATTACCCGATAACCCTTCGGCTTCGGCCAATAAATACCAAATATCGGGCTGATGCCTATAACCGTGACGGGTTAAATCTTTAAGCACCTCGCTGGCTCTTTTAGCCTTGTAGTCCAGTAAATAGACTTGTGCTAATGCCATGCTGTAGGGGTAGTTGTATGGTGATAGGCTCAGGTGTAATTCTAATAAGCTGCTGCTTTGCGCGTATTTTTGCTGTTCTTTTAATAGCTCGGCCTTAGCCAGTACATAGGCTTTGCGGTTGGGCGATTCCCGGTAAAGTGTGTTAATGGTTTTTTCGGCTTTATCTAATTGCCCTGCTTTGGTCAGTGCCAGGGCTAAGCCGTAATCACTGGCTTTTTTGAATGTGGCACTTTCACGTTGGCGCTGAAAATATTTAATATCTGCCTGCGGGTTTTTGCTATTAAGCACGTGTATACGCGCCTTAACTAAATGAAAGGCAAAGTTGTCCTGATCATGTTGGCTGGGGTAAGAGCGGGCGTGGTTAAATGCATCGGATACACGGCTATCGGTTAACGGGTGAGTTAATAAAAAATCAAATTCTTTAATGTCTTGGCGATAACGCATGGTTAGTAGCATGTGCTGAAACATATTGGCGACGGCCGCAGGGTTCATGCCGCTGTCGGCTAACGTTTGCATGCCTATGCGGTCGGCTTCTTGTTCATGTAGGCGGCTGTATTTCAGTCTGTCGCTGATGGCAGCGGCCTGTGTTGCGGTGAGAGCGGCCATACCGGCTTCGGGAGAACCTGCGGCAAGGATTAATAAGCTGCCTAAAAGTGCGGCCATGGTTAAAGCCTGAGTGCTTTCCTGGCGTTGCATGGATCGGGCATAGTGGCGTTGGCTTAAATGCGCAAGTTCATGGGCCAATACCGAGGCAAGCTGGTCTTCTGTGTCGGCATAGCTAAGTAAGCCGGTGTTTACACCGATGACTTGGCCGGGCACGGCGAAGGCGTTAAAGGCCGGGCTGTCTACAATAACCAGGCTGAACTGTTTATTGCTGAGTGGGCTGTGATAAGCCAGGCGTCGAATCAAATCGTGTAAATAGGCGTAGACCAGTGGGTCTTCTTGTATCGGGGCCTGGCGTCTAAATGCACGTAACCAGTTTTGGCCTAATAGCAGTTCCTGCGCAGGGTTGCTGAAGGCCGAGGTGCTATCTCCCAGTGAGGGTAGTTCAATCACCTTGTTTGCACTTTTGGCCGTAAGAATGGGGCAAAATACCAACGTGCTTGCGAGTAAAAGGGGGCGCGCAAAGGTTGGGAAAAAAACACGGAAATTCATCGCAAATGCTTATGATTGTGCATACTATGGCTTTTCGCTAAATCGTTGTCTGGTAAGAACTTTATGTTATTTATCGGGATAAGGGAAATAAAATCCCATCCATTGTTTTAAGCTGCGATATTTATCCATCGGCTCCCTTCTTGGGTGCCATTATTGAGAGGGTGTTGAGTGTCAGAATCTGTTGATGTGACTGTGGATGCAAAAACGCTGCAATGCCCGATGCCGCTATTAAAAGCCAAGCAGGCTTTAAATAAGATGCAAAGTGGTCAGGTGCTGCAGATTTTATCTACGGATGCCGGTTCATGGCGCGATTTTCATTCCTATACTGATCAGTCAAAGCATGCCTTATTAAAGGCAGAAGAGGCGGATGGGGTATATAGTTATTGGCTGCGTAAAGGCTAAAGTGTTATACGTCTAAAGAGTGTAAGAGATTAAATATGGTCAATGTTTTTCGTAAGTGGATAGATTATTACTTTGCCGATGAGGAGGCAGTGGCCTTATTGGTGCTGCTCGCTTCGGCATTATTGCTTATTTTGTTTATGGGTGATGTGGGTGCGCCTGTGTTGGCCAGCATCATCATTGCTTATTTTTTGCAGGGCCTGGTTGGCAAGTTAAAGCGTGTTGTTTCGCATATTTGGGCGGTGATAATCACGTTTGTATTTTTTCTGGGCCTGTTTTTAATGTTGGCTTTTTTGGCGTTGCCGATGATCGGTAAGCAGTTGATGGCATTAACTGCCGAGTTGCCGGGTATTGCGGTGACGTCTCAGAGTTTATTGTTGGGGTTGCAGCAGGAGTATCCGGCATTACTTGCACAGGATCAGCTACAAAAAATGATAGATCTTATTTCTGAGCGTTTGGCAGGCTTGGGCCAGATGCTGGTGTCTTTTTCTTTGGCGACGATTCCCAGTGTTATTGCGATTCTTATTTATGGGGTTTTGATTCCGTTGATGGTGTTTTTCTTTTTGAAAGATAAAGATCAAATTTTAAGTTGGTTAGCACGTTTTTTACCTCATGAGCGCCCCCTGATGCGACAAATTTGGCAGGAAATGAATGTTCAGGTGGCGAATTATGCACGTGGAAAAGCGGTTGAGGTGTTGATTGTCACTGTGGCAACCTTGATTGCGTTTGGTTTCTTAGGTCAAAACTATGCGGTGTTATTGGCGGTGTTGGTGGGTTTGTCGGTGATAGTGCCTTATATCGGTGCTGCGCTGGTGACGATTCCGGTTGCGGTGATTGGCTTCTTTCAATGGGGCTGGAGTGAACAGTTTGCCTATGTGATGGCCGCTTATGGCGTTATCCAGTTCCTGGATGGCAATGTGGTTGTGCCTTTGCTTTTCTCTGAGGCGGTGAGTCTCCATCCCTTGGCCATTATCATATCGGTCCTGTTTTTTGGGGGTATGTGGGGTATGTGGGGGGTGTTTTTTGCTATTCCTTTGGCGACATTAGTGAATGCATTAATTGAATCTTGGCCTGCTCCTGTGGTCAAAGCGAATTCGTCAGTCTCGGTGGAATAAGCCTTTTGGCTGTTTTTTAGGGTGGAATAAGGTTTTGAATGTGTACATAAAAAAATCGTTAGCGTGTATTGCTGTTCTTTGTTTGGTGTTTCTCTCGGCCTGTTCGCAGATCAGTGATGACCCAGTGGTGGTAGAAAAAAGCCCCAGTGATAAAAAAACGTATGAATATCTGAAACTGGATAATGGCCTCAAGGTCTTGTTGATCTCAGACGAAGATGCCGAGTTTTCTGCCGCGTCTCTGGATGTGTTTGTTGGCAGTGGCAGTGATCCCGAAAATAGAGCGGGCTTGGCCCATTTCCTTGAGCATATGTTATTTTTAGGTACCAAAAAATATCCCGATGCGGCTGAATATCAGGCGTTTATCAAAGCCAATGCCGGTACTCATAATGCTTATACCAGCTTTGAACATACCAATTATTTTTTCGATATCAAGGCCTCGGCCCTGGAACCTACGCTGGATAGATTTGCCCAGTTTTTTATCGCCCCAACTTTGGATGCCAAATATATAGAGCGTGAAAAGCATGCGGTAGATTCTGAATATCGTGCTCGATACAAAAATGATGCACGTAGAAATCTGGATGTGTTTAAAACCCAGATCAATCCCCAGCATCCGTTTACCAAGTTTTCGGTAGGCAGTGTTGCATCGTTATCGGATGGTGATGGGCATAACATCAAAGATGATTTAAAGGCTTTTTATAAACAGTGGTATTCCGCTCAAAATATGTCGTTAGTTGTTTTAGGCAAGGAGAGCTTGCCAGAATTAAAGCAGATGGTTAAGCAGATGTTTTCGGCGGTACCGGGTTTTTCTGTGCAGAATAACGAGATCGATGTGCCGCTGTTTGAGGCAGGTGCTTTGCCGCGTTGGTTGACGATTACACCGGAGAAAAATTTACGTGAGTTGAGTCTGGTTTTCCCGGTGGCGGATCAAACCGCATTTTATAAGTCCAAGCCGATGATGGCGATTGGCCATGTTTTGGGGCATGAAGGTAAAGGTAGTTTGTTTAGTTATCTTAAACAGAAAAACTGGGCCGATAGTTTGTCAGCCGGCAGTGCCTTAAATTATCAAGGTGGCAGCACGTTTGCGTTGAATATCGGTTTGACGCAGGCGGGTTTAGATCATCAGCAGGAAGTGGTTGTTGCGGTTTTTCAGGCGATTAATCGCTTAAAGCAGCAAGGTGTTCCTGAGTGGGTGGTGGATGAGATTGCCAGCATTAATCAGTTGGGTTTTACCTATAAGGAGCAGTCCAACCCTGTTCATTATGTGATGGGCCTGTCTAATGCCTTGCATTATTACCCGGCGGCAAAGGTCTTGTCGGCGGAGTATTTGATCGATGAATATCGCCCCGATTTGATTGCGGATATTCTTGCGAGTTTAAGTTTAAATAATGTCATGATCTCGGTGGTGGCTAACGGTTTCACCAATACACAAACCTCGCCTTTTTATCAAACTCCCTATGCGCAAGGGAATCTACCGACACGTTTACTTGATGATATTAAAACCGCTGGCGTTAATGATGCCATTGTTTTGCCGCAGCCCAATCACTTGTTGCCAGAAAATTTGCAGTTAATGGTTGTGAAAAAGCCATTACAAAAGCCCGAGAAAATCCTTCAGAAACCGGGTCTAGAGCTTTGGTATAAACCCCTGGCTAAATTTCAGTTACCCAAATCTAGCGCTTATTACAGTGTGCAAAGTGCTTCGATGAATGCAGATGTGCATAGTGCGGTGTTAACGTCGGTGTATATCTCACTCTTAAATGATTCTTTGAATGAATGGGTCTATCCGGCGCAGATGGCAGGATTAAGTTATGGCTTATACCCACATAGTCGTGGGTTGACGTTAAAGCTCTCGGGCTTCAGTGATAAGCAGCCGCAATTACTGGCGCAATTAACCCAGCGCATGTTATCTGCCGAGTTTACTGAGGTGCAGTTTCAACGGGTTAAATCTGAGTTGCAGCGCCGCCTGTTGAATGCAGAAAAGCTGCCGCCTTATCAAAAGATCATGGCTAACTGGCAGGTGCAGATGAATTTAAAAAAATGGCATGCATCGGAAAAGTTAGAGCAGTTAAATGGCATCACGTTAGAGCATGTAAATACCTGGGCTTCGACCATTTGGTCTGATGTTTATATCAAGGCGATGAGTAATGGCAATGTGGATAGGGCTGTTGCTATACAAATGGCTGAGGGTTTTCAGCTGGCTCTGGGATCAGTACAGCCCAATAATCACGTGCAGCCGGCGATAGAAGTGCTGAAGCTGCCCCCGCAGGCGTTTTATACGCAGGTGACGAGCCAGCATGCTGACAGTGCTTATTTACTTTATTGGCAAGGCGAGAATAACGATTTAGCAACCCAGGCGAATTGGCTGGTCTTGGGTAAAACCTTGGAGGCTGCTTATTTTGATCAGCTCAGAACGCAGCAGCAATTGGGTTATATTGTTTTTGCTAATTATTATCCGCAGTTAACCGTACCGGGTTTGACCTTTATTGTTCAATCTCCCAAGGCTTCGGTGTTAGATATCGATAAATCGACCAAGGCTTTTATTGTGCGGGCGCAGAAAACGGCAGCGGCCATGCCTGAACAGTTGTTTTCCCAGTATAAGGCGGCCTTGGTGCAGAAGTTATTGGAATCACCTAAAAAGTTATCTCAGGAGTCAAATGCTTACTGGTATGAGTTAGCGCTGGGGGATACTGGTTTTGATCGTAAACAAAAGCTGGCTGACATTATTGCAGGATTAAGCTTGCTCGATTGGCAGAGTGCGGTAGCCTCATATTATAAGGCATTTCCACAGCGCACTTACTTACTTGGGACGGATACTTACAAGGCGCTACAGTCATCTACAAAGGGGCTTCAACTTATTGAGTTAAATACATTGCCTGAAGGTGCGGGTCGTTATATTTATCGGTAAGCAGCTTAATGGCTTATGTAAAAAAACTACAGGTTTTGTAGTGGTGAAATGTCGCGAAAATTGCAATTATTATGATGCTGATATTTCTCGGTAAACGCATGTAACATATTGAATTATATTGTTTTATTTCGTTATGTCGCTTGGAGGTGAGACGTTATTGATAGGCCTTTAAGGCCTGTTTTTGTTGAAAAAATCCTAAAAATATGTAAAAGTTTTACAAATCTGCCACAAGCAGGTCATTAATTTTAAAGAATCGGTTGCATTGTTATGTGGCCGATTTTTTTATTTCCAAATATAAAAACGACATAAATAACGGCCAAAAGCCGTTGTGCCACTGGAGGCAATTATGCATCAAGAGGATAAAGATCCTTTAGAAACCCAGGAGTGGATTGAAGCTCTGGATTCTGTAATGAAAAACTCAGGCAGAGGCAGAGCCGCTTTTCTTCTAAAAAATCTGGCCGAGCAGGCAGCTAATGCCGGTACCCGTCTACCGCCTGCGATTACTACGCCTTACTGTAATACCATCCCGGTAAGTTCTGAAAAACGTATGCCTGGTGATATGTTTGTTGAGCGTAGAATTCGCTCTTTAATCCGCTGGAATGCGTTAGCCATGGTTATGCGTGCTAATGAGCGTAGCCCGGGTATCGGTGGTCATATTTCATCATTCTCCTCATCGGCGACTTTATACGATGTAGGTTTTAACTATTTTTTCCGCGGCCCTGATCACGAATGTGGCGGTGATTTAATTTATTTCCAGGGGCATATTTCTCCGGGCATCTACGCGCGCTCCTTCTTGGAAGGCCGCTTCGACGAGCAGCAATTAGATAGCTTCCGTTCTGAAGTGGATGGTGAGGGTTTATCTTCTTATCCACATCCCTGGTTAATGCCTGACTACTGGCAGTTTCCAACGGTATCTATGGGTTTAGGGCCGATTCAAGCGATTTATCAAGCACACGTAATGAAGTATCAGCAAAAACGTGGCCTGATTCCTACTACCGATAGAAAAGTTTTTGCCTTTTTAGGTGATGGTGAATGTGATGAACCGGAATCTTTAGGTGCTATCGCCTTGGCTGGTCGTGAGAAATTAGACAATTTATGTTTTGTGATCAACTGTAATCTGCAGCGTCTAGATGGCCCGGTACGTGGTAACGGCAAAATCATGCAGGAATTGGAAGGTGTATTCCGCGGTGCAGGTTGGTCGGTAATCAAGGTTGTCTGGGGCAGGCATTGGGATGCTCTGTTAGAAAAAGACAAGTCGGGTTTATTGCAAAAACGTATGAATGAAGTGTGTGATGGCGAACTGCAGAACTACAAGCAAAACGGTGGTGCTTATACTCGTAAACATTTCTTTGGTAAATACCCTGAATTGTTAGAGCTGGTTAAAGGCTTGACCGATGAAGATATTATGTATCTTAATCGTGGTGGTCATGACCCTTATAAAGTGTATGCCGCTTATGCTGCTGCGAACGAGAAAAAAGGCCGTCCTACCGTTATCCTGGCACAAACCGTTAAAGGTTATGGTACCGGTGAAGCGGGTGAGGCGCATAATGAAACTCACTCGTTAAAATCTTTGGATATGGCAAGCTTGAAGCAATTCCGTGACCGCTTCGATATTCCTTTGTCGGATGAAGAGTTGAAAACTGTTCCTTATTATCGCCCTGCACCTGATAGCCCTGAAATGATCTATATGCAGGCGCGCCGTAAAGAATTGGGTGGTTACCTGCCTCAACGTAATCCTAATGTGCCTATTCTGGAGATTCCACCTCTGGAGGCCTTTAAGGCTCAGCTGAAAGAAACCGGCAAACGTGAAGTGTCTTCCACCATGGCGTTTGTACGTATTCTTTCTACGCTGGCCAAAGACAAAAAAATGGGTGATAGAATAGTCCCTATCATTCCTGATGAGGCACGTACCTTCGGCATGGAAGGTATGTTCCGTCAATTAGGTATTTATTCGGCGCAGGGTCAGATTTATACCCCGCATGATTCCGATCAGATTATGTATTACAAAGAATCTGAGCAAGGTCAGATCATGGAAGAGGGCATTAATGAGTCCGGTGCAACGTCTGCGTGGATAGCCCAGGCAACGTCTTTTGCTAACTCTGGCGTCACGATGGTGCCGTTCTACGTATTCTATTCGATGTTTGGTTTCCAGCGAGTGATGGATTTAATCTGGGCGGCTGGCGATATGCAGGCGCGTGGATTCCTGATCGGTGGTACGGCAGGACGTACAACATTGAATGGTGAAGGTTTGCAGCATCAAGATGGTCATTCTCATCTGATGGCAAATATGATTCCAAACTGCGTATCATACGACCCAACTTACGGTTATGAGTTGGCGGTAATTATTCAAAATGGTTTGCAGCGTATGTATGTGGAGCAGGAGAATATCTTCTACTACATCACCGTGATGAATGAAAATTACAGCCATCCAGCTCTTCCTGTAGGAAGTGAAGAAGGTATCATTAAGGGTATGTATTTACTTGATGAAGGTGCTGGTAAGGCCAAGAATAAAGTTCAATTGATGGGTTCTGGTACGATCTTGCGTGAAGTGCGCAAGGCTGCCGAAATGCTTAAAGCTGATTGGAAGATTGAATCTGACGTCTGGAGTTTAACCTCGGTTAACGAATTACGTAATGATGGCCTGGCTTGTGATCACTGGAATATGTTGCATCCTACCGAGACTCCTAAGGTGCCTTATGTGACTGAATTATTACAAGATAGGGATGGTCCGGTTATTGTTGCAACCGATTATATGAAGTCTTATACCAATCAGTTGCGTGAATACATTCCACAGAGATTCGTGACCCTGGGTACCGACGGTTTTGGCCGTTCAGATACACGTGAGAAATTACGTGAGTTCTTTGAAGTGGATGCCCGTTTTGTTGTTGTTGCGGCGTTAAGAGCCTTGGCTGATGAAGGTCAATTCAAACTGGAAGATGTTGCAAAAGCCATCAAGAAATACGGCATCGATCCGGAGAAAGCTGATCCTCGCAGATGTTAAGCATCTGCGGTTTTTAATCGATCAGTTTGAACAACGACAAAGAATGGAAAGAATAAAATGACGACAGAAATTATTAAGGTACCCGATTTAGGGGGTGCCGATGAAGTTGAAGTTATTGAAGTCTGTGTTGCTGCCGGTGATGTGGTGGCGGCCGAAGATTCATTATTGGTATTAGAGACTGACAAGGCCTCTATGGATATACCTGCCCCTTTCGCCGGTAAAGTATTGTCGGTGATGGTAAGCGAAGGCGATACCATTGGTGAAGGTACAGTAATTCTGGAACTTGAGGTTGAAGGTGCTACGGCATCGGCGGTAGAACCTGCCGTGCAAGAGTCAGCGCCAGTTGTAGACGCTCCAGCCCCGGTTGAGGCTGCTGCGCCTGTTGCTGCAGTCGAATCTGCCAGTGAGCAGATTAATGTGCCTGATGTGGGTGGTGATAAAGCCGAGGTTATCGAGATTTGTGTGGCGGTAGGTGACACTGTCGAAGAAGGCGATTCTCTTATCGTGATGGAGACCGATAAAGCATCGATGGAGGTGCCTGCACCGAAATCGGGTGTGGTTGAATCCATAATGATTAAAGAGGGTGATCAAGCCGGTGAAGGTGACGCCATTCTTATGTTGAAGGTAGCGGGGGCGGCAGCTTCCACACCTGCTCCAGTGGATATGCCAACACCTGCGGCTGATGCCAAGCAGAAAATAACCGAACCCAAGCAAGTAAGTGAAGCGCATCAGCCTGTAACGGGTATGACAGAAAATCGCCCTACGGGTGAAGTCTATGCCGGGCCGTCTGTTCGTAAGATGGCAAGGGAGGTGGGGTTAGATTTAGCGTTGGTGCCAGGTTCTGGGCCTCGTGGTCGCATTCAAAAGGATGATGTAAAAGCCTTTATTAAATCGGCAATATCAAATAAAGCACCTAAGGTTGCAGCGGTAGCGGGTTCTGGTATTCCGCTGGTGCCAGAGGTGGATTTCTCGAAATTTGGTGATGTTACCATCGAGAAAATGAGCAAGATGCACAAGTTGACGGCTGCAAATATGCATCGCAGCTGGTTAAATGTGCCGCATGTCACCGCCTTTGATGATGTTGATATCACGGACTTGGAAGAATTCCGTAAATCATTGAAGCCTGAGGCCGAGCGAGCGGGTGTGAAGGTTACACCTCTGCCATTCCTGCTAAAGGCTTGTGCAATGGCATTAAAGGCTAACCCTTTGTTAAATGCTTCTTTGCATGCCGATGGTGAGAATATTGTCTACAAAAACTATGTGCATATAGGTTTTGCTGTGGCGACGCCGGCGGGTTTGATGGTGCCAGTCATTCGTGATGTCGATAAAAAATCGATATTTGAATTGGCAGCAGAGACAGCCGAACTGGCTAAAAAGGCGAAAGATAGAAAGTTAAAGCCTGCTGAGATGCAAGGGGGAACGTTTACGATCTCCAGTCTGGGCTCTATGGGCGGTACAGGTTTTACGCCGATCGTGAATGTGCCAGAAGTTGCAATTCTTGGTGTGTCTAAGTTGGATGTTAAGCCGCGCTGGAATGGTTCTGAGTTTGAGCCGCGTAAGATGTTACCTATCTCGTTAAGTTATGATCATAGGGCTGTAAATGGCGCAGATGCAGGTGGGTTTATGGTTTATCTGAATGCATTGTTAGCGGATATACGCAGGATGGCTTTGGCATAGTCCGGGTCATGTGATTTTGAAGCCCGCTTTTGCGGGCTTTTTTGTATGCGAAATAAGCATATCTTGCTGAATTTGATCAATAAAAGTACGTTAGTAATTTAATTACATCTTTTTGAAATAAACCCTTGTATTGAAAGTCCGCATCTCTATACTGCGCAGCTCCTGAGTCGTAAGGCACGGGGCAAGCAGCTACTTACCGCAATTCATCGTTGGTAAAAGCACAGTTTTTAAAACAGCTCAAACGCTTTAAAAACTAATTAAAATAAACGCTTGCAACGATCTGAGGAAAGCGTATTATA
>JABSRQ010000408.1 GCA_013215055.1 Pseudomonadales bacterium | reverse complement strand
AGCTGCTGCCTAAAACGAAGGCTGGCATACTGACTGCCCTGATCGGAATGAAACATCACGCCTTTGGGGCTTCCTCGTTGAATGAAAGCCATTTTCAAAGCGCTCAAAACCAAGTCGGTATCCGGGTGGTCAGATAAGCTCCAACCTATGCCCCTTCGTGCATAGAGGTCGATAACAACAGCTAAATAACACCATTTCCTACCTGACCAAAGTAGAGTAAGAGACAGGCCGTAGTCGAACTATTTCCCTGCTTCTCCTCTCCGAACCGTACGTGCACCTTTCAGCGCATACAGCTCTCCATTTAATGATGGCCAACGGCCATTGCAACATCGTTATAGCGGGATGTGACAGTATTTCTACTTTCAATTCTAAGGTATGGATTAATTTCAGGCAGTCTCCAACGAAATCGCATCTTTGGGCTGCTAATCAAACGGAAAAGAATAGCTCCATTTAGATATCCTCTGTCAGTTTTACCAAATAAAACCCATGTCTTAGCTTTACTCGCCTCTGGCCTTTTGCACCATTTCATCATTAATGATTTAACGCTACAGCGATATTTACTCGCAAGCCAGTGCGCTAGTTTCCAGAAAACGATACGGTCTATTTTACTGTAAACAATAGCGGTAAAGTCCGTATGACGGTAGAACTGTGCCCAACCCTTTAGCTTCTGATTGAGTTTTTCAACCTTATCAATTTTGCTAGTACTATAGTCACCTGATAACTCCTTACTAAGTGAATGCGCAAATGCTTTAGCCTTTTCCTTAGGTATACCTGAGACTACACGCATATTCCCTTTTGGACCTCGCTTTCTAATAATTCTGTGACCGAGAAAAACAAAACCATCATTTACATGTGTAATATAGGTCTTCTCCATATTCAATGTAAGTTTTAGCTCGCCTTCCAGAAAGTCACGGCATAGATCACGAATATCTTCTGCCTGCCGCTTACTGCCTTTTACAATGACGACAAAGTCATCAGCATATCGACAGTAGCTAATCGCCGGCTTCCATTGCCTGTTTTCATCAACTGCCCGTTTTCGCCCGATCTTGATACTATGATTCCAATACCAGCGATCTTTGCGAACTTTCTTACCTAAGTAATTCGAATCTTAATATTGATCGAACTCGTTAAGCATGATATTTGACAGTAACGATGAGATAACACCGCCTTGGGGAACGCCTTCACTAGTAGCACAAAATAAATTGCGCTCAATATGTCCAGCCTTGATAAAGCGCCAAAGCAACTGATTGAAACGCTGGCAACTAATGCGTTTGCGTACACAACGCATCAATAACCGATGGTGGACCGTATCAAAGTAGCTTGATAGATCACCTTCAACAACCCATCGGCCTCTAGTCTCGTTTGAGTCAGTTAATTGAAGTTTTACCGTTCGAATTGCATGGTGGACACTGCGTTCAGGCCTGAAACCATAGGATAAAGAATGAAAGTCATTCTCCCAAATAGGCTCCATAGCCATTAGCATTGCTCGCTGAACTATTCTGTCCCGTAGTGTCGGAATCCCCAAGGGGCGTTGCTTCCCATTGGCTTTTGGAATATATATTCGCCTTGCAGGTGCTGGCTGAAAGTTACCAGATAATAATTCAGTTCTTATATCATCGAGGTACTCAGATAGCCCGCTCTGTAAATGACTTTTTGTTATTCCATCTATGCCAGGGGTTCTTGCGCCTTTTGATGAAAGCGTAATCTCAGCAGCTTTGCTCAACCACTGAGGATGACTAATAAGACGCAACAGACGGTCAACACGTCGATCTTTTTCTGTTGCAGTCCATGTTGCTAACTTACGTTGCATTTCACTGATTATCAAAGGTCTTCACCTCGCTGCAGTCAATTAATCTGCACACGTAAATTCATTAAACTGCGCCCCTTCGCTATGTGATAAGCTTTCCTCATCTCAGACTACTACGAACGCTCCGCCAATCTGTTTGTCATCGGAGTCATGCTCCCTTAACATTCAAACAGACCTTCCCCGGTTTACCTACCTGAACTCAAACACAGTGGTGTGGATGCCGATCGCAGTCTTTAACCTTATCGTTCTGTAAGGTGATAGTGCTTAAACATAGAATTGTGGTCATACGTTTATCCAGTGCCGAACACATATATATTATTCAACAAGTCGATAGCGTTAGCCCTACATATAATAACGCTATAGCACTATATCGCCTGTTAACTCGTGTAGGCGATGGCGACGTTTCAGCCCATAGATGCGGATTAATCGGTTCATGTTCTTCATCCGTTCACTGCTTAGTCTTGAGAAACATCTTGGCTTAACGAGTTCGCCTCACTTCCCGTTGTCAGCGAGTTACATCACCTTACCAGCATACGGTAAGTCACTGCCGCTCAGACTCATGGGACTGTACAACCAGCCCCCGATATTTAGAATCAAGATCCCTTCTTAATTATTAATATATTCCAGGTAAACTTGTGGTTCATTCAAGTATCCATGCTTGCCCTGAACTCCGGGCACACTATAGGTAATGTCACCGCACCAGACTTTATTAGGCGCTGGTGCCTCGAATTGTTTGGCCAAGTGATTAGGTATATCAGGCCTTTCTTCTTTGGCTATTTTATAACGATGAGCGCCAGGTTGTTTGCTGACTAATCCAGGCTCTTTCATTAAGCTGCGGACCTTGTAACGACCGACTTTCAAACCTTGTTCAGCCAGCATAAAAACAATGCTTCTGCTGCCA
>JABSRQ010000407.1 GCA_013215055.1 Pseudomonadales bacterium | reverse complement strand
CCGATCTTTGATGCGGCAATATTTTAAGCTTGCTGCTTCAGTTGTTACATAGCCACATAGCTTTATATCAATTTAAAGCACTCAGTCTGGTTCAGGCTAGCGCGGTGATTATGTTTATAATCGCGGCATTGTCTTACCTCCTCTCCATAGGCCTATATCCATAGGCGTATTTCCCGCACCAGCAATGGTGAAAAATGCTATTAGCCTTTGCAGATTCCCATAGAAGATAAGAGGGAACGTATCATGCAGTTGATGAAAACGTTGAGCACTTGCTGTGCATCGGTATTTCTCTGTTCATGCATAGAACCATGGCTGAGCCTGAGTGTGCTGCTATGGGTATTTATTGTATTAGTAGTGGGCTATCGATTCTCCCAAAGGTGAGTGGGATCATCTAGCCTAAAATTGTTAGAACAGTCGTAGCAATGAATAGCAATATCAGCTGTTGGCTGAGGAAGGCTGATTAAAATTTAGCCGCTAATACACCGAGTCAAACGCCTACACCTAGCTCGCAATGGCAGGTAATAAGCCATGATTAACTGGGCTTAATAGATGTAAATCACCCGACTCCCCGTGAAGAATCGCTATTATTTTTTATGCTCCCAGCATGAATGTAAAATATAAGCTATTGTTTTTTAAAGGTTTTACGTCTCTTCTTTTTTTTGGCTGCTTGCACTGACGATAGAGATAAATCGGGTTTATTCATAATATCTAGTCATGTTGGTGATTTGTGAAAACAGATGACTGTCTACAAATAAAAATAAAGCCATATGTGCAAACTTATAAAAATGAGAGTTTTATGAAACGACTATTTACCACAGCACTATGTGCGTCGGTAATGACAATATCTATGTCAGCCGCCGCTAAAGTAAGTCCAGAAGAAGCAGCCCGATTAGGCAAGGACTTAACAGTTACTGGTGCGGAAAAAGCGGGTAATGCTGAAGGCACTATTCCAGCATTTACCGGTGAAGTTCCTGTTTTCTCAAAAGAGATTACCGATAATCCAACGGCGCATTTGCCCAACCCTTATGCCGATGAGAAGCCGCTTTTTGTTATCACCGCGGAAAATGTCGAGCAGCATGCCGATAAGTTAAGTGAAGGCATGAAGGCGATGTTCAAGAAGTACCCCCAGACTTACAAGATGCCTATCTACAAGACGCACCGTAACGGTACATTCCGTGATTTCGTCAATGAAAACTCTATCATCAATGCCACCAGTGCTGAATTAGTAGGCGGTGGTAACGGTGTAATCAATGCCTTTGGTGCATCACCTTTCCCTATCCCCAAAAATGGTGCCGAAGTCATGTGGAATAACGGCCTGCGTCCGGGGCCTCGTTCTTATATTGTGACCTACGATCAAGCTGCTATCTATAAGAGCGGTAAGCCAACAATGGGCAAAAGCCGTACTCGTGTTTATGCACCGGGTCAGGATGAAGAAAGTACACGTGAAGAATTTGCTAAGAAAGCCATGGTGGGCTATCAGCTGGTTGAGCAATTGGCGCCTAAGCGTAAGCGTGGAGAGATCATTCTGGTACATGAGCCACTGGATCAGGTAGCCACTCCTAGAGGTGCGTGGACCTATAGCCCGGCTTCTCGTCGTGTTCGTAGGGCGCCGGTTGTTGCCTATGACTCCCCAGCAGGCCCAGGTAATCTGATTACTGTTGATGATGGTCGTATGTTTAACGGTGCTTTAGACCGTTATGAGTGGAAGTTAGTGGGTAAGAAAGAGCTATACATTCCATATAACAACTATGACCTGGATAACCCTGAGCTGGATTACGATCAGGTGCTGGGTGAAGATCACCTGAACCCTGATCTGATGCGCTATGAGTTACACCGTGTTTGGGAAGTAGAAGCGAATCTGAAAGAAGGTGCTAACCATGTTTACGCCAAGCGTACTTTCTACCTGGATGAAGATACCTGGTTTATTCAACTAGCCGATAACTACGATGCCCGTGGCAACTTGTGGCGTACCAATATGGCCACCATGGTTTACAACCCTAATCTACCTGGCCCTTATGCCAGAGCCTGGACTTATAACGACCTGATCAGCGATGTTTATGCCGTTGAGAGATTGCTTAATGAGCAAGAGACCTACGATGACTTATCGATGGAAGTTTTACCTTTAGATGTGTTTACACCTTCTGGTATTCGTATGTTCTCGCGTCAGTAGATACGCATAATCACTATCAGAATAAAGCCTAAAAAATAATAACAGGTGTATAAAATGAATAAGCAAGATAACAAGCCCGCTTTTTTTAAAAAGACGGCAATTGCAACGGGTATCATGGCTTCGGCCATGATGGCCAGCTTCTCAGCACAAGCATTCGACTTTAACATTGGCAGTGGTGAAGACATTGTAGAAATGGAGTGGAATAACCATTTAACTTACGGCGCGATGATGCGACTAGAGAGCCCAAGCGACGAGAATACAACTTCAAGAGCACCGGCTGGTGGTCAAACGGGTATGTTTAAGACTGTTTTTGCAGATCCTCTCAATGGCGACTTTAGGCCAGTTGCTAATCCAATGTATAACCCCAATTTCTTTGCTGAGGCTGCACAGTCAGGCCGTATTAATAATTCCAATGATGGTAATCAGAACTTCAGTAAAAACAGTCTGGTGCAAAATCGTATCTCTGTTATATCTGAGTTATCGATGAATTATAAAAACTTTGGTGCCTTTGTACGTGGCCGTGCCTGGTATGATGATGTTTACCAAAACCGT
>JABSRQ010000406.1 GCA_013215055.1 Pseudomonadales bacterium | reverse complement strand
TTTACGTTCGGCGACATTAGGTCAACGTGTGTTACTGGTGGAAAAAGAGGCGCAGATAGGTGGCACCGGGCGTGGTTCTGCTTATGGCATCTGGATTCCTCAAAATCGGCTTTTGCGTGATATGGGCATCATGGAAGATGAGGCCCGTTGTCTGCGTTGGATGTGTAAACATGCCTATCCTGAGCAATATGATGCCAATAAAGTATTTAATGGCATTCCCGAAATTGATTATCGACAATTTGAAACCTATTTTTCCTGTGCCGGTGAGGCTGTGGACTTTTTGGAACAGGCATCCGGTGTTGAGCTGGTTTTTATGCGTAACCATGCCGGGGATAAAGATACGTATGCGGCGAATAAAGCGCTGATGCAGCTTAAGGGCCTGCCTGATGAACCTGAATTACTGAGGGCGTTACCTGATTACCATCCCGAAGATGAAGATAATGATGTGCCGGTGGGGCGTTATGTGAATTTCAAAACCAACTTTGCCTCTATCATGCTGTATTTCCTGTTTATGTTTAGGTTTATGTCTTTTAAGGTTTTATTATCCGGTTTGGTTGAGATGATGGTGCCTAAAGTATTGTGGCAGGTGGCAAAAGGCTTCTTGACTAAAAATGATGAAGGGGCATTTTCCTATTGTGGCGCGGGCCTGAGAATGACAAAAGTTTTTCGGCAGCTTTTGGCTAAGCAGAACGTCGAGATGTTGACGTTACACAGCCTTGAAGAAGTCTTGTTTGATGCCGCAGGCGCGGTATCAGGGGTTAAACTATCTGCCAATGGGATTGAGTCATCTTACCAAACAAAAAATGTCATCATCACCGTGGGTGGTTTTGCCCATAATAAAGCCATGTTAAAGCAGTATGCGCCTGATTTTCCGGTTCAGCGCTGCGCCTCGCGTCCTTCTTCTGATGGTATGGTCTTACAGGGCTTGGCCGAGAGAGTGCAATTGGGCCATATGAGTGATATTTGGCAAACCGAATCCCTGCTTGAGTTAGCGCTGCAACCACAGGCTGCCGGCGATATTATTGGCTCATCCCATGTTTGGCATTTAAATGGTGATAGCGCCATTGTGGTTGATCAGCACGGCCTACGTTGTTATGACGAATCCAAGCAATATTCCATGCGTTCCAAATGGTATCGCAGCGAAGGTAAAGAGGTGGCGCTGTATATCTTTGATAAACGTACGGTTCAGCGTTTTGGTGGCTTGCTGGGCACGTGGAGTGCACATCTGCCTTATTTAACAGCAGTGCCGGGGTTGCGGCCTTCCTATATTGTTGAAGGTAAAACGATCGATGAGTTAACTGTAAATTTGCAGGCTTATCTTCACCCTTTTCAACAACATGTGGATTGTCACTTAAGTGATGATTTTAGTGCCAATGTAAAGATGAGCATTCAACGCTTTAATGGCTTTGCCAAAATCGGCATCGATGAAGATTTCGGCCGTGGGGCGAGTTTAACCGGCATGGGCTGGCGCGCTAAAAGAGCCAAGGACAATCATTACCCCAATAAAACAATGTTCCCGATGGCTGATGAAGGCCCTTATTATGCGATGGCGCTGTGTTTATCCTGCTTTAATACCAAAGGTGGATTGCAAACTGATCACAATGCACAGGTATTGGATAAAACCCATCAGCCGATCCCAGGCTTATATGCGGCGGGTAACTGTGCCGCATCAGCGAGTAATACCGGTTATGTGTTATCCACTATTGGGCCTGCGTTAACTTTTGGTTTTGTTGCTGCCAATCATATTGCAGAGACTGCTTAACTTGTGTGTAAGGCTTTCTGTGTCGATACTTAAGCGTTAAACCATAAATGGAATGACTTATGCATCGAGTTAAAAAGGGCGCGAAGTGGTTGTCTATAACCTTAATCGCTGTCTGTGTGATGTTTTTTGCATCGGCATTATTTTTGCCTAATCATTTCCTGATTAAAGATGACGTGCCTAAGCCTTGTGCTAATGCGGTGGTGCGCTTGGCGAATATGGCTTTTTTAGAGACCGAAGAGCAGAGTAAAGATATTTGTCTGATACGTGACCGCTATTATCAGCAGCTGGAAAAAATTCCGCAGATGGACAGAAAAATGCGATTCGCCAGGGTGCCGTTGAATGAGCGGGCTTTCTGTGCGTTTGCGATTCATCACCAAAGCCGCATGATGGTTAGAGAGCAGATGTCTTTATGGCCGCTGATGGTATTACGGCTTAAAGATTTTTATATCTATGGTAATTTTCATGGCCCGGATTTTGATCATTTATTACAGGGCGAGATTCACATTCATCTCAACGATTATTATGAACGCCTGATTACAAAAGCCCAGGATAGTGACCTCACTATCGATAAAATGTGTCAAAAGAAAACTAAACCCGCAATGCGCGAAAGCCTTTAAACCTGCAACAAAGCGCAGAATCTGTTCTATGCTATGAATGGATTTTATCGGAATAAAGGTTTATGCATGTGGCAAAAAACACCGTGGTATAAACAGCAGCTCAGTGCGTTGGATAGTTTTTTTATCCATATGCAACACGCCCCCACCCCGATGCATATCACGTTGGTTGCGGTATATGACGGTTATTGCGGTGATGAGGCGCTGGACAGTTATGAGCAAGTTTATCGTGCATTGCGCCATCTGGTTAATCAGTTGCCGGTATTACGCAGCCATTTAATGCAGGTGCCGTTAGGGCTGGATCACCCTTATTGGTTGGAAGATCCCGAGTTTACGCTGGCAGATCATGTGAAACAAAAAA
>JABSRQ010000405.1 GCA_013215055.1 Pseudomonadales bacterium | reverse complement strand
CTGGAAAACGTTGTCAGCATTCATATCGGTTTGGCTGACTAATTTAGGGGCTTTACGCTCCTGGTAGATAAACGGCTTGGTGATCTTGCGAGTATCTAACAATGCCCATGCTGTATCGGAATCCCAACCATCCCAGACCACGACTTCGCAGGCTCCTTTATATAGATTTGGCTTTCCATCTTCTAAACGGTCAGTTGTCATCAAGGTTCTAGCGGTATCTTCCAGGGCGGGTGGTACCAGCAAGATCGGCTTGTGTGGCAATGCTTAAAGCCTTTGTCCCTTTATTTGATACGCTGGTCTCATTGCCATCTTTATCCAGGACTGGATGGTCGGTATCGATAAAATATTGGCCGTCATAGCACTTTTCCGTAAACATGCCGTTGACTAAACTATCGACAATATCTTCTGGCAGCATCTTCGCGGATTCACCTGCGGATTGTGCCTGGATGCTAATACCACCTAATTGATCATCTTCAAGATCGTTTCTATCCACCTCTACTGTGGCTTCAAAGTCATCATTGGTGATGGTATAGCTATGGGCTTTTAACGCTTTGATTTGCTTATCACCCACCCATTTTGTCATTTTCGGGAACTTATCTAACCAAACGTATTTGGTTTCCGAGCCTGAAGATGTCACCTTCATGGCGATTTTTGACCACTGTGTTTCCGTGGAATTAAACGTCTTTTGGAACGTTGTTTTTATATTTCTGAATAGTTCAGAAAGGCTGTTTTTGTTAATTAACATTGCGTAGTCTCCTTAGCGCAAATGAATAAAGGGCTGTAAAACGAAAGTGTTAAGGTTTATTCAACCCAGACGCCATTGGCCTCGATACCAATTACGATACCGGCTACAGAACGTGTATCCCCACCATTAGTGTGTGCTACGGTTTCATCGTCTACGATGTAACAGTCTTTCCCCATGGCAGATTGATCAACCAGATCGGTCGCTTCGTTTTTGTATAAAAAGGCTTGTTTACGGCGCACCATGATGGTGCTCTCACCATTGGCCCCCGTATTGATCACATGCTCATCGGCACGGCCTTGGTAAGTTAAGTCCGTGGCTGTTGATCCTTTTACGGCAAATCCATGTTTATTGGTGCAAACCAAAGCACCTGCAAAGATTTCAGAGCCTGATCCCATTGGGATTGAGATGATAAAACCATCTTTTCGAGGGGTGTTACGTCCAGCAGTCAGCATATTTTTCTCCTGAAAATCGACGGCTATATATAAAGGGGGCTTAATTAGCGTTTAACCGCTGTTTAACTGTGTTTGTTTAAATCTTCTGCCGAGTTACCAAAGGCATTGGCCATGGTTTCTTGCTCAGTGTTTAAGGCCACGTTTTCAGGCACAGCCTTTTTTCCATCCAGATTGGTATCGTCTGCGATGATCTTTGGCGCTTTGCCTAACAAGGCTTCAACTTGCGTGTAACCAGCATCATCACTACACAAGCCTAAAAAGTGATCTCGGTTAGCTGGTGCGATTTTTTTATCTTCCACAGCCTGATTGATCAGTGCTTCCGATTTGTTTTTTAAACCTTCTTGATTCATCGACAAGATCTTGCCTTCTGCTTCTTCAGCACGGTTTAGCGCCAGATTGTGGGTTTCGATAGGCACCACTTTGCCTGCTTTGAATTGCTCAGCATTCAAGGCCAGCGTGTTTTTCTCTGTTTTAATGGAGTTGATGGCGGTTACTGCATCGTCATCGGTTGCGGTTTCTGCATTCAAGCCAAGGGCCAGCGCGAGAGCTGCTGCAAGTGCCATAGGTTTTTCCTCATGGGGTAGTTGATTGTTTAAAGCGGGAAGGTCAAACAGGTTATGCCTGTTAGTGAGGGCGATATGATGTATGCCGGTAATACGGTCACTATTAGCGTCATATAAAAACGCTGGGCTGTAATAACGGTATTCTTTTCTCTCTAAAGCAGAGCGACCCGTTTCATTCCAATCGACTCGGCCCCAGATAGCACCATCACGTACCTCAATTTCAGAGATTTTGATCCACCCGCTAGCAGGGGCCAGTTCACCCTTGCTGGCTTTTAAATGGGTGGCATGTTCAAAATCAAAAACGATGTCGCGGTCTAAGGCTCGGTTATAGGCAATAACCGCCTCTGGTTGATCATTGATCCAGGAGCGATTATCTCGGCCCTGGATATGACCGGCCGGAACCAGCATTAACCAAGACGGTAAATCGCCGGATGTGTCGTATTGAAGATTGAGTGCAAGTGTTTGAATAGCCATAGGCCATCATTAAGCCTGCAAAGATGGCAAAGCTGGATTGGAAGTATTTCTTTGATTTTTCAGGGAGGTTTGCCGGATGGCAAAGAGGAGGTATTAAGCCTGATTTTACTGCAAGCGGCAATATACAGCTGAGATACCCCGCTAAATAGCGTTTAAACCGCGTTTAAAAACGCCGACATTGGAAAATACCCGTAAATCTATACCAATATAGCGGGTAGGGCTGCTCAGAGGCTTGTACGGGCGTTTTTACGATGGCAATTATTTACTCTAACGGACTTAAATATGCTCATGCTGGCTCTACAGATTATTACAGGATGTAATCTATGGATAATTTCGCCGAGGCCATCAAACAATTTGCCGGTGCACTGTTCATCATCTTGATGGGTGCCATTGTTCTGGATTGTTCCAGCAGTGATGATGAAGCTCAGGCCCCGACGCATCAAACCAGTAAATAACTGGCTCTTTTAAAGGCAACTTCTTATCCTTAGCTAAGCACCTCGCAGCGCCTGGGA
>JABSRQ010000404.1 GCA_013215055.1 Pseudomonadales bacterium | reverse complement strand
TTAGCAGCCACCCCTCTATAGCAGAATGATGTTAACACGCACGGCTGATTCACGTGAATCACCTGATTCACCTCAGCTGATTCACCTGATTCACCTGATTCACCTAATTCGTAGCTACCACCATTACCAAGATGAACCTGCCCTCCTTCACCAAAGGTTAAGGTTGCAGCAGCGCTGCTCTCAATAGAACCACCAGAGGTAAATTGAATATCGATATTACAGGGGCTTACACTGCAAACGGAGTCGCCGTAGGCGGCTAAACTGAGTAAAGAAATGAAGAGTGTTGCAACCAATCCATAGTGCATAAAATAATCCATCAAGCATAACTAGAAATACGGCGAGTCTAAAATAAATTGTTAGGTACTACAAGGTTTACAGCTAAGAACCTAGGCTGAAGACTTGTGCACTCATTCTTAGAACTTAGGACATAGATTTGGCATAATGAACGTTTTATAAACTATGCGTTTGAATCACCTCCATGTACGAAGGATTACCGCTAATTTAACCGCTGCTACTGCTGATATTTATGCCATTTTTTTCGGTATCCGCTATGACCGCCGCCAAGATCAAGGTTGAAGGTGCCGCCAAGGATTTGGAACTCAACATTATCGCCCATATTGCTGAAGTTGATGAACTCGATAAAAACGCCTGTACAGCTAGAACGCAGATTACGCCTAGCGATACCCCATGCCAGTCGCACCTTGGGTCTTTATGATGCTCGCAGTGACGTCCTGATTAAAAAGAACAAAATATTTGTAAAAGTCAGCACTGGTACTCTCCATACCTCATATTCAGATTGATGGCCTATGGAATGATCTGGATAAAATTCAAGCTCTATTAAAATCACCGCCCTTATAAGAAGCTGATCGGTTAATTCATGAACACGATGAAGAACTGAAAAAAACTATTAGAAACCTTGGTCATGCACGGCTATCTCTATTCCGAATACATACCTACCGAGCTGAGATTAGATTTACAAGCATCATCAGCTGAAGCTCCCCATGGCTTGGAGTCTGACCATAGAGAAATCACACCTTCGATTTCAAGCTCAAATCGCAGTTATGGCCTTAAACTCAAGGACTGCAATAAGCCTTATTGCAGGCTGACAGTTTAGCTAAGTGGTCTTGACCTCAATGCCCGTTCCTGACACATAAGAGTCTTTCTGTAGTATGGTTAGTTTTCTGAGTCTTTGTTACGCGCGTAAAATCGTATGCTTTAAATAGTTACATTAATGTCCATGCAAGATTTACATGGTCGAGGCTTGGCGATTCGAATTCGTCTGGTCCTACCAAATACTGTGGAATTGAGTGTTAGTGGCTACCTTCTGTTAAAAACTCAAAACCTAATAAAAGTAGTCTGCTTCGGCAGGCTTTTCTATGTCTTGAAAAATGGCTCCAAGCATTACAGTAATTTTATGGCAGGCGTCTTTTAATTTTCGAGGGGCATTCCACTGTGCCTATAAGAAATCCTGCTTGGCAGGCCTGAGATGTTATTCTAAAAGAATCTTACTTGGCGTGAGTAGCTCTGATTAAAGCTCAAAGCAATAAGCTTAAAGCAATAAGAGGCGACTAACACCTTATCGAAGCAAGTCAGATGCGCTTTACAATATTGGCTAGAGACACCGATAGGCTGAAGATCAGTCAAAGCCTGTTGGGCACAGGCCACTGTTAAGATAAAGAATTACTGACCTTCAACCTTGTGAATATGCTTCCATATTGCATCGGGGAAGAACCGGCGCACTATCCAACCTATTTTCGTCCCTTTACCCGGGAAAACCCAAAACTTGTTTTTCTCCAGGTTGGTCTCTATCAAATCCAATACATCTTCGGGTTGAATCGGTGGATTTTCATCGAGGATCTTCGGCCAAATAGTATCTTTCGCCTGCTGTAACAACGGGGTTTTTACCGCTGGCGGACAAACACAGGCAAAACGTACACCTTGGTCTTTATGCTCATGGGCAAGTATCTCGGCAAAGGCCGAGGTGGCAAACTTACTGGCAGAATATGCGCCAGTAAACAGCACCGGCATCTGTCCCAGCATGGAGGAGAAGATGATAAAGTCTCCGCCGCCACTTTCTAACATATTCGGTAATGTCGCCTTGGTGATATTCACCAGGCCACCATAATTGATGCTCATCACCTGCAGGATATTCGCGGTATCATGCTCCATGATTTTCCCATAAGGCATGATCGCCGCAGCATTCATCACTCTATCCAGTGAGCCACATTGCTTAATCACCTGTGCCACAACGGCATTCACTTGCTCGGTATTAGTCACATCCACCGGGAATATATGAATATTCTCATGTCCCTTTGCGGTTTCTTGCAGGCCTTTTTCATTAATATCCAATGCTGCAACGGTCGCGCCTTGAGCGGCTAAACGCTGAGCGGCTAAACGCCCCATACCACTGCCTGCGCCTGTAATTAATGCTACCTTGCCATGAAATGCCATGTTCTACTCCGGTAATTGTAAAATAGCCATAAATGTACACATAAACAGCTTAATATTCACTCATATCTAACAGGTTAACCTTATATGCGGTTAAAGACTATCGTCTCAGGTTTTCCAGTGATTGGAGTACTACCGTAGAGAAGCCATACTGTAGTCACCAAACTGAAATCGCGGTTATATGTGAGTTTGTCTTGCTCAATCTTAGCCAAGGCTTTTTATCAACACAGGCAGTCGGGGTATTTTGTCTGTACCAGGCGTCTATGAGCCTGCCAGGAAATATTGCCGCCCTGGCCGCGAGTTACGCGCGCGACCTGTTCT
>JABSRQ010000403.1 GCA_013215055.1 Pseudomonadales bacterium | reverse complement strand
GAGCCTACAATCGAATATAAGGTTAACCTGTTAGATCGGTTATTTCTATTAAATTGTTAATGGTCAAAGCTGTTAGGGCATGTAGGTAAAACATGTAGCACCAAATACCAGCGTTCATATAGTATATATTCCTTTTTCGAAGGTTTTACTTCCAGTACTGAAACAGTACGCAGCACAGTAAATTAATTATCGTTATTTGATCAGCCAGCATTCAATTCCCTATAAAAAATATTGAAAGAATATGATGAGGTGATTTTTTTAGATTAATTCAAAGCAGAGGAATAATTACAGGGAAACTCAAGGAGTATCTTTTTATGAATAGAAAATGACAGATTCCGTAATAGAAAATGTTTCAGCTTGTGTGAGATGTATTTAATTATCGAATAATAGGCGGGTAAGAAAAACCACCTCATTAAACCTTGGATAAAGAAAACAAAACGCTTAGTCATTGCTAACAAGCAATATGATAGTTGGATGACTTCAACTTAGAAATAAAATGACAATATATACGCTAAGACCGATCACCGTGACACGATGACCGGCTAAGGAAAAAAGCTTAAAACGACAAGTTTGATTGCCCCGATATTGCAATGCCAGTGTCGATATCACTGCCCGTGAAGCTAAAAGAGAAGTCAGTAGCGCTCTTGCTGCCAACACTGATCTGCAGGGAGTTATCTTCCATCAATCGCTGTATTTCATCACCATTGACTAACTCATCCTCGAGCACAACGGCATTATCAGCAATGGAGAAATTACTGGAGTTTGCAGAGAGTTTATCGATAACCATGTATTCCCAGCTATCCCAAACTTCAAGCGTTTGTGTTTCGGTCCCTGTTTCAGTCACCACCTCTTCTTCCATGATTCCCTGACTGTGTTGATGGGCATCCTCGTTAATCCTACTAACGATATCTAGCCGTCCAGCATTAGCGGCAATGCTTACAAACGACTGGCTAAAGGTTTTTTCATAGGGAAGATCAGGGATGTGAATACGGGTAACATTTTCACCTTCAGTAAATCCCGTTACTGTAAGTGAACCATCGGTATCGCTGCCCAAGGTAAAGGATAAATCGCCCAGCGTCGTTCCGCTATCAGCCACACGCCGCATATAAACAGTTTGAGCTGCTCCAGACTCGGCATTCATGCTGCCCTGCATATGCTTTAAGCCCAATACCTGAAGATCAACATCGTCGATGCCGGCGCTAAGGCGTTGCTCCGCTATGTTGTAGCGCAAAGCACCCTCAGCTAAATCACAGTCACTGCTGTATTCAACAAGCTCGGTCGTCGCAACATCATCGGCCAGTGAAATCGTACAAAGCGTCCTGCTCTGCCTGTTTGTTGTCAGCGTCACATCAGAGGCTATAGCTGCTTCGGCGGCTACAGGGTAATAACCCTGGCGTCCCTGCGAGGAAAATTCATCGGCCCAGATCATCACCCACACGCCATCAAGGTTGTCCTCCTCATTCGCCAGCGGCGTATAGTTTTCGATTTTGAAACGCTCATGAAGCTGATTTTCTTCATCCTTATCTATCGTACTATAAGACAATTTGTCACTGTCGAAACTGAATTCACAGCCCCCTAAAAAACCTGCGAGAGTAAGCCCGCTTGCGATAGCCACCGCATTAACAAGTTTCTGATTCATATTACCTCCATTGCAATATTGCATAACTAATATTTTCCGTTAGATCCTGACGGTAAGCAGCCTGATTATTGGCTCGCTCTAGTAGTACTATACACAAAAACATAAATTATGGAATATTTTCCACAATTTATAGAGATTCAGTTCTCAGAAATTAATTAACCCTACACATCGCAGAGAATATGCAGCGTGGCTGCGACACATTTTGCAGGCAAGTTTGTCCTACGGAGTCTTCATAAATGAAAAAACGGAAACACTTTCTGTATTATTTTTGTGGTGGCTCCCATCCTTGATCTTCATTACAAATCAAGGATGGGCTAAGGGGATTTAACGGACTGGGTTAGTTGAAACTTGTGAGACTAGAAGGCAATATCTATCGATATATTGTTTATAACTGTTGAATACTGGCGTATAAACTTCCTGAAAGTAGCGCCCCGAAGACTGAAGCTCATTACAACTAATGGCCCCGCCTATTAACTGGCTTATTAGCAGTATAGCGGCAGCACTCTTGATTTGATCGCTGCCATGCATTTTTAAATCATCGATGGACATGTGAAACAACTGTGAAGTCATTACTGCATTTTCATCCTCATATTCAATCTCAAAAATAAAATCCTCGCTGCCTAGCTGGCTAGGATTTGAGCTGAAAGACTCGATAAAAAACTGCTAGCTGCGTTAATTCCCCCGCCTAAACTCAACCTCACACGTTATCACGGCGTGTTCGCGCCGAATCATAAACTGCGTAATCAAATCACTGATGCAAAGTCAAAACAAAAAGCCAACGCTGGAGAAATCCATGCAAAAATCCCAGCCTACCGTTTAAGCTGGGCTTAGCGGCTTAAACGTGTATTTAGTATTGACATAGAAGCCTGTGAGAAATGCGGTGATAAGGTCAAAATTATTGCCACACTTAAAAATCCCATCATTATAAAAAAATCTTATATCATATTAATGAACCAGAAGAACTAGTCCCTCCTGCATATCAACTGCCCGAGTCACATGGCACACCAGCTGTGCTATTCATCTAGTTGAAGGGATTAAATGATGATCTTTTATGTATTTCTTCGTAAATACCTAAGCCCGTTCACCTATCGTCTATTTAATAGAAATAACAGATCTAATAGGTTTACCTTATATTTGATTGCAGGCTA
>JABSRQ010000402.1 GCA_013215055.1 Pseudomonadales bacterium | reverse complement strand
TGATGTTGAAGTGACGGGTGTGTTGAGCACCGGCTTGCGTGATCTGGATAATATCCTGATTCGCTTGAATCTTAATCATGTGCAAGATTTGATGTACACGGAAGACATTACCCGCTTGGTCTTACTACTGGATAAAACAGCAAATACTGCCTTGGTAAAAGCTCAACTAGAGCAACTCTTTGATGAGCAAGGTTTAGCGCTGGAAATTAGAACCTGGGATGAACTGGCCATGCTTTATCATGAAGTCGTAGCCATGTACGCCAGCATCTTCTTTTTTATCAAAATGATCGTGCTGTTTATTGTCGCCTTAAGTATTTCCAATACCATGTTGATGTCTGTGATGGAGCGTACTAATGAAATAGGGACCATTCGCGCTATCGGTGCCACCCGCAGTGGCGTGGTCTTTATGGTGATGACCGAAGCTTTTATTTTAGGAGTAATTGGCTGCTTGGCAGGTATCGCAATAGCTTATGTGCTGGCTGAAGTGATTACCGCAGCCCACTTTATGATGCCAACACCTCCAGGCTCTACGCAAACTTATCCTATCCGCATATTTTTTGAGTCAGGCATTATTTTAGAAACTGCTCTGATGGGATTGGTGATGGCGGTGGTATCGAGCATCTATCCAGCGGTTAAAGCATCTCGTTTATTGATCAATCAAGCGCTGCGTTTTGCATAAAAGTTGAGAACTATGATGCGGATGGTCTGGTGTTTTCCCTCATATCACCCGCAGTAGCTGTTAAAACAGTTTCATTGCTAACTCAGTAAATATTGCGTTTTGTTTAAGGAAATTTGAATATGAAATATATATTGTTATGTTTATCTCTTATATCACCGTGCCTATGGGCAATGACCGATCCAATGCCTTCTGCAGAAGAGCTGATAAATACGATTGATGACTATCGTGGCTATGGTGATGCCGGCTTTAGTTTAAAAACTACTACCGTTAGTTACAAAAATAATCGTGAGCCCTTAACCAGTCAAGTATCGGTGCAGGTGTTAGGTGAGAAATCTCATATCACCTTTGAAGCACCAGCCCGTGAGAAGGGTCGCATTATTCTGAGTCGTGATAATAATATGTGGATTTCTTTTCCTAATACTCGAAAAGTGGTGCGTATTTCTCCTAGCCAAAAGCTTTTGGGGGAAGCCAGTAACGGCGATATTCTGGGTACCGCCTTGTCACGTGATTACAGTGCGACAATATTGGGTGAGTCCCAAGTAGATGGTATTGAGGCCATAGAGCTGGAGTTGGTCGCTACCAATAAAAAAGCCTCGTATCCACGCATCGTTTTTTATATTGATAAAACAGAGCAGCATAAACCGCTTAAAAGTGATTACTATGCTCGTTCAGGGAAGTTACTGAAAACTGCCTTTTACAAGGGCTTTATTGAGGTTAACGGCGAGCAGAAAATTCACAAGATGTTGTTTGTGAATCCGTTAATTGAGGGGAGCTATACCTGGATGCGTTTTGATCATCTAAAGCGCGTCGATCTGCCGGAAAGCCTGTTTAATAAAAGTGCGCTGACAAAGTAATGCCAGCCTTGAGTACGCCTGCGTCAGCAATAGTAATGGCATTGGTATTACCTCTAGCACTGGCGGCACCCGCTGTCAGTGCTGATTTTGAAGACCCCTTTGGTGAAGCGTCTGTTCAGGTTGATTCAATTTATGATGTTGATTCGCGTGTGCTTTTCTATCAGCAATACAACGACGGGCGCGATCGGGATGTCAATAAAAAAAATACCCAGCTGGCGCTAGATATGGAGTTATCCGCTGACTGGAGCGCTAACTGGTCGGGAATGTCACGCATTGCTTGGACGGGTAATAAAGACGACAGCAATAGTGAACAGCGCAGTGATGTGCTGGAAGCCTATGCTCACTGGCAAAGTGATTCGCTGCAGTGGCAGTTTTTAGCCGGACGGGTAAAGACCCAATGGAGTAATGGTTATAACTGGAATGTCGCCAATATGCTGCGACCTTATCGAGACCGGCCTTATCTGGATGAAGATAACCTGCAACAACTTAAAGGCTGGGATCTGCTTTCTGCCAGTTTTAATACTGGGGCCTGGCAAATATCTACCTACGTGGTGGCGTTGGACGATGATGAATTTACAGGTGATTATCAAAGCGTATTGAGGCTTGCTTATACCGGAGATATTGATTGGTCTGTGCTGACTTACCATGCTGAAAATGAGCAAACTGCCTGGGCTGCCAATATCAGTAGTGCTGTCGGTAATCACTGGACCTTTCGAGGTGAGCTGGCGGCTGATCCGAAACGTGAACAGCCAACAACACCTTTAAGTGATGAACAAAGTTATTACCTTAAAGCAGTAGCTGGTGTGGCTTATCAGGCTGATTCTGCAGGTCAGCTAAGTGTGGAGTACCTGTACAATGAACACGGCTATAGTGCTGAGGAATGGGACTTTATAAAAGTATTTATTGATCTGGATAGTTCATCCGAAGGCGATGCAAGAGGGCAGTTACGTAAAAACTATATCTATTTACAGTATCTAAGTGATGAAAGCCTGAACCTTTGGCAGTACCGACAAAGCATGGAAATTAACTTGGATGATAACAGTCAGTTACATCGTGTTGAGTTAAAAAAAGCCTTTACCGATGCTATATCCGCCCGCATACAGCTGGAATATTTTAAAGGTTGTGCTACCTGTGAATACGGTTTACCGGGTTTGACAACGACCAGTCGGTTAGCGCTGTATTGGTCATTTTAAAATAGCGACAAAATTACTTTTCTTTATAATAATCTAGCACGTTTAGGCTCTGCGTCAAGAGTATTAAGATTTCTATGCTAGTGGCTTGG
>JABSRQ010000401.1 GCA_013215055.1 Pseudomonadales bacterium | reverse complement strand
GAGGAGAGACTCGAACTCTCACGCCTTGCGACACTAGAACCTAAATCTAGCGCGTCTACCAATTCCGCCACTCTCGCTTGTTTGACTCGTTCAAGATACAGGATCTCAAACGATGGAGCGCATTAAACACCAGTCGTTTCATGCTTGCAAGCCCCTTACTGTAAAAACGCGGTAAAAAGATTAAATATCTTTTTACCGGCTTTAAACTCGCTCAATTATTGTGCTAATACCCTGCCCCATGCCGATACACATGGTCGCCAAGCCAAACTGCTTGTCCCGCTGTTCCAGTAAATTAAGTAGCGTTGTTACCAGGCGTGTACCTGAACATCCCAACGGATGACCTAACGCTATAGCACCTCCATTTAAGTTGACCTTTTCATCCATTAATTCAAATAACGCTAAATCTTTAAGCACCGGAATGGCCTGCGCAGAGAAGGCTTCATTAAGCTCAATAATGTCGATATCCGTCATTTGCAAACCGGCGCGCTGCAGCGCTTTTTGAGACGCAGGCACCGGACCATAACCCATAATTGCAGGATCAACTCCGGATACCGACATAGCCGCAATACGCGCTCTAGGTTTTAACCCCAGGTCTTGCGCCTTTTCAGCCGACATCATCAATAACGCCGAAGCGCCATCGGTAATTTGTGATGAATTAGCGGCAGTGACGGTGCCGCCTTTTGGATCAAAGGCGGGTTTTAATTTAGCCAAGCCCGCTACCGTGCTATCAGCCCTGATGGTTGTATCTTGCTCAACCAGGGTTTTAAAACCCTTTTCATCATGCCCCTGCATGGCGATAATTTCATTATCAAACAAACCCGCACTTCGCGCTGCATCAGCCCTAAAATGAGAGCGTACAGCAAACTCATCCTGCTGCGTCCGACTGATGCCATGCATCATCGCCAAACCTTCAGCGGTGATACCCATCATAGCCGAAGCCTTAGCCACATGCTTTGACGCACCTGGGTTAAAATTTGCACCCTTCATCATGGGCACATGCCCCATATGCTCAACCCCACCTGCGATCATAACATCACCGTAACCGGTACTTATGGCCTGTGCGGCACTGTGTAAGGCTGACATCGAAGAGCCACAAAGCCGGTTAATGGTTTGTGCGGCGGTAGAATGTGACAATTGAGATAACACCGCCATATTCCTTGCGACATTATGCCCCTGCTCCTCGGTTTGATTAACACAACCCCATAACACGTCCTCTATTTCGGCCGGATTTAATGCAGCATTACGTGTTAATAGGCCATCAATTAACGCCGCCGATAGCGCTTCTGCTCTTACATGTCGATATACACCATTACGTGAGCGGCCCATAGGTGTACGTACCGCATCTACGATCACAACATCTTTTATATGCAGGCTCATATTTGCCCCTCCGCCTTTACTGAAACAGGATAAAACACACTGTCTCTTTGAGCCATTCCCAACAACAGGTCTGGCACTTGGTATAAACCACCTAATGTTTGATAAGCTTTAGCCTGCTCAATAAAAGTGGCAATACCTATAGATTCCATATACCGCAACGGCCCACCTCTGAATAGAGGAAAGCCTATGCCCATCAACAAACCCATATCGGCATCTACCGGATAAGAGACAATGCCCTCTTCAAGGCATCTGGCCACCTCAAAACACATGGGAATCATTAAGCGTTGAATAATCTGATCGTCTGCTACTTGGATATTCTGAGACACCGACTTTAGCACGATAGCATCTGCATCTGAGTCATTCTTTTTAACCGGGCGACCTTTTTTATCATTCTCATATTGATAATAACCGAGGCCGTTTTTCTGCCCCAGTCTGTTTTCAGCCAATAAACGTTGCATGGAGGTGGTTTCATCACTGTGCATACGTTCAAAACCTTCAGCCATTACCGCAGCCGCATGACAGCCGGTATCAATACCCACCACATCAACCAGGTAAGCAGGCCCCATGGGCCAGCCAAATTTTTCCATGACCTTATCAATGTGATGAAAATCAACACCATCACGCAGCAATAAATCAAAGGCCGCAAGGTAGGGAAATAAAACCCGATTGACATAGAATCCAGGGCCATCATTAACAACAATCGGTGTTTTACCCATTTCAATGGCTAGTTTCACGGTTGTGGCAATCGTTGCATCTGAGGTTTTAGCCCCTCGAATGACTTCAACCAACGGCATTTTATGCACCGGGTTAAAGAAATGCATACCACAAAACTGTTCGGGGCGTTTTAACGCCTCAGCCATTGCGGTAATGGATAAGGTGGAAGTGTTTGACGCAAGAATAGCGTTATCGGCCAGTCGAGATTCAGCTTCGGCCAAGACACTTTTTTTCACGTCCAGTATTTCAACAACAGCCTCAACTGCAATTTGGGTTTCTTCTAATTCGGCAAAGTGTAGCGTTGCTTTGATACGTGATAAAACCTCGGCCATTTTTTCCACAGACAGCCGACCACGTTCAACACGTTTACTCAGTAATTTGCTTGCCTCCTGTAAACCCTGGTCCAAGCCGTGCTGCTGTATATCCTTCATCGCAACATTTTTACCTTTATAGGCCGCCTGATAGGCAATGCCACCACCCATAATACCCGCTCCAATCACGGCGACATGTGTTAACGCAGCAGAATCTTTTGTCATTTGAGCATTACGCTTACTTAATTGCTGCTCATTTAGGAAAAGAGCAATTAAATTTCCCGAGACCTCGGTTTTAGCCAGGCGTGCAAAATATTTTGCCTCGACCTTGATCGCGTTCTCTCGAAAACAGGCCGCATTTTTCTCAATCGACTTCACACTGGTTAAGGGGGCCGGCATATGCGGGCCCGCCTGGGAGGCTACCAAAC
>JABSRQ010000400.1 GCA_013215055.1 Pseudomonadales bacterium | reverse complement strand
TTTGCTATCCGGTTGCACACCGAACCAGCGACGATAGGCCCCCATATTATCCAGTGCCTTATACACCACCGACAGACCGATTATCGCATCGATAAGATAGGCATTAATAGCCACATTCAGATACACACCCAGCATCAAGGTCGTTGAATGCCCAATGGCAAACAGGCTGACATAGATACCGATATGCGACAGGCGATAGAGAAAGAATATCACCGCCAGCAGAAACAGCAGGTGATCATAGCCTGTGACCATATGTTTGGCCCCAAGATAGATAAACGGGCCTATATTAACGCCCGTGACCTCCTGCAGATAACCCTGATCACCCAACGCAACACCATGAGCCATGGCCAGACTGGCGGGTATTAACAGTAATAAGAAAGCCCATAGCTGTTTCGATAGAAGCCATGAGTAAATATGTTTTTGCATAAAAAACTCATTGTAAAGTTGCAGGCATAAGCATCCATCATATGAATGCCTGCATACTCGCCTAACGACTTATTCAGATGTGAAAACTAGCTAAAGCGAGGCGGTACTGGAGGTGAATAACTACGGCTGAAAAACCACGTATCACAATCTTTCAACCACAGTCTCATCATCATATGCAGATGCATTATGGTGGATAAGGAAAAGCTACGGCTGATTCGGCTTAAGAATTTCTCAACCAGATATCGGCATTCACTGGCGCTTTCTTTTTGCGTTTTTTCTTACCCGTGCCTTCAGGCTTTGCCATCGGTTTATCGGCATCTGAAACTTCATCAGCGATAACTTCATCGACTTCAAAACCTACTACTTGCTCACGTTCAAGCCGGATCTTGTTCTTCTTTTCTATCACCTTGAAATGATGATAATCTTCATGATCGATAAGCGATAAGGCCAAGCCCACCTCCCCTGCACGGCCGGATCGACCAATACGGTGCATATAGTCTGATGGACTGCGTGGTAGATCAAAATTGATCACCACCGGCAATTTTTCGATATCCAGTCCACGGGCTGCAATATCCGTTGCAATTAACACATCAATCTCGCCGGCTTTAAACGCTTCAAGCACACGAGTACGCGCGCCCTGGCCTTTATCGCCATGAAACACTTCTGCGGCAATACCCCGTTTAGAGAGCTTTTGAGCTAAGTAATCACAGTGTTTCTTGGCATTGACAAAAATAAGCGCTTGCTGCCATTCATGTTGCTTGATCAAATGCGCTAAAAGGGCTGTTTTTTCCCCCTTGTTAACGGTAAAAACGCGCTGCACCAGGGTACTGGCATCGGCACTTTGTACCTGTATTTCAACCGGATCGTTGAGCAAGCTTTGGGTTAATTCCTGTACTTGATCGGGAAAGGTCGCTGAAAATAATAAGATTTGCTTCTTCTTTGGCATTAATTCCAACAGCGCAGAGAGCTCGTCAGTAAAGCCCAGACTCATCATCCTATCGGCTTCATCAAGCACTAAGGTTTTAACCCTGTCGAGCTTAATGGCATTGTTTGAGATCAAATCGAGTAGGCGGCCAGGGGTTGCCACCAAAATATCGGTGCCGCCGCGTAATGCCAGCATTTGCGTATTCGCCGATACACCACCAAAAACAGCCACCGTTTTAATCGCGCCGTTAAAATGCACGGCATAAGATTTGATGCTGTCAGCAACTTGCTTGGCCAGTTCACGGGTAGGCACCAAGATCAGTCCAGTAACATAGTTACCTTTGTCGCTTGTGCTAGGCAATGATTTTTCGGCGTCTAGTTGCTGCAATAGCGGCAGTGCAAAGGTGGCTGTTTTACCCGAACCGGTATTGGCCCCTGCAATTAAGTCACGCCCCGCTAATACGCAGGGGATAGCTTGCGCTTGAATGGGCGTTGGCTGCTGATATTCCAGCTCAGTTAATCGAGTCAACAAGGCTGGAATAAGGCCAAGTTCAGTAAAATTGTCAGGGGCTGTGGCAGAGGTCATGAATATAAAGGGCTCAAAGCTAAGATAATCCCACTATTTTAGCGTATTTATACCCCGTTAAGTTAGTGAAAACTATCAAACCCTGGCGTAATGTCATTCGATGCCAGCATAGCTAGCGTTTGATTCGACGCTAAGATCCAAGTCTTAAGTAAAGCAATGAGGGTGAATATAAGAAGTATTAAAGCGCAATGGCTTCAGTCACAGAAGTTAGTACAGTAGAGACAAGAGCCGCCGGTCGATCAACCCCGTCCTATAGAAGGTCGCTTTGCGATGAATCGCTGGCGGCCACAGGTTTTGCTCGCTTAGCCAGGCGCACGCGAAGTTCGCGCTGACCACAGGCTTTAATGATTTGGCGCTTAACCTCCTGTTCCAACTGATTCCAGTGCTGGCGCTCTTCGCGCGAGCGAAAACATCCCCTGCAGAATCCGCGCGGGCCATTCTGGCACACACCGATACAAGGGTTGTTGATTTCAAAGAATTCGATCTGTTTCACAGGCATCACATCTAAGGGCGTTTATCCAGATTACTGAGCTTTCTGCCTAGGCGCCACCATTTTGCTCATTTTTACGGCAAAAAAAATAGGCAAATCAATAGCGATAAGCTCTGGACAATGCTTGATTTTCCAGACAGTGTCTGGGGCCTAAAACCCCGTAGCTTAGAATGACTATCAAGCAAAAAAAATCTCTAAAAAAAAGATTATAAGCCTTGCTTTTTTTAAGCCCGAAGAAGATAAAGCCCATAAAGTAAGTGACCACTAACGAATTCTTTTTATTAAGGATATCCACAGAATATCCACAACATATAGTGTTGCGCAGGCCTCTGACACACCATATAGTGTGTACCTCGGGTTTGGGGCCCAGCATCTTGTATTCCATATCGATCTTGGCGCCGGCCGGTCCA
>JABSRQ010000399.1 GCA_013215055.1 Pseudomonadales bacterium | reverse complement strand
CCATGGTGGTGAAACATTATTTGTAAACACTACAAAAACACTAGAAGAGGTACCAAAAAATACAATTAGAGAATGGAAAAAAATAACATTAACTTATAGAACGGAAAAAAAGCACATTATGGAGGGGAGTTTTCAACACCAGTTATTTGCAAACATCCATTCTATGTGAGCGGAATCTGTACCCATATCATTGATAGGTGTTCAGAACTTCAGGCTTAATATGAGTCGGAAGGAGGTGAGTAATGTCCGCCTCTGGCTCTAGCTTAGGCAATTCTGTGAGTACATATCTCAAATAAGAATAAGGCTCCAGGCCATTTGCCTTCGCCGTGACAATCAAACTGTAATAGATAGCACTGGCTTCTACTCCGGCAACACTATTGGCAAAGAGCCAGTTCTTTCTGCCTGTCGCAAAGGCTTTAATGGCTCTTTCCGTTGCATTGTTATCAATCGCCAGATAGCCATCTTCAACATAACGAATTAAGTAGGGCCACTGATTAAGGGCATAGCGAATGGCTCGCCCCAAGGTGGTTTTAGGCAAGACAATACCAGCCTGATGATCCAGCCACGCTTTCAGCTCATTTAAAATGGGTACGCTTTTCTCCTGCCTGATTCGATACCGCTCTTCAGCTGTATTTCCTTTAATTTCAGCCTCAATTTTGTAAAGCCGTTTGATGATTTTTAGTGCTTGAGCTGCCCGCCCCGGTGGGGAGTGAGCGCAGGGTTTGCCCTTCTTTTTGGGATGTAAGGCCAGTGCATCTCTAAATTTTCGTCTTGCATGTGCCATGCAGGCAACCAAGTTAATGCCAGTCATGGATTTGCAGACTTTACGGTAGACACTAAAACCATCGGTTTGTAAAAAGCCTTCAAATCCATTTAAAAAGGCTTCTGGATACTTGGATGCACGTCCAGGCTGATATTGAAACAACATGATCGGTGCTTCCAGCGGCCCACTGCGATAACACCACATATAGGAAGAGGCTTGAGGATCTCGACCGGGTTCATTGAGTACCTGAACGGGCGTTTCATCAGCCATTATCACTTTTAAACTCAGCAGTTCGGTCTGCAAAGCAGTGAATAAAGGCTTAAGCAACTGTCCTGTCTTCACCATCCAGCGAGCCAGGGTGGCACGAGATAACTCCACACCCAGACGTTCAAAAATAGCTTCCTGACGATACAAAGGAAGATGATCAGCATATTTACTGACCGCAATCCAGGCTAATAACCCTGGCGTTGCCATGCTTTTGGGCAAAGGCTGTGGCGGCATCAAGGCCGTGCCAATGATTTCATCACAGCCATGGCAGGCATAGGTCAGACGAATATTCTCAATTACTCGCATCTTAGCCGGGATATAATCGAGTTGCTTGAGACACTCTTGCCCGATAACATGCAAGGCGGTCCCACAGCAGCTGCATACTTGCTGATCTTCAGGAAACGTATGAACCACCTTACTGTGCTCTAGGTGAGCCGGCGGTTCTTTTCGCCCCCGCTTTTTCCGGGGTTTGGGTGGTAGGTCAAGTTCAGGCTCCTCAGATTCTTCACTCTCAGCCAGTATTTCTACTTCATCAAATAAGTCAGCCTGGTTGAATCGTTCACTAGAGGAACCAAACTGACGCCGCTGCAACAGCTTAATCTGCTCTTCATACCAGTTAACTTTTTCCTGGTATTCAAGCATCTGATACTGATAATCCATGACCAGTATTTTTAACTGATCAAGATCATTAGGCAGCGTTTCAGAAGTAAAAATCATGATTAAATCATACCAAAAAACACATTTTTAATCATTAAAAAATGTCTTTATGCAACGCATTTTAGCGAAATATTTTTATGTGCTTTCTGCTGCTCCAAAGAGAGTCCATCTAAGAGCCAATTTAACTCTCGTCGTGTCATGCTAATAGCATTTTTATCGACGTTTTCTTTTGGCCATTGGAAGCGTCCCTTTTCTAACCGGCGATAATAAAGCCAAAAACCATTACGGTCCCAGTGTAAGATTTTTAATTTATCACGCGCCCGGTTACAAAATACAAATAGACTAGATGAACACGGATCAAGCTCCATCATCTCTGACACCCAGATCGCTAAGCCATCAATAGACTTGCGCATATCGGTAGCGCCAGGTGCTAAGTAAACCTGTAGATTATTATTCGTGTCCAACATTAAACGCCCTCCAGTACACGAAGTACCTGCTTTAGTAGACTGGCATTAAAGCCAGGCTGCAGCTCGATTTGAAACCCACCGGGTGCAGTCAGAGTAATACCACTGGGCATACTGGTGGTATCGGATGGTGAATCATCGAAAACAGAGACGGGTAAGATCGATGGCACTGGTTTAGCAGGTTTTTTTGAAAGAGCCCGCTTGTAATAATGAAACTGCTTAAGCCTCAAACCATTCTGTTGAGCGTAGGCTGTCTGAGTTAATCCGCTGCTGCGCCAGGTATCAACGTGGTTTTGCCAAAATGCTTTTTTATCTGATTTTGCCACTGTGACCTCCAACCGAAATGGATGGTCATAGTATTTAGGTTTTCAGAGTGGCTGTGTAGGTAGGGTTAATTAAGCGCTCACAGCCAAAAGGTGTCAGGTGCATTGGCTGCAAAGAAACTCACCCGCATAGCGCCTTTCTACTCAGTGTCCATGGGTCAGGCGGTTATGACACCAAATTTGGGTAAAGCCAGCCTGGTTACTGGTGTAACTCCTGATGATCGCTTGTTAAGCTGCTCTGCAATTGTGCTTCATAATAATCAAACAGGCGCCACGGGGCTTTATCATTTTCCTGCAGGTAATATCCATGAAGATAGAGATGCTCAGCAAATTTTAACCAGAATGAGAGATGAGGTCGCACCGACAGA
>JABSRQ010000039.1:30808-40526 GCA_013215055.1 Pseudomonadales bacterium | reverse complement strand
GGGGATAAACCTCATTCATCAACCTAGCTGCAGTGCTAATCATCTGGTTTGTGTTGTCGGCTTATCGGCCGGGTTCTGTTTAGTGCCATTTAATTCTAGAAAAGTACCTGTTGAATCTGTACCTACAGAAAAATGTATTGTTTCTAATTATGTTTTTTGTCGAGAAAAAACTCACTCTCTGCTGGAACATTCAATAGCAACTTCAGCCGATGAATTCAACTGATCAAAGCAACACTATAATCATCCACTATAAAATTATACGATCAGAACCTCGAACACTTACCCAAACTTCTGATAACTGCTGTATGGCAGATCGGAGCCCATATATGCCCCCTCCCCCTAGGTGGTTTACCTTTTATTAAGCTATGGAAATAGGTATTTACCACGGTTTTTAAAGCATATTGACCTATAATTTTATAACTCTATTATTAAAAAACTTAGAATCTCCTTGTTAGCACGCAGTGCTACTTTTTATAAGGTTCTTTATGTTTAATTACTTAAGACTTTTTCCCTCTAAAAGTTATAAAAGGCTTCTGTCCTTATTGCTACTTGTTAGTCTTTCGGTATTTTCCTTGCACCTTCTAGCTTTACCAAAAGGTGAAACGGTTACTGTTGGACAGGCCAATTTAAGTCATCCAGATGCATCAACCTTTCATGTTCAGCAGCAGTCGCAAAAACTCAGTATCAATTATCAATCCTTCGATATTGCTGGCAATGAAAAGGTTGTATTCCAACAACCCAATGCTGATGCGATTGTTTTAAATCGGGTTATTGGTGGCACACGCTCGGAAATTTTTGGCAGCATCAGTGCTAATGGCCAAGTTTTTTTATTAAACCCTCAAGGCATTGTTTTTTCCAAAAATGCACAAGTTAATGTGGCCGGTCTTGTGGCTAGCACGTTGAACCTTTCTGATGAAGATTTTATTAACGGTCGTTATCGTTTTGAAGATGCAGTTCAAGGCTCATCTATTGTTAATCAAGGAAGTTTAAATAGTGCTACTGGTGGCTATATTGCATTGCTAGCGCCTGTGGTGATTAACCAAGGAGACATTGAGGCTGATCAAGGCAATATTAATCTGCATTCTGCCGAAGCCGTTTTGGTTGAATTTACCGATGGCTTGAATATTTTAACCACGCGCTCAAGCTGGCTGGGCAGGATTGAAAATAGTGGGTTTTTATCTGCTACTGCAGGGCGGATTGTATTGGATGCACAAACCCGTGGCATGTTATATCAAACGGCGGTTAATAATGACGGCATTATTGAAGCCCATAGCATAGAGGAGATTAATGGCCGTATTTTTCTTCGCGCCAATGAAGGCGATGTGATCAATCAAGGGAGAATTGATGCATCGGCATTAGAAGACGGCCATGGTGGTGACATTGTGATTCTTGCAGGGCGTTTTGCTCAGGCAGGTGAATTATCTACTGATGGCAAGGGAACGGGTAATGGTGGGCGTATTGATGTGCGTTCCTCTGAGACCATTCTTATTGATGCGGGAAGCTTGACCACAAGCAATGCAGGTATTCATGGCGATGGCGGTGAAGTAGTTTTCTTCTCTGCTCAAAATACGGTATTTGAGAAAGACGCCACTATTACTGCTCGAGGTGGCAGCAGCAAAGGGGACGGAGGTTTTGTAGAAGTTTCAGGTGTTAAGAATATCTGGGTGCAGGGAGAGGTTGATACAACGGCCGTTGATGGTGCTATTGGTACATTTTATATCGACCCTAGCAATATCGAAATTGTGGTTTCAGCAGCGCCTGCCAATGGCACATTTAATGGCGGTTCGTGGGAACCTAGCGCGGGTTCGTCGCAAATTGAAGCAGCCTTGATTAGCAATCTTCTTAAGTCTACCAGTGTTTTTATTGATACTGCGACACCGCTGAACCCCGTTGGACCAGACCCAGGGCAAGTGGGTACCCTGACGCTTTCAACGGATATTGATCTTACTGATGCCAGTACGATGACAGGCGGCAGTACTGCAACTTTAACGCTGCGCTCAGATGGATTGCTGTGGTTACGAGGCAATATATGTGTCGGTGGAGTAATCTGCAGCGCAGGCACCGGCAGCATTAATTTGGTTCTTGATAGCGCAGAAAATTTCGTTACCGATGGTTTCACCGAGATCAATACCGGTGGTGGTGATCTTACCGTGACTGCAGAGAATGGTGCTGGCTTCGGTGCCGCAAGTAGCATAACCACAGGCGGTGGGTTTATCGATATTGATGCGTCTGGGCTGATTGATATCGGTGATTCGGCTACGATTAATTCGGGCGGCGGTCTGATCAGTATTACCAATGTTAACGCTGGTTTTTTAGACGATAGGACGGCGATCAGTACTGGAGTCTCATTCAGTAGTGGCGGAGGTAATATCGCTTTTTTTTCGTTTGATGGCGATATTAGTGTTGATACTTTTAGCAGCCCTTCGTTTGATACTGGCGGCGGAGATTTAAGTTTTACTTCCCCCAATTTATCGAGCTCGGCGATCAATCTTGAAAACAGTACCTTTAGTAATATCAATGACCTCAGTATGACGGCAAATTTTGGCACCCTTATTTTGCCCGATGCCGTTATCACTGTAAGCAATAGGATCAGCCTTGATGCTGTAGAGATCATTGATAAAGGTGCTGATGCGCTACAGCTGAATGCTAACGAATTGGTTTTTTCGGCCTTGGTACAAACTGCCGATACGGTGTTGATAACGAATGTAAATCAAATGGATTTGCGGGTGGGTGATTCTGGCGCATTTTCTACGACGGTAACTAATACAGGTAATTTGGAATTATTGGATCTCGATATCGATGGTTCCAACTTGGCTCTCTCCGTGAATGACATGCATGTGTTTATCTCCGCTACAGGCGGAAGCCTAACTCTCAATGGCGATGCGCAGTTAGGTGGTGGCATCGGTAATACCTTGCAATTGCTTGCTAATACAACGGCCACCATCAACGGTAATATGACTAGCACCGGCAATGCATCCGTTTTTCAAATTTTCTCTACCGCGGGAAATGTTGTCGTCAGTGATGGTGTTGTGATTAATGCGGGTTCTGGACAAATTAATATCAATGCTAATGGTGATGCAACCATAACCGGTTTAACCACTACCAGAGCGACAGCTACTGACGATATTATTATCTCAGCAGGCGGCAGTATTCTTGATGGCGGTGATACCAACCTGGATATCTCGGTGACCAGTGGTGAGGTTGATTTAACGGCCGTAAGTGGCATTGTCAATCTTGAGATTGACGCCAATACAGGCAATTTTACCAATACCGGTAGCGGTGACATTTCCATTAATGAATCCAATAATATTATCATCAACATCATTGATGCCGTTTCGGATTTTTCATTGGATGCAGGTACGTCTATTGTTGTTAACACTGCAATTACTGATGTAGAGAATTTGACTTTAAGTGCCATCAATAATTTGATCATTCCCAATGCCGGATTGAATATCGGAATCGCCAACACACAAGTCATGAACTTAATCGGTGGTGATATTTATAATCAGGATGAATCCAGAACCTTAAGCCTTACCTCTAATACCTTATCATTTCATTCTGGGCTTGCCGGTGGTGCAACGATAATAAATTCAGATGTAGGGCAATTAAGTTTAACCAACTTTGGTACAGCAGCCTTAACCGTCAATGAGATCGATAATGTCCGTTTATTATTTTTAAGTATGCGCATTGGGGATGTCACGGTCACGACAGCTGGAAATTTAAGTATTCCAGCTTCAGGTGGGCTTAATTTGAATGGCAATGGTAGTTCAACGTTGACGTTAACAGGTGCCACTAACTTTGCCATCGATGGCGATATTATTGATACGGGTTCTGGCACTCACTTGAATTTCACCTCGACAACAGGATCGATTGTTATCAACACCAATGCAGTGATTAATTCTGGCGGTGGTAATATTTTATTTTTGGCCAGTACTGGAACCATCGATGTTGATGATGGCGATATACTTTCTAACGGGGGTGATATTTCACTGGTAGCCAATGCGGCGGGTGAACAGGTGAGAGTGCAAAGCACATCCAATGTGAACGCTGCAAGCGGCCAGATTTTTATCAGTGGCAACAGTTTGTTATTAACCAATATACGCAGTGACAGTACATCGAATACCGCAATACAATTAATCAGCGCTACCGATATTCAGGATGATGGTGCTGGTGTTGATGCCAGAGCCGATAATGGTCGTATTGTTTTGTCGGCTGCGACGGGAATTACCGATGCAGGTTCGGGTTTCAATTTTGATGTGCGCACCGCCTCTCTGGATGTTACCAATACAAGTAGCGGCCTGGTTTCTCTGGATATCACTAATGATACTGACTTTTTCAATATCAATGTTGTTGATGATTTTACTGCAATAGGCAGCGGTTCAATAACCATCAGTAATACACCCGTTTGGGGTGCGCAAGTGGCTATCAGCGCAGCTAACGATATTATATTGCCGGATATCACATTGGCTGCGAGTAGCAACTTAGCGTTAACGGCCAATGATATTTATGACAGTAATCGTGTTGTATCACTAGATGCCCCTGTTCTGGCTATCACTACAGCAACCGGTGCTGGCAACAGTATCTTTAACGTTAATGTGGATGAACTCATTGTGCAGCATTTAGGCAGTAATCATCTCACTGTTAATGATGACGGTAGCCTTGATATTTTAATGTTATCGATGGCCGCAGGCAATACGATTATAACGACTACTGAAAATATGACTATTCCCAGTGCTAGTAGTGTGAGCTTATCAGGAAGTGGCACTCAATCGCTAAGTTTAACGGCTAACAATGACCTAATCATTAGCGACAATATTATTGACAGCGGCAGCGGTACAAATCTTCTTTTTATGTCGGTAAATGGTTCTTTAAGCGTTGACTCCAACGCTGCGATTAATTCAAACGGCGGTGATATTATTTTATCCGCAATAAACAGCGGTGCTTTGGTTAATGTGAATTCTGGCTCATCGGTAGATTCAGGCAGCGCTACAATTCTGGTGAATGGTGATGCTGTGCGTATCACCGGATTAACGTCAAACAGTACAGCCAATAATGCAGTGGCAATATTTAGCAATACGACTATCAGAGACTATGCTGGTATCGATGTTACTGCGGCATTCGGTGGTGTAATACTGGAAGCAAAAACGGGCATTTTTGGCACCACAGGCACGTTATTAGCTTTTGATGTGGCAGCCAGAAAAATTGATGTTACTAATAGTTTAAGTGGTAGTGTAATTTTTGATCTTAGGGCTGAGACAGAATTTTTGGATATCGATGTGGTGGATTTTTTCTCGGCAAGAACCGATACCGGCGTTAATGATATCACCATCAGTAATATAACCCGTTTAGGTGTAGATGCCACGTTTACCGTCAATCGAAATATTATTTTACCTGATGCTGGATTGACCACCAGCAATAGCATTACCTTGATTGCCGATGATATTTTTGATTCCGATAGAAGCCTAAGCTTTACCACCGCGACATTAGATGTCAGAACGGCAAGCACTGCAGCTAATAGTATCTTCAACACCTCTATCGACAATTTTCTGATTCAACATAATGGTGACAATAAAATAACCGTTAACGAGGCTGATGGTCTGGTTATTAATGGCTTAAGCATGCCGGGTTTGGTGCTGACGTCTGGAGATTTGGAAATTAATGCTACGGATATTACCCTGGCAGCGAATGCAGATTTAGACGGTGCTGTGGCAAGTCAACTCAGCCTGATCGCCAGTAATGATTTGATTATCAATGGCGATTTATTGGATATTACTGGAGCCATTGATAATGATACCGATCTGTTATTAACCGCGGGTAATGCATTTAGTGTTTTAGATGGGGTGACAATTCATGCGGGTTTAGGTGTGATAGCGGTTTCTGCCAATAGTGTTAAAGCACATGGTTTATTCTCAAATAGTTCAGCCAATAATGCAATTTCGGTAACGAGCCTCACCAATATTAGCGATGGTGTGGGTACTGATATTTCTGCGATGAATGGCGGGGTTATTCTCTCGGCCACGACGGGTATTCAAGGTGGAGGAGCCGTGCAAACATTTGATATCAGTGCTGCTAAAATTGATATAACAAATAGCATTAGTGGTGATGTTATTTTAGATGTGAATACGGGTACCGATTTTATCAACATTGATGTAGCAGCTGGTTTTTCTGCCATAAGCCAAGCTGGGGCTAATGATATTCAAATCAGTGGTTTTACCCTGGCGGCTGATTTATCGTTATTGGCAGGGGGAGATATTATACTTTTGGATAGCGGTTTATCTGTTTCTGGATTATTAGAGTTAACGGCTGAAGATATTTTTGACAGTGATAGGCTACTTAACTTTACTGCCGATCAGCTGATTTTTTCTAGCCGTGGCGCTGCTGCTGATACCACGTTAATAACTGCAGTGAACAGCATTGATTTATCGGCGGATCAACAATCTCTATTTGTAATACAAAATCAAAATGTTATTTTTTCCGATTTGAACAACAGTGGCTCAGCGGTAACTATTGCCAATGGTGATTTTTTTGCGACGATTGATGGTGATGTACTTGTTAATGATGTTATCAGTGTTGCAGATATTATTGATAATGGCATTCGCAAAGCCGGGCTTGCATTGGATGTGACCGGTGATCTGCAGGTCTTGGCTAACTTGCAATCGGTTAATACGGTAGATGATGAGATCGCTCATGAAAGCTTAGGCAATACAGCGATTCAATTACGTAATACTTCATCGAGCTTAGATGTGACATTTATGTTTGGTGACGGTGTAGGTAATGATGTGCGTATTGAAGCTGATGGCGGAGATATTCTTATCGATCTTTTTGTCAATGCAGCACCTGGCTTAGACAATGGGCGATCAATAATATTGCAGTCTGATGTCAGCCTTCTTGCTACACAGTCAGGTTTGAATGATGGGGGTGGCATGGTGAGCATAAGCGATAATACAGCTAATTCAGCCAGTCTGATCAGCGCTCATACGGGCAATCAAATACGCATCAATGGTGTTTTTGACACGCCTGACCCCAATAATGAGGATATCATTAATGAAATTCAACAACTTGTCAGTGACGAAACTGCAGATAAAAAAGTTGCAGAAGAGCTAGTGTTAAATTCTGAGAAGGATATGCAAACGGATTTTAATGCGTTAACCGGTGATTTTTTCACGGCCTGTACACCACAGCAGGGTAAAAGCCAAAGTGGTTGTGAGCTAGAACAGGCGATTATTGCTTTTCTAGGCACTTTATTAATTGGTGGTCAATTACCTGATTTACAGTAGATAGGAGTGAGAAAAATAAAAGCCAGCGTAAAACTGCCATTTTTTGACAAGTCGACTTCGGCATAAAGACCCACGGTTGCCTCTGTCCAATGTTGCTCCAACTTTCCGTCACGATATCCATCAATGTTTACATCGGAAATTCCCCATCAATATCAGCGTCTAACCAGCCATAGCCAGTAACCTGCATATCATAATCACGTATACCTAAGGTACCGAATAATCGAAAGCCGCCCTTCTCAAATATTTTATGCCCAAACTCAAAAGCATGAAGGGTTTGGTACATCTGAAAACCTGCGCCAAACTCCCCTTTGATATCGGGTTTACCTGGCACATCAACTTCAGCACTAAACTGTCTGTCACGCTCATCACCATAGCCTCCATACCAACCCTGATATTTATAAAATTGATCGCCGTTCTCATACTTCAGTCCAAACGCCATATAGGCATTGGCCAGCTTGGCCACATCGGCAACATCGGCCTTACAACCTCAAGATTAGGTGTATGAATAGGCGCACTGACAGTCCATTCACCGGCAAAAGATCACATCGGAAATGACAATAAATTGACTATGAAAAAATTTCTGACTCGATGAGAATCACGCATCATATTAGCTCCTTGATAACAGCGCCTATCAAAAGTGAATAACAGGCCAATATCAGTGTTATGTCGTACCATATTGAGCGTATTTTTTTAAACGCAGCATTTCTATTTTTCATTTTGCCCCTCTTTTAATATTTTCTTTGCGCTGAACATCATTGCTGTTGCGTTGTTACAGCACAGGCTATCTATTTAGTCGGGGTAAATTGAGGGCGATAGGCAAAAAAAAAGCATGCCCATTGCCGAGTTCACCCGCAAAAGAATAAAGCGACAGAGTTAGAACTGCCCCAAGACAATAGAAATCAAGTTTTAAACAGACGGCAATCAGGCGGTTTAATGATCCTGACAAAGGAGATTGAGATAACCCACAAAGACTTACTCACGATTCGCAGCCACGATAATAGACACTTATTAATTGATTTAGACGACCTTTTTTACGCGGATAACGAGAAAAAAAAGATGCAAAAAACTAGCAGCCTTTTCTATATCGAATGGGAGACCGAAAATAATCTATTTTATGATTTTTTATACCAATAAGCTGACCCGCCTTACAACAATAAACAGGCACTATATGAACAGGGCTATGCTGCGGTCGCTTTATCTAATCGTATGCCCTGCTTTTCTAATTATTGTTTACCTTGCTGATCTGCGGGCATGGATTTCGCGTTTGGAGTAATCTTCATGCTTAGTCTAAATGAGGATTGATGACCTTAAACCACAAAGGCGGCACCGATGCCATTAACATGGCTAAGGGGTAGCCTACGGGGAGCTGCGGGCAGCCTTCTATATTCTGCAATTCGTAATAGGGTTTTCTGGCCAGATAGTGATGATCGGAGTGGCGTGTCAGCTCAAATAAAAAAATGCGGCCCAAGGTGTAATTGGCATTCCAGCTATGACAGGGTTGTACCCGCTCGTAGCGGCCATCTTCTCGCTTATTGCGCAATAAACCGTAATGCTCGATATAGTTAATGGTTTCAAGCAGAAGAAAACCCACCACGCCAGATAATATTAACAATGCCGCAGTGCCGCTCTCTAAAAACACAAATAACAGCATGACATAGCCCAATTGAACAATGGTATAGATCAGCATCTTATTCTGTGAGCATAAGAAAGTTTGCTTTTGTTTTTTCAGCATGGTGCTTTGAATAGACCAGGCACTGGCATAAGCACAAACAACGCTTCTGAGCCAAAAGCTATACAGTGTCTCATTTTTTCTGGCGGTAGCGGGATCTTGCGGTGTAGCAACATTTTTATGGTGGCCGCGATTATGCTCAATTGAAAAATGCATATAAAAACTGGGCAATAATAAGAGCAGTGCTAAACGCTGTTCGATAAAACCGCTTCTATGGCCTAATTCATGAGCCACATTGATACCATTGCTGCCCAGGACAATACCTAAACTTAATACTAAAAATAACTGCTCCACAGCTGAAAAATCTGATTGATCAAATTGATAAGCGCCAAAAAGTAAGCAGCCATAGACCCAGAATATATTGGAGTAAAGCAACTGTGTATAAAAACGTATTTGCGACTCAGAAGCCCGATCTTTATAACTATTATTCTGCGGAAAAAACTGATCAAGTATAGGCAGTAAGCCAAAGCTTACGATCACCGTCATTGCAGTGAAAAAACCACCATAAGCAAAACCCATCAGGCAAGTGATAGGCAATATATAAGCAAGAAGATAAATAGCACTGGGCATAAGCAGACTAATTTATTTTAGATATATTCACTATACACCAGCCAGCGCATGCAGGCATAAAAACGCCTTAAGCTTTGTTGAAATAACGAAGGCCGTTTAAACTCGCTACTCTACATTAGCTCAAAGTTATTATCACATCCAG
>JABSRQ010000039.1:0-30798 GCA_013215055.1 Pseudomonadales bacterium | reverse complement strand
CCAGGTTTTATACCTTTTGAAGAATCATCCCCCCTACTGCTCTGCTTTTTCATGCCCCTTTCTCTTCTTTCATTCCTCATTTACGACACTTGAACTGATAGGCTGATACCTGTCTGTTTTTATCTTGTCCTATGCACGTGTCTTTCTAATGTCCGTAAACCAGGGTAGCTAAGAAGATGATGAATGGCCCGAAGCTGAACAAATCATCGCTAGCAATAAAAATGATTTCGAGTGCATGACTGATACCCGTACGGTTATCTGTAGAGTGTGCTGCCAACTAGGAAAATATCATTCTTTGGAATAGTTAATGTCAATTGAGATTACAACTGCCGTTTAATACAGCCTCTTCAGCGATTATCCATACCGCTGGACAGCTGTTTATTCCATTCATTGCTAAACTGAATGTATCTCACTGTCATTCAACTATTGCTAAGGAACTTAATATGATTTCAGTCATGGTATCTCACCCCGTTAAAAACTACGCCCACTGGAAACAAGCCTTTGATAACTTTCATGATCAACGTCAGGAGGCTGGCGAGCTGTCTTATCAAGTGTTTCAAACCACGGGTTCTGATGAATATTTAGAGCTATTGTTTACCTGGGATACAGAGGAACATGCTCAGACATTTTTCCACTCGGAAGCCTTACGCACGGTAATGAGTGAAGCCGGTGTTATATCCGCCCCTGAAATACGTTATTTGCACCGCAGTGACAAAGGCAAGCTTCACTAACTAGCGCCCACCCATAAAAGGTAAGTCATTGATTAATATAGGAGGATAATGGAGGTCAGTAAAATAATCCTCTTGAATGTTCTAGCTTGATTTCGCCAAAAAGGTAGTAAGAAGCATTAACGGTTAAATGGTTCAATCTCTATGTACTGTATCCGTCTTTTATGGGTATATTTTGGTTCAAATAAAGAGCCGTGCCTCAGGCAGCTGAAAAGTGGGTGGGATAAGCCATCCCTGGCGGTCATGCAGCATCAAGCCCCAGGGATGTCCGTGGTTATAAAAGCAGCGGTGACTTCTGCAAGTGAAATACCACTCTGGCACGGGTTAATGGAAATAAACTCAAACTTTAGCTCACTGCCAATACTTGTTAATACATAGAGGAATCAATGAAGAGATTTTAGAGTCGGGCTTAAATGCAGCTGTACCATTTTTAATAAATCTTCTTCGATAAAAGGTTTACATAAAACCGCATCCATACCAGCGTGCTCACACCGCTGTCTTGCTTCAACTGTCGCACTGGCGGTAAGGGCAATAATAGCAATGTGCTTATCTGAATCTGCCTTTTTTTCTAGCGATCGAATCTTTTCAGTGGCCGTATAACCATCCATTTCAGGCATCAAACAATCCATTAAAATTAAGTCATAGTGATTATCCTGATAACTTTCTACGGCTTGTAGGCCATTATTGACAGTGTCAGTGTGATAGCCTATTTCTTCAAGAAAGGTTTTAGCGATTTCGAGATTTATTTCACTGTCATCAACCAGCAGTATTTTTTCTGAACCAACAATGGAGGAATCGGTAAGCGGTTTATCCAGGGACGTTACACTATCCGGGTCAGCTTCTTGGAATGGGATTTTAAACCAGAAAGTGGAGCCTTTACCTTCCGTGCTTAATACCCCTATTTCGCCCTGCATCAACGTAATTAAGCGTTTAGATATGGATAAGCCCAAGCCCGTGCCGCCAAATTTTCTCGTCGTTGATGAGTCCGCTTGGCTAAAAGGCTGAAAGAGATTACTTTTTTGTTGCTGGCTTAAGCCAATACCCGAATCTCTGACAGAAAACACTAACAATGGTTGTTCATCGCTTGCTACATAATTGAGTTTGATATGAATTTCACCTGCCAGGGTAAATTTAATCGCGTTATTCATTAAATTGTTTAACACTTGATTAACCCGATTTTTATCACCCAAGGTATATTCCGGGCATTCAGCGCTTATCTCATAATTAATTTTCAAATCCTTTTGTGATATCAGTGGTTGGAATAAATGCTGGGTATTCTTGACCAGTTCTCTGGGGGAATAAGCAATTTCCTCTAGCTCTATTTTACCGGCATCAATCTTAGAAAGATCAAGAATATCATTCAAAATGCTCAACAGATTGGTACTGGATAACAGAATGGTATCAATATAATGCTGCTGTTTTTCATTCAGTGGGGTTTTTAAAAATAGCTGAGCCATGCCAATAATACCGTTCATGGGCGTGCGAATTTCATGGCTCATGGTGGATAAAAATTCTGATTTAGCCTTAACTGCCAGATCACTTTTCTCTTTGGCCTCGGTTAAATTTTCGATGACCAGATAATAATTTTCTATTAATTCATTATAAGCGGTAGTCAATTCGCCAATTTCATCGTTAGCCTCATATTCTACCGTTAAGGGGGTTTTATTATTTTTACTCAGCTGTATGGTTTTAGACAAGTTAATAATTGGCGTGATAATAAAGCGTCTGGCAATTAGCAGGTAACTGGAAAATATCACGATAACTACCACCACAAAAATCAAAATAAATTCGATTTTAAAATTATTAAAAAAATGATGGATTTTCTTTTCTTGTAAATGCATAACCAAAGTGAAATGCCGTATACCCGTGCCTTTTTTATTAACTGAGTTAAGTGGAAAGGTTAAAAATGAATGACTGGAAGAAACGGTGAACTCACTGTTTCTAGTATTCATCGTTTTTAATAACTGCTCTTTTTCAGAGCCAGAATACACCGCATCGATATGTTTTTTTACCAACGCATTATGGTTGGAAGCGATGATTGTATGGTTGATGTTATCGATAACATAGAGATCTTCGACACTGTCAAAAGTGGCCAACGAAAAAGCGATGCGGCGAACATTACTGATAGAGCTATCTGTTTCAATGGCCAGTAAAAAACTTTCAGCCATTTCAAAGGCATGATCCCTGCTGTTTTCACTGATTAATTGATCCACTCTGTTATTTAATAATAGGAGTATCGAAATAATTAACAGGCACATGCCCATAATCAGCGGTAAGACCAATTTACTGCTTAAAGGTAGGCGGAATCTCTTGGCCATAGTTTAATACTGACTGCTGATCTCTTTATTCAGCTGCGTACAATCAAGTTGAGGACGATTGATGGCCTTAAGTGTTTGGCAGATATCCAATAAATTATTGGCCAACTGCTGCGAACCCAAAATCGTTTTTTGCTCTGCTTTGGATAATATTTGAAGGTCCTCCAAGGTTTCTTCAAATTCCTGCCGACTGATACCCTGTCTCTCAGCCATGATTGTATAGGCATCTTCAGGTTGTTTTTTGCTGTAATCCAGCGCCTGTTGCCAGGCATTATGAAAGCGGTTTTGCCAATCGGGATCATCACTCAAGATATCGCTTCTAATAGTGATGGTGTCGATAATGGCATAGGGGATTTCTGATGAGGTAAAGACTTTGTGATATTGTTTATCCTTAAGAATATCTATAGCAAAAGGCGGATAGGTCACCACAGCATCAATGGCTGCGCTATTGAGTTTCTCCAAGGCTTGTAACTGCTCAACATTCACGATGTTCACATGCTCCAGCTTCATCTCATGTTTTTGTAATGCCTTGGCTAATACAAATATACCTAATGAACTGATTTCAGCGCCTACCGTCATATTCTTCAAACCGGCAATGTCTTTTATCGCGGTTTTTGCGAGAATCATATCGCCACCATTGGAATAATCTGGAATCAATACTATAGATAATGGCACTTTACTTTCACTGCTGGCTAAGACGGCTTCAATGGCGGTGCTGGCCATGCCATCAGAGCGGCCCTGGGTAAATGTTCTTTGCACATCGGATAAGGAGGCCATCTGTAATAATTTGATATTGAGGTTATTCTGCTTAAAAAAACCTTTGGTTTCAGCCAGATAAAGGAATTCATAACCCGGCCATGGGTTAATGGCTATGCGGACCTCAGGTATTTCGGCGGATTTGTTACAGGCCGTTAGATTAACCAACAGAAACAGGGGCAACAAAGAGAGCAGAAAAAACTGACAGGTCATCCTAAACATAGATATTCCTTTAAGAAGAGTATGATTAACTTATCCAAGTGTAGAATGATTTTTCATTTCTGCTATTCGTCGGCAAAATGATCAGCCTGCTAGCCCTGCTGGTGGGCCAGCTGCTCAGGCAATTGATAGGCTGAGGGACTAGCTCTTCTGGTTCATTAATATGATCTAGCCCTACAGGTCTAGGCATGTACGACGCGGTTAGCATGTTTAGCTTATAAAACACTTCTGGTGGCGATATCTGAGCCTCTGGCAGCTGAAAAGCAGGCGGGCAACATCATCGATTAAATCCAAATGCGTTAATATCTGATCAATAACGTGCATGGATGCACTCATGCCGTGGGCGCAGGAGCTGTCAGCAGCGGTCAGAAGCGGTCAGCAGCGGATCATTTATACTGGATTTTAATCGCATATGGGCGAACCGATTGAAAAAAACCTGCCATAATTGCCGCACTATAAATTATGGAAATAATTCCATAATTTATATTTTTGTGTCATAGTCGCGCCTCTTAATAAGCGTTAGAACATCAGGCAATAACAAAAAATAAGCCCTTTATAGAGAGCCTACCATGAAGAACCTTAGCCGCATCCTACTCGCAATGGCCGCGACATCCGTCTTGCCAGCAACAGCCAACATTAATGACAGCGCTGTGCAGCTTGCATTGCATGACTTTTACGGCCCTGTAGCCGTGGACACTGTTTTCGAATGTAAGGAAGGAAAATATCGAATTCATTGTGATGACAATGGCAATATCACCGGCCTTAGGCATGGCATCGGAGCCCCTGAACATTTAAACGTTGATATGTCTGTTTTTACTCAGTTAGAAAGCTATACCGTTTTTGCCCTTGAGACGATGCAATATGAAGCTGACATTATCCCCCCATCCCTTACCCAGCTCACGGGACTAAAAGAGGTGACCGTTCATCTTGGGCAACATCAAAGTTTTAACCTGCCATTGCTAGCATCCATTGAACGATTAACGATAACAGCTGCCTCCAATTTAACCCTGCCGGCCATTGTCTCAGGCTTCAGCAGCCTTACCGAATTAACCTTAAGAGCAGATAATATTGACTTAAGCTCGCTACCCTTGAATGTGAACGACTTACTCATTGACTCAAACAACACCGACTTTAGTGCGCTGACAAATATGAATAACTTAAACAGCTTAACTATTATCGACAGCGAGAGGGTCGATAACCTGCCCATAAGCAGCTTGGGAAATTTAACGGTTTTTACTTGGTATACCAGAAGCATTGAAGCGTTTGAACAATATACCTTCTACCTCAGTCAACTGGGTAATTTAACGCCTTATTCGCTATCCTTTAATAACAAGGGCCTTACCCAAATCCCAAGTTATATGGGTGACTTAGTCGGATTAGAGCACTTATTTCTTACCAACAACCAAATCACTGAAATCCCTGCAAGCTTATTGAATAGCAACCTTAAGACACTTAACCTTAGTCATAACAACATCACTGCGTTGCCCGATGTAATGACGTCATCACTGCAATATTTAACGCTTTCCAACAATCAATTAACTGCCCTGCCCAGCACCATGGGTACTTGGTTGTCATTGCGCAGCTTATTTCTCTCTAACAATGCTTTAACCGAATTGCCCGATATCGGCACTTGGCCTGCATTAGAAAACTTAGATTTCTCGAATAACTCACTCACTGAGCTGCCCAACAATATAGGGTCTTGGCAGGCACTACAAAGCCTGGATATTTCCCACAATAAAATAGACTCTCTGCCTGAAAGCATGGCCGACCTAAGCAGCTTAAACATGCTTAATCTTTCCTTTAACCGCCTAACCTCAGTGCCTGATACGCTGTTTACTCTGCCACAATTAACCCAGTTAGACCTAAGCTATAACTTTATTCAATCCAGCCTTGATGAAAACGTATTTTTAAATTTAGGCACAAAGTTGGAAACGATAAACTTAAGCGATAACCTGCTACAAGGTAAACTGCCCGACTTCAGCCCTAATGCAGAGGGCAAGCCTGTAATATTGATCAATAATAATGCCCTGTGGCATGCCGATAAGGTTGTTGTCGATAAATATAGCGGTATAGCATCACAGTTGCTGCCACCAAGGGGTGTTAAAGTGGCTGAACATAAAAAAGATTGGACTATAGAGTGGGGCTTCCCATTAATGCATGACACCGCAGGCAAGCATATTAATAGTGCATTCGGTGGCCCTAATCTTTTTGACGATAGCGCATCGCAGTTATTTACTTCGCGCTACTATAGAATACGTATTGAGCGTACCGATCAAGAAACAGAAATCATCGATATATCTTGTATTCGTTTCTTTACGCTTAAGCCGTGCCCGACATTTTACGAGGCGGATTACACCTCGTTTGAAACCGACTATAGAAACCTTACCGCTATCTACCGCTATAAAGGCGATGACCTTACTGGCGCTACCGTTAGTGTCGTTAGCACCACCAATATGTTCGAATTTAGTGCATTAGAAAGCAGCCCCAGTTTTGCTGGCACGCCCGCTGAAAGTGACATGTATTTAGACGAGCTGGACTATCAGCTGCAAAAAGTGCCTGAGATCGGCTCTACCTCTTCAAGTCTACTGCTGATGCTATGTGGCCTACTGTTATTAAGCTTAAGACACCCTTACACGGCTTGGCGCGCAGCGCAATGTCGATGAAAACCGTGGCCGCGTCGTCAATTAATGCCGGAATTAAAACCTGTGATAAGGCTGATAGGATGCCCAATAAAATCCATTTTATTACGCACTCCATGGGCGGCATTTTATTATGCCAATACATGACTACAAACACATAGATAATATCGGTAGGGTAGTTAAGTTAGGCCCACCCAATAATGGCAGCCAACTCGCGGATAATATTGTGGCGAATGAATGGGCTCTTAACGTGCGGCCAAAAGCGGTAGCGTAATTAAGTATCGGGGAGACTTCAATTACCCAAGGGTTAGAGCCAGTAACGTTTGAGCTAGGCATTATTTCCGGCAACCGCAATTGGCGCCCCTTTGTTGCACATGCAATAGATAAGGCCAGTGATGGCACGGTGACGGTTGCAGAAAAAAGTATAAGAAGCATTAACGCATAAATGCTTCAATTTCTATGTACAGTCTCCGCCTTGCATTGTTATAAACAGTTTGAATAAGCCCTAGGTAATTACGCTGCCATGCAAGTGCGGCATGGCGCTATCATCCGTTTCATCCAAGTCCAAATAAGGCTGCTCGGTATCATGCTCCAAAAATCCCGATTTTGCTAAGTGGCGAACAATTTCTCCGTGATGTTGCTGAGCCTCGCTTTGACAAGAACTTATACGTTTAATTTTACAGCCTTGGGGAGCAGGCTTAACGTGGCTGGCAATCGCCCTGGGCATTCACCGTCAACTTCCATATAAACTTCAGCCTCACTTTTGAGCTCAAGGGTTTTACCACGTAAACTGCTTATTTTTTTCATGCAAAGGTGGCTTCCCTTGTAAAACCGAGGAATGCTTTGGATCCCATCGATAATCCCAAAGTCTCCCATAACAACAATGTCAAAAAGTCCATCGTCCATGATGGCGTCAGGTGCTACTTTCATTCCTCCTGCGTGGTATTTCCCATTGGCGACGACCAAATTACGGATGCAGTGTTCCTCCTCAGGTTGATCATCCACAGAGATGGTTATTTTTTTGTTGCGGTAGAGCAGTCCCGTTTTGATGATCGAAAATATAAAGGGGGCTCTTGCGCCAAGGCGTTTGGTGAATGTGGAGCGATTGACGTTTTGTGCTACAAGCCCACCCATGCCAAAACTGGTGATATTTCCGAAGTAGCGCTCTTCCATTTCTCCCGAGTGCCCAAGGAATTGGACCTTACCCACATCGCAGGTTTGGGTTTTGCCTTTAGCGATTCGTTCGACGGCTTCATCAGTATCATTGGAAAATCCTAGGCTTTTACAGATGTCGCCTCCGGTACCTTGAATGATCAGGGAGAGTATTGCTTCAGGATTAATGGGTCGATCTTCTTCAAAAAAACCATTTAAGACTTCATTGAACGTTCCGTCTCCTCCCACAGAGACAATTTGATCAAATCCAGATTTTAAGGCATCTCTGGTGATTAGGGTTGCGGATTGTTTGCCTGTTGTAAACTCGATATCATACGGACCAATGGCCTTTTCCAGTTTTTGAGATATTTCAGGCCATGCGGTGAGTGCTTTCCCGTTGCCCGCTTTCGGATTTACAACGACTTTTACTTTCAAGAGACCTCCAAGTGGATGATGCTTATGATGAATTGAGTGGACCCAAAGGACCACGGTTACTATGCTCCTGTGACGAAAAAACCGCAATTAGTCAATATTTCACTCATACAATTTTCTATAGAAAGGAAACGCAAAAGCGATTCTTCCCACTCATTTATATATGATTCTTTTCATAGGCCATCTAATGAGTGCAGAACAACTTGAAAAAACGCCTCAGATGGTTCGGGCAGTACTAGACTGCTCCCATAGCGAAAATCAAATTTCGGAACAGGCGTATTTACTGCGATCGATATTGGATAATCATTGAACCTCCCCTGCTTAGCCCGATGAAAGCGCTGAAGTTGGAGAGTGTAAAATTAAACATTTATTGTAAAGCATTAGCCAAAAATCGAATTCTTTGTTTCATGCTTTCTTTAGTTATAGAGCTAGCTATTTGCTAGCAAAGGAATCATACCCATATCACCTGTGTTCTGAATCAGTTGCAGCATATTGTTTTTGAAACGCAAAAAGGCTGACTCATCGTAAGCAATACCTTCATTCGCCAAAGACAGGGCATAAATGACGTATTTGGCACGTTGTGGCAATAAATCAGCCTACCAGCGCTGCATCAGTTTTGTACTGTTATTACCGGAAATCGACAGGTTTTAGATGAACCCATTTGGCCTTGTACTGCCATAAATTGCGGGGTTTTCTTTGTAAGTTATTTAATTTTTCGAATACACGGCGTTAATGTATTCTGCGGTATTAGAGCTAGTCTTTGTTTTTTCTCGGCAAATACTTGAGATTTTTTGGGTGAAAGGTTGCGATGTATACGTTCGGCAATATTCATGAGAAATATCAGTGTTAGTGTAGATATTAAACCCGTAAGCATACAGGCTGCGATAATGGCAAGGCTGACGTACTCCATATCTTCTATCAGGTACCTGAGAATAAAAACAGTAATAACAAGCATCGTCAGCTTCAGTTTATGCAGGCGCGTTTCTGACATGCAGCCAGGACAATAATGAATTGCGAGGTTTTTAGCGAAGGTGAAGCTGTATTCTTTAATACTCATGCTATTTCTCTTTAATTGGCCCTTAGATGTTTTTCAGATCTATCTTACTGTTGCTACTTTCCTGGCAGTCTATCGACAAGTTTGTCTACTGGGCATGGTTTCTGGCTGCTACTAACGTATGACTTGCACAGGAGCCTTTATTACGGCAAACAAGGTTGGTATTTTTGGTTGTAATTCGCCGCGCATAAACCGGCCTTTGACCTTTTCGGCAACTTCAAGGCTACGGGTTCGGTATACGGGAGTTAATAGGTGAACCACGGTATAAATGCCGGCGTTAAATTCAATACTGGTGGCATCGATACAAGCGCTTTCGGTGTCGAATGTTGTTGCTGTGTGGTTCAGGATTTGGTGTTGCATGTTTGCCTCGATAAAGTTGTTTTTTTGAGCTTGAGTAAAGGTTATCGTAATCAGCTAAGCGGTGATATTGGTCGAATTACCTAGTCCATTAATGCAAATGGCCTAGGTTTCAGAGGGGGGGTAAGCCCTATGGCCAGGAAGGTTGTTGCTATGTGGCATGTGACTTAATTACGGTCTTATAACGTTATGTACTGCGAGTAAGACTGACTCTGCACTTTGATTAAGGTGTGGCTGCGCATTCACTGGAGTGAGGCAATAGTAAGCTCGGCAGTTAATTCTGAATGCTTTTGTAAAATGACTGAGCGTGGCTAACGTATTTGGCTTTAATCAATGCAGTTATTCTGCAGAGTATAAAGTGCATTAGCGCCAATTCTCTTAATCGATGACGTACAAAATGTTGATGTAATTTAATAAATTAACGGCATCCATTGGCGTGGGATATTGATAAGTCATATACCATATTCTGTTAATGCCCAGTGGCTCTAACAGCTAATATCTAGGAAAAATATGCCCACAGGTCTAAGTCTGTACAAGACAGTTAGTATTTTCATATTTTATATAAATACTTATGTTGATGGGCCTTGAACAACTGAAAAACGGGTGGGATAGCATCATCGATTAAATCCAAATGTGCTAATATCAGTTCAACCATCAACTCTTCTTTAGCGCATAATCATCTTAGTCATTGAATATAGACTTTACGAATAAAAAGGCGTTCCAACGAGGCTATTTATAAGCCTCCTTATAGGCTGCCTTAGAGCCTTTTACACCGTAAAAGGCTTTAACCTAGGCTGATGTAGGTTTACTCGGCGTTTTTAGATAGACGCCATTCAGAAGCAGCATAGTATTTCATGCCAGTTAAGTATAAGAAGCATTAACGCGTAAATGCTTCAATCTCTATATACAGTCTCCGCCTTGCATTGTTATAAACGGTTTGAATAAATATAAAGTTTGCTCAATGGTGAGTTCTTAGCATTAATAGCTGATTTTTGGTTTAAGCCCTAAGTGTTTATTCATCAGTTCCTCTGCTTCTCCAGAGTCGATATACTCTCTCTGAGCTGAATAGATATTATCGCTATCTTTGATAAAGGAAGACTTTTTTGATAAAGCGTAATATAAGTCTAAAGGTGTATCTATCCGGTAAGTAGAAATTTCCAGTTTATCCCTGTTGCCCATTTTAGCTAACAACATGTTGATATCTAACTCTCCGCCTATAAATGTATCTATACGCCCAGCCAATAACATCTTAATATTTTGAATATTGGAATTAACCATGGTTTTATTGAGGCTATGATCAGAATCAAAAAGCCCATAGTATTTATGGCCAATCACCGTGCCTATATTCAGCTTGCTTAGATCAGCATAATTTTTAAGCCTGATTCCTCTACCTTTTGGAAAGTAAAAGACGATAGGAGACTCAAAAATTATTGGTGGCTCAACAAAGTACAGATATTCCTCACGCTCTGTGGATTTGATAACCCCGGTCATGATGTCGATAAGGCCTAATTCCATTAACCTGAAACATCGCTTTCTTGGGCAATGAACATATTCGATCTGCCAAGCAAGTTTTTCTGCAATGAACTGTAAGGTTTCCACCGATATACCGGTGTAGGACTTATCGGCAATGATCATCACCGGTGGTTGATGGGTGATGCCATATCGAATGATGCGTTTATCCTCGCAAAAAACCTGAAGACTACAAAAGAGTAAACATATAAGAGTTAAGGTTTTAAACGCTGGTTTCATGGCAGTCGTATATAAGCCAGTAAAGTTATGAGTAGGAACTTATAAGAGCTTAGCTTAAATGCTAGTAATAAAGGGGATTGCAGATAGGGTTGTTTATCCACTTTAATATCTGACTTCCCTGCTTCAGCCGGATTTTCCAGCTCAACAAGTGTTGGCTGGTGAAGCCGTTGTTTGGGATAATAAATAGGCATTTTTATTGAATGTTAGAGCCTCACTTGTTCTAACATTATTTAATAGGTCAATCTGACCTAACAGGTTAACCATATAATTCAGTTAAAGGCTAAAGCCTCAGGGTTTCCCATGGATTGCTGTATGGCCAGAGTCAAAGCAACCCTTTGATTTCAAGCTGAAATCACGGTTATAGGCCTTATACTCTTCTCCAATCGTTATTGATAACTTTCGCAGCGAACCATTGAAAATAAAAGGGCTTTCATAGCGGGTTGGAGGCACTGCCTGCCAGTGCCAGCATTGGAAAAGGGTGCCAATAAACCCTACTTAAACCTGGTTGAGCCCGACGATACAGGCATGAAACAGATTCAAGGCAGTGCTATTACTTAGCACATTGCCTTTGCCCCACAGCAAGGAAAAAATCACTAACACTAAAAATAATGTCTACCATCGTTGAAGAGAATTATCCCCAGCAGTACGCTTAAATTGATTTTATTTACATTCAGGTGTTCTTTCTCAGGTAAAAGAGCGACAAAATCTGCAACGCTTATGTCGACAATTTTTCAGATGTGCCCGGATAATAGCTGATAGCTGATAGCTGATAGCTGATATCGGTTGATTCAGCAATGACTTGAAGGGACAGGTATAAGCATGGCGAAGGATATTTTATCTAAAGTAGCTAAATAAAATACCTTCGGCCTAACCCAGGGGATAAATCTCGCTTATAAACGGCGTCGCAAGGCGCCTAATAAAGCTAACAACACAAACATGATAGGAGCAGTGGAACCGCCACTCTTCTTAGCGCTATCTTGTTGATCATTCTGCGTGACCTCTGCATTGTCATCAGGGGTATTACTAGAATTGTCATTGGCGTTATTGTTCGCGCTATCATTGCTATTGGAACCATTACCAGAACTGTCATTGGCGTTGTTGTTAGCGCTATCATTGCTGTTGGAACCATTACCAGAACTGTCATTACTGTTGGAGGTAGATGATGCTCCCGTACAATACTTCGTGCCGTCGAAACGGTAAGTGTGTGCTTCCTGGAGGGTTTCTTCTACTGACATAGGCTGACCATTCTGGTCAATCCCCCTAACTTGTGTATCCACTGAACCGCCGTAGTTTTGTTCAAAACTGTAGTATCCTCCATTAGTTAAAGGGTTACAGACTACCGCATTCATTGCATTGAGAATTAAACCATTATCGGTTTGTGCCTCCCAGGCAAACACACCACCTAAACCGTATTTCTTCATTAATTCCCCCTTGTCGATGACCGAACGAGGGCTATCAAATGACTCCACCGTGGCTGTTACGTAACCGCCGCTACGCGAACTTTCCTTCCAGGTATAGGCAGCTTTGGCCTGATTATCGTAATACAAGTTGGCTGCGCTTCCCGTCATATTGTGATCGTAAACATCGCGAAAATCACTGACTCCGACCTGGAAGGTACCGGCCATACCATAGCCATCTTGGTGCTTCTGAGCCTGGCCGTGCCAAAACAACTTATCGTGCAGTTCTTTAACCTTCACTGCCTGCCAACCACGGCTATAACTGGCCACTCCAATATTCAATTTTTGCAGAGAAAATTGAGGGTACATGGTTTTAATCGCTTCGATGGCACCTTCTGCACTATAACCCCGTAATATATCAGTTGTAGATTTTTGATCTCCATCTACTAAAATGGTTTGGCCTTGTTCATCACTAACAATATCACCACCACCTTCGTTATAGGCTGAGGCTACCGGTTTGGAATACGCCGCCGCGTGATGTCCAGGATCTTTACCCCAGGCACCGTAAAGATCGTAGGTCATCAGGTTGATAAAGGTGAAGTCATCTTTCAGCGCATTCAGATCAATGGAGGCCAGTTTTGATGGTGAAGCTGAAAGCGCTGCCGATAGTTCGAATTGCTCACCAAAATTTGCGGTTAATTCTCGGCGTAGTTCTTTGATTAGCGCAGTGAAGTTATCACGATCTTTTTCGTAGCCGTATGAAAGCCCTTTGGTGGCACCGCTCCCTCCGGGGAACTCCCAGTCAATATCAATACCGTCAAACACACCTTCTTGACGAACAAAATCGACCACTGAATTGACAAATATACGTCGGTAGTTAGCGTCATTGGCCATGTCGTAGAAGGGGTCACTCAGGGTCCAGCCGCCAATGGATAACATGGCTTTCAGATGCGGCGCCTGTTGTTTCATTTGTTTGATGGCGTCGATGTGGTGGGGGAAGGCAATAAAGTCATAGGAGGAAATTTCGAAATCATTTTTCTTGTCGGTTAGACCTAACTGAACCAGATCGGCCGTACGCGTTTCGGTATAGTTGGGCGCCAGGGCCTGTCCACAGGCGGCTTTCATAGTTTTGCCATTGCGGGAGTTAACACCAAATTCACTGTCCAGCCCTGAATTACCGTTGGCTCCGTTACGCTGATAGTCACAGATGCCTACAAAAGCGTAATAGAGGTGAGTAATATTGTTTGCCGCAATCATCTCGGATGGATAGGCGCGCTCCCACGAGCCCCATTCGCCCATATACAGCCCGACTTGTTTACCGCTGGCTCTGACGTTAAACGGGGTATGTTTTTCCAGCGTTGCATTCCAGTTGGTATCCGAAGTATTGGCTATATGGGATTTGCTGTATTGGACTTCATCTTGTTTAACACCGTTGTTGTTGACCACGTAAATATGGTAATCGCCAGGGCGGAAACCGGCAAAGTCCTTTTGCGGGTCGGACTCATTCCAGGGCCAGTCGTACATCAGTTTCATATGGGTACGATTACCGGTGTAACGGCTGGGTGCAGATGGAGTGCTTATACTTGAACTGCTAACAACCCCCGAATCACTTTGACTTACTTCGATGGTTTGTATTTCCGCGAAGAGGCTGGCTGAGTGAATTGCCAGGCCTAATGTTGAGAGCGTAAAAATAGCTCTTTTGGATATTAAAGCTGATGGTTTTTTATGAATGTTCATGTATTAATACTCCTGAAGATTTAACGAGGAATTACTATTTTTTTCTGCTTCGCCATGACCTAGGAATAAATTATCAACTTTAACTCCTGAAAGATATTCGCCAGATGGGCTAAGTCTTAAATGGTTTTTATACACATATGGGTAAAAAAGATAGTTACGTTACTGGCTGTAAAAAAATTGAAAAGGTTTATCAAATGAACACAAAGGGATACTGCGCTGATAGCGGAAAAACTAGGAAGTCGATGATTAAGACAACACCATTAGAGCTGGAATGAAACACTTTTACAGACATTAACTTTCGTTAAAATCAAGGTAAAACCGGTTACACTGATGCTCATTATTTCAGCTTAAAACACCCCTATTTACTGCTATTACTCCACTCCCATTAAAGTCTAATCACAAAAGATAAAACGAATAATAAAAGCTAAACATCTTAAAATGTATAGACAATTTATCTTTCAATTCTTGGGAGGTTTTCACGCCATAGCGTGAAATTTAAGACGTAGTATTTCATTACTTTCTAGTTTGTATTAGTCCACTGGCTAAGACCATCAAGCTGAGCATTAAGAATCAGCTGCTACCGCCGCCGCTTTCAGCGCCGGTGTAATATCGCACCGCCCATGGACAGTCAATTACTGGAAGATTCTGTCAGGGTGATTAGCAGATACATAGCGAGAACCCGTGATCAAACAGGCATTAAAATACGCTTCACGGATAAACGAAAGGCTGCCAAGTCACTGCCCTTAAGGATCTTTAACGCGAAAAATGCAGAGACATAAGCACTCTATCCAGAGCTACTGAAATTGGTACGCATCGTATTAAAACAAGCCAATCGTGGTTTGAAAAAAGTCCTGCATAAAGCACCTATGACAACGGCTGCTGTACAATGGAGGGAAGACGTTAAGCATTATCGTGATTTGATGTTAAGAGTGATTGATCAAACACAACAGCGCGTTATTTATGATGAAAATATTGTCAGCATTTTTGAACCACATACCGATTTGATAGTGAAAGGATTTCGAGATATTCAGTATGGCCATAAGATAAATTTGGCCAGTGACCGACAAGGTTTCATTACTTATCTTGGCATTGAAGATGGCAATCCTGCTGATTCAGAGCGTTTTCTTCCCGTCGTAAAAGCCCATGAATAACAGTTTGGCAGCCTGCCTAAAGCGGTAGCTTGTGACGGTGGTTATGCCAGTAAGGCCAATGTTGAAGCCGGTAGAAACCTGGGTGTAAAGCGCGTATTTTTTCATCATCGTGTAAGCATTTCTTATCAAGCGATGGGCGTTAAAAAGAAAACCTTTAAGCGATGGCGTAATTTTCGAGCGGGCCTTGAAGGTAATATATCCGAGTTGAAACGCGCTTATGGAGCGAGTAAGGCAATGTGGAAGAAGGAAGATGGCTTCCAAGCTTTTGTCTGCTCCTCAGTGATCTGCTACAACCTTGTTCGCTTATCACGAATATCATCGGGTTAGTTTTTATTTGAAGGGTTAGCATGACCAGAAGTAGCATATTTATTGTGCTGAAGAGTTTCGGCTGTTTTGAATATGGTTAAATTGTTCGGTATTTCTTGAATTGGATGGCTTTTATAGCTGCATTGCCAGCTAGAATGCTTAATCTTTAAAATTAAATCGGGAGGAATAATCCCCCCTATTTTTGGATTGGCACTGACTCGCTTATATAGGGCAGTTTCTAATTAGACTATGCACATTTTTTAATAGTATTTTACAGTGTAACCTGTATTTATTTTTCCAGTATTTGTCCGATTTTTCAAATGGCTGATTTAGTAATTGTTCATAGTCATTGCGTTCTGAGCAGTTTTTATAATATTGCATATTTAGTTTAATTAAATAGGAAAATAGAAAACCTATTTGTTGTATATCCATATAATAGCTTTCATTTCGATTAATGTAGCGATTATAGAATTGTTCATGACATTTGTTTGGGATGCTCATATTTCACCTCATCTAAAAACCGTAGATAATTTTTGATTTATTATGTCAATAACTCTCAAAAAAATATATTGACCGGATGACCTAAGCCTTTAAGTTAAAAATAAAAAGGAGGATTAACCACTAATTCGGTTAAATTTTATTTTTTCGAAAATAATGACTCCTGCTAAAATGAGATAAATCTAAAACTGAGTAAAAAATAATTTCTTTTAGAAGCAGGATGACTCCAAAACCCGTCATCCTGCAGTATCTTCTCTGGTATTGAATCTATTCATTCAACTATCTAAATATCGAAGAAATGATAACTTAGAACAGTGTTTTAAATTTATCATAGTACGATGAATCGACGGATGATTGACTACAAACCAAAACTCAATAAGCCCTTTCATAAGCTAAAGAAATGCCCTAGTGATCGTTGCAGACTTGATGAAACGTACATCAAGGTTAAAGGTGAGTGGAAATATTACTATCGGGCCGTCGATAAACAGGGAAATACTATTGATATTCTCCTCACCGCCAAGCGTAACACCGGGGCATATCTGCGTTCGCTGAACAAGGCCATCGGCCGAAATGGCAAACCTGGTTTAATCAACATCGACAAAAGTGGGGCCAAAAAAACGGGGGATAAAAGAGTTCAATCGTGATAATAATCTGCGCGTAAAAATCCGTCAGCTTAAGTACCTCAACAACATCGTTGATCAGGATCACCGACGAATAAAACGCATTACTCGATTAATGTTAGGGTTCAAAAACTTAAATTCTGCTCAGAGAACGTTGGCTGGCATTGAGCTTGTGGCGATGCTGAACCTCATGCGCCTCCTCTGAAGTTGAACCTCTAAATAACGTCATTTTTCTTATCCTTAGGCATTTTTATTGAATGTTAGAGCCTCACTTGTTCTAACATTATTTAATAGTACAATCTGGCCTAACAGGTTAACCTTATAATACAGTTAAAGGCTTAAGCCTCAGAATCTCCATGGATTGCTGTATGCCCATAGTCAAAGCAACCCTTCGATTTCAAGCTCAATTCGCGGTTATAGGCCTTATACTCTGAAGGCCTGCAATAAACCTCATTGCAGGCTGACGGTTTAGCTAAGTGTGCTTGACCTCAATGCCAGTTCCTGATACACACCAGCCCGCCATAGAATTTCCAAAGTAGTTTGTTTGGAACAAGTTAGTCTACGCCCTATTTCTGTAGTAACCTTGAATCAAATACAGATATCACTGAGAAAATTATGGAAGATTTATTAACTGAACATGGCATAACCTCAGGTTGCTTTAATTATCAATATCAAGACGCCAACATTGATTGGTGGCCTGCCAATAACCAAACCGCAATCATAGAAACAGGTATTTTTGAAAGCGACAATACCCAGAATATATTGCTGTGGATAGGAGATGAAAAACAACGTGACCTTGCTTTTCAAACCACCTTTATTAATAAAGATATTAAAAGAACCTTTATCCATGAACATATAGGCCGCGACCATTTTGGCCATATTGAACTGGCTTATGATGACGAAGCGCAAGTATTCTATACCGACAGCTATGATGATAGCCTCACCATCGCCAAACAACTATTCGCTTTTATTTCCCACACACCACTCACTTCAAAAGAAGAAGGTGATACCAGTGCTTTTTCAGCACCCAAAATGGGTGATGAGCTACATCGTTTTGCTGAACTCCTTGATATGAATAAAGTCGACAACAGCAATACCGAGCAAATTCAATATTTTTTTGGAATCTACGCCGAATTTAATGGCGGTGTTAGATCCATTGCAAAGTTAAACCAAGAATTGGAAACCATTAGCGCGGAACAAGCTCAGATACCGCAACCACGTTACAACGCTATAAAAGAACAACTTGCAGCCTTTATTGAACGAATGATGGATTATTTCTGCAGCGACTACAAACTGGCAGAAGGTGATTCACTTAACGAAGAAGAGAAAGCCTTATTACAGGGACTAGTGCTTAAATCTGATAAAAAAGTCTTAGCTAATTTTACCCAGGGCTTAACCGTCGCTGCGGCAAAAAAAGCTTTATTTAAAAAGCTGCGCTGCAAAAACAGAAATGAATTTGTTAAGTATTTTGGCGCTGAAAGCAGTTTAAGGCTGGAATAAGTGAACGCGACCGATCTGGATTAACGGGGTATGCAGTTAGACCTCTTTCCATTCTGTTTTGATGAATTCTGCTATATCCCTAAACCAAACTGCCAAAGTTGTACTTCAGGGAAGTATAGGATAGGGGATTATACACCTTATACTTTACCGAAGGGCTGCTTTAGCCTCATTGCAGGCTAACCATCTATCTAAATATCGAAAATGTGACCGGCTGGTTTTGACACGTTGGAGCCTAAGTTGGGCCATTCGTAGTAACCACTAACAGGATTGATATGCTCGGTATTCGGTTAGGACTCCAAAGTGTCATAACCAGCTTTAATACATATTAATTAACCGATATCTTTTAGGGCCGCAAAGAGGCTTTAGTCGACGTTGATGAATACTTTTCCATGTTGAAAAAATGGCCTTTCAATATATGTCAAATGCACAGCCTGAATCTCGCCACTGTTATTGTGTTTGATGCTGTGCAAATGTGTATGCAGGTCTCGATGTTGCCTGAAGCGCCTACTTTTGGTAAATACCCATTTGATTCGCTCAGCCCAAGTTAATCGATAAGAATGACTCACTGCATGAGTTTTACAATGACTATGCAGCTTTTTTCTTTATGCCTAGGTGATGAAATCTCTTAATTTATGATGAGGGACGAAAACCCCGTGATAGCGTCTAGGCTAGATGATCTTAAATCGGCAAAGGAAGTATATAACTCGTGCTCCCGTGAATTGGTTGCACAAACGCTATTTTGTGTTCTTGCTCGGCGGCACTTGAATGGCCACCTTCAACTGTCGTTAATCGAAGACGAGCAATTCGTCATAGCAGCGTTTCTTTTTTGTCCTTAGTTTGTTTGGTGCTTTCCTGAGTATTCACATTTTCCTGAGGGTGCCAGGTCTTGTTAACCAGCACCATTAACGCAGGGGAAAGCAAAAACGTCGCAACCAATGCCAGAATAATGCACATGCCTGTGACGAAGCCGAAGGTTGTCATGTTGTTCGTCATTGACTGCGTATAAATGAAAAAGCCGATACTGAGCACGATAGAAGTAATGAGCATAGCCCTGCCAGTGGATTGCAATGTCTGCTCTATCGCATAGGCCGGATCGCCCGTTTGTTGATATACCCGTTTAAACCCATGCATAAAGTGAACATTGTCATCAACCGTAAGACCAATGGCGATAGAGCCTACCAACATGGTCAGGATATCGAGGTCTATACCGGCAAGCTGCACCACTGCTAAAACCATCACTATGGGTAGCAGGGACGGGAACATACTGATGAGTCCCAGCTTCAGGCTGCCAATGAGTAATACCATCATCACCGTAATCGCAATGCCTGCCAAGACATAGCTTTCTGCAGTGGAGTAAAGCATTTTGGCAAAGGTTGAACCTAATATGGGTGTTACGCCTGTGTAGGTGATGTTGACATCCAATGGAGCCATTGTTTGCGTTAAGTAGGCTTTCACACCGGCAATAACCGGGATGATATGAATCGTATCGATCATGGGAATCAAAACCGTCATCCTGGCCCTGCGGTACGGGTTATCGATCATCTGGAAAAGATCGTCGGGCCTGTCCAACTCGACCAGGAATAACTCCTGACTGATCAACTCTGCATTATCAGGAATGGTATAGAACTCAGGTCTGTTACCGTTAAGGGCTCGGTGACTTTCCTTGATAATATCGGTTACGGCAATGACTTTCTTAACGTCGAATGTAGGCTCTTTCCATTGCGATAAATGTGCCTGTACTTCATTCAACTTCTGCATAAACGCTACGTTGTTTACACCGCGTTCTTTGCCGGTATCTATGACGATTTCCAGTGCCAGGCTGCCACCGATTTTGGCATCGTAGTTTTCGCTGGCTAAACGTAATTCATCCTGTTGAGGCAGCCAGTTGATGGGCAGATGGGAGAAATTAAGCTGGCTAACAAAATAGGAACTCGTCGCGAATAACAGCACACTAATGACGACGATAGGCTTGGCATGTTTAACCGAGACTTGAGAAAACCAGTGAAGAATGGGCTGCAGTATCGTATCTTTGTCCTCCTTAAATGCTCGGCGTTTTAATGGTATTAGGCTAATCAATGTTGGCAGAATAGTGATGGTTAATACAAACGCCACAATAGATCCTACCGCGCCATAGTAGCCCAGTGAGGATACTGGAGCCAGATCTGAAAACGAGAAAGAGGCCAGGCCAGCTGCCGTTGTAATACTGGTAAAGAAAATTGCCAGCCCCGTATGCTCCATCGCATGAGACAGGGCTAGCTCCTTGCTGACGCCGGTATCATATTGGCGATAGAAAATGGTCAGTAGATGGATGCTATCACCCACACAAACGGCTAATAGAAAAGAGGGCAGGAGGGATGTGGCTACCTGCATGGGTGAGCCCTGAATAGCCATCAGACTAATGGTAATGATGACACCAAAAAGCATCACTGTCAGTGGCATGAAGACGCCCGACCATCTGCGGAAAATGATAAAAAGTACGGCACCGATCAGCACGATGGCCAGCGCTGTGAACACGATAAAATCCCGCTTCGTCACCGCCGACAGTTTGACTGCCATCGGGATACTACCCGCCAGGCGAATATCGTCCGATAGCATTCCCCGATGTTTTTCAATCAGCTGTTCTATGGTCGCCATCGCTTCTTCCAGATGGGCATCTTCTATGTACTTCTGCTCCAGATCACCATTAGCGTTTTCTTCGAAAATAAAGGCTGATAGTCTAACGGTGATAACCAGCATGCTGCGGTCTTCGGAAATCAGCCAGTTTTTATAGGTGTCGCTGTTATAGATATAGCTTTTGAGCTTGTCATAGGCTTGAGGATCTTCTGGCAGCGTTTCTGGCAGTAAATCCTCGATGTACATGGTGTCGTCATCGCCATAGGTGTAGCGAGCATTGATGAGGGAATCGACACGTTGCAGGTAAGGGACTTGTTGTTCCAGGTCTTCATGCAGGTTTCTAAACTTATCGATAAAGTCCTGATTGAAAAAATCGTCAACCGCCACGGTAATGATAAAAACTTCGTCTTTGCCGAAGACATCCTTGAACTCGTTGTAGATGGCAATATCAGGATCGCCGGATTTCAGATAGCCTTCCAGGCTTGTATCCTGTTTTAGGTGGACCAGCTGTGATGCCATGCCGGCAACAATGACTAGGCACAGTAATAGACAGCTCCACGGATGGCGACTGATAAACAGCGACAGTTGTCCGAAATTTTGCTCAACGTTGGCTTTCCAGTTGCTTTTTTTGTTGTTCATAGTAGGCGATTAGTTTTTAGTCGTTTTTAGTGACAGGCATTTTAATGCCTTGATCGAACAAAAACAGCCTACCTGACTGGAATGTAATAATTGGGAGTGGATGCACTGATTTTGGCGTCCAGCCGTTGCTGGTTTTCACAGCACTAACGCCCTGCGTTGCCGGTACTCGCCGCAAGAGCGGGGCTTTCGCAGAGCTTATTGCTTACTAGCAAATTGACAGAATTACATTGTAAAACCTGTTCTAGATTATTAGACGACCTACCTATGAGTGAGCTTTAAACTCAGGCTCTAGAAAGAAATGCTAGTGCCCCAGTTGGTTTAACCTGCAGCAGGATAACCATATTCCAAAGCCTGCTTTAGCCTCATTGCAGCCTTCTAAAACTACCAGTCTCACATGAAGTGTTAGGACTGGATTTGACACATTGGAGCCTAAGCTGGGCCATTCGTAGTAACAACTAACAGGGTTGGTATGATTGGAGCTAGGTTAGGACTCCAAAGTGTCATGAACGGGCATTGAGGTTAAAACCACTTAGCTAAACCGTGAGCCTGCAATGACACATATTGCAGCCCTTGAGTATAAGGCCTATAACCGCGATTTAAGCTTGAAATCGAAGGTATGCTTTGACTCTGGCCATACAGAAATCCATGGAAACCCTGAGGATTTAGCCTTTAACTGCATAATAAGGTTAACCAGTTAGGCCAGCTTGTACTATTAAATAATGTTAGAGCAAGTGAGACTCTAACATTTAATCAAAATGCCAAAGGATAATAAAAGTGTCGTTATTTAGAGGTTGATATTCAGTGGAGGTGCATGAGGCTCAGGCATCTGATAATCCGGTAGAATCGGCGATTCATTTTTATTAACGTGATCCAAGATCTTTTTGATGACAACAGCGCTTCCTGTTCCCAGCGCTGACATAATTCATGGCTATATTCTTCATGAAAAGGCGAGTCTTCATCCACTAAGGTATCACCACAGTCGCCATAAAAACCCACGGCCGAGCCACTGATCAATACTTCCGGTTTCTTCTGACAAGAGCCAATAAAATCAACTAACGCATGAGTAATGCCCACTCGGCTATCTTCCAGCGCTTTTTTTCTGGCAGAGGTCCAGCGTTTATCTGCAATAGGTATTCCTGCCAAATTAATGATGACATCAAACTCATCCTGCGTACTGAGCTGTGACAACGCTTGAATAGCTAATACCTCTTTACCACAGAGGGCTTTTACGCTTTCAGGTTTTCGACTTAACACCGTAAGCTGGTGCCCCAAGTCATGCAAGCGATGACATAAAGATGCGCCAATAAACCCAGTGCCACCGGTGAGTAATATATGCATGATCAACACCTTTAAAACTCATAAACACTATTAAAAAGCGTAGCACTGTCTGCGTGTTTATATGTGCATCGACAACGTGTTAAGTCATTTTTGATTTTCTCAATAAGCGGCGTCTTTTCAGCAGATAAAAAACCAGAAGATAACTCAGAATATTTAATGCCAGCGCAATCAAACCCAGATAAATTTGAATCTCCTGGGTCAATCCCACAGGATAAACAATGGGCATTATATAATGTTCAACAAAACCACCGCTATAACCCGCTAAACCTGCAGCTGACCTTAACTGCATTTCAAGCGGTGTTAACGGACAGATGCCATGACTAAATTCGATATACACAACCCAGATAGCGGCAGGCAGGTGTAAAAACTGCCACCAACGTTTCCACAATATCAGCCAGGCACCCAACACGGCGAACAGAATAAATAGAAAATGAATAAACACCAGCACATTGGTTAAGATTGCATAAACCATATATGCCTCAGAAAAAAGCAGGGATTATTATCACTATAGTCAATATTGCCTAGTGATTAATTACCACTATACTTAAGTCTTAAATCATGACTCATTTCATTTTCACGAACTTCCACGATTTAATGGCATTATTGGGAGGTGAGAAAAATGTATGGCTACTTTGGCCTGTATTCCCTACGGTCTTGTCTGTTTTTTTGTCTTTGCTTTTGTCTCTTGCTGATCTCCCCCCTGCCCGTTATCAGCCAAGAATACAGTGATGCTTTAAGCTGGAAAACATTACGCCAAAATATGGTTCTGGCCATAGAAGAGGATGTGGCATCTACCGTTCATTATATTAATAAAGAACACTTGGACCCACGGGTCATGCAAGCGATGTCACAAGTCCCACGACATGAGTTTGTGCCTCTGCCATTACGGCTGCTTTCCTATAAAAACCGCCCCCTGGCCATAGGTTATGGTCAAACCATTTCACAGCCTTTTATCGTTGCCCTGATGACGGACTTGTTAAACCCAAAACCTGAACATAGGGTATTGGAGATTGGCACGGGTTCGGGTTATCAGGCTGCCATCCTGGCCCAGCTGGTTAAAAAGGTGTATAGCATAGAGATCATCCAGCCATTAGCCGATGCCGCTGGCAAACGTTTAGACAAACTGAAAATAAATAATATAAAGATTCTCTCTGCCGATGGCTTTTACGGCTGGCAGGAATTTGCCCTCTTCGACGCCATTATCGTCACCGCCGTGGGTGGGCAAATCCCGCCGCCGCTATTGCAACAGTTAAAACCTGGAGGACGTATGGTTCTGCCAGTGGGTGATCCCTTCTCGGTGCAATACCTATTGCTGGTAGAAAAGTCCCAAAAAGGTGAACTGACAAGCCGGCAGGTTTTACCGGTGAGATTTGTGCCATTAACCGGACAACATTAAATTACCATGAACAAGATAAAGGCCAACACTGAGTTAGCCATTCCGTGGTCAGCGGTCTTTATCATCAGCGGGGCATTACTGGCCTACGAAATTTTATTATTGCGATTATTGTCGATTATCCAGTGGCAACATTTGGCCTTTATGGTGATCAGCCTGGCATTATTTGGCCATGGCATCAGCGGGGTTTTAATCAGTATTTTTCAGCGCTGCATGTTAAAGCATTTTGTTTTACTGTTTATTAGCTGCAATGCCTTGTTTGCCATTTTATCTCCCTTAAGTTTCTACCTAAGCCAGCTACTGGAATTTAATCTGCTTGAGATTCTCTGGGACAGCAGTCAAATTTACCGTTTACTGGGCCTTTATGCCGTATTATGCCTGCCGTTTTTAGCCGGTGCCTGTTGCATAAGCCTGGTTTTATGCCGTTTCCCTAATCAGATAGCTTATGTTTATGCCTGCGACCTTCTGGGTGCGGCTTGTGGAATCGCGTTATTAATACTCGCCTTATATTTTTTCCCGCCGGCCTTTTTACTAAAAGCATTAAGTCTGGTGATTGCCGTCAGCGCCTGCCTTGCCTGTCGTTTATATCGCGGTGGATTTTACTTAAAAATGAGCTGTATTTTCCTGCTAATGTCGACCTTGGCCCTGCTACTAAGCCCGCAATTTGACCGGCTACAACGTCAACCCTATAAGGCATTAAGCAAAATTCTCTTATTGCCAGGGGCCATCATCGAAAAAGAAAAACACAGCCCCTTAGCCAGCCTTGCCGTGGTCAACAGTCCCATTGTGCCATTACGCCATGCCTCAGGTTTAAGTTTATATTATCAACAAGCTTTGCCATTGCAAAAAGGCCTGTTTATTGATGGCATGGCGGCCGGGGTGTTGCTGCAATTCCAGACGGATAAAAGCCACTACAATTATCTGCATTTTTTAACTTCGGCTCTGGCTTATAAACTACAAAAACCCAAGGCCTATGGACATATAGTGTTAATGGACCTGGATCATGCACGCTTATTACAGGCCTATTATTTAAGCCCATATCCAATTACCGTTAGCGAAAAAAACCAGCAACTGATCAAGCTATTTAAAGACGACTACAGCGACTATATCAACTGGCCTTTACTGCAACAGCGTATCAAGCTGCAGCACGGTGATAACCGCGCATTTATGCAGGAAACCCCGGTCAAATACTCGTTAATACAGCTGTCCATGGATGGCGCGACACAGGCAGGAACACTGGGGCTTAACAGCCTAAGCCCGCAATATAATCTAACCACTGAGGCGCTAGAGCAATACTGGGATAAGCTCTCAGCCAACGGCCTGCTGAGCATCAATCATCAATTAAGCCTGCCAGCCAAGAGCGGATTAAAACTGCTGAATAGCGTCGTCAATATGTTAAACACGCAGGCCTTATCTGACCCAGAACGGCATATCATGCTTATTCGCAGCTGGCAAACGGCCAGCCTGTTACTCGCCAAACAAGCTTTCAGCGCACTGCAAATCCAACAGGCAAAAAAATTCTGCCAGGAGAAGGGTTTTGAGCTGGTTTATTATCCGGCTATTCAGGCTGAAGAAAGCCATCGTGTTAATCAATTATTACAAGCACCGGACTTTTTTTCGGCGCAGAAGTTGTTAAACCTGGATAACAAAATAAGTGCGGCTGAATTTATAAAAAACTATAAATTTAACATTCAGCCCGCCACGGATAATAAACCCTATTTCTATCATTTTTTTAAATGGTCAACGGCTGAGGAGTTATCTCATTTAAAAGCATTTGGCGGTGCCGCATTAATCAATAAGGCCTATCCTATGCTGCTGACCACCTTGCTGGCCGCTGTAATTTTCAGCCTGATATTTATTCTTCTGCCGCTAGCTTTGCCCTTATTCGCCAGCGTGTTCAATAAAACTGCATTTATCTCATCACTCTCAGCGACCGGCCCCGGCAGTTACTGCAGCATATTCTTCTATTTTTCATCTATCGGTTTTGCATTTATGCTTATTGAAATTGCCTTTATTCAACAGCTAGTCTTGTTTGTTGGCCACCCCTTATTCAGCATCAGCTTGGTGATTGCTATTTTGTTAATTTTTGCCGGTATAGGCAGCAGTTTAAGCGCAAGGCTAACCGCCACAGAGCCGATACGGCAATTACGAAAGTTAATGTTCTTACTGGCTATGATGATGCTGTGCTGGATCCTTTTTTCACCATTCATCTATCAATCACTGGCAGGATTAGTGTTATTTAAGCGTGTGTTATTAATTATTCTATTCATCGCGCCCATGGCCTTTCTAATGGGTCTACCACTACCTACCGCATTGGCTATTTTGGCGAGAAATCAGACTGAGCTTATCCCCTGGGCCTGGGCCATTAATGGTTGCGCATCGGTGGTAGGCACCGTCTTAGCGACCCTATTGGCGATACATCTAGGCTTTCATGCCGTATTGTTACTTGGCGTAGCTTTATATTTATTAGCCGCTGGCCTCATCGCCACGATTACAGGAAAAAAATGCCCGTTTAAACAGCGGGATTCTACAGATGAATAACAACATAGCCTTAGTAAGCAGTGTTGATCTCACCTTGCCACTGCATGACCTTTTGAGCACTAAACCCTATACTGAATATAATGCTGACAGTTTAATCGTTGAGAGGGAAAATGATGGAGATCAGCTCTTTTAAACGTGGTTTTTTACCTGCAGAGTATAAGGCCTATAACCGCGATTTAAGCTTGAAATCGATGGTATGCTTTGACTCTGGCCATACAGAAATCCATGGAAACCCTGAGGCTTTAGCCTTTAACTGAATTATAAAGTTAACCTGTTAGGCCAGATTTTTCTATTAAATAATGTTAGAGCAAGTGAGACTCTAACATTTAATCAAAATGCCAAAGGATAAGAAAAGTGTCGTTATTTAGAGGTTGAACTTCAGTGGAGGCGCATGAGGTTCAGGTATCTGATAAGTCGGTAGAATCGGCTATTCATTTTTATTTACGTGATCTAAGATCTTTTTGATGACAACAGGATCTTTGATTGTACTTATGATGCTAACTTTACCACCGCATTGTTCGCAAGTTTCAATGTCGATACTGAATACGCGCTTTAAACGCTGTGCCCAGCTTAAACGGTAGGCTGGACTCTTGCTGCGTGGCTGATATAACTCGATACAGTAAAAGCTAATCGCAAAGGCTGCTTTTCCTCTTTGCAGCCCCTCAATTCTACGTCTTGTCAGGATGCATTAAGGCTGGAGTTGACACTCAGCGGGTCTTCGAAAGGCCCGCTGGATTTGATCGATGATGTTATTCCGTCGACTTTTCAGCTACCAGAGGCGCAAGGGCCACCCTCTGAGATGTTTCTCTAAGCCAAGCAATCTCTAGCTCATACAGCTACAGCCCTATTGAGCTCAGGCTGCCTGGTATTTTCCCGTTAGCCCATTCTGGATTAACTTCAATCTGCTGTTAGACTCATTAGAATTTCACACTACCGGTTTCAGGCATATAGCCCCAATGCCTTCAATGCTGTACTTCTAGCATTGAAGGCATTGGGGCTTAATAAGCCTTATACCTTTCTGAAAATAAGATAAAATTGCTGTTATATCTTCTATACCCTATTTGATAAATGCTGATTTTAGAGACTATATTTTGAGTTTTTTACCAGTAAATTCTGATACAGATTGTTGTCTGCCAAGCAGCCGTAATCCAGCTAGAAATATCAGCAAGGCATAAGAAGCAGAGCCTCCACTAATTTTTAATTCGGGAATTTTCTGTAATTCATAGTCCAGCTCATCCAGATGCATCTCATGTTCTGCCGTCAGCCCTGCAACACTGCTACTACTGTGCAAAAAACCAAATTCTCCTAGAAAGCTTAAGCTTGTGACGCTGATTGTTGCACCTTCAAGATTCCCCTTATAGCGATAGATCGCCGTGAGGTTTTTATAGTCGGTTTCGAACGATTGATAATTGGCCTCGTAACCTGTGGGACAGACCATGTTGAAGGGGCAAAATATCCCGATGATTTCAGCCTCTTGTCCCTCACGTTCAATGGTAACGCTGTAATACTGAGAGGTATAAAAACCCTCACCCTGATAGGCAGCGCTTATATGCTTACCTGCAGTATCATGCATCAATGGAAAGCCCCATTCTATGGTCCAGTCTTCTTTACGCTCAACAACTCTGACACCTCTAGGGGGCAAGAGTTGAGAATCTAAAATACTGTTTTCTGCAATGCCGGAGCTGTATTTATTCAGGATAACTGTATCGGTATGCCATAAGGCATTGTCATTCAGCAATATCTCGGGTTTTCCCAAATGATTGGGATTGAAATCGGGTAGTTTACCTTGCAGCGCATTATTGGATAAATCCACAGCCTCAAGATTAGCGCCAAGGGTCAGGAATATATCTTCTGCAAGAGCGCCTTGAATCCTGTTAGCCTTAAGATTTAATTGCTTTAACTGCGGCAGTGTCAGCAGATACATCGGAAGCTCTGCAAGCTGGTTATAAGATAAATCGAGATTCTCTAACATAGTGAGGCTAGATAAGCTTGTGGGCAAGGTTTTCACTCTATTGCTGTGAATATCCAAACTTTTAAGTTCACTCCAGCTGCCGATACTTTCTGGTAGCCCGGTTATTTTATTGAATGATAAGTTCAGGTTCTCCAGTGAGGAATTGATCACATTTTCTGGCAGGGCAGTAAGTTTATTGAAGGATAAATTTAACGTTTTTAACCCTGCTGAATTCAGTAAACTTCCGGGAATGATCTCAATGTTATTTTTAGATAGATTCAGGCTTTCCAAGCCAGATAAATTTGCTAGATGCTCGGGGACCGTGTTGAGCCCCTGATCGATAAAGCTTAACGAATAGGCATCAAGATTATTCAGTTGGCTTAGATAAAGGGTGTACTGTTCAAAAGCCTGAAAATTGTCGGAATTCCAGGAAAATGTCTTCAGCTTGACCATGCTATTTACTGGAAGGTCGGCCACGGTATCCGCATGAAAAGTCTGTAAGTTAGCGAGAGTCGTTAGACTATTTACGCCACTAAAATCAATAATGTCAGCTTTTAGAGTCAAATCAAGGAGCTTGCCATATTCCGATAGAATACTCGGCACATATAGGAAGGATGCCCCCTGCGTTGAGTAAGCCCATAACGCCAAGGTTTCAACTGAACTCAACCGCGGTAAATTAAAACTTTGCTGGTCTGCGGGAAGATTGATTGTTAGATTTTTTAACCTCGTTAGCTGAGCCAATGAGCTGGGTAAAATTTCTTTTTGACCTTTCATGTCGGGGTCTATATGGGCAGAGTAAGTTTGCAGCTGTGCAAATACCGACATATCGACAGACAAATCGTCGGGCTCAATAATAAGCTGCGTTAAGGAAATAACGTTGTCATTTTCATCACAAGCCACCCACCTCTCGTTACAGGTGAAAACATGGTCGGCAGCTGCTCTGGTGATCTGAATCAGGGATTGCTGCACGGCCGGATCAGTGATGTCGGCCGCTACCGGTAATGCTGATGCTGTGGCCAGAGTCAGTATAACACTGTGAAGTATTTTCATATTTCTATCCTTAAATGGCTTGTTTTTTTTATTGCCAGTCCTGCCAGGGATTTATTTGTGGTAGCTAACTTAAATACCATGCGCTGATATCACAAATACCCTAACTAACTGATTAGCCAAAATCCTCTAACGCTATTACCAAGAAAAACTAACACTATTCATTAGAGGATTTATTATTTTGACTTGTGAAAACTATACTCGAATTAATGTGGCGTGGGAAATTATTCCCACGGTATTTTAAAGATATTCCGAGAAAAGTATAAAAGCCCCATTAATACAATTGCTTACATGAAAGTGTAAAGTGTGGGGTTTTATAAGAAATGTTGTTTTTCATTGATTTTGAATGAAAAGTTATCAGCTTTGATATTGCTCATATGATAATGAGAAGAGGAAGTCAGCCATTTTCTGACATCGCATGGAAAAATAATCTAACAAGTTATGTTTTCAGACTGCAATTTAATGTGTGGAGATAATGACCGATAACATTCATATGAAGTCGAGTTTATGCACCCATTTTTCCAGCATAAGAGATTGAAAAAATCCTTTATGAACTCTCGTTATTAAATCCCCAGCCAATAAGAGACATAAGCCAAGTCAGATGCCCACCGAATTCTTATTGTTGATGAAAATCCGGGCAATCGAATACTGTTAAGTCGCACCATG
>JABSRQ010000004.1:6959-11745 GCA_013215055.1 Pseudomonadales bacterium | reverse complement strand
ATTGAGCAAATGCGTATTCAGATTTCCGAATCTGTAGTCTGCAAAGAGGCTTCATCGGCAGCAAGCCATGAAGCCCTGTCATCGATTTTATCGACTAGGCAGCTATCAAGCGCAGCTAGATCGTAGCAACTGTCGAATAAACGCTTATTAGCCTTCTCTGGCTGACGTAGAGTACATATCACCCTCTACACGGTATAAATACCTTCCTATGAATTTATACAGCTGTAAGCATGAAATCAACATCACCATAAAGACCAAGAGTTAAGACACCAGCCCGAACTAGCTCAACCCTATTAACTCAATGAAACCACTATCTATAGCTAAACCTACAAGGCAAATACCTACCTCACTACAGCATATAAATACGAAGGCTGTAGGCTGTAGGCTGGGAGCCATTGGGCCCTAATCTCACTTATAACATTAAAACTCAAAACTATGGGATAACGTTAATAATACCGTGCTATCACCATAGGTTTTCAAGTTCGTGTCGTGATAGCTCAACTCCGCATCTACAGAGTAGAACGTTCTTTGCACTGCAACTTGCCAGTGTGTATAGCTATCAGCATCATCCTCCCAGCTAAATTTCTCTTCATCCAGGCTCTTGGAATGATCTATACCCAATAACAGAGAAAAATCTTGAGGCAAATTTATGCTCTGCGTTAATTTTACAATGACATGTCCAGCGTCAGCGCCAGCATAATCCGGCGCGTACCAGCTGGATACTTCAGTATTATAAAATGCCCAAACCGCATAAGCTTCTAAATAATTAGCCTCTGAGCTCTCATTACCACCTGAATAATTATATTGTGCCAGGCCAAGGTCCAGAGAATGCTGCTCATTAATATCAAATGCAAAGCCGGTATAAAGATCTATCTCTAGATTTGTATCATCAGTCTCACCAAAGTCGACATTACTGGCCCATACGCCTGCATACCACCCTGAATCATGAGAATAATCAACACTGCCCTGCAGAGCTGGATCTTCATCGGTTTGACTAACACCGTTAAAAAGGTAGTCACTGGCAAGGGTTAATGTAGCTGAAACATCAGCAGAGGCAGGCATGGAGCTACAGGCTAAAAGGGAAATAAAGAAAATCTGTTTTTTCAAAATGAAATCACTCAAAAGTTATAGTTATTATTCTTCCATAATTTTTTATTAGATAAACATCAGTGTTTTTGGCAGCGGCGATTCTACGAGAATAAGAATGAATGTGTTAGTGGAAATGCATGTAGCAGAAGGTTTTTTTATTTCTTATAACTTTTTCAGGGGGAAATGAGCGTATTAATATCAATTACACAGGTAATCGGTAGATTTTTAAGCGACTAAAACATAGGAAGAAAATACCTCATTACATCTAACGATAAATTTAATTTTATAGTTTCACTACTTCTATTTTTTCGTTAGTATCCGCGCCTGTTAAGTCACCACTTGAATTGAACATTCAATATTGTTATTTGAACAATTCAGAACTGGACTTAACGATAAAGAATATGACGCTAGGATGGCCCAAAAATAATATATAAACAGGGGCACTCCTAGTTAGATGCAAAATTTAAAAACACTTTTTAGCGGCTGTATTTTAGTCCTATCTTGCCAAACCATGGCAGATACCATTTCCCTGCGTGCCGATTCCTGGTATCCATTTAATGCCTCGCCAGAGAGCAAAAAACCCGGTTATATGATTGAAATTGCCAGTATGGCCTGGCAAGAAGCGGGACATAAAGTTGATTATCAGCTAATGGACTGGGATAAGAGCCTGGCTCAAGTTAACTCGGGCGAGACCGACTGCATAGTTGGCGTATTAAAATCTGAAGCGCCTGACTTGATTTTCCCTAAGCTAGACATGGGCAGCAGTGATATCGCTTTCTTTGCTAAATTCCTCAAATATAACTGGAAGTTTAACGGAGTACAGTCATTTGAATCCATGCGTATAGGTGTTGTTGAAGACTACAGTTACAGTACTGAAATCGATCAGTATGTCAGAAAGCATGCCGATACCAATAAAGTCGTTATTGCCAAAGGCGAGCAGCCATTAAGCGATTTAATCCATTTATTAGAAGCTGAAAAAATTGATCTCGTATTAGAAAATCCCGCTGTATTTAAAGCACAAGCCAGAAAGATGCAAAGTAGCTTAAGGTACGAAAGACTCGATATGTTGGGAGATGCGGAAAGTCTTTATATTGCCTGCTCTGGCAAAAAATAAAAAACAATCTCAAGAGTATGTCAATTTGATAGATGAAAAGATCAGCGAGCTACGTAGCCAAAATAAACTTAAGCGTTTGCTTTATCGTTATGGTTATGGTTTAAGAGACTGGCACTAACTCAAGAAACATCACAGGGTCATTAAAGGGAATCAATAATTTATGAAGTATCACAAGGGCCTATTAACCGCCTTGGTGCTGATATCAGCACCTGTTGCAGCGGTTGAATTTGATTATGGTGGTTATGTCTCTGTCGTAGCAGGCGGAATCTTAGGTGGAGACGATAGCGGCAGTTATCTTTCTGACGTCTTAGGATATGACTGTCCGTGTTTTATCGCCGACTATACCGATGTGGGGGTTTATGAAGACAATGGCGTTTCTTTTAAACCCGACTCTGCTTATGGCTTAAAAGGCCAAGCGGTCTTTCATGACGATTTTTCTATTACTGCACAGATTGAAGGCAAAGGCGGGAATGATTTTAAACCCAAGCTTTCTCAGCTCTTTGCACGCTGGAATGTAAACAATCAATTAAGCATTGATGTTGGTCGTAAAGCTCTACCACTGTATTTCTACTCAGACTTTATTAATGTGGGTTATGCTTACCCCTGGATTCGTCCTACTGGCGATATTTATGGCTGGCCACTGGCCAGTTATAACGGCATCAGCATGGCTTATAGTGATGATCTAGGTGAAGGTTCTTATACTATCAGTGCCTGGTACGGCGCTGAAGAAGATGATGATAACCGAGCTTATAACGAGATTTATTGGGGCGCGGAACGTTATTACATCAAATGGGACAATATTCTTGGTGGCTCTATCGAGTATAACTATGATTGGCTAACGTTAAGAGCGGTTGTCATGAGTAATAAATCAACTGAGCGTGCTCAATGGGCAGAGGATGATGTTGATGATCCTGCGGATATTATTGAAGTTGTCTCTGATGATGTGGATCAGAAGTTTTATGGTCTAGCCTTAATGATAGATTATGAGAATATCTTGTTTCAAACAGAGTATAATCAATTTGATGCCGATGACTTTGATTCCAAAGGCTATCTATTTGCACTTGGCTATCGCTACAAACAATTAACTCCCATGATCAGTTTCTCGCGTTATAGTGATAACGACCCATCGTTTGGTAATGATGAACAAGATGGCCATCAAGTGAACAATACTTTGAGCTATTCTTTGCGTTGGGACTTTATGCGCTCAACCGCAGTTACGCTTCAATACGATGTATTAACCGATGATACTATTTGGTTTGAAGAAGGCGAGCAATATACCTTCACAGGTGATTCTAAAGTATTAGCTATGGGGGTTGATTATGTTTTCTAAATACTCATCGCTATTAAAAATCTGTACAACTGTACTGTTTATCAGCAGCATTAGCCCATTGTCTCAAGCCGAGCTTGTAGTCATTGTTAATCCTGAGAATACGCTTACAACACTCTCTCACGCCTCTGTCAGGAAGATATTCTTACGTAAGGTGAAGTCTTTTCCAGACGGCACGTTAGCTCGCCCCAGTGAATTAGAAAGTGGAAATGAGCGCGACAAGTTTAATACCAAATTTTTGAAAAAGACGGAAAGCAGTTTGTCATCCTATTGGGCAAGAATGTTATTCAGCGGTAAGGCGAACCCGCCAAGGCAGTTTAACTCTCAGAAAGCGATAAAAACCTATGTGGCTTCAACGCCTGATGCGATTGGTTATATCGATAGTTCAAACGTAGATAGTAGTATTAAAGTTATTGCGGTTCATAAATAACCCATTATTATCATAAAAAATAAACCGGCAATAGCCGGTTTTTTTATGCATAAAAAAACCCGGTATAACCGGGTTTAATCTATCAAAGCCAGGCTGAAAAATTACTCACCAGCAATTTGCTTCGCAACACGTACACCAGAACGTACCGCACCTTCGATAAAACCGATATGTTCATCATCGGTATGTTCACCAGCAAAATAAACATTACCGGCAGGCTCCAGGAAAACCCCCCAGTACTTCATCATCTGACCAGGTGCATAGGCTAGGAATCCGCCCATGGTGTAAGGTTCCCTATGCCAAAGATGGGCAGAAGTATCAACCAGGTATTGCGTAGAGCCCGGGTACATCTGCTCAATTTGCTCAACCTTGTCTTGAATAACTTCTTCATCTGTCCATTCAATTTGTGCATCGGCATAACTGCCTGAGAAATATGCAACCAGAATACCGCCTTCACCTTCTTGACGTTCGGTAGATTCCCAAGTCCAACCGATTTGGCCGTCAGATACGGTATCGCCGCCCAGGCCAAAATCCAGCCAGAAACGTTTGCTATATTGCAGCAAGACTTTATTTTGAGTACCTGAATTCAGATTATCCGCAGCTTCGCTTTGAATCGCAGGCAATGCTGGCACAAATTTTATTTTATTTAATACCGTAGAAGGTACAGTCACAACAGCTACATCGGCAGCAAAAGATGTGCTACCCACTTTAACCGACACACCACCAGAATTTGGCTGGTGAACCGCGGTTACTACGTGATTAAGTAAAATCGGGCCATTGATACGAGAAGCAAAGGCATTAGCAAAATCTCTGCCGCCGTGTAAGAAGC
>JABSRQ010000004.1:0-6949 GCA_013215055.1 Pseudomonadales bacterium | reverse complement strand
GCGTAAGATTTCTGATTCATTATCACCTACTTTTCCATAAACTTTATACTGTGAAGCCATATATAACAAAGACACATTATCAGCATCATCAAACTCAGCACGGACATAATGCTCAGCTAGCATCTTGGCGGTAGGATGTAGATTCAGAGCATCAATCCACTCTTGTACGTTTTGATTATCCAGCATGGCTGCATTGGGTGATGTTCTAGGATCTGCTGAATCAGTAATCAACTCACCTAATTTATCCAGTTCGTTGTGGAAACGGATTTCATCCTGTCTTACCTGCAGACCTAATTCACGCTTCAAAGAACCGTAAGGAATCAGCTGACCATCGATGTAGTAAGCACCCTCTTCAATTTTCCCCCAGTAACCGGTATCAACAAGCTCAACACCAAATTCGTCGGAATATTGATTCACCAAGGTATGTACACGTGGGTGATCAATCAGCTCGCCACCGATTTCACCGTGTTGATCGCCCATATCCAGTGTGCCGATACGGCCACCTATTCTATCACGCGCTTCTAACACGGTAACTTTATAGCCACGCTGCTCTAGTTCATAAGCAGCAGTTAAACCGGCCATACCCGCACCAACAACAATCGCTTCTTGCTGTTCAGCGCTAACAATACAACTGATGATTAATGTTGTGCTTAAGGTAAAACCTTTAAGCGTTGTTTTAAAAAGTTGTGGAATCATAAATACCTCATTTATTTTTTTATTCCCTAACGATATCCTTATTCATTCAGTTAGTCCTTATCCTAGCCGGTATAATAAAGACGTTTTCACATGATATAAATATACATTTTGTGAAACTTATCCAATCTGTTTGTTTAATAAACAGAATTAATAAGGTGCTATATATGCATGTTTAAATCTCATAAATAACCAAGCTAAGAAGCAAATATCGCACCAATTTAGCCCAGCATATTTTAACAATGCCTGTGAGTAACTCGCTCAATATGCAGCTTCGTTAATCCTGAATTTCCGCCACTTTAACTGCGATCGTTAATAAAGAATAACGGATGATGTATGCTTCTTTTTTGTGCTATGAACGAATAATACAAAGTTCTATGCAATTCGCTCTTAATCGCGATTATACCCTAAACATTTACCAGCATATCCTGGTATTCATATCCCCTTATATCAGCATTGAACTAATCTCAACTATAGACCCTACTTCCAACCTCATATTTCCATTAACAGCAATGCCTCAAATTTATCTGTTAGGTATTTTGGGGAACAAGCTTTATGGAATTGAGTATTGAATTAGTCAGACTTTTTCGTGGCAGTGCTTGCTGGCTTTATCGATGCCCGCGAGGGAGCAGGAGGCCTTATCACTATTCCAGCGCTTTTATGGGCTGGTCTTCCCCCTGCAGCGGCATTAGGCACAAACAAGTTGCAGGTCAGGCTGTGGGGCGACGCTTGGCGCTAAAATAGTCATGAAAAAGGCTTCTGCCATTTTCACCCCCTTGGTTTTTACTATGTCGATTGCCATGGGTCTAAAGTTATTATTTTTTCCCTAAATTTTTTAATACCGCAGTATTCAACCTCGAAGTCCACCGCAATTTAAGCATTTCTGATGCTTATTCCTTATCCAATCGCTGGGCCTTAATAATCAAAGGGGAAATGGTCAAACCTTGTATTAAAATCGAAAATACCACCACCGAAAAAGTCATCACCAGAATAATCTCCCTGACATCCATACCTTGCTCTGGCATGACCATAACACCGGGAGGAATCATCATGGCCAAGGCTATTGCCAAACCACCGCGTAAACCACCCCAGGTTAGAATCGGTACTGACATAGGATTATAGGTTCTAAACCTGCGAAAGCCGAAATACGTCATAGAAACGCTGATATAACGCCCTAACAATACCAGTGGAATCGATAAGCCCATCAGCATCCAATCTTCTTTATGAAAGCTAAACGTCAACATCACCAAGCCAATTAATAAGTATAATAAGCTATTAATCAGCTCATCCACCATCAACCAAAACTCATCCAGATAACCTTCTCCCTGATCTGAAAATCCTGACTCTCGTGTCCAGTTACCGATAATAATACCTGACACCACCATGGCCAGTGGGCCAGAAACACCCAGCATATCTGCAATCGCATAACCGCTAGTTGGGATAGTCAGAGTCATTAATAACTGCAAGGTATGATTATCGATTGCTCGTATAAGATGATGAAAAACAACACCCAGCAATAAACCAAAAGCGACCCCACCCATTGTTTCTCGAAAAAACAATAAAACAGTTTCACTCACGGTAGGTGTATCACTGCCAAAGGCTATGGAGAAAATAGTGACAAAAATCACCAGGCCAAAACCATCATTAAATAATGACTCTCCTTCAATTTGTATTGCAATACGTTGTGGAGCACCCAATTTTTTAACAATCGCCATCACCGATATGGGGTCAGTCGGTGAAATCAGCGCACCAAATAATAAGCAATAGATTAATGGCAAGGGCACGGCAATAAGCTGGCACAGGTAATACAAGCCAAAACCAATCACCGCCGTTGAAATACACGTTGCAACAATGGCTAATACCGTCACTTCCCATTTTTGATCCTTAAGATGGGGCAGTTTAATGCCTAAACCACCGGCAAATAGCAGGAAGCTTAAAACACCATGCAGTAAAAACGTTTCAAAATGAATATGTTCAATAACGGTCGTCGCAAAGCTGCGTAACTCCAGCCATTGGGTGTGGCCTAACACCAGAATCACCAGTGACAGTAATAACGAACCTGCTGTTATGGCTATCGTTGGCTGTAAATGAAAAAATTTATGATTAATAAAGGCAATGAAGATAGCCACAGTGCTAAAAAAACACAGGGTATAATAAACGGACATTCCTGTTCCTTATTCGATGTCAAAAAGAGAGGGCTTACAGCCCATGCTTAGACGAGCTTTTCACAAAGAAAATAGCCTCTAGAGCGATCAGTGAGAGAATCTTTCTCCGCCATAGCCTGCCAAAGTGACGTGACCGAAACCCAATAGGGTGGATACTTAAAGCGTGCAACATCTAATATAAGAACCAAATCTCGTTCAGCGTGGTAAGCGCCAATCGGTGAAAAATGTCCCCCTCCGGTCTGCTCAAGACCTGAGCGACTATAGGAGACAATCATATGTTTGCCGCTACTTGTTCTTGCCACATCAGCCAATTGCTGTCTGAACAGGCCCAGCTCAGTCTCACTGTGGAAATAAGCATCAACCTTGAGGCCATTACACCTTGCTAAGCGTGTAAGCTGATGAAAGCTCACTCCAACTTTTTTTATTTGTGGAATTTGATCACAACAGTCCGTCAAGTTTTCATCAAACCATCTCCAGGGTCCTTTCCACACTCGTCCAGGATCTATCTCAAGTGCATTTAACACCATTACCAGGCTACTAATGCCACAAAATGCAGGCTCAGCCTGCGTAGTAAACTGCTCAATCAGAGGGAAATAATTGGCCATATTGCCTTGTAAAAGTGCCTGCTGAAAAACAGCTCGGCCTTCGACAGAAGAAAAGGCGATTAAGCCTTTCGGTAACGGTCGACGATAAAGCCCCTCTTCTTTCACCTGAAGAGGAATATCAAAACTACAGTCATTCATTGACATACTGGTCTTTCACCCATAACAACATTCCCTTCTCCAGTCGACTTCTTTTGCCGCTGACATTAAACGTTTGCGCAAACATTATATTAACAACAAAGACCCAGAAGCCCAATGGCAAATTAGGCATAGGGCTTTGATTAACCTAATCCCTGGCGTTCGCCACCACTTAACTCATAGATTGAACCAAGGGCATGCGCATTTGTCCACCAAGAAGAATAACATCATCAATTTCAGACTTTCACCCTTCAGAATCCTTTAGCACCGTATTCATAGCTGCTAAAGAGCGCAGCATAAGTCCCTCAACCAGCGATGCCAATTTTTCCAGGCTTAACTTTGCCAATAAATGATTAGGACCAGCGGAATCTACAGTAATAGATGAAAAAATCGTCTTCAGCTTATAGAAAAATCTATTCATAGACTTCTCAAATCAGTTCTCACGGCTCTAAAGAATCGGATAAAGAAAGTAACTGATTGGATGGATGTCAATAGAGGAACGACATCATGTCATTCTTGAGGAGATCTATACATGCATGAGGTCAATGCCATCATAGTACTTGTTCACAGCAAAGTCTGATCGGTATAAAGGCTTAATCCATTGGGGACTGCACTAAGATATTAAAGTCATGCAGCTATTGCTTAATGGTGTAAAAACTGGCTAGCCAGGGCTATTATCTTGTTGTTGAATAGTATTGCCAAAATTTAATTGCAATAGTCTTTCTTCAAACTGTTTCACCGTTTGCAGATCATCTTCCTTTGAGCTTGTTTTCATTGAACCAAAAAACACGTCAAATACTTTCTCAGAAATCACTCCAGAAATAAACAGCGGAGGATGAATAGACACCAGCTTAAAATAGTCATTGGCATCTTTTACAAACTTGGAAAACTCTATAACCTCAAGTTCCATATCATCAAAAAGCAGAAGGGACTCTTTGTAAATGGGAGTTTCAAAATAATAACGTTTTCTGATCTTAAAAGCGCAGTGATGGGTTAACACGGCAAGAATTGTTATTTTATCTATAGACTGTAAACTTTGTGCAAGCATCGCCCATTGCCCTTGAAGATTCATTTCTAGCTTGAAAAGAGTCTTTACCTTTAAAAGTTGCTCTATAAAATTCAGGTGAAAGGTCTGGTTTTTCCTCGATGTTACAGAGATAGACCAGGTCCATAATTCCGACCACTCCACCGTGTGCCAGGAAACTTACATCAAAATCACTTTTACCATACATGGCGTTGTAACCTACGGATTCATAATCATTATGAATGGTAAAGTCGGCGCCCTGATCCGTGACGTTGGTGACCTGCCATCGGCCCCAACCCAGCGCATTCACCGCAGCGACGATGCCATGTACCCAATCTTCTTTGCTTTTTAAATGAGGTTTAATTAAAGCATCCCATTCTTGGCAGATCATCATGCCGCCAAAAGTATTAAAGGCGCAAATACGTCCGGCTTCGATGAGTAGAGGCGTCGCAGCTTCAAGCCCTTGATCTCCAAACTTTTCAACCATGGCATTAAGAAATTCAAAAGAAATTCGGTTATAGTAATTAGCATAGTGTCTTGTCATCACGACGCCAAAAGCCGGAATAATACCGTCATCATTACCCTCAACTTCCATAACCGAGAGGGCCGCCATAACACCTTCGTAATCAACATTATTGTCTTCGACATCAATAATATCATCCGTGGTCAACTTTCCAACACCCACCGACTCATAGCGATTAAAATCAGACTTGCCTCTGCCATATTCGTAGCTGTTTTCGCTGGCACCTTCAACCGACTTACAGCTTAACTGTTTTGCAGTGATATCCGCCAAATCAAAATCATAGATCGCTGCGAGTGCCCCGGCTACCCACCCCGTAGTAAAGAAATCTACAGGTTTTTCTGAATAACCAAATTTCATTACCCATGTTGCAGAGTAATGAGTTATATCGGCGATCATTATGCCTCCAGAGTTTGAAAGCGTAGACAGGTCTATTTTTCCAAAACCAGCCCATGAAAATATTTCCTCCGCCTTTAATTTTCTGGCGGTCACATGCTCTATATCAGTAAAAATAGCTTTTAATTGTGAATAGGAGACTTCAGCCGCCGCACCAATTAAAAATGGGGCTGAATCTATATAGGGGGCATCTTCAACAATAGTTCGTTGAAGATAGTTGTTGTAATGATGGCAGTGTAATATCAACGGTTCTTTGCCATAGATATAGCGTCTATGATCCATATCCAGGCTAAAATTGATATTGTAAATTGACATAGTAATCCTGCCTAAAATGGGCTTCTCTGCTTGGTAACTCTTTCTGCAGAGGCCTTAATCTTCAAAAAACATTCAACACTACAGTCGGTAGACCTATCGATGTCATCGAGAGCAATGCCCTCTTCAACCAACGCCGATAAGCAGAGGACTCGCATACGGGCCAGAACTTGTTCATCACCAGTTATTCTCGCCCATCTTACGAGCTCATATAACTTCGACACAGGAACACCCCTGAATTGAAAAATTGATAGACTAACTTTAAAGGTTTATTTAAGTGGACTTCGATGAACTCAATTGTACGACATCGATATTAACGACTAAAAATCAGGAGGTTAACAATAAGACCCACCTTACGATGATCATTTTCAGTATAGGATAATATAAAAGCTTATACTCTGCTTTTAGCTGCAATTCTTAGTTGTAAATGAGCTATTGGAATAAGGGGTTAATCCATTAGTTTCTATTAAAAAACAGCTTTTTTAGCTGGCTGATCTCACGTGATTAAAGGCTTTTCGTAGCTGGTTCAAACTGATAGGTTTAGACAGGTGTTCATCCATTCCGGCAGCCTCGCATTTCTTAATATGCTCCGACATAACATGAGCGCTTAATGCAAATATTGCCGTGGCGCTTTGACCTTGATCGGCTTCCCAGCGTCGAATTATTTCTGTAGTCTGATAGCCATCCAAGCGAGGCATCTCACAGTCCATCAGAATCAAGTCGAATTGACGCTGTTTATTGCAGACCAGCTCTATGGCTTTCTCACCGTCTGCGGCGATGTCTACATTGACACCCAATTTATTGATCAGTGACTTGATGACAATCAGGTTAGTCGCGTTATCCTCACCGAGTAGTATGCGCATCTGTGAATAATCTTCGTCGCCGAAAGTGGATTCTTCTTCATGGCCTGCTTCGTCATTGATCAGTAGCGGAATCCTGCATACAAAGTTTGAGCCGCGGCCTTGTTCACTGTGAACGGATATTTCACCGTCCATCATGTACATCAGTCGTTTACATATGCTCTGGCCCAGGGCGGTGCCGCCATATTTTCTGGCGGTTGATGGGGCAGCTTGGCTAAAGGGGCGAAACAGTATCTGCC
>JABSRQ010000398.1 GCA_013215055.1 Pseudomonadales bacterium | reverse complement strand
CAATGTTGAGCACAGATTCTCACCCGCCTCGATAAGCACCTTATCTGACGAGCCTGAAACACCTTGCCTAAAGAGCTGATCCCATTGCTGGATAGCCTGCATTTCCTGCGGGTAATCCTCTTCAAAATTCTGAATATTCATAATGATGCTGTTGCGTAACTGATTGCCGCTAAGGATAAGTTGTTCATGTTGCATATCGACATTTCTCCTGGGTGTTAACACCCTCTGCAAATAAATATACAAACTGCCCATAAAAAGCGGCATTGCATCTGAGGTGAGACTCATTCTATGTAAAGTCTCACCATGAGACTATTCTAGACAATAAGTCTCACCGAGACAATAAACAATATTAGTCTCACCCATAAAAAACTGCAAAAAATAGCCAAAGCGATGTGAGACAGGCCTTTAAAACCACTGATACCGTGATTTATCGACGACAGAGAAAAATGATAAAAAAGACGTATTTATGGCCATAGAACCATAAAATACGCAGATTTTGGCAAAAAAGTCAGAAGCAGTAGGGAATATTAGTCTTTGAAGATCGAAGGCAGGATGAATGTCTTGATATATTTATTGAGGGTCTTGGAATCCTGGGGATTATCATGCTCAGAGACCAGAAAAGAGATGACCAGGCGTTTAATCCATTCCATCATCATCGTTGAACTCATGCCCCTGCGTAAAAAATTGCCTTTCTTGGCTCTTTGAAAACACGGCTCCAAAATCTCAGACATGAGCTGATCGGTGACTTTGGAGGTATTGATCGCTTCAAGCGTCATAGAGATAGCCGATTGATTGGCAAAACAAATCTTGTATAAGGGGATTTTAGGCACCTCATAGGCGACAAATCTAAAGATCTCGGCAATATACTCATGTACCGTTTGAGTCTGTTCTAGGTCCTGTATTAATTGATTTTTTTCCTTATCCAGATCCAGATAAAGGAAATGTGCCAGTATATCTTCCTTGCCTTTAAAGTTTCTATAAACCGTTGCCCTGGCCACTTTGGCACCGGCAACAATATCATCGATAGAGGTATTCTCTATGCCTTTTTTATAATAACAATCCCGTGCAGCATTCAATATCGCCATCTTACTGGCTTGCTTCAAAAGCTGGTTGGCAGATTTAACATCGGAAATTGGGGTCATGAGAAACAGTTAACAGTAGGCCTTATTATTTGCGCATATTATGCTTTATAAGTTGCATGCCCGCAAACGTCATCATTAAATGTTAACTTACTCTTATCAAGAGTGAGTACATACTCACTGCCAAAGGTTTGTGCCGGGGTTAATACACCCGTTGCAATATTCCCCTGTAACAGGGTTCAATCGCACACAGGGCTGACATCACGATAAAGTGATAACCTTCGGGCACATCTAACAAGGCCTCGCGAGTTTACCCCAGCAGCTATTCCTGACTAATAAGCCTAGCAATCACATCACCACTTAATATAGGCCCGCAACGTTATTCTCTAAGCTTATTTCATTGAAAATTTTAAGCGCAGATTTAAAACCCAAGCCATAAGTTAGTCAACCACAGGTGGATGAGAAAAAACTAGACTAGTCCCAATCAGGCTCTGGAAAAAACATCTAAACCACTGTTCTTTTTGGCCAGCATAAGCGGTTGAGTGAGTTGCAAGACAACTTCACGGTGCTGGTTGATAACCTTAAATTCAAATTCACAAATTCCGCGATCTGATTTGGATTTGGATTCTCTGCTCGTAAGGCAGACGCCGGTTAAATATAAAATATCATCGGGCCTAACCGGGGCAGAGAAACTCATATTTTTAACGCCTAAGGCTGCAATGACGGCCATTTTACGCTGCTGTTTGTGTGCCAATTTTATCATAATGGCATAAACATGAGCGCCGGATGCGGTTAAACCTTTATAAACCGATTCTTTGGCAAGTGCTTCATCGATATGAAAGGGCATGGGGTCCCAGCTTAAGGCAAAATCGATAATTTCTTTGGCAGTGACTTTGTGTTCATAAGCTTCGGTAGTGTAACCGACATGAGCATCTTCAAAATAACAGGTATTCATATTGATAGTTTATCTTTGTTTAAAAACCTTTCTGTGATCGTAAGCCTTATAGCCGATCAATAATAGCGCATAGTTTATCAGACTCTTTGCGGATTTGAGATTAAGCTTTGCTCAGCTGTCTTTGTATATTTGCAATAGTATGTCGCCTTGGAGTTAGACCTTGTTTGGCTGTATGGCTTATAAAATAAGGCTTAATAGAAATAATCGATCTAACAGGTTAACCTTATATTCGATTTCAGGCCATGAACGCTGAATCTTCATTGTAAGTGATACAACCACAGTGATCCAAAGCATTCTTCATGCACCATGAATCGCAGTTATATGACTTATACTCTCTAAGGCTGGTTTTGTCAGGATCGGGCATTGAGATTAATGCCGCTTAGCTACATCGGCAGCCTACAGTGAGGCTTAAGCGTTTTCTTCTGTTAAAACGTGTAGTACAGGCGCCAATGCCCGTACTGTAGCAGTATGCATTACTTGATATCTGGATCGACTGGCAGCACAGCCAGTACTTCCGTTTCGCAAAGTAAATCGGGTCTGCAAACCGCTGCATGAACAAACACTTCTGGGAAGCCTTCAAAGCCTGCTGCTCGGAACTTGTCTTTTAAAAGCTGTTCGTCTTTGGGGTGTTTGAGGTAATGGGTTGCGGATACGATATCGTTGAAATCTGCGCCTTGATTCTCTAATAAAGTTGAAATATTCAGTATGGTGCGCTCGATCTGGGCGCCGATATCATCAACGTGGGCGGTACGGCCTTGTTCATCAATACTCGCAGTACCCGACACATGTAGGGAGATTTTATTCGCTTCGTGTACACGCCTGCCGC
>JABSRQ010000397.1 GCA_013215055.1 Pseudomonadales bacterium | reverse complement strand
TCTTCGAGGAAGTTGCGGCTGCCATCGGCATTATACGGGTATTTAGTATCGGCATTTTTGGGGTAGCAGATGCTGTCGGGTAAGGTAAATCCATCAAACCCTAGTGATTCAGCGGTTTTAGCGAGTTCAAGATATTGATCTGCAGGGCACATGCAGGCGTGGTAGGCAAAGCGCATGGGGAGGTCCTTCAATTTTGTTTTTTTGTTTAGTTTTATTCTGGGGTTATTTTATAGTGAAAAATCGCTGTTGAAAATGCATTGTGGAATAAACTTATGCGCATTAGTTATTTGTGAAATAGTTTGATATTCAGTATATTGCGCTACTTTGATAAACTCGTTGTTGTCTTTAATAGGAGCATCATGCAATTAGGTCAGCTAGATTTAGAACAAATCAATAAAGAGTTACGTGATAAGAGTCCGCAGGCGATCTTAAAATGGGCATTATCTTTGAATGTCTCATCGATCCTTACTACAAGTTTTGGTTTTAACTCGGCAGTGTCTTTGCATATGCTGGCGAATATTGATGCCTCTGTGCCGGTAGTGTGGGTGGATAGTGGGTATAATGCCAAAGATGCCTATGTGGTTGCCGAGCAGCTTATGCAAGATCTGCAGTTAAATATGCATATTTATAATCCCTTACAATCTGTCGAGCGTCGTGCCGCAATACTGGGGGTGCCGGGTGCTGATGAGCCTGAGTTTGAAGTTTTCACTGAGCAAGTCAAGCTTGAGCCCTTTAAGCGTGCTCTGGATGAGCTTAAGCCTCAGATTTGGATCTCAGGTATTCGCCGTGAAGAGACCGAACATCGGAAAAGTCTGGATATTGTGAGTTTGGATAATCGGGGTATTTTAAAGGTGGCGCCTATATTTTATTGGAGTAAGGCGGATGTTGAGGCTTATATGTCTGAGCATAAGCTGCCTAATTGCAAGCATTATTTTGATCCCACAAAAGTTGCTGAACATGCCGAATGCGGATTGCATGTATTGCCTGCTTAAAATTAATATTGCAGTGTATAAAGCCGCTATTTAGTGGCTTTTTTTATTCCTAGGCGTTATTCAGAATCTCTTAAAGTGAGTCCAGTGATGGTAGATACAATCGAAAAAGCATTTATTTCTGAGCGAGCAGGGCTTTGTATTGTTGATTTCCTGGCAGATGAAGTGGGTTTGTCTAAAGCTAAAATTAAGGATTGCCTAATAAAAGGGGGGGTGTGGTTGAAGCGTGATGACCTGCCGCCAGAGCGTGTTAAGCAGGCGAAAACTCAGGTTAAATTAGATGATGAAATTCATATATATTACGATGCGTTATTGTTGAAGCAAAAAGCACCGTTATTATCGTTGGTTGAAGATCACCAGCAATACAGTATTTGGATGCAGCCCGAGGGGTTGATGACGCAGGTCAGTTTATACAGTGACCACCTGATGCTGGATTCGGTTTTGCTTAAATCGATTGCTCAAGATAGAGATTGTTTTTTGTTATGTCCTTCGGTGCGACTTGATAGCGGCCTGTTATTGCTTGTGCATACCCGTAATGCGGCGGCACGTTTCCAACAGATGGAAGATGACTCGACAATCGTTAGGCAATTAGAGCTTAAGTTGTTTGGCCGTTTGTCGGCATTATCTTCTGCGCTTGTAGATTTGTCTACTGAGGGGGATGTCAGTGAATTAAAAGTCACAACTTCGGCTGCAGTTTTAATGGTTGTTAATTCACAGGAGTATGAGTTAGATATTGAAGAGATTATTCAAGAGTTTATGCAGGATGCAGATAGTGCGGATTTTTCAGATAGGACGGAACTGAGTTGTATGAAATTACAGTTCACCTGTCCGTTAACCGGTGAACTGCGTCAATATCAAGTTTAGAAGAAGTAGTTAACCCCGCCAGAAAATTCGATATTATGTGTGGTGCGGCTGCTGCCTGAGAGTTCAGTGTCGTGCACATGGTCTTTGAAATCGATATGTGCACTTAAGCCTTCTAGGAATATAATGCGGTAGCCTGTACCCCAGGTAAAGGTAAAGTTTTTATTGCCTGCAAAGTCGGTATTGCCTACGCCGCCTAGAAGGTAGAAAGCGGAGTTGAAGGTGGAGTTTTTACTAAAGAAAACTTCGCCGGGGAATATATTCCAGCCTACCAGGAAATCATAGGAGGTATATTCACGTTGTTTGTCGGTTAAGAAGGGGGTGTTGGCCCCTCCGCCTACAAGCTCATAAATGGAATCTCCGGCTTTGGCTATGGCGTAATTAGCCTGTATAAATAAGTCTTCGGTGGCGTGAAAATTAGCTGAAAGACCAATGATGGGTACGGTGTTAAATTCACCTATGGATATAATGCCACCGTAAACCCCTAATTCAAAAAATTCCGTATCTAAATCGGCGATGCCGACTTCTTTAGATTGTACGTCCGGTGCTATGACCGCTTCGGGATCTTCGTCAAGCAAGCCTGCAAGTGTGAATTGGCTGCCGGTTAATAATATTGTTGTAGCTAATAGTTTTTTAATCATTAGAAAAATGTGCTGAAACCCAGCTTCCATTCGTTGATGTCTAAAGTGTCGTTTGTGTCTGTTTCCAGTGTATACCATCGGTATTCACTCCTTATCAGGAAATTAAATCCAACATAATAATTTAAGCCCAGGCCATAGTGTTTGTAGTCGGATTTTTTTCCTGCATCATTGCCACCTTGAACGCCTGTTTCGGTATTCATTTTACCTAAGCCTGCGCTGATAAAAGGTGTGACAACCCAGTTGGAGAATGGCTCGATAATGATATTGCTGCCGTAATAATAGCCGTTACCGGTAGAGAGGAAAACTTCGCCGTATTCAAGTTCGGCACCTAACCAGCTAAACGCTCTATAGCCGCCGGTGACCGAAAAGTTTTCAGCCCCTTCAAGTTCGCCTATGGTAAAGC
>JABSRQ010000396.1 GCA_013215055.1 Pseudomonadales bacterium | reverse complement strand
CATTACCTTCTGATTCAGCTCTAACAACTGCTGTTGCTGTTGCTGTACATCATTGAGCTTCTCTATTAAATCCTGCTCGCGATAGGGCTTGGATATAAAGTCAACAGCACCCGAGTGCAATGCCTCCACCGCCATGGGAATATCCCCATGCGCAGTCACAAAAATAATGGGGGTGGCGCTGCCTAGCGCAATCAATTTTTTATGCAGAGTCATACCGCTCATGCCTGGCATCCTGACATCTAATAAAATACAACCAAACATCTGATGCTGCTGATAGAAATCCAGGAAAGGCTGCGCCGCCGAAAAATCCAGACAGTGATAACCGCAGGCCTGTAATAACATGACAACAGATTTTCGCACTGCATCATCATCTTCTATGATATAAACGGTAAATGAGGACAGTGTTGGAGTAGACATAAGGTCTAAATTTTCTGACATGGAATCCTTTCCCATTGCAAATTAAAAGCTATAACAGCTAACTCGAGTAATACAAAATAAATACAATTACATGTAAAATAAATACAGGAAAAGTAGTCTAGAGTCTCTCTCCTACAAAGAAAAGCTACTTAAAGATGTTATTTGTATGCCCTTTTAAATCCGTATTCGGAGAAAGTAAAAGACAAGGACGCCATATATGATATTCGTTAGCCCTACTATTTTGGACGATTTTAAAACTATTAATAGCCATTATTCTTTGGGTTTTGATATATGGCCCTTCAGTTATAGCCCGCCTATACTGGAGCGGATTCAACAATCCCGGCAATGCTTGTTAGTGCTGCATTATGACGACGCCTTTCATCTAAACTGCCTCCGAGAAGAAGTTCAGCAACTAATTAATGCCAGTGTTAAGGCCATTGCCGTTATCCCGGATACAGACAGCACACTTAGGCACAAGATCTATCAACAGGGCTTTATAGACTATATTCAACAGCCACTGATAGCGGCAGAATGTAAGCGAATCCCCACTTACCTTGAAGCCCCCATGCCCTCAGCGCTAAAAGATCGAGATGTCGCCATTATCGAGCAATTGAGACATACGGTAAACAGTCTTAAACAAGGAATAATAGGTCTCGATAGTCAATCCTGTATAAGTTCTATTGACAGTGTTGCAGAGAATCTTATTGACTGTAAAAGCCAAAATTTGATGGGTATGCCTATCAGTAACATTATTCCAGAACTACATCATGCATCAGATAATTTTTTGCAGCTTATCGCCAGCGGCGACAACCTTATTTTAAAAAATAGTCTGATCACCAATAACCTCGATATCAAACTCAATTGTGAAATTACTATTTCTCCCATTTTTCAAGGCCATGAAATCAGTGGTGCCCTGCTGGCATTCAGTCCTGTAAACGAGAATTCTGAAAACCCAGGCATTGATCAGGCTGTAGAGCAACAGCGGCGTGTACTCGCACATTTTGAGCGCATGAGCACCATGGGGGAGATGGCCACAGGTTTTGCTCATGAAATTAATCAACCTCTAACAGCCATCGTCAATTTCTCCTCAGTAGCCAATCGCTTGGCGCTGAAGTCGCCTATCAACATCGAGCTACTGCAGGACACTCTGGGCAACATACAGCAGCAAGCCCATCGCTCTGGTGAGATTATGAAGCACTTGAGAAGCTTTGTTCGTAAACCTATCGCCTGCAAAGAAAGAGTTTGCCTTTATCAACTTATCAAAGACGTCATCGCACTGTCGGATATTGAAGCCAAGCGCTGTGACGGTAGTATTCAGTTGCATCAACAGTCAAAGCAGGAGTTGTTCATTATTGGTCATAATATTGAATTGCAGCAGGTCTTACTAAACCTGATCCGCAATGGATTGGAAGCCATGCAAGACAAACCCGCGGAACATTCAAAATTGCATATTTATATCAATACAGATGATGAAGATACGGCGCAGATTCGTATCGTAGATCAGGGCACTGGATTTGCCGATGATGCAGAGCAATATCTGTTCACCCCTTTTTACACCACCAAAAAGAACGGTATGGGCATAGGGTTAACCGTATGTCTCTCTATCATTAACGCCCATAACGGCGTGATCAATTATCAAAGAGAAAAAAATGGAGGTGCATCATTCACTATAAAACTTCCATGTTTTGAACATGTTAGCGCATAAGTTGGTGATAAGCATCCGCATCATCCGCGCATCTACGGGAAATCACTTATAGCGAGAAACACAGTAGCTTCTAATCTTTAAGGACTAGGAGGCACTGTGAACGATACCAACATAAAACATCCCATAATCATATCTGTTAGAGCTTTTGACGAACAGCAGCGAGACTCTCTAGAGCGCGGTATACAGCTGTGTAAATCAAATTCCCCTATTAAACGTATGCGTTCAGAGTTGGCTATCAGATGAGCATAGAGTTGACTAAGAAAATCATTTTTTCAGGCCCTATGGGAGCTGGTAAGACAACCGCCATCACTGCCATCAGTGAAATCGATCCTATTAAATCCGATGTCAAAAACAATGATACAGATCTGCATGGCAAGACGATGACCACCATGGCCATGGACTATGGCATGGTGACGCTGGAGGATGGT
>JABSRQ010000395.1 GCA_013215055.1 Pseudomonadales bacterium | reverse complement strand
CAACGGGCTCGTGACTCAACAAAACAATGACTTTTCTATCCCAGTGACAAAGACGACGCAAGATTTGGCCTGCCTAATGGGAGATGGAAATATCGGAATTGGCACCGACTCACCGACTGAAAAATTACACGTTGAAGGCAATGTGAGAGCCCATGGTACGGTTGAAGCCAACTCGCTGTATATTTCAGGATTAACGAAAGATATTGTTTGGAAATCAGAGCATCGCTTGCAACTTGGTAGAGCAAAGGATGCAAGCTGTACAGAATTTTCGTTATCCATGATTATCGATACCAATGATAATGTGGGTATCGGTATCGATGCACCCAACTATAAGTTAGACGTTGATGGCGATATCAAAAGTCACGGTCGCATCAAGGATGAGAAGGGCGACGTGATGCCAGTGGGCGGCATTATCATGTGGTCAGGTTCGGAAGTTCCCGAAGGTTGGGCGCTCTGCAACGGGCAAAATGGGCATCCTAATTTGCTGGATCGCTTTATCGTGGGCGCGGGGTCTAAGTATGCGATCGGTGCGCAAGGCGGGAAGGATGAAATCACGCTGACCGAAAATCAAATGCCCTCACATAATCATGGGGGGACGACAGGATCGGAAAACCTTCAAAGGGGCAATGGAAAGGATTGGAGGCTCATGCATCCAGCTACGTATAGAAACAAAGTTAAGAGCGATGGCAGTACCAGTGTATATGACCGATGGAATCAGGATTCAGTGACATTAAATGACTGCATTAAGCTTGAACATCAACATACCATCAATAGTGCCGGCGGTGGTGCATCGCATGAAAACAGGCCGCCTTACTATGCGTTAGCATTTATCATCAAACTATAGGGCTATCAGGCTCCCAATTGCACGCTGGAAATTTTCCAATTTTCAGCATGCGAGGGCTTTAAGACAATAAAGTTGTGGGGTCTAGTGCAACAGATACAAAGTCATTTAAAGCCTGCCTGAAAGTAATGCGTTCAATGCAGAGCGGTAAAGACTTATTTTGTAGGGCGGGTTCGCGTAGCACCCACAAAAGAAAATCACCCCTTAAAACGGTGGGTTACGCTTCGCTAACCCACCCTACAGTCCTAAAGTACAGGGTTTATACCGTATAATTAAAAGGATGTTTGATTCACTGTACTCACCATTCGTTAATGCCGACCTCAACCTTAAAGCGGGACAAAAAATCAAGATCTACCCCTTATACAGTACAATCAGATTCTTTGTACCCCTCTGTGTCAGGATAGTTGTCACTACTAATTAACCCTAGAAATATAAACCAGAGGGCGGCAATTGAGAGTAAAATGCCACATTATTCAGATGAGCGAAAAGAAGCAGTTTTAAAGAAGTTATTACCTCCGTTAAACATGACTATTCCACAGGTTGCCAAACAAGAGGGCATTGCGGAACAAACCCTTTATAATTGGAGGAAGAAAATCAGATCAGAAGGAAAGCCAGTGCCAGGAAAAACAAAAACCAGCGAACAATGGTCAAGTGAGACGAAGCTGTCCGTTGTCATTGAAGTGGCAGCCTTGAGTGAGGCAGAGCGAATATGGTCGTAAAAAAGGGCTCTACCCTGAGCAGATTAAAGCTTGGAAGCAGGGTCTTATAGACGGACTCAGTAAGGTGCCGGCACAAAAGAAAAAAGACCTGATACAGGAAAAAAAAGATAAAGTATACATACGCAAACTTGAGAAAGAGCTGAATCGCAAAGAGAAAGCCTTAGCTGAGACGGCTGCGCTTTTGGTGCTTAGAAAATAGCTCACAGCCTTTTACGAGGACGACAACGAGGGCGTCTAACCTAGACTGTCGAAATACGCCTATTTCGATCAAAAAACACTCACCTTGTTTTTATCTTACGAAATAGCCATATTGTCCGTGTTAATTGCAGAGATAACATGATAAAAATATAAGTATTCTTATCCAATAAAAATGTCAGCACAACAAATATCAAAAATACTCGATAGCCGAGACAAATGGAAGAATAAAGCCTACTCGCGAGGCTATGAAATTCGAGAAAACAGGAAAAAGACTAAACGCCACATAGCAACAATTGCCGAGATAAAATTTCAACTAAATCGACTTAAAGAAGAAGTACCAAAGCAAAAAAAAACTGATAAATCTGCCTGACACTACGCCAGTTACCGATATAAATGATGCACAGGCGACCCAATTTTTATGTATCTTACTCGTATTGCAAGCCGTTGTTTCTTATCGTAGCGTTCCACGAATATTAAATATTTTCACGTCCAATACGCCACTATCTCTAAGCTGGATTCCTCATTTTACTTCAGTCATCAATTGGTCTTTGCGTCTGGGCCTTGGGTTACTTAAACAAGTTCAACCCATTGACCAGCCCTGGCTTGCTATTATGGATCACACCATCGATATTGGAACGAAAAAAGCCTTTGTTGTACTAAGAGTACCCATCGATACTTTATCGCAGAAAAAAAGAGCATCCAGCTTAAGGACTGTGAGTGTATTGGGCTAACCGTTTCCGAGAGGGTGAACGGAGAAAGTCCTTGAGAGAACCGAGTTCTCTGAATTTTATCGACCAAAAAAAGTTAGAAACAGACCCGCTCAAGGTACTTCAAAAATCTATAACACGAACTGATCAAGAATTTACAATCTGTTATATCTAGCAGATTAAATCATATATTTATAATACATAGAACTAAAATGGAATCATTCCACACTTACATTAACTGGCGGAGTTCTCGTTTACATTGAGAATATTTATTTTATTTATGAGTAACCGAGTCTATTGAGTATTAAAGGAAACTCTTGAATTAATTTGATTCATCGCATATGTATCACCTTCGTATTTTTTCAGAAACTCGGATGCATTTTTCCGATTTAAGATGTTTATGTATTGATATTATCTATGTGATCTTCTAGGTCGTATCTGATTATAAATACTGTATTTAA
>JABSRQ010000394.1 GCA_013215055.1 Pseudomonadales bacterium | reverse complement strand
TGCACCTATAGGCGTCATCATCATCGATACCGATGCTCAGGTGATGGATATCAACCATAAAGGCGAGGATATTTTTGAAATTGGCAGAAAACACAATAAACCCAATTTATATTCGATGATTGATACCGAAGAGAAAATAACTTTGAGTGCCTTGCTAGACGAAGCCAACAACTTTCCACAACAGACTCATGTGAAATCTGTCATTATCACGACCAATAATGGGGTAAAAAAGTGCGTTGAGCTGACGGTGTCCAGAGCTTTTGAAGAGCTGGGGAAAAAGCTGATCATGGTCATTGCGCAAGATATCACGCAAAGAGTTGCTGCTGAACGGCAATTAAAAACGGCGATAGAAAACCTCAAACAACTGGATGTATTAAAGGATCAGTTTATCTCGACGATAACTCATGAGCTGCTCACACCTTTAAATGGCGTACGCTTGAGTTTGTCATTGCTAAAGAGTCAGGTGCATGAGAGTGCCCATGAAATCATTGACGATGCAGAGTTATCGAATCGGCATTTACAGTATCTGGTTGAATCCATGATCACCTTTGTCGAGGCGAGAAGAGGTGATTTACGTCTTCACCCGAAAGTATTTGATCTTTGGGGGTTGCTTGGTCGTATTTTTCGGCAGTTTGAAGATATGCAGAGCAATGATGTCAACGTGCAGCTGCAATGCCATGTTTCCACGCCGCAATGGATCGTCAGCGATGAAAGGAAGCTGGCAACCATCGTGGTTGAGTTGATGAAAAATGCGATGGAGTTTACTCATAAAGGCGAAGTTATGCTTATTAGTGAAACGCAAGACACAGAGCACGCCAGAGAAAAGGTACTCACCCTGATGGTCAGGGATACTGGTTCGGGGATTAGTGAAAGCAAGCAATCGTTAATTTTTGAGGCTTTTCGACAGGTAGATACTTCTAACACCCGAGAACATGGTGGTTTAGGCATTGGTCTGACGAATGTACGAGATCTGATGTCCATCTTTAACGGGCAGCTGGAGTTGAGCTCGGAAATAGGGCAAGGCTCCTGTTTCAAGATCAATATTCCTGTGGTTTTAGCGACGGCACCGCAGATTGATACCATTGAATTCCCCATTCTTCCTGATGATCAGCCAATGAAAAAAACGTCAACGACTGCCAAAATTCTAGTGGTAGAAGATAATCCGGTTAATTTGCGCTTATTAGTAAAGGTATTAGAAAACGAAGATTATCAAACGCTCAGTGCAATGAATGGTCAAGAAGCGCTTAACATACTGCAGACAGACGCGGATATTGATGCAATCTTAATGGATTGTCAGATGCCTGTTATGGATGGTTATGAAGCTTGCCGACAAATTCGCTGTTTGCCACAGTTTAAGACACTACCCATTATCGCCATCAGCGCCAATATTTCAGAATCTGATCGGCAACGCTGCCTGGATGTGGGCATGAATGACTTTTTATCAAAACCAACAAATAGAACCCTGATCATTAATACCTTACAGCAATGGTTGTTAAAACCTTAGTCCGAAACTCGCCTGACGTCTCTCTTCATGCCATATATGAATTATTCCCTGATCGTTAATAGAACTTCTTTGGAACCTGAAGTTTTACTTTAATGTTAGTGCTTTGTGCCTGTTTTTTCTTATATCAAATAGAACATTAGCTTATCTGATGTTTAACAACCGCTTAACTAAAGCGGCTGTTTACTATGAAAACACGCTGAAGATGCTTATGACTGCGTAAGCGAGAATTGGAAATATGCTATTATTTCTAGTACTTTTTCAGGCCCAGAATGTCCTCATGTAAATGGTGATCTTGGGTACCGAGTGCTAAACTTACATAACGGTGCGTCCCCAATGACATTGCATGATGGAGATCGTGTGACTTTTAGTGAAGTTAGTGAAATACCGGAGGATATAGTCCGATACCTGAAGGTTGCAATAAATATAGCGAACATATCTGTAGTTTCTTGATTCATTAGATCTGCTAGTGTGAATTCACCAACGTGATCCCGGTATGAGTGCTGAGTTTCCCAAAGAATATTCTTTTAAACACCTTGTTTGATTATTTGACATGGTAGATTACTGCAATTTATAGGCGTTAACGTCTGTTTGTCGCTGACTGTGTATGGCCGGAATGTACTTAATCGCTCTTTAGGATGTTCAGTTTATCAATAACCTTATTAAGCGTCTTAACTTCAGTCGAAAGCTCTGTAATTAATGTTTTGGCAGAGGCTAGATCATTGCTTAACTCCTGAATTATTTCACTGCAATCGTTGGCCGTTACCTCGGCAAGTTCAGCCTTTAAAATATTAATTTCAGATAGACGACCAGTTGATAGTGACTTTTCATCACGCAGCTCATCAGTAGTTTTTTGATTTTCTATGATTTTCTGTTCCAAATCGGCCTTTATATTTATTACCTGTTCTTTCGCAGTGTTAGCCTCGGAGTTTGAGGTGGCGAGTTTAATTTCACACTTGTGCAGGGCTTCATTGCTATGCTGATTTTTTTCTTCTATGGCCATTATTGCTTTTCTGGCCGCTTCCTTCTCTGAGCGAAGGGATGCGGCATGTGACTCGATATTTTGCTTCAATACATTTTTTTCATCATCGAGATTTTTTGTTAACAGGCCTATAGTCTCAGATTTATGTAAAGCCTCGTTTTTAAGGGTGTCAGCAGTAATGGGCATTTCTGAAATTTCAGATTGTGAGTTTTCAATCGTTCTTTCAAGGTTCGCGATTTTTGACTCAAGACTTATCAGTGATGATGATTGAGAATGGCTTGTGTCTGTTAACTCCAGTATGTTTCTTGTCTGTTCGGTTATTGTTCGATTAAGTGTGCCGGTCTTGGCTGTAATGCTTTCATCAACACCCCCTGTGTCAGACTAGTTGTCGCCTCTAATTTTCAATTAGAGGTACTGAGAAATGAATCAAAAATACTCTGTTTC
>JABSRQ010000393.1 GCA_013215055.1 Pseudomonadales bacterium | reverse complement strand
GATGCCGCTGATTAGATTTAATAAACTCGATTTACCCGAGCCGCTTTGCCCCAGTATCGCGATGATTTCACCGGGCTCTATGGCCAGCTCTATATTATTCAGCACCGCTATGTGTTGCTTGCCCTTTTTATAGCCCCAGCAGACATTATGCATGTCGATCTTCATCATGACTCTGGCCTCCGATAACCCAGTGCCGGTGTTTTATTGCTTGCTTGCAAATATCAGTATGGCATGCAGGAGTAACTATGAATGTGATCAAATATTGCAGCTTGTCATGGAGAAAAAACACCCCCGCTATCTGAATGTTTTAGCTGACGCTAGCTATACCGCCCGCATTTCAACTGTCTGAGGCCCAGACACCGCCCACTGAGGACCGTATCTTTCTCCATCTTGAGTACGCGGTGATTTCCCCTACATATAGATATGGATGGGCTAACCCAGATACCAATAGGCAGCTATTAATAGATCACTAGTGAATTTTTTAGTGAAGTTTATCTATTTATGCTGATCAGGATTGGAAATGTCAGCGATTGTAAGGGTTTGTCAAGAAGCCGTATTTTACGGGTTTAATCACATATAATTAGATCACGTTGAAACTGTCGGATATTGAAATGCCTGCGCCCTTAAAGAGTCCATGCCATATTGTGCTTATCGAGGATGATAATGAATTGGCACGTTTAACCAGCATCTTATTAGAGTCGGAAGGTTATAGCGTCTCTGCCTGTCAACGAGGTGATTTAGCGGTGGATTTCATACGCAAGGCCGGCGCCGATCTAGTCATTCTGGATATCATGCTACCGGGTAAAAATGGCATAGAGGTCTGCAGTGAGATTCGTCATTTCTATGCAGGGCCAGTGTTGATGTTAACCGGCCGTGATGATGATATCACCGAGGCTTCATCCTTTAATCAGGGCGCGGATGATTATGTGCTCAAACCCATAAGACCCCATGTATTTCTGGCCATAATAGCGGCTTTGTTACGCCGTAGAACAGGCGCCAATGAAACTAGCACAGATCCTGTGATGCTAGGCGATATGGAAATTTCACTCAAACGCCGCACCGTCAGCTGCGGACAGACCGTCATCGATTTAACCAGCTCGGAATTTGATGTATTAAGCCTGTTGCTACAGCATGCCGGTGAGATCGTCAGTCGTGAGCAGTGCTGTGAGCAGCTACGTGGCTTTAGCTATGATGGCATGGATAGATCCATCGATATGCGCATATCCTCGTTACGCAAAAAATTAGGCCAAACACCCAATGAGACACAGCGCATTATTACCGTGCGTGGGCGTGGGTATATGCTGGTAGGAGAGTAACATCAATGAAAGTGATGCAATCATTATTCTGGCAGTTGTATTTCAGTATTATTGCTGCGGTTCTGTTAATTGTGATGGTCTTGGCGGGTTTATTGTTATACGACGATCACAAAACCAGCGAGAATGATTTTTATAGAGATAGCTTTTTTACCGTTAAACCACTGCTTAATAGCTGGGAAAAAGATGGCGAAATACCACAGGCATTATTACAGCAAGTAAGAGAAGTAAATTATTTTGAGGTCCTCATAGCGGACGATGAAAAACTATTTCAACACTTAGCCAATGCAGAGCATATCAGTGATATAAAAAGCGCCAAAATTTATCATCAAATGAGCGATACAAGTTTATTCCTCGCGGTATATGCTCTAGCCGATAGTGGTTTATGGCTGGTGATTAAGGATCTGGATATTGATCCGGACTCTGACATGATTTCCGAACAGATGCGTGAAGACTTTGAGCTGGAGCTAAGAGAGGAACGTGATTTCCAGACAAATATGCAGATTAGCTTTGTAGCCATGTTGATATTAATCGCCGCGGTTTTGATGTTGTTAGTGAAAAGGATTGATAGGCATATAGAAAGCCTGTTAAGCACCAACCAACAGTGGAGCAAAGGAGAGCTCTCCGCCAGGGCCAATACAAACTTGCCCAGCCCTATGAATAAATTGGCAATCAGTTTTAATCATATGGCCAGTGATATGGAACAAAGTATTACTAAACAGAAGATCATGATGCACGCCATCTCACATGAGCTACGTACACCATTAAGTAAATTACAATTAGCCCTGGATTTATTGCAGCGCAAGATGCCCTCTTTAAGAAGTGAACCTTTGTTGTCTGATTTAGATCGCTATGTTGATGAACTGGAGCTATTGGTGAACGAAATTCTAACATTGGCAAAATTAAATCATGTCAAAAAACTCGGCATGAATTGTCGACTTGAACTTTATCCATTAGTACATGAACGCATCAATGAATTACAACAATTACACCCCGATAAAAAAATAACCACTAAGGGGGACAAGGCGATTGAGCTCTGGGCGGATGAATTTTATCTGCAAATGCTGATCGATAATGTGCTAAAAAATGCACTTAAATATGCAGATAAAGACGTACTGGTGACGCTGACCGCTGAAAAAACGGCGGTCTGTATGATATTTGAAGACGATGGCCCAGGCGTAGCCGCCGAGTATAGAGAGGCGATGTTATTGGCTTTTTCCAGAGAGGATGAAAGCCGCAATAAAAACAGCGGCGGCTTTGGTTTAGGGCTTGCTATTGTGGATGCCATTGTCAAACAATACGGTGGTAGTATTCGTCTTGGAGAAAGTACATTAGGTGGGTTCTTAGTACACATTGAGCTGCCATATAAGCCTGTTATATAGAATTTATTACTGCGTTTTTTAAGCCTTACAATCCTTTACCCGTGCTTACACAGGCTTACACAAAAGCCTTATAAAGTCAGACATACTGTGTTCACGTCTTAAGCAAAGTGAACACGACCTATGAAAAAGCATCTTCCTCTAGTCTTAGCAACATGTGCCGCAAGTCTTGTGCTTATGGCTTGTAACGATAGTAGCTCAACTGCTAGCAAGCCCGGCACCGAAAACCCTGTCATCACAAATCCAGGCACCACAACACCTA
>JABSRQ010000392.1 GCA_013215055.1 Pseudomonadales bacterium | reverse complement strand
TTTAATTTTGAAGTGACCTTTGCCCACAACTGTGGTCATGGTGCTTTTAATCGATTGCGTAACAAAAAAGGCCTGGGGAAATTCAGCACCAAAGAATATCTTGCCAAGAAATTGCCTGCATCCATAGAGGGCTGGAAATATTCACATAACCGCCTGCACCATGTTAACTGTAATATTGTAGGTAAAGACCCCGACGTGGGCTATGAGGCTTTTCGTGTCACCGATTTGCAGGGGAAACCCACCTGGTATCATAAAATACAGCTAGTGACGCTGGCGATGATGAGTACGGTGACCTTCTTGGTCATGGGCTTCAGAACCTATCAGTTTGAAGACCAAAAGAAAATCAATGGAGTCTTCGTAGACCAGTCAATAAAAACCTATCCCGGCATCATCTATAGACTGATCACCAAGAATCGCTACTTCTTCTTTAACGTGCTGTTGTTCCCAGCCATCGCCGGCCTGTTTTTTCTATCGGCCGCGCAAGCCGCCAAGGTTTTATTGGCAAACTTCCTCGCCGAAGCCATTCGTGGCCTCAGCTATGGAAGCATGTTTCATATGGGCCACCATACAGGAACCGTTAAATTCTATCCCAAGGAGACCAAGCCTGCTAACAAGGCCGAATGGTATATATTACAAATTGAAACTAGCCATAGCGTCATCATGAACTCGCCACTGAAGCATGTCTTTGGTGGGCTGGATTTACAGATTGAACACCATATTTTCCCGGATCTACCGGCCAATAAACTGCATCAAGTTCAGGCTGAAGTTGAAGCCATCTGTGGAAAATATAATATCCAATATTCAAAAGCCTCGTATTTTAAATCGGCATTGCTGTGCATTAAAAACTACACAAAGAAGAGCTTTTAAGCCTATAGAAAATCGTCCCACACATTAAGTCTACGATAGCGAGGCCCATTGACCTATAGGCAATGGGCTTCAAGCTTCCGCCGGGAATGATCTTTGCTGGCTGATTTAAAGACCCCGTTAATATTGCAAGGCTCTTAGCGAACAAAGCTTTTGATGCTTTATGATCCATCCTTGATATCTCTACTGGCTATACTTTATTCACTTCACTCTTGGCAGTTAATACGCAGTGAAAAGCACTTTCATTTGCACCGCGAGAAGTAAGAGAGATTTTTTATGTCCAGAATAAACCATCCCATAATTAATGATTTAACGCACATTATGGACAATGTCAGCTATAACCCGATGACAAACTGGGCGCGCTTTTTTAACCCGCAATTTATCATTAATAATAATAATGCTAATGATCTTGAAATAGAAAACCATGTTCTGAAAGAAGTGGGAAGTTACGGAAAACAGTTGAGTACATTGTTACAAATGGTTGATCTATTACGCAATCAACTGTTGAAGGATAGCCAAAACCTGACAGCCACGGAGAAAGAGACACTAGAAAAATTCGATCAACTATTATCACAGACACAATTGGCTGTAACTGAGTTTAGAGGGGAGCTACAAGACAAGGATGTTGGTGTTTTTTCGAAGCGACTGGCATCGGTTAAGGATTCCAGACCACATTTTGTACAAAATAGCGTTGAGCTTATACAGGATCGTTGTTCGGACTCAGAAACGACGCAGCACTGATTCCTGTGATCAAACTGGGTTTTAGCAATAGAGCGGTCGCACAGAAAAGTGTTCAGAATGGCATTGGCTTAGGCCCCTTTGTCACTGCAGCACTCGATTGATGCCAGTGCTCTGTTTGCCAAAATAGGGCCATCTTTTCAACAGCCAGGCAATAAATCATCACATCGCTTTTGCTTAAGCACTAGCTTCTGATGTTTTTTGGTTAACACTCTCCCCCATCTCTCGTTTTTCCCTTGGCAAACAACGCTCAATTCTGGCAGCGAAAATTGCGCAAACATTATCAAGTCCATGCCGTCTAAGATGGCTGTGTAGACCTTGCTGCAGTATTATGCGCCGGGGATAAAATGAAGGAAGGTAGGGGAATCGTCATGAAAGCAGCAACGGGTCAGCATTATCGCAAACGTTTAATCGCCGTGGTGGAGTATATCTATCACCACATCGATGGTGATCTGGATGTGAATACACTGGCCGATATTGCCTGCATGTCACCCTATCATTTTCATCGCATCTACCGTCAAATGGCGGGAGAAACGATTAACTCGACCATACGCCGGCAGCGTCTACAAAATGCCGCATCACAGCTGATTCGCAGCAAGGATGCCCTACATATCATTGCCCGTCGTGTCGGCTATGGCAGCCTGGAAGCGTTCAGCCGCGCCTTTCGCAAGGAGTTCGATCAGAACCCCAGCGAATATCGCCGCGAGAAAAGCCTCAGTGCGCCCATGCAATATGTCGCCACGCTGGCCAATGAAACCCTAGAGGTTAGTGACATGTTCGAAGTAGAAATCATCAACACCCCATCAATCCAGCTTATTGGCTATGAACACGCAGGCGATTATATGGCGATTGGTAATGCCTTTGCCAAGTTAGAACTCTATGCCACCAGCAAAGGCTTACTGAATGAGAACAGCCGTTCCATTGGCCTCTATTATCATGACCCTAAAACGGTAGCAGAAGCGCTGTTGCGCGCACATGCCTGTATCAGTGTTGAGGATGAAGCCTATAAGGTTCAGCCTGATGAAGATAATCCCCCTGAAGCACTGTGTATACCTGAGGGTAGATGCGCCACGGTTTTATTTAAAGGTTCATACGCCGAATTGGAACAGCCCTATGACTGGCTATTTGGACAATGGCTGCCTCAGAGTGGCCATGAGGCGGCCGACTTCCCGGTCTTTGAAGAGTATCTTAATGATCCAAGAACCACGCCCCCAGCCGAACTCTTAACCCGCATTCATTGCTTACTGAGCTAGCGTTAATCACAGAGTAAAGCATAGAGGTCAGCCATTAAGTGCGGACCTCTATGCTTGCTTACTGTACTTTTGATTCATAAACCATCACCTGCCACTGTGTTCTTAATGACGAAGTCTAGAAAG
>JABSRQ010000391.1 GCA_013215055.1 Pseudomonadales bacterium | reverse complement strand
GGAAAATTGGTAATTATCGTTACTGAATTTACCCCCTGCATGTAAGGTCGATTGAATCACCTCAACCCCTGGTAGCCCGATTTCGGGGTGAAGATCAACCGGCATGCCGCGACCATCATCGGTACAGGAAATGGATCCGTCATCGTGCAAGGTCACATTAATCTGCGTCGCATGGCCTGCCAACGCTTCATCTACCGAGTTATCGATGACTTCCTGCGCCAGATGATTGGGCCTGGTGGTATCGGTATACATGCCAGGGCGTTTACGTACCGGGTCCAGGCCTGTTAAAACTTCAATGGAGCCTGCGTTATATTCTGACAATGGGGGTTCCTTTATTTCGGTTGTACAGATGACAATACCGCTTTAGCTATGGGCTCCAATATTCTCGGTGACCCAATTAAATACGCCAGGCAGGCAACCATCAAAATCCTGAAACCTGTGATCACCACCGGGGCTTATACGACACGGTGATTGATAAAAACGTAAGCTGGCTTGTGTAGCATCCAAGACCTCATCCGCCATCTGCAATAACACCAGAAAACGGCTAGGTTTATAAATATTTCCACTATACAGGGATTGTAATGTTTTCATATGGGCTGCGGTCAACTGATATTGTTTATGACTGTAGGGATTTTCATTCCAGCCCAGGTATTTTTCCATCAATAAATGGGGTCTAACCGCAGGATTGACCAACACAGCCAAGCAATCAAATGTTTCGGCCAGCCATGTTGCATAAAAGCCGCCTAAAGAACTGCCAATGATGACAATATGTTGATGCTGAATAACAAGGTCAGAAAAATACTGCTTTAAATAGCGTTCGGCTTCATCAGGTAAATCAGGAATAGAGGGGCTATAAAAAGCGATTTTGGGATAATGCGTCTTTAAAAAACGGGACGTTTCTTGCGCCTTCAGAGCTTGAGAGGAGCTATTAAAACCATGTAAATATACAACTGCGTCCATTTAACGGTAATCAGTAACCGGAGGCGCTACGATCGATACCCAAATCACGCTCCGATATACGATAAACATCTGTGCAATAAGAGCCATCATCATCCAAGGTGAACACCCTAAAACCCGGCATTTCTTCACCGGTGGAAAAATCATCGCTATCGGGTTTAAATTGAATACAGGTCGAAGGTGTAGAATAAATATCTACATGACTGAATTTTTGCTGTTGCTGCTGATGAACATGGCCATGCGCCACCACTTTCAATTGAGGATAATGCCCCCAACACGCCATCACTGCTTCGGCATTGGCGATACGTTGCGGATCCAGCCAGGCACAATTCACCGGTTTTAAATGGTGATGAATAAAAAACAAATGATGCTGAGCAGCATGATCTTTAAGAATATTTTCAGAGCGTTGTAACTCGGCGGCTTCAATGTTACCCGGAACAGCCTTGGGAATGGAGGAGTCAAAACAACTGATTTGCCAAGCGCCCATCGTTTTTGAACCCAAAAAGCCTTCACTTACAGCCGCCTGCATCTTTTGATTATCATCATGATTACCGGGCAGCCATAACATGGGTGCGCAGATGGAGGTCTCTTCTTTAACCGCTGCGAGTAATCGAGGGTAAGCCCCGTCACCACCGGTATTACTGATATCTCCGCTAAAAACCACTAAATCAGGCTGAGGGCAGACCTCATTCACCAAAGCCAATACAGCTAACAAACTTTCATCGGTATTTAAACCCAATAAAGTTTCCCCGGCTATATCACCCAAGTGACAATCACTGATTTGTAAAACGGTTAATGACAAACGAACTCTCCAAGTTTCCAGCGTTTGATAAAGGCTAAGTTGTGCTATTCCTTATTCACATAACAACATCCATGATTCTAGCAAAGCCATGTCAAAATACTGCTAAATATTCCTTCATAATAAAAAACTGTGATGCACAAAACACTTAGAACTTGCCCAATTTAACATCACTGAGGCCATATTGCAGGCAATAGCTTAAACATTCTGCTAAAAACACCTGCTGCTGCATTTTTTCATCTTGTTGAAACATCGCATCATTAGGATAAGTATAGCGAATTTTTGCGGTTTTCTGGCGCTGAAAACGGGTAATTTCCAAGCCTCGTGCATCATGATAAAGGCGTACATCAAAAACCAGATCCACCAACCACGGCGACAGCAGATCTTTTTCCAGCGTTACCATCGTTGTATATTTACAGCGCTGAGTAATCGTCAACTTCACCAATGCCTGCGCCCTATTCGGCAGCTCAACCGCGTATTCGGTATAATCTCTATCCAAAGAGATCAACTTCATCGCTTTAAAATAGTTAGCCTCACTCAAAGCCATATAGGCTTTTAAATCAACTTTATAGCGAGGTTTAGGCATAGAAATTTCACTACAGAAAAAGATGCACATAAAAAACACAAGTTTAACGGCTTTAGCCGCCCATGCCGAGAAAAGTCTGATAATATGCATGCAGTTTTGCTAATTAAAAGGCACATTTTTTATGCGTTTACTTCCAGCGGCCCTAGGCCTAGCCATCAGCATGGCTTTTGTTCCCCATGTTGCTGCAGAAAATATTCTTGAAATTTTTGACGATGCAGTCAGAAATGATTTGGTCATGCGTGCTGCCAGAGCCGAGTTACGTGCAGGCCAGGAAAATGTAAAAATTGCTAGAAGTGCTTTATTACCGCAAATTGGCTTTGATGCCACTCTAAGCGACAGCGAAATTGAAAATGAATTTGACAACCCCAATGATATTGTCGTAGATGGCACGGTATCAAGCAACCGTAAAAATTGGGGCATCGCGTTACAACAAACGCTTTTTGATATGAGCAAATGGTATGACTTTAAAGCCGGCCAAAAGCTATCAGAACAGGCTGAAATCTCCTTCCTGCAAAGCCAGCAAAAATTAATTGTAAGAACCACACAAGCTTACCTTGACGTTTTACGGGCCCATAACAATTTAGAATCAAGCATCGCAGAAGAAAAAGCCGTCAAACAGCAACTTGATCAAACCCAACAACGC
>JABSRQ010000390.1 GCA_013215055.1 Pseudomonadales bacterium | reverse complement strand
CAAGCGAAGAACCCGCCAGGCCGATAAACATTTGGGCAATTTGAAGGCGTAGCTGATCACTGGCTAACGTTGCAATATCACCTTCTACAGAGGCAAAGTGGGTAACGATCAGCGTGCTTAACTGCTGTTTGTCACCCGCCAGAATTTGTTGTTTATCTACCATGGAGCCCAAAAACGTATTTTTTTATTATAAAGCTTGAACCCGCAGGATAAGCAATCCACGGGCATTAGCAAAGCATTCAAACGTTTTTATTATGCTGCGATGGCTATCAATGAAAAAAACCAACACCTAACGAGATTGATCAGTGGCTACCAACTACGCACAAAGGTATTTACATCGCGCTCGGGCAAAGGTTTTTCAGGCATATCTCTTGTACCAATATATAAAAAACCTAATAACATTTGATGCTGCTCCAACCCCAAACCATCCTGAACAAAATCATCATAAGCCACGTCACCGGTACGCCAAATAGCCGCATAACCTAGAGCCTCTACCGCCAATAAAATATTCTGCGCAGCACAACCTGCCGAGATAATCTGCTCAATATCAGGCACCTTGGCAGATTCGGTAACACTGGCAGCCACGGCAATGATCAATGGCGCACGTAAAGGTTTGCTGCAAATCTTACGGATTTTATCCTCATCCAGCTGCACACCATGACTGAGCTCAGCCTTCACAAATAGCTCACCCAAACGCACACGTGCATCACCCTCAATAGTGATAAACGACCACGGTTTCAACCCACCATGATCCGGCGCACGTAAAGCGGCCTTAAATATTTCATTCAACTGCGCAGCCGAAGGTGCAGGTGCGGTCAATTTGGCACTGCTGTTACGCTGCTGCAGAAAACTTAATACCGGATTATTTGTCATTGTTTCAACACTTAGAGTAATTTATGGCCTAAAAGAATATTCATAAAGCCTTCATTTTGATCATCTTTATCAAGCTCAGCAATCCAGTCTCGCAGATCAGACTCCTGACAGGGAATTAAACCATGATTAATATGATCGATGATGGCCATCGGTAAATTTAACGAAAGCAGAAAATCCAATAACTGATTACCGTGATCTTGCGCCTGGCGTAAACCATAAGGCCAAAATTCGATGATGATATTTAAATCTGGCAGGCTATTAAAAATAACATCCTTTAAACCCGTCATAACCTTCATCTCCGCACCCTGTGTATCGATCTTCAACACATCGATACGGCTAATATCAGCGGGTAACTGGGCTAGATAATCAGAGCCAGCACGCAGTTTGATGGTCTGCTTTTGACGCGCCTTGCCACCATCGTAGATCTGATGATCACCAAAGTTATCGTCACTGAGATAAATTTCAGCTTCGCTATCCTCGTCAGCCAAACCTGCATTAACCGCGGTAACATTGCCATATTGCAATAAAGCGATATTTTTCTGCAATAAAGAAAAGTTACGCTGCTCGGGCTCAAAGGCCACAACCTGGCCTGACTCACCTACAAGGCGAGAAGAAAGCATAGAGTAATAGCCAATATTGGCACCCACATCAATAAACGTAGCCCCCGTGAACAAGAGCTGCTGAATTAACTCGCTTTCATAGGCTTCCCAGATACCGGTTTTTTGTAACGCAGCCGAGACATGTTTATCGCCATCTCCATGCACAACCATCTGCAGATCCGCCAGATCCGCATGTAAATGACCCAGCTGTAATTCAATTAAACGGGACGACATCAACTAGGCTGCCTGACGCAGGCGTTTAATGTCGGCAGGCGTAGGGGTTAAGCCTGTTTCGTAATAATGTTTCACGGCTAGTGCCACATCACGAATTTCACCCTTAACAATAGGAAAAACAATCGGCCCATCAATCAGCTGACCTAACGCACCCAACCAAAAGGTGTAACCCATGGTTGCGGTAAAAAGGGTTTTGCCATCATCGGTTGGCGCTATGCTGTAGCGGAAAAAAGCCTTGGGCAGCGGCTTATCTTTTTCACCGTCATGTAAACGTAAGGTGAAACCCTCACCTTCCTTCCACTCGGTAACCGTTTCATCTAAAGCCATCATTTTTTTGAAAACCCGACGACTGGTACCTACACCTTGGCGTTGCTCGCCATGCATTTCGGTTTTAAGTAAACCCGGCACATATTTATGTGGCGCAGTCAGATCCTGCATGATCTGCCATGCTTTATCGGTGGGTATATCAATGATTACTTGATGGGTTGCTTCACGAGCCATGTGACTGCCTTAAACACAAAAAAATAAAGGCCGAAAATACACCAGCAATCAGCCTAAGGCAATGTAAAAAATGGTAATCTAAGATTAGATTTGGCGTGATATTTACGCAGACGTAAAACAGCCAGTTTATTTGACGTTAATATGCTTATCAAACTCGGCCGCAAAACCCGCCGCATACTTGCTGATCCACTGCGCGGCAGCCTCGTCTACCGAGAATGCGGCCCCCTGCTCGTTCAGCTCCTTACGGTAATGCACTATTTCAGCTAGCTGCAATAAAATCCGCGCCTTTAGCGCTATTTCAGCGGTTATCTTAAGCTCCAGCTTAAAGAGGCCTTCTTGAGTGGCACTGGATAATAAACAGACATCGATATCAAAACCACGACCAAAAAACTGCACCGCCAACAAAGCTGACTCTGTGGTTTCAAATTCCACATCCGACAAAAAACACAGCCGCCCATTTCGAATAGAGTCAGGGGCTAATTTAAGCTCGGCGCATTTTCCATTTTGCGTAAGAACAATCTCCATCTCCTTATAGAGCACACCATAACGCTGATCAAATTCTGTTAACGTATCTTGCATAAGTACAGCCTAGTCGTCAGATGCCAAACCTGCATAAGCAGATTGAATATCTAACGAAATTTCAGGGGCAAATGTGTCAATTTTTATGCTTTTATCCGTCATTGTCACCGCATCATCACCACAAACCTGGTGGTCAAATAGATAAACGGTCTGTGTATCACCCGCACAAGCTGCATCATCATAAGCTTGCGCCTGGGCTTGC
>JABSRQ010000389.1 GCA_013215055.1 Pseudomonadales bacterium | reverse complement strand
TCAATTTCAACTTAATTTCGTGCCGAATTGATTTGCTTTAAAATTCAAAACGCAAAAATCAAAAAGTCAAATTGCGCCAAAAAAATCAATTTTCTTACTGGTCTATTTATATTTAGATTTAATAGATCAAAGGAAACGTTTAAAGAGTATTGTTCAGAATAACTTGGGTGTTTATTTAAATACTGAACGTAACATTTATAAATATGAAGAAAATGCATAATATAAGTTATAATACCCAAATCATAATATAAAATTGTCATTTCTAAACATAAAGGTGGCTTGGGAGTGTTACGTCTTGATGTTATTTCATGGGACACCTGGAAATTAAAAAATGAGACATGGATGAAAGTTAAAGAAGCAAAGTAGAACGATCGCAGACACAGCTGCAATGGCATCAATTTTCAACTGAGCAGTCAGCGTTACCTCTTGTGTAAGCAGCAGTGGCCCAGCACTCAAATTCATACCTAGAGAATTCAACATGAAAAGTGAAAAGTACAAAAAAGGCATGGCCGTTAGGCGAGAAGTTTTAGGTGATGAATATGTCGATAAAGCTATCGATGCGGCAACGGATTTCACCAGGCCGCTTCAAGATTTAGTCACAGAAAATTGCTGGGGTGAGATCTGGACAAAAGAGGCGCTTCCAAAGCAAACCAGAAGCCTTGTTACCATAGCTACACTCGCTGCTTTAAAAGCTCCAACAGAGCTAAAGGCACATGTTAGAGGTGCGCTTCGTAATGGCTGTAGTGTTGCCGAAATTCAAGAGGTGCTGCTGCAATCAGCCGTATACTGTGGAGTTCCATCTGGCATCGAAGCTTTTAGGGCAGCTAAAGAAGCCATCGAAGAATGGGGAAATGACTAGACATGTTTAAGCAGCGTTGTGACGCTTCTACGAATACCTGTTCTAAACATCCTGCATAGCGAACAGTAGCGAGGCTGTGGGCTTTAGCTTACTATTTCATGATCACTTGATTAAATTGGAGAATCTCAATGAGTTATCCTGACATGTTACCCCACCACCCGCCAAAACAAATGGATGTAAACTTTGAGACACTAAAAGTCTGAATTTCATAAAAAGTCATAACAAGGTCAATATTTACTACATCAAAGCCGTTACTTGAGTGCAAAGCACTGCACAAAAATCGTAAAAGTTTCTCCATTGTGGGATGGAGTTAGATAACATCAATAATCCACAATCACGCAAAAGGAATAAAAATGCGTTTATTTAAAACAATAATAACAACAGCTGCTCTTAGTGGTTTAATTCTTTCAACAGGCTGTGCCAGCATCAATAAGGCGTCTATTGAAGACGATAAAGCCGCAAAAGAATTTAGTACTGATGCTAATACGTCTCAGGTTTATATTTACCGTAATGAATCCTTTGGCGGGGCTATTTCCATGCCTGTCACAGTTGATGGGAAAACGGCTGGTGATACTGGGCCTAAATCGTTCTTTAAGTTTAATCTACCGGCAGGCAACCATGTATTTACATCCCAAGGCGAGAAATCTACCTTAGCCTTAGATACAGAGAATGGTGAGCAATACTTTATTTGGCAAGAAGTGAAAATGGGGGCGTTCTCAGGCGGTTCCCTTTTACAGGTTGTAGATCAAGGTAAAGGTAAAAAAGGCGTTTCAGAATGCAGAATGATTCAATCTGAACTGTAAAACGCTCAAGCAGCATCTTACATTGTAAACTGGCGCTATAGTGCCTTTTACAAGTCCTGTGCTGCGCCTCAGATGTAAAGGGAGTATCAAGAATGGCTGAACCATTATTTAGAAGTACAGATAATAAAGATGACGCTATGTCTAAAGCATACTCCCTTGCCTCATCAACGATGGGTGATTTCGTTGATCTGGTAAAGTCTGGATGCCATGCGATCTGCATGGCCAAGTTACGCTTTATAGATCCGGATTTATCCGAGAAGCTGGGTGAAGATAGATTCCTCTATCTCTGGTTATCCGAGGCCTATTTTCATGAAGACGAGAATATATTATCAGGCCTGTTCTTCGAAGTACCAGACGAGTTAAGCAAGTGGCATCAAGTTGGCCAAAGAATAGGTTTTGATGCAGAAGATGTTTTTGATTGGCTGGTGATTGAAGATGGCCATGCTAAAGGCGGCTTTACTATTCGAGTCACCAGAGATCAGTTAGCCAGCGAACAAGAAAAAAAAGCATATGATGAATACGTGGGTATCTCATCTTATGCGCCCATATAGCAAGCCTACCGCCAGCACGCACGCACGCACGCACGCACAGGCTATCAGATAGCTAAACCAGCCGTTGTTTTTTATAAAAAACTCACTCAATATGGCGTTTACCTGCCGTTAATGTGGCTACTCTGCCAAGAAAGGATTCTTAAACCATGAAAATTGAAGTTGCCGTACGTTCAGATATCCCTTTGTTATGTGATTTATTAACGTCACTTTTCACACAAGAAGCCGAATTCCAACCCGATCTAGATGCGCAGATTAGAGGCTTAACGTCTGTTATCGAGAATGATGATATGGGCGATATTTTAGTGGTTAGAGACAACAATAATATTATAGCCATGGTGAATATTCTCTACACGGTATCTACCGCGCTGGGAGCTCGTGTGGGCATACTGGAGGATATGGTGGTATCTAGCGCGGGTAGAGGTTCGGGCATAGGTAGTAAGCTATTAGAAAGCGCGCTGGAATTTGCAAAAGATAAAGGTTGTCAGCGTATTACCTTGCTTACCGATCATGATAATGAAGGCGCCCACCGGTCTTACCAGAAGCCTGGTTTCAGCCGCGCCAGCATGGTTGCCTTTCGACAATCGTTAGGGTAAACCGGCCCGGCCATAGGGTGCCCGTTTAAAACCACACAAACCACACAAACCAAACAAACACACAAATCAAACAAACATACAGACAAACAAACCAACCAACAGAGCAAACAAACAAACAAACAAACAAATAAATAAACAAACAAACAAACAAACAAACAAACAAACAAACAAACAAACAAACAAACAAA
>JABSRQ010000038.1 GCA_013215055.1 Pseudomonadales bacterium | reverse complement strand
ATGAAAACGCAGTATTATTTCTGTAACGATCTGGACGAACTTGAAGCCGTGCAACAGGAGCTACTGGCCGCAGGCTTTCACGATAATCAAGTGCATATATTGAGTGATGACGATGCCGGTGTTACCCAACACCATCTACATGGCATCAATTCATTTATGAAAACCAATATTATTCACGCTACATTTAAGGGGCTCGCAGTAGGCTTGCTCTTATCGGCGACGATATTGTTGTCGGCCAATCTGTTTAGCCTGCATCTTGCCGCAGGCTGGGCGCCGGTTATATTTCTTGCATTGATTGCGATAGGCATATCCACCTGGGAAGGTGGTTTGTGGGGCATACAGCATGAAAATAGCCAGTTCGCCAAACTGGAAGACCGAGTACATCACGGCGAACATGCACTGATCGTCAATTATGATCAGAGGCAGGGCCAGGACTTATACCGTACCCAGTCTCATCATCCTCATTTGGCTATGGTCTAAAGCCAGTAGCGTATACATCACCTCTTGTCTACGACACATCGTAGGCAGGCTGACGGAATAAACCCTCCGTGCAGCTAATTGTAAGCTGCGCTAAAGCTGGCTCTATGGGCGCGGCACAGAGCGATAAAATCATTTAACTCATCACCTACTCAAAACTAGAGAAGCCTAGAAATACCGTCTACTTTTAACATACCCCTACGCATGACTAATAAGCATATGGAAATTGCACTTGTTTTAGTTCTTATTGTTGTCGCGACCGTGATCTTTCACTGGTTAAGCCCATGGTGGTTAACGGAACCTGCCAGTAACTGGGGCGAGATCGATGCGATGTTAATCGCAACCCTGGTGATTACGTCCTTCTTCTTTATCACCATCAACCTGTTTATCGCCTACTGCCTGTGGCGCTTTCGCCATAAATCCGATGATCAGCGTGCCGCCTTTCAGCCTGAAAACAAGAAACTGGAATGGGCCTTAACGCTGTTCACCACCGTAGGCATCTCGGCCATGTTGGCACCCGGGCTATGGGTCTACTCCGACTTTGTTACCGTACCGAAAGAAGCCAGCCCTATAGAAGTCGTGGGCCAGCAATGGCAGTGGAGCTATCGTTTACCGGGTAAGGACGGACAATTAGGCAAATCCGATATCAGCCTCATAAACGCAAAAAATCCTTTAGGGCTGGATAGCCAAGATAAACATGCGCTGGACGATATTCTGATTCTCAACGGCCCGCTGATGCTGCCGGTGCATGAAACCGTGCAAGTCTTTCTGCGCAGCAAAGATGTGTTACATGATTTTTATGTACCCGAGTTTCGGGTAAAGATGGATCTGGTACCTGGGCTGGTTTCCAGTTTCTGGTTTACTCCTACCCGCACCGGCAGCTTTGATGTTTTGTGTGCCGAGTTATGTGGCGTAGGCCATTACAATATGCGCTCTAAAATCACCATCACGTCACCGGATAACTATCAAAGCTGGCTGGCTACACAGCCTACCTTCCAGCGGCTATTAAACCAGCAAAGCCGTAGCCTGAATCAAGTAGAGCAAGGTAAAGAACTGGCCCAACAACAAGGTTGTTTGGCCTGCCACAGTGTGGATGGATCCGCATCAGTAGGCCCCGGTTGGCTGAATCTCTATGGCAAACAGGAAGAACTGACAACAGGAGAGGTTGTGCAGGTGGACGACGACTATCTCAAACGCGCTATCACCGCCCCCAATACACAGATTGTCACAGGTTTTGCCGCCATCATGCCCGCCATGCCACTGGATGAAAAACAATTAACCGCCATCATCGCCTATATAAAATCCCTTAGCGATAAATCAGATATTCAGCAGGACAAGGAGGTGCCATGACAGCCCCGGACACACACAGCACATATGGACCGCAGAGTTTCTGGTGGAAGTATATCTGGAGTCAGGATCACAAGGTAATCGCCATACAATACTTCATCACATCCCTGGCCATAGGCCTGGTAGCTCTGGTGTTATCCTGGTTGATGCGTATACAGATAGGTTTCCCCGGTGCGCTGGAATTCATCGATGCCAATGCCTACTATCAGTTCCTGACCATGCACGGCATGATCATGGTGATCTACCTGCTTACCGCCATGTTTTTAGGCGGTTTTGGCAATTATCTGATTCCGCTGATGATTGGTGCCAGAGACATGGTATTCCCGTTTTTAAACATGCTGTCCTACTGGCTTTATCTATTGGCGGTCATCATTCTGGTCTGCGGATTTTTTGTGCCCGGTGGTAGCACAGGCGCTGGCTGGACCCTCTATCCGCCACAGGCCATCTTGCCCGGCACCCCGGGATCCGATTGGGGCATCATCTTTATGCTGGTCTCCTTGGTGACCTTTGTTATCGCCGCAACCATGGGTGGCCTCAACTATGTGACCACGGTATTACAGGCCAGAACACGCGGCATGACACTGATGCGCATGCCATTAACCGTGTGGGGCATATTTATCGCATCCCTGATGGCGCTGCTGGCCTTTCCAGCCCTGTTTGTCAGCGGCCTGATGATGTTATCGGATAAAATTTTGGGCAGCAGTTTTTTTATGCCCGCCATCATATCCATGGGCCAGGATCCCGGATACTCGGGTGGCAGCCCGATATTGTTTCAACACCTGTTCTGGTTTTTTGGTCATCCCGAAGTTTATATCGTAGCCCTGCCCGCTTTTGGCATCGTCTCCGACCTAATCAGCTGCCATGCGCGCAAGGGTATCTTTGGTTATCGCATGATGGTCTGGGCCATTGTCTCCATCGCCGCCTTAAGCTTTATCGTTTGGGCCCATCATATGTATGTCTCGGGCATGAATCCGCTGTTTGGTTTCTTCTTCGCCACCACCACATTAATCATCGCCGTGCCCACCGCCATCAAGGTCTATAACTGGACCTTGACCCTGTGGCAGGGTGATATCCATCTCACCCTGCCCATGTTATTCAGTGTCGCCTTTATCTCCACCTTTCTGATAGGCGGTCTCACCGGTTTATTCCTCGGTAATGTTATCGTCGATTTACCCTTGTCAGACACCTATTTTGTGGTGGCCCATTTCCATATGGTCATGGGTATGGCACCGGTAATGGTGGTCTTCGGCGCTATCTATCACTGGTACCCCATGGTTACCGGCCGCCTGCTGAATACCACACTGGGCCATTGGCATTTCTGGGTGACTTTTATAGGCAGCTACGCCATCTATTTCCCCATGCACTATCTGGGCATCCTCGGAATGCCCCGACGTTATTATGCCTATGAGGACTACTCATTTATCCCACCCTCGGCCCAGGATCTAAACGCCTTTATCACCGTCGCTGCATTGATTGTTGGTTTTTTTCAACTGTTGTTCCTGTTTAACCTTATTTACAGTTTTTTCCGTGGAGAAAAGGCTAGCGCCAATCCCTGGCGAGCCACCAGTCTGGAATGGCAGACACCCGATATCCCCCCAACTCATGGCAACTGGGGCGCACAACAGCCCACCGTGTATCGCTGGGCCTATGATTTTAATGTGCCTGGTCACAGCAGCGACTTTATTCCACAAAATACGCCAGTCATGAATGAAGGAAAAGACCATGAGATTCGTTAATACGCTGGCAGAGAAGCCCTGGTTAAACCCCGACGATGGCCAGGCATCAGCCAACTATATGGTTCAAGATCAGGCCAGCATCAACCTCTTTGGCCTGCGTCTGCTTCTGGCCGTCATCTTTGTTGTTTTTGCGTTATTTGTTGGTGCCTACAATATGCGTATGACCTATGGCGACGTGAATGATCTGCCTATGCATTGGCGGCTCATTTTAAACACCTCTATACTTATATTTAGCAGTTTGATCCTGCATATTGCCTATACAGGCATGGACAAAGCCTTAGCGTCCAAACAAGCTGTTGAGATACAGCTACAGAGACGTATCAAATGTCTGTATTTAATTGCGGGGATGACGGCTTTGATGTTTGTTGTGGCACAGATAACCTTGTGCCAACAATTGATGAACTTGGGCTATAGCCTGGCAGCCAACCCTGCAAACAGTTTTTTCTATCTGATCACGGGTTTACATGCCCTGCATATCATCGGTGGTGTTATCTATTGGTGTTATTGCTACCGGCTTTGTTGGCAAACAGACAGCTGGAAGACAACAGAAACACGCCAGGCACTGCATCATCAAATGCGTCTCTGTGCCAATTACTGGCATGGACTACTGCTGATATGGCTTATGTTATTAAGCTTATTATTAATGACATAGCGATGACCTAAGAATTAACTAATGAGTAGCGAGGGTGTGGTGTGGCCTCGGTAAATAACAGTTCCAATAGCTCCGTCTGGCAAGAGATAAGCACAGACTTCTCCGGCGATCAACGTGTGTTCCAGTTGAGCTGGGGCAAGACGATGATGTGGATGTTTTTGCTGGGAGATGTTTTTGTCTTCAGCTGTCTGCTGATCTCCTATATGAGTGTGCGCATCACCACCACCGCCGAATGGCCCAATAGCGCCGACGTTTTTTCCCTCACCATCGGTACACAAACCGTGCCGCTATTATTAATCGCCATCATGACGTTTATCCTGATTACCAGCAGCGGCACCATGGCCATCGCCGTTAACTATGCCTTTCAGGATAAGCTCAGGCGCAGCCAGTTTTTGATACTGGCCACCGCGTTATTGGGCTTGAGTTTTGTTGGCATGCAGGCGCTGGAATGGAGCAAGTTAATCCATGAAGGGGTCAGGCCGTGGAGCAATCCCATGGGCGCCAGTCAGTTTGGCGCCTGCTTTTTCCTGATCACCGGTTTTCATGGATTACATGTCAGTATCGGCGTCATCTATTTGCTGCTGCTGGCAAAAAAATTGTCTAACAATCATCGGCAAAAACCAGAAAATCGTTTAAGCGCTAACGCTGTAGAGATAGCCGGCCTGTATTGGCATTTTGTTGATCTGGTCTGGGTGTTTATCTTTGCGCTTTTTTATCTGTGGTAGCTTTATGCCATTAAAGCTGCCGCTAGGCAGGTGAAGTATGAATAGCAGTACAGGCATTACACACCAGACACCACCACCAATAAGCCTGTACCTTAAGGTATGGTTGGCGCTTTTTATTCTCAGCACATTTTCTTATATGGTGGATTATCTGCAACTGCAGGGCATGCTGCGCTGGGGGTTGATCATCAGCTTTATGTTATTAAAAGCCAGCCTGATCGTCAGCATTTTTATGCATGTTTTCTGGGAGCGATGGGCCTTGATTGGCAGCCTGATAGCCGTACCCACGCTGCTGATATCACTGATTATCTTGATGGCCATAGAGGCCGATTTCATTCACCTCAACCGGCTACTTTTTTTTGCACATTAACCTTGCTATATACATCCATATAATTTAAATAAAAGTCATAATGAGTATTGTGAAAAAAGTGAAATAGGGTGGGGATTTCCCTTACATTCTAAACGCCCATTTTACGGAATTAAAAACGATAGATCACATCCACGCCATAGCTTTTCCCCTTAGCCGGATGAATAAAATATCCACCGAATTCAGGGGCTGGAATAATTTCTTCCAGATAATATTCATTAAGTACGTTATCACCCCATGCCGTTACGGTCCAACTTTTAGCTTCTAAGCTAAAGCGTAGATTTAACAGTTTATAGGCATCGCGCTGACCTTTATCAAAGCTGCTAGTTCCAAAACCAATAATACCTTGATCAGGAATCCCCGGGCCCGCGGGTGTCTGAGTAAGATCACCCAATGCCATTCCTATTGCCTGGTAAGTCTCGGAAACATCGGTAAAGGCATTAACCGTCAGATCATTCTGTACCGTACTAAACCAGGTTTTACCCACATATCGCCAATCTAATCTAGCGACAAAATCCAAACCCGGTATTACCTGGCTAATCCATTGTATGCCTATATTCCCCGTCGAATCAGGTGTTAATGGAGCGTTATTGCCTTCTGTATAAGGACGATTTTGGTTTTTAATAATTTCGCTTTTGACAATACCCAGCGCACCATATAAAGACAGATTACGTGTTAGTGTGGTCTTGAAATCAATTTCCCCGCCCTGCAATATCACTTCATCAATATTGGTGACCACCCGCAAAATACCAAAACCACCGGCCATAAAGTTGAAAAACTGGCTATCCTTTACCTCTGTATGGAATAAGGCCGCATTAATCCGTAAGCGATTCTCCAGCCACTCCGATTTCGCTCCCAGTTCATAAGAGCTGGACACTTCTTTGTCGTATTCATCTCGCAGATTTTGTGGCTGAGTACCAAAGCTGCCAAAATTAGCTTCGACCAGAGCAGCACTGCCTAAATTATTAAAACCACCACTGCGAAAACCCACACCATAACTGGCATAAACTGAGACCTCATCCAATACCGACCATCGCCAACTAACTTTGGGCTGGAACTGGCTGTATTCTCTACCACGTTCAGGGATGGTATCGGTTAATGTGCCATCAAAAGCCGGATTAATTACCCCCCCACCACCAAAAGTATTCTCGGCCAAGACATTGGGCACCTGATTAAAAACTTTCCGCGATTCTTTATCATAACGGACCGCCATAAACAGGGTGTGTTCATCACTGAGGTCAAATTCAACATTGGCAAAGATAGCTATCACTTCCGTATCAAAATTATCCCAGAACAGCAGATCAGTACGACCGGCAACATAGGGCTGGCGGCCAAAATAACCATCCCCAAAATCGGCTCCATAGGCAACAACCACCTCACGTTCAATCTGGGCCGCGTAAATGCCCGACATCCATTTTAGGTCATCCGCCAGTTCAGAAGCGATACGAATTTCCAGGCTGCTACTTTCCTGATTCCGAGCTTGATACTGGTAACCATCACAAGTGCTTTGACTATAAGGTGGTAACAACGCATTCAATCCATAAAAGGGTGCAATACCAAGATCCACCGCCTGCCCCGGTACATCACCAGGAAAAGCAAAAAACGGGGCATTGTTTCCTGGGGCATAGGCCCCATCGGCTAACAACTGCTGATAACTCTGCGAGCAAGCATTTTGGGCAAGACCTACTGTCGGTCCGGTTAAAGGTGAGCCTGGCCCCACAGCCGCACCAAAATCAAATGAATAAAGACCAAAAGCCGCACTGGTGCCGTCTGACAACACATATTCTTCAAGCTTATCATAGGCCAATACGGCGGACAGAATTGCCCACTCCACATCATAATCAGCTTTTAAAAAAATGAAGCTATCTTCTTGTTCATTTTCTCCGGGCACATTAAAGCGATAGATAAAATCATGCTCATTAACATCCTTATAGAGAGCTGGATCAGCAAAGTTGCTAGCCGCACCCGGCAACGCCAAAACCGCATTAAAATTAATGGCCCCCGCATCCACCTGCCGATAACCTATGGTGGTATCCAGAGTCAATTTTCCCGAGGGTTCCCAAATGATACGCGCACGCATACCTTGCTCTTCAAGAAAATCTACCACATCATCCTTGCCGCTATATTGATTGCTGTATTGGCCATCATCTTGGCGGCGACTCAGGGATATACTGGCACGAATATTTTCACTCAATGGCCCACTGAAAGAGAGGGCAAGCTTTTGTAAATTATACTTTCCTACACCCAGTTTTGCTGAACCTTCAAAATCCGTACCAGGCTCTTTGCTATTGATCAAGATGGCCCCAGACACGGCATTACGACCATAGAGAGCTCCCTGCGGGCCTTTCAGCACTTCAATACTTTGAATATCAAACAGCTCTTGATTAAAACCGTTGGGGTTATTAATTAACACCCCATTAAATACCAGGGCAAAAGTGCTTTCGGCATCACGGGTGGAAGTAATACCACGAATAGTTACCTGGGTGTCGCCGAAATTGACGGTGTTAACCATGGAGGCGTTAGAGGTAAGGCGGATAAAATCCTTGGGCCGTTCAATTCCTGAGCGCAGCAAGGTTTCTTCAGAAAAAATGGTCATGGAAATGGGGACATCCTGTTCCAGTTCCAGACGCTTGCGGGCGGTGACAACATTCACCTTAACCTTTAACAGATCTTCTAATCCCAGGTCAAAAAGTGAATCCACGTCCTGTGCATAAACCGCAGGCATGGATAATAACGCCACGGTAAAACCCATTGTTTCAGCTAAAGTCAGCACAACTAATGTTTTTTTCATCATGGTATCCCTGAATTTTTCAAAGAGGCAGTCTTAGAGACAGGGTCGTAGTCAATTTTTGGGGAGATCGTATAATAGGGCCATGCCACACACACAGCAGGGATCAAAGTACAGAGGACTAATACCAATCGTAATTTGCCAAGACGCAGGTGCATAAAACCAATCCGCGATATAGGAATATTGATAAAGTATAGCTAAAATCGGATAAGCCATACCGACTCTAACAGAGTTAATCTGATAGACACTTAAGCGCTAACACCATAGTGATAAGCAATCTTCTTTGGCATTTTTTTGATTTGCATTGAGTGCATTTTCATCTGAACTAGCCTTATCTAGACAGCTGACGTTCAGACACAAGACAATAGGCAGTGGCTACTTTTTTTCACGTCTTAATCATGCCATAGATATCAAAAATCAAGCTGATATCAAACATCAATATTTTATCTATGTGATCCCTCACACTAGAAACTTTATCCCCTCGGTTATCTCCAGTTTGAAGGCTTTCTGATCGGCGGTTTTAAAACATGAATACTAGAGAGCTAATACTTGGGTTCTGCACCCATACGTTAAATGTTATAAAAGCTTGTGTAGTGCAAATCACTGGTCGAACTTATGCACAATAGGTAAACTATTTAATCAAATCTACGCAGCTAAGCTTAAACCTCTTCAGATTATTTACAGGATGAGACTATGATCACCGTCTATGGTTACCCTAAAACACGTGCTACACGTATTACCTGGCTGCTTGAAGAACTGCAGCAAGACTATCAGTTTAAACGGGTGAACTTTGCCAAGGGTGAAAATCGTTCTGCAGAATTTCTGGCGATTAACCCAGCAGGCAAGGTTCCAGCCATGCAAGACGATAATCTGCTGATGACCGAATCAGGCGCTATCGTGACTTACCTGGCCGATAAATATGCCGCAGGCACATTGATTCCAGCTGCTGGTACTAATCAGCGAGGCCGCTATGAGCAATGGTCGTATTTTTCGGTGTGTGAGCTAGAGCAGGGTTTATGGTCTATAGGTAAACACAAATTTGCCTTGCCCGAAGAACAGCGTGTGCCGGATATGATAAACACCGGGGCCTGGGAATTTCAAAAGGCCTTGGCATTGTTGAGCAAGGGCCTGGGAGAACAGGATTATATCCTGGGTGAACAGTTTTCTGCCGTCGATATTCTGCTGGTGATGACCTTGCATTGGGCCCTGGCCTTTAAGCAGCCTATAGAGGCAGACAACGTCAAGGCTTATTATCAGCGTGTCATAAACAGGCCCGCCTTCAAGGCAGCCTGGGAACGTGAGCAGCAAGGTATCTAAATAAGCTATGCTTAGACTATGCCCTGTTCAAACATCATTGCCACAGAACTCTCACAGGGATTTTTACCTGTAGAGGATCCATTACAACATCTTCCCAGTGCTTTCAGCATCTGGGAAGACACGGCCCATCAACTGCCAAAATTACTGCTCTGCGGCCATATTCGCCAGCATATAGAACAACTGCCGGCATTTGATTTTGCGCAACTCGCTTCTGCCAAAGAGCTGGAAAGGGCAATGATGATATTGTCATTTTTAGGCCATGCCTATGTCTGGGGGCAGACCACCGTGGCAGAAAAAATACCTGCCAATCTTGCCATGCCCTGGTATCACATCTCGCAACTCTTGGGCCGGCCCCCTGTGCTGTCTTACGCCTCCTATGCCTTGCATAATTGGCGACGCCTGGATGACAAGAAGCCTATAGCCCTGGGCAATATTGTCTTGCTGCAAAACTTCCTCGCGGGTTTGGATGAAGAATGGTTTGTTTTAGTGCATATCGATATCGAAGCTAAGGCAATTCCTGTGATAAAAGCGATTCCTCAGGCATTAAAAGCGGTGAAAGCCGGTGATAGTTGCGGCCTGGAAAAACAGCTGAAAACCATAGTCTCAGGCCAAAAACTGATGTTGGATAGCCTAAAGAAAATGCCCCTACACTGTGACCCTTATATCTATTTCAACAGAATCAGGCCCTATATCTTCGGCTGGAAAGATAACCCGGCTTTGGCCTCAGGATTGATTTACCGAGGGGTCTGTGACTACAAACAGCAGGGACAGAATTTTCGTGGAGAAACCGGTGCCCAGAGTACGATCATTCCCAGTCTGGACGTTTTTCTGGGTATCAAACATGGCGCTGATCGTTTACAAAGCTATCTGCTTGAGATGCGTGATTATATGCCCGTTGAGCATCGAACCTTCATTATAGAAATAGAACAAGGCCCCGATCTTAGAGCCTTTGTAAAAAAACAATCCTCTGCAAACCCAGGACTCTGCCAGGCCTATAATGATTGCATTGAAATGCTGGATCTATTTCGCCGACAACATCTGGAATACGCGACCAGCTATATCGCATCACAACATGCCACATCCCCAGCCAACTCAACAAGCGTTGGCACAGGCGGCACACCCTTTATGCCGTATTTGCAAAAACACCAGAATGATACGCATAGTTTCAAAATACGTTCCGGTATTGCAAGTCATGACATTTAATCCAAAGTGCTTAATCCAAAAGCGCTTCAACCATGACGGCATTGGAATACACCGGGCTGTCATCACTGGCTCTATGGCCCACAAGGTGGACTTGACCACGCTGCGACTCAGCGCTTATATACACACGTAGCTGGCAATCAGAGAGCGGACCACAGTCATCGGATATTTCCAGCTTTATTTTTTTTGCATCAACATGCAAAAATGCTTCGGATTCGTGATGCATTAACAACTGCTCTTCCATGGCTTCAAGCTGCTCGTGTTCTTGATCACTGAGTTCGAAGTGCATCGATTCGATAGGAACCGGATTAATGCTGCCTTCTGGTTTACACCAACCTTGTACGCTCATTGTGCTCATGACAATAACCTCCTGCAACAGAACGGCGCCATGCTGAATAAGTTTATGTTTCTGTGTTTACAGCAGAGCTGCCTTACAACGAATTACATTGTTAATTTTAGACCAAGGTAGCCGCCTAAGAAAGATAAGCGCACTTTAATGCATTCAAGCCGTGCTGCAATTACCCCCTCGTGAAGGTCATTTGCATTGGCCTCAATAAATGCCAATTTTATTCCGCAATTTTTATAATTAACCGGCTTGCTTATAGCGTCGTTCATGCCGTATTCAATACAGTAATCCAGACGCTAATCGCATGCGCTGTTTGCAGACAATATCATGTTCCTTATAAGAATAACGTTGTATACGCTTTGCATATTGCTCATCCGAGAAAAAAATCACCCCGGCATTTTCAAAATCATACGATTCACAGCAGGCCGCGACATCGTCATGCATAAGATACAAGACCTGTTTATTCGCAATAATGCTTTTGATGAAGTGCCCATGATTAGCTTCACACGTCGCGCGACCTCTTCTCATTTTTATGCCTTTTTGCTGTCTGAATACCCTCACTCTAGCCGCTAACTTTAGTGATCGCTGTTAACGGTTATTAATGGTATTCATCGCCTCTGCCGCAATGCCGTAGGATTTCAAACGGGCTTCATGGTTATGTATGGGGCTATTAATAATAATTTCATCGGGCTTATAGTCGTTAATCCACTGAGCCAGTTCCCGTTCAACTTTTTCTGGCCCGCCGCTGGCCACACATCGCAGTGAATGATTAACAGCTGCCAGGGTTTCACGCCCCAGTGTGACTTCAATATCGCTGACAGGGTGTGGCAGCAAGCTGGGCCTGCCGGATGTCAGATTAGCAAAACCTTGCTGATGGGATGAGCGGATAAACTGTGCCTCGTCATCGGAATCCGCCGCAAATACATTCACAGAAAACATAAAATACGGTTTAGCCAGCTGCGGCGATGACTGGAAGTTTTCCCTATAAACCTGTGCCGCCTGTGCCAAAGCATCGGGGGCGAAGTGAGAGGCAAAGACATAAGGCAAACCCAGATGCGCGGCCAGTTGTGCACCGTAGAGACTGGAACCCAGCATCCACAGCGGTACTTTTGTGCCCTCTCCAGGTACTGCACGTACCTGCCCTGCGCCCGGTGAATAATCCTGCAAATACTGCTGTAACGCTATCACATCCTGTGGAAACTGATCCGCGTGACTTGCACTACGCCGTAGGGCTTTTGTCGCCGCAGCATCACTACCGGGCGCGCGGCCCAGGCCTAAATCAATTCTGCCCGGATATAAAGTTTCCAGCGTGCCGAAGTGTTCGGCAATCACTAGCGGTGAATGATTAGGCAACATGATGCCACCTGCCCCCACCCGAATACTTTTTGTGCCGCCGGCAATATGGCCAATAACCACCGAGGTTGCCGCACTGGCTACGCCAGGCATGTTGTGATGTTCGGCTAACCAATAACGTGTATAACCCAAATGCTCTGCATGCTGAGCCAGTGCCAGGGAATTTTTCAGCGAAATGGCGGCAGTTGAACCTTCAACAATGGGCGAAAGGTCCAGGATAGAATAGGCTGTCATCACAACGGTCTCATCAAGTTTATTTTACTAAAGCTATGGGTAAAATAGACATTCTACACATCCTCAACAAACACTTCAGCACGGGTAAAACATACGCCAACAAGACCGTTTTCTTAAAATCATAACCTTGGCCTAAATCATCAACCCAGCGCTTGTAAACCAAGCTAACAATTATATTTAGCCTTCAATACATAATCACAACTTTTCTGCGGAGTAAAATCACTGCCACCGAATATCACCCAAAAGCCTTCTTTTAAGCTCTGGCAATAACGCAGTTCAAACAACAATTGTCCAATACCTGCAAAGGCTAATCTGAATGGATTTGTTGTCATCTCATCCGCTTCTATGCCTTGCAAACCAACCCTAGGTTTATAGTCAGTCACCGGGCGATAAGTGCCAAAGATGCGGTCCCAGAAGAAAAACAAACCTCCACCGATGTTAATTAAATTACCGCGAGGGGCGTTATGATCGGTTTCCGCGGAATGATGCAGATAATGATAAACACCTTCCGAGGTGACGGTGCTGAGTGCGCGTATAACCCATTTCCCCTGAGCCCAGCGATACAAGGCAGATTGATGGCTGAATAAATTGACGAATGCAGAGAATAATTTATAAATAACAAAATAGGCCATCAACGGCTCTGCGGTAATTAATTTCCCGATCACCGAAAAAATAACCACGTAAGGTACCGCAGCAAATAGGAAGAACGGAAAGGCATTAAATACAGCCTGGGCACTGGGCTGTATCAACTCCGGTGTCATGTGATGAGTTCTATGGAATAACAACCATAATACCCGGCTCTCATGCGCTAAGCGATGAAACCAATAATGAAAGAATCCACCAATCATGGTGATTAAAAAGAACGCCAACCAGGCCGGTAATTCAAACAAGGTGGGCACTTGTTGGGCCCACTGCCTTAATTGTATTAAAAATTCAGTGAAGGCATTCAGGCCCGCCATAAAATCATAACCTAACAACAGGGCGACTAGACCCACCATCGCATTGAGGGAAAAAATACCCACCGTACAAATAGCGTTTAATGAAAAATAGGTAAACAAAACAGAAACAGGAAACGGCTTGCCTAATAAACGTGGGTAAAGGAAATAGCCCGCCATAACAATGCCAGCGGTAAAAATCACATTAATAACACTCAACCCTACAAACAGCAGCAACGGTAAATACAAGCCATTAACGTTAGCGCTGGAATAGAATTGATCAAACACAGAAAGATAAGGCTGGAAGTTTAATTCATCACCCAAACCTGGGCCAAGATATGCCACATACTGCATCAAACCCAAAAATGAAATGGCATAACCAATGGCAAAAATGATAATGATGGCTGATGCTATCGGGCGATAAGACTCACCGACAAACATCTCGGCGGTAAAAAGCCTGCGCAGATGCGATTCGCTTTGCTGTTTGCTCTGGGGCTGCGTCGTTGTATTCATACTACTGCTCTGATGAGATGAGATATGCACTCTATTCGGCTATAGTATAACCCGAGTATAACGCTAAAATAATCGGGTTTACTCATATACCCAGAACATAAGCTAAACGGTTGATTATGAAAGAAATCATCATCAAAAAACCACAGCAAAGTCGCTCTAAGCAGAAGTTTTCAGCTATTTTGGCCGCCTGCCCTCGGGTTTTACAGGAATTTGGTTTTAAAAAAAGCACAGCCGCCAAAATGGCACTGGAAGCGGATGTCAGCATAGGCACCTTTTATGATTACTTCTCTTGTAAGGAAGCGGTATATATCGCCTATCTTGATTCCGAATTAAACAAAGCCTTAGACAAGGTGGCTAAAAAAGCGGGCAGCAAAAACATGGCCGCAAAAGAGCTGTTACGTCAGTTAATTACTGCAGGTGTGGATTTTGCTTTTCAGCAAAGAGAAATCATTAAAATTGCCTTTAATCATTTCCCCGACCAATTGCATGTTATTAGTCTTGAAAAAAGCCGGGAAAAACTACAAAAAATTGCGCTAGCATTTGCACACAATCAACCCATTCATTTTACGAATAAAGATCCTGAATTAATGATGTATACCCTCACGAATATTATCTTGGGGTTTCAATTCCGGATTGTCGTGATGCCAAATGATGGTTTTTCTAAAGACGTGATTGTTGATGAGTTAACCGATATTATGGCCAATTATATATTGGCCTAAACCTCAAAAATATAAACAAGCATTTATGATAGTAGCCGTAGCATTGTCATTACCACTGAGTGCAGATAAACAATCAGACTAAGGTTTTCAGCACTCATCGATTAACAACCTTTTAGTCAGTTTTCACTTGGCTATTATATTGTACTTGCGAAGTTGAATGAATTAAAAATAGACTTGAATTTTTACATCGCATTCAGAACATTGAGTAAACACAGCTATCAAATGTGTGTACACAAGCGCCGATAAGTTAGCGACAAAATTATCTATTAAAATTTGCCAGCCATCACAAAAGGGAATATATTCCCAATAAGAGCAAGGCACGTTATCAATAAGGCCATCAACACATGCTGAAATTATGCAGTTGCTTTCAGGCAAGTATTATTGTTGAAGCTTATAACGGTTTAGTCTAGCTCACAGATAAAAAACAGCTAAAAGCTCGCTTTATAAGCGAGTGATATGCATCACTACCCGTGTGAGGCACAAAGTATCGTTATAAAATTAATCGGTCTTCTAAGGGATTAGCGTATGCGCTTTTTGCAACTAACAGCATGTCTATTTATCTTTTCACTGTATCTATCGGCCTGTTCCGATAACGATGGAATTCCACCAATACAGGGCCCTGCTGCCGATGAGATTATTCGTATTCCGGTTGTTGTGCATGTTATTTATGCAGATGATATTAATAATATAAGCCCTGAAAAAATTCATTCTCAAATCAGGGTATTAAACGAAGACTTTAACAAACTCAATGCTGATTATATCAATACACCCGATGAGTTTTCTGCTCTGGTAGCCGATGTGCATATTGAATTTGAACTGGCCAGCATTGATCCTTTTGGGCAAGAAACCGATGGTATTACCAGAACCTTTAGCCTTGAGGTTGATGGTTGGTCGGGGACCGATTTAGAGGATGTACCCGTAGAAAATCTTGCCCTGTATTTCACCGCCAAGGGTGGGCAAGATGCCTGGCCCAGAGATAGGTTTTTAAATATATGGGTAGCGGATTTATCCGACCGGCTTGGCAGACTGGGCCTGGCAGGTTACGCAAATACCTGGGACGATGATGCGCGCATGGATGGCGTTGTTATTGACCCCAGAGCATTTGGCATTCTGCCGCCTTTGGAAGATGGCAAAACATTAGGCCGTACCGCCACCCATGAGATAGGCCATTGGTTAAGCCTTTTACATATCTTTGCGTCAAATGGCAGCTGTGATTCCAGCGATTTGGTAGATGATACTCCCACAGCCAAAGGCCAATACAGCGGCAGCCCAACCTACCCAAAATCCTCCTGCGATAGCACCGACATCACCATGAACTTTATGGATTATGTCAGAGATGAAGCGATGTATATGTTTACCGAAGGGCAAAAAATGCGTATGCGTGCTGTTTTTTCTGAGGGTGGTGGGCGTGAAAGTTTGTATAAAAATATCGCCACACAATAGTGTTAGAGCTGGTATTTATAACACTTGTCACATCGCGGTGTGAATACTGAAAGCTAGGGGAACTGCATAAAGAACGGGTATTCCTGCTGAAATTTTGATTAAACCGTCACAATCACTTGGATGATAATGTAAGCAATATTTTTCAATTAAAAAAGACAAAAAAAAGCCGGTGATGTTAGGGACACCACCGGCTCAAAATGAGTTGTTCCACAACTCTTGGAACAGAAAACCTTAGGGGGGATTTTCTGCTCCAGCCACTATCAGGTAATAAGAGCCCTACTTTTGCAAAAGGTTCAAATTAATTTCAAAAAAACAGATTTATTTAATAAGAAGTTTTTGTCATCTTCCAACTTTAAATAGTGATCAAATAATCTTATAAAGGATAAGATGCATAACCGCTGATAAAGCATCTTATTCAATAAACATAATCTTGTGATTTTTAAGCATTAGCAAGTTTTTCATCGAACAAGATAGTAAGATGAAACTAAAAATCCATACTGAGGCTTAAGACAAAGGCTGCAGCTTCAGATCGGTAAAATCCCCAGGAGTCGGTCACATGGCGTTTGTTAAGATCTTTGTCAATCCAGCCAAGAACATTATATAGGTTAAGTTGAACGTTAGTGTTATCGCTGAGTTGATAACGGCTACCCATATTCAGGAATACCTGTTTGCCATAACCTTCCTCCCAATCGGCATCAACTCTGCCGGTTGCCCCATCTGCAATATATTTATCGCGAAAATCTTGTGAACCTTGAAATCCCCAGTAGTAACGTAAAGAGCCGTTAAAACTCCAGCGATCAGTCAGCGAATAGTTAGCGGTTAATTTGCTGATATGATTACTCCAACTGGCCAAGTCATTACCAAAACCAAAGGGTTTGGCGGTAATTAAGGTATCGCCACCTATTAATTTAAAATCCAAAAGTTTGGTATAGGCATGTGAGAAGAAGAATGAGAAGTCACCCAGCTGTTGATTAAATTCCAGCTCTAAACCCCATTGTGTTTGCTCTCCTACCAGGACTGAGTGAGAAACGCTGCCATCCCAACCAAAGCCAGCAAGGTCGATATAGAATGTGCTTAGCGAAAATTGAGAATCATCCACTATCTTCTCATAGCGCAGTTCCAGAGAGTCAAGCGTTTCAGATTCGCTCTCTTCATCGCCCTCCAGCGCCGCTGCGCGATTCTCATCGGCCCCATTCATGCGTCGGGAGCGGCTTAACATGAATTTCAATGTATCCATTGGGCTTACAGACCAAACCAGAGAGGCTCTGGGTGAGTAAAGCGTTGCAGAGTAACGGTTTTTATCCACCCGGCCACCAAGAAAGCTGGTTAATTTGGTATTGAGTCGCCATTGCCATTCGGCAAGCAGTGAGACGGTATGGGTTGACCATTCTTGCATGTCAGGTAGAAAAGGATTGACCGGCGAACTGGCTCCATCACCATGAGTTTTTAGGCCAAAAGTTTCGTAGGATACTTCACCTCCAATAGCCAGATCGTTGTCCTTATCGATAGCCCATTGGGCTAATAGTTTGGCAAACCATTCATCTTCTCGTTGGCTATTGCCAAAATTATGGTCTTCCTCAGCAGAGGGCAAAATTCGATAATTGTCCTGGGTATCGAAGCTGATTTCACCTGTGAGTGAAAGATTGTCGCGGACTTGATAACGTTGCTCAAGCATGGCGGTAAGCTGTTGGCCACCCACTTCGACATAATCCTCAAGCGTCTTTAATGCATCCTCGCTTGGTGCTGCGGACCAATAACCTATGTCCTTGATCTGGCGCTCGCCGGCGCGGGTAAATCGTAGCCAAAATTCGGTATTTTCACTGCTCAGCTGCAGATGTAATTTAACCGGGGGATGATCCAGATATTGTGCGCCATCATTAGCCTCAGGCCCGGGTAAAGCCGTGCCTTTTTGTACAAAGTCACCGGCTGGAGTGGTGACATCGGTGCCAAATATAATGGGTGCGTCATGCTCATCGGCACCTTCAACATCGGCTATGCCCGCATAGAGATAAAGCCCCAAATTATTGTTAAATGTTTTACTGAAATGCCCCTCAATGGCATTAAATTCATAGACGCCACCATGACGTAGCGTGACGCCGTTATTTTTTTGGGTATTCGCGTTATGGGTTTTTATATCGATAACCATGGACACCGCGCCTAGGCCATAAAGTGAAGAACCTGCTCCACGAATCACATCGATAGAATAAATATCACTCATGATCGGGAAGTCACGCTCCGTTACGGCACCAAAGTGGGTGCGTTCATTCATCACTCGCCCGTTAACACGCAGTAATACCTTATCATCGTCATTACTGATAACACCGCGGGTACCCAAATGATTAGCGCCCCATTGATGATGAATCCACTGCACGCCAGGCACGTAGATATCCAATAACTCAAATAAGGTCCTCGCACCGGATTCGATAATCTGATGTTCACGGATACGGGTTATAGCGGCAGGGGAATTTTTAAAGGTGCTAGGCGTTAATGAGCCAACTTCGATAATCTTAATCTGGAGTAATTCAGAGAGTGATAAATCAAATAAGGCATTAAGCTCATCTTCGTTGCTGGTTGAATGACTAGGAGATGAAAGCGATAAAAAGAAAAGAGCAGGAACAAAAATACTGGCTATGTTCATAAATACCTGCCATTTAATGTAATAGCATAATATTAACTGTAGACGATACTATCGTTGTTTCCTCTTCATTTTGAAAATATTTTCACCGAATTAAAAGCCGAAATGGAACTACTGAAGACAGTTATTTAGCCATTTTTAACACGGTCTATAACGTGGAATCGCCACATTGATTTTCTTATAAAAAACTGCGTCTATTATTCGGTTACTTGCTGAAGATAATGCTGCACCAAGGACTTGAGTTTTTCACTGTTAAAAGGTTTATCACAAACGGCTGAAGCGCCCAACGTTAATATCTGCTGTGTCTCATTGGCATCATTACTGGCTGTTGCAGCAATAACGGGGCAGCGTTTTTTGTCCTGTGTGCTCATCGTTTTCAGTACCTGAAAACCATCCATCACCGGCATCTGAATATCTAACAACATAATATTGGGCCGCCATGATGAAAGCAGCTGTAAGGCCTGCTCACCATTTTCAGCCTCGTGACACAGATAGCCTGCTTGCTCCATCATGCGGTTTAGCAGCATTCGATTTACCGGGTTATCATCAACGATGAGGATACGCTTTGCCTCTGAATTCGCCACTGTAGCTTTTGAAGCCGCGGTTTCAATCTTGTTTTTATTCTCGATATTTTCGGGTTTTATATCATTAACAATATTGATTTCAGTTGGGGTAAGCTGCAAGCATTTTGCAACCAGCAATAATAATTCGTCCTGGCGAAAGGGTTTGCTAATAAAACCTTCACCACAATTAGCCAGAATTTCGATTTGCTCATCCTCAAAGGCATGGGCACTGATAAAAATAACCGGTGTATTTTTCCCCGCTTCAGTTTTCTTGATCGCGACGGTGGCTTCCAAACCATCCATCACCGGCATGCGTTTATCCATTAAGATCAAATCAGGTCTTTTATCATGAAAGATATCCAAAGCCTGTAGACCATTTTCAGCATGATAAATTATAAAACCTATAGGCTCTAAAATTCGCTGTAATAAAACTCGATTGTTTTGATTGTCATCCACAACCAAAATAGCTAAATCCTTAACCGACTCTTCAAACCCTTGCAGTATCAATGGCGTATTTTCGGGCATGTCTTGCACTTCTTTTGCCAGAAAACTCAGGCTAAAAACAGTGCCTTTTCCCAACGTACTGACAAAGGTGATATCCCCTCCCATCATTCGGGCATAGGCTCGGCTGATGGCCAAGCCCAAACCGGTGCCTTCAGCCTTATTAAGGCCCGATTCGGTTTGTTCATAACTGGAAAAAACCTGCTGTTGCTCAGCTTTGCCAATACCTCGCCCACTATCAATAATATCGATATGCAGCATAAACACATTATCTTGTATAAGATCAGCCATAAAGCGACATTCAATCTTGCCTCTGTCGGTAAACTTAATCGCATTACCTAATAAATTAATCAGCATCTGGCGAACTTTACCTTCGTCACCGCAAATATATTGCGGCAATTTATTGATATCCGTGAAGGTTAAGCTCAGCCCTTTCTCGGCACAACGGGTATAAAACATCGCCTGCAATTCCGTTAACATCTTGTGTATATCAAAATCCACGTCGATGCACTTTTGCTGGCCGGCCTCAATTTTAGAAATATCCAGAATATCATTGATCAGTGCTAATAAATGGCTGCCCGCTGCATTGATAATGTTTAAGGATTCCAGCTGCCTGGGAGATTGATCAGTTTCTTTTTGTAACAGCTCAGAGAAACCCAACACCGCATTCAGCGGTGTACGAATCTCATGGCTCATATTGGCAAGAAACAGGCTTTTTGCATTATTGGCCTGTTCTGCCAGTTCACGTTGCAGCTGTGCATCCAGCAAGGCTGTTTTCAGGCGCCGATTCCAATAGATAAAACTGGCCATAAACAACAGGACAATCAAGGCGGCCAAGCTGGACCAAAAAATAATTGCGGACCAGTTAATCGCAGGTGCGTATCTGATGCCGGCCCATTTTTCAAATATCAATTGTTTTTCAGGTGGCGTGAAGCTTTTTAAGGATTTTTCCAAAAGTGGTAATAATGGCGCCAACTCTTTTTTAACGGCGATATAGGTGTGATGCCAATGGGCCGTTGTTAGCGTTATATGCAAGTCATTAAATTGAACTTGCCTTAGTTGATACTTCAAGAATTCCGAACTGGCCAAAACGCCTTGTGCTTTGCCCTGCTGAATAGCCAACATCGCAGTGCTTAAATCCTTAACCAATAATAAGGATTGTAATGGATATTCATCTTGCAATAATCTATGGGCTTGAGAGTTTTCGATTACGGCCAAGATATGGGCTTTAAATTGGGAGAGTTCACTGAAAATGGAAAAGTCTTTTTTTGTTACCAGAGCCATGGGCGTTTGAAAAATACTGTGACTAAAACGCAGGTTTTCAGTGGCTTTACCACTGGGAAATAACATAAACCCCATATCCAGATCGCCGGAGATTAAGCTGTCATAGGCATCATGGCGAACCTGACTGAAGTGCGGCTGTATGCTAAAGCCCAGGCGTTTAGAAAGCAGCTTTATATAGTCGGCATTAATGCCCGCCAGTTTGCCATTTTCATCCAGGTATTCAAAAGGTGCCAGGTCCCGACTGACCGCAAGCTTTAATGGGGGCAGCTCAGCAAGCCATGTTTGTTCTTCATCGCTAAGATCATGGTTATATTGAGAGGGATCAATATAGGTCCATTTTTGCGTTAACCTTTGCACCTGTTTTTCTAAACGTTGTGCAAACGTCTTGCTTAAAAGACTGGCTAATACAGGTTCATCAGAAGAAATAGCAAGGTAATACACATTTTTTTCGGCGGTATTGATATATACAGGTCTAATACCCAATAAATTATTTTTAACCACATAATAATTACTGGATGATGGGCCATAAAAATAATCCACTTTCCCCTCCATCAAAATCTTAAATGCATCTTTAGGCGTTTTGCTGGCAACAAGTTGATTATTGCCCAGGTTTTCTTGTAAATAGGCCATGGCAGCCGTTTTATTGACGACAGCAATACGTTTACCGGATAAATTAAGAAAATCATTCCTAGACATCTGTTCGCTCTGATGACTAAACAGTGCCGGATACATTTCCCCTAAATGGTTTGCTTGAATCATATTGAAATGTTCAATACTTTTTTTCGTCATGGCTAATTGACCGTGAATTTCACCACGATCTTTCATCCTAATAAGTGTGGAGAAGTCTTCAACCACTAATTCAACATCGATATTTAAATGATCTGACATACGTTTTACCAATTCAGGAAAAACCCCCGAATAACGGCCATCGGCGGATTCAATCACATAAGGCTCATAACCTTTTGCAAAACCCAAACGTATTTTTTTATGGTTTTTTAACCATTGTTTTTCTTCCGCAGCCAATAGCCCTAAGCTAAAGTCCTGCGGTAAACTCATCCAGTTGGAAATAATCTGTTGAATTTTTTCTGGGCCGATTCTAGCCAGGGTTTTATCCATGATATTACGCAGCATTTCAGACTGCTTTGGGAACTGCATAAAAACGTCGTAACCATAATTGGTGATATACATCAGTTTCATGGGTAAGTCTGGTTGATGTTTAATCGTATAAGAAAAGCCAATATCGTGAAGATAGATATCAGCCCGGCCATCCAATACCGATAAAACTGCATGCTTTTGTGTCAGCGAACGTGATAATGAATGATAAAACGGAAATTCTTTCAGCAGTTTCTCTGCAATAGCATTGCCTTTTAATATCACCACATTTAATGTTTTCATGTCTTCCAGACTACTGATTTCAAACGTGGCATCTTTATGCGCAAACACTGTTACTGGCAGGTGGGTATAGGATCTTGTGCGAATGAAGCCGTGGCGCTCGGACAGCGCTTTAGAACCCGCCCAAATACCGTCACGTTCTCCGCGTTTAACCCGTAGCGGTTCTTCTATCCAGGTACCGATTTTTGTTTGTATGGTTATGCCTGCCTCATCTTTAATAAGATTCGCTATCTCTGAAAACAAGCCAAATTTTTTGCCATTTTCATCCATGGCGTAATAGGGCAAATATTCGGTACTTGTTGCCAAAGAAATCTCTGAGTGGCTTTGCAGCCAGGTTTTTTCTTCTTCGGTGAATTCCAGTGATGGGTTTACAGTTGCAAAGGCCTGTGCATTAAAGTTTATACACAGAAAAATACATAAGAAGAGACTGCGATAATTTTTTAAGGAGGTGTACAACATACTCTCAATATTTTTTTCTGTAGGGTATTCTTTTAGAATAGCTTAAATATACCACTGAAATAAACTATGCATCAGTGATGTATAGTGAGTAAAAACCTATGTGTATAAGTGTTTTAAGCCATTATTTGTCATTATCCAAGTATAGGGTTTTACCTTAAAGGCTTCTATTCAAATACAGAATAAAGGCTTCCTGTTTATAAGAAGAATGACTGCTCGTAGAACTTAGAACAAATCAAACTAAGCGGCTGCCTTGTTAATTCATAAAGTTAAAGTGCTTGCTGCGCAGTAGCTATGCCCGATAGCGCATTTAGAGAAAAAGTGAGCAGACGACATCAATAATCTTCAATTGGCAGCAACAAGTTTGGCAGGCGAATCTGAGTGCGTTTTATCACGGCAGCCAAGAGGCACTTACCCATGGCAGCATTGAAGACCGGGTTCCCCTAGCTGGGTATGCTTTAGTGGATTATTGCTGCGCCTGTAACATATCAACCATAAGCTGCATCTTTGCACGAATCACTTGCGCTTCTTCATTCAACAAAGCCTTGCACTCATCCTTATCGGCGGGTAAATCATCCAGGGTTAACTGAGGTTGATAAAGCTCAAAAGCCATCTTCAGCTCCGGCAACTTTCCACCTAAGAAATTAGGTAAGGTTAACATGCCAGAGGCTTCTACCTTTTCACCCGCTACCGGCATCACCTTCTTGATCCAACCTGCCTGTTTCTTGGAAATAGTCCGGGTCTTAACATTCACATGAGAGCCATAATGCACAGCCAGCAATACCGGACATTCAGTTCTAATCGCAAGTTCGAGGAACCTTGAGCTCATAAACGGCTGAATCGCGATACCATCACCAAAGATGCAATTTTCACCTTCTGGCATCACCATAAAGTCGCTGCAATCTTTGTGGCTAAATTTTTCTACAAATTCATCAAAGCTTAAGGGCCTATCGACTTGAGTTAAATAAGTCATCGCCTGTTTTAAACCCGGCACCTTATAAAAATGTTTCCACACCACACCTACGGGATGACGCTTGGCACCACCATTTTTTAATAACACATCCATCAATGCAGGATTAACATAGGAAGGTGCAGAAGCCGTGCCATGGTTCATGGCAATAACCAGCTTGGGATTATTTTCCAGTATCTCGCGAACAGCATCGTCACCCGGATAAATAGATAATTTATCCAGCGTAAAAGCTCTTAGCCAATAACCCCAGCGAGCAAACTCTTCAATTGAGCGCATATCTATTCCCTAGAGAAATAGCGCAATATTAATACAGCACCATCTTAGGTACAATCTGCTGCAGCGCTTTATTAACACCTATGCATAGGTGATACCACAATCGCCTCTTGATAATAAAAAACTGGGATGTCATCAGTCTTTAAGGAATTAGCATGAGCTTTAACTTGGCAGATCTTTTTGAATTAGCCGCCGACACCATCCCTAACAATCTAGCCCTGATTGCTGGAGAACAAAGACTGAGCTTTGCGGAACTGGATAACCGCGCCAATAAGCTGGCTAACTACTTCCTATCGATTGGCATCAAACCCGGGGATAAAATCGGCATTCATGCCTTCAATCGTTCGGAATGGGTTGAGACCATGCTGGCGGCCTTTAAAGTCAGAGCCGTGCCTATCAACATCAATTTCCGCTATGTGGAAGATGAATTATTCTATATCTACGACAATGCCGACCTGGTTGCGCTGGTTTATGAACGTCAATTCACCCCGGTTATTGCGGCAATCGATGAACGCCTGACTCAATTAAAGCACTACATCGTTATCGACGATGAAAGCCGTGATGCTGAAAACCTGCTACAAGCAATATCTTATCAAGACATACAAAAAAGCAGCTCTGCACAACGCAACTTCGACGAACGCTTTGGTGATGATATTTATATGCTCTACACCGGTGGCACCACGGGTATGCCCAAAGGGGCAGTTTGGCACCATGAAGACATTTACTTTGGCGCCTTACAAGGCGGCAACCCGGGCGGAGAGCCTTTAACAACAGAGCAACAGTTAAAAGAAAAATTACAAAGTAACAGGGCTATGACTACGGTAGCCCCTGCCCCCATGATGCATGGTGCGGGCGCCTGGACCGCCCTGATGACGTTGATCTCTGGAGGCACCTATGTTTTGTACTGTGAAAAAAAATATTCAGGTGAAAAGATCTGCCAACTACTGCAAGATGAAAAAGGCATGTTGATCACCGTTGTGGGTGATGCCATGGCCAGGCCTATCGCCGACTGCCTGCAGGCTAACCCTGGTAAATATGATCTATCCCATTTATTTGTGCTCAGTTCAGGTGGTGCCATATTGTCCAAATCCATCAAGGCACAGTTACAAACCCTATTACCCAATACCTTTTTAGTGGATGGTTTTGGTACCTCGGAAACCGGCCACCTGGGTTCGGTAATCAGCGAAAGTGAAGACACCGACAGCCCCTGTTTCACCTTGGGAGAACATACCAAAGTATTACATCCCGAAACCCTGGAAGAAGTTGAAGCCGGTAGTAACGAGGCAGGCATCTTGGCCAGGTCGGGGCATATGCCGCAGGGTTATTATAAAGATGCAGCCAAAACCGCATCCACCTTTAAAACCGACGCCAACGGCACACGCTGGGCTATTCCGGGTGACTGGGCAATCTTAGAAACTAATGGAACAGCACGGTTATTAGGTCGCGGGTCTGGCTGTATCAATTCAGGTGGTGAAAAGATCTTCCCCGAGGAAGTGGAATCGGCATTAAAATCACACCCTGATGTATTTGATGTAGCGGTGGCAGGTGTAGCCTGTGAAAAATTCACCCAAAAGGTAGCCGCCGTTGTTCAACCCCGCGCAGGTAAAGAGCCCACCCTGGAGCAGTTATCCAAGTATTGTGCCAAGCTGATTGCCCGTTATAAATTGCCTAGAACACTGATTTTGGTTGATGAAGTGCCCAGGACACCTGCAGGAAAACCCGATTATCAAAAAGTGAAAGCTATCATCGAAGCTGCATAAACTGCCTCAGTATTGTATTGATTCTAACGCTGCAGGCATGACTCAGCTAGGCCTGCATGCTTTAACAGATATAGATTACGTACTTTTCTGCGCAGCAAGGCTCGCCTGAATAAAGTGCGTTCAAAAAAATTAGCTGTCACTAACGCTTATTCCTCCTTTAACTAGCTCTACTTTTTGTTAGTATGTTAAGTTCGATTTCTGCCTAGATAAAAATAAGTAGAGTGAGCATTAAGAATGGAACTTTTATGAAGCTGCAACAACTGAATATTCAAGACGTCGGGTTTGTTTATCAAGATTCTGAAAAGACACCGATGCATATCAATGGCCTAGCCCTCTTCGACCAAGCAACCGCCAGTCATCCTCGAATGCAACAAGAAGAGATTGTTGCTTATATAGCCACACGCCTGCATCAGGCACCTATATTAACCAAGAAGCTGCATCATGCACCTATGGAGCTGGAACGCCCTTATTGGATAGAAGACCAAGACTTTAATTTGGCAGATCATATTTTCCAGATTACCCTGGACAAACCGGGTAATAAACAGCAGCTTAATCAGCTTATTTCCGAAATCATGTCCAAACCCTTAGATATGGATAAGCCACTGTGGCAAATCTATTTTATTGAGGGTCTTGAGCTGGAAGGTATGGCCCCTAACAGCTTTGCGATGCTTACCAAGATTCATCACTGTTGCATCGATGGCGCATCGGGCAACAATTTATTTTCTACCCTGTTTGATCGAGAAGCCAATCCCGAACATCAACCGGTAAACAAAGAAGACAACGAAGATGACGACAATGAAGTGCTGGCTATGCCAGGGCGTTTTGAGATGTTAGCCAGTGCCTATGGCCGTAACAGCATCAGCGCTTGGGCACAGACGGTTGAAGTCAGCAAACGTCTGCCCGGTATCACCAATGCAGCCGTGCAATTATTTCGCGGTAAAATAGATTCTGGTGCCAAGCTCGCTGTGCCTTTAACCCGCTTTAATCGCACCCCCGATGTTGAACGCAGCTTTGGCTTTACCACCTTCAGCCTGAGTGACATCAAAGCGATTAAAAAAACTAACGATGGCACTACCGTTAACGATGTCATGGTCTGTATCATTGCCGGTGCACTACGCAAATTTCTCGAATCAAAAGGCGAATTACCTGAAATTTCCATGGGTGCGATGATGCCTAAGAACCTTAGAGAAGGTGAAGAGCATGAAGCCAAAAGCGGTAATAGAGTGGGTGGCTTATTTACATCCATTCATACCGATATTGAGGATGCCGAAACCCGACTCAAAGCCATCAGTAAATCTACTCAAGCCGCCAAGGCATTTTCCAATGAGCTGGATACCGGCACCATATTCCCTAATTTAATGGGCGGTTTTTTATACCCCAAAGCAGGTAAGGCTTTTACCAAGTTTGCCCAAAAGCACAACTTGATGGAACGTCTTGGGCCTGTGGTGTTAAATACCGTCATTACCAATGTACCGGGCCCTACCTTTGATCTGTTCCATGCAGGAGCTCTGCAAAAGAACTTTATCGCCATACCACCATTAACCGATGGCATTGCATTGGCGCATGCGATCTATAGCGTCCAGGATAGCCTTGCCTTAGGTGTGGTCTCCTGCCCCTCCATGATTGATGATTGCAGTTTTTACATGCAATGTTGCGAAGAATCATTTGCTGAACTAATGGCGCTGGTTACTGCTGCGTAAACCCTCATTGTGATGAACACACTTTACGACGGTGATGAAAAACACTGTCGTAAATACGCCACTCTGTCTAACATCGCCTGTTGAGTGATAGCACTGTAGGTAATGGCATCAAAGCCATGAACCGTTGCCGTGGTTGCATTCATAGTCACCTCCACACCCTCCTTCTCTAAAGCAAGGGCATAGTTTTCAGCCTCATTACGTAAAGGATCAAATTCTGCCGTTTCAATATAGCAACGCGGAAGATCATGTAAGGCACCAAAACTTGGTGAGGCGTAGTCGGGAAGTTCATCGGCCAAGGCCTGCAAATACATATCCCACATATTGATATTGGCTGCGGTAGTCCAGACCGGCACGTTTTTATATTCTCTGGCCGTTGCAGTACTGCAGCTGTAATCCAGTGCAGGATAGATCAAAACTTGAGAAAGAATGTTATTGATACCCGCATCCCTGGCCTTTTGCGCCACACCTGCGGCTAGGGTTCCACCGGCACTATCCCCCATCAACACAATCTTATCCGTATCAATACCCAGAGTGTCAGCCTGTTTAATGGCCCATTCCAGGCTCTGATAACAATCATTAAAACCGGCTGGAAACACATGTTTTGGCATTAAACGATAGTCCACCATAATGCCCACACTATCGGTTTGCTGAACATAATATTCCAGGGCACGTATATGATTGGCGGCACAGGCCAATGCAAAAGCGCCACCATGATAATATATAATCAGTGGCTTTTTCTTCTGTTGCAGGGTTTTGCTTTCGATAACCGTGACATCAAAACACTGGCCATCGGCCGATGTCAGTGTCTGCCTACGCCATTTCAGGCCCGCCTTAGGTCTTGTCACCTTACATTGCAGGCGAATAAAAAAATTCATCACGGCAATAAAAAGTGGATGTATTTTAACCGTCAGAAAAGACAGTAAAAAGAAATCTTTATGGATGGCGTATTTTTTCATAAAAGCTCTTACATCAAATATTTATCGCCAGGATTAAAACGTAAGAATGTGGCCTATGTCCACTACTACTGAGTGATAAAACAGATGACATACGATGTATCAATCAATGATATTGCTCGATTATCTTAAGGGTGTCTTTAAGCGCATCATTCCAGAGTAGATCAAGCTCATCGGTCCATTCCTCGCCTAAGCCTTTTTTAATCACATCAAACAAACTCTTTAACATGATTTCAAACATCTGCGGCTCAACGTCATAGGCTTCATGTTTGCTCATTTCTGAGCCCAGGTGACCATCAATAAAATCAAGCTTTTCTGCCGCGGCATCAAGGATCACATTGATGACTTCCTTTTGCATTTGCTGGTGGGTTAAGCCGTTGTCATCGGGAAACAAGGCTTCAGCTTCTGGACAGCACTTATAAAAATAACGAAAATGGGCCGGGCAAAGATCATTATTATTAAGCTGCTGGTAACGCTCTATGCTGGCGGCCATTTTCTCTTTATTGCTCATCAATCCTAACACCCTTTAATTTTTCAAGAGTGAAGCATATCAGATGCCAATAGAGCGCTATTGATATAAGTTAAACTATTCAACATTCACAGCACGATGGTTTTGATGTAAACATGATTGGAGGTAATGCCAATGGATATTGAAAAAAATTAACATTGAAGCTGTTCTTCCTGCTCCAATATATTGAACTGCTGTAACGCCTGAATCAGCTCAGGCATCAGCACCGGTTTGGTTAAAACATTATCCATACCTTCTTCATAACAGCGCTGGATGTTCTCTTCCAGCACATGAGCAGTTAAAGCAATAATAGGCAGTCTTAATCGACCTTGCTCCGCCTCTATTATGCGAATAGCAGCAGCCGTACTATAACCATCTTTTTCCGGCATTTCTAAATCCATTAGAATCGCATCAAAACGACCTTGTTCTTGACGGTAAAGCTCCAGCGCTTTTAACCCGTCATTGGCCAGCACAAACGCCACGCCAAGAGAACCCAGCATGGCACTGATGACCTGTTGATTAACGGGGTTATCTTCGGCAACTAACACACACTTTGTTTTGTTATGCGATTTTTTATTCGGGTAATATTCAGCGGAAACCCTATTCAATTCGGGCAATAAAACCTGCTCAGCCGGTGGTATAGAAAAATGAACCGCGAAGGTAAAAACACTGCCTATGGCTTCCTGACTAGTGAGGGTAATCACCCCGCCCATGATGCCGGCCAGACGTTGGCTGATAGCCAAGCCCAATCCTGTGCCGCCGTAGTTTCTTGTTGTAGATCGGTCTGCCTGCGTAAAAGCCTGAAATAACTCTTTCTGCTTATCTTCGGCAATGCCAATGCCGCTATCCTCAACACTGAATAATAATTGCACACTCTCTTCATTGGACTGCAGACAATTAATAGAGAGATTGACGTGGCCGCAGTGAGTAAATTTAAAGGCATTACTGAGCAAATTATTCAGCACCTGCTGCAAACGCACTGAATCCGCGATTAAATATTCTGGGCAATCAGGGTGAATATCAATATTGAAATCCAGCTTTTTTGCGCTCGCTTCTATTTCGAATAATGCCGACGTATAACGAATTTGTTCAGGAAGATTAAATACCTGATTATCCAGTTCAAGTTTACCGGCTTCGATCTTGGAAAAGTCCAGAATATCGTTAATCACGGCCAATAATGTATGGCCAGAATTAATAATAACCTGGGTAAAATGGCTCTGTTCTTCAGATTGCGGAGTTAGCTGTAACATTTGTGCCATGCCTAACACGCCATTAACAGGGGTGCGAATCTCATGACTCATGGTGGCCAAGAAGTTACTTTTTTCTTGGCTAGATGCCTGTGCAATAACCATATCATTGGAAAGCGCTTCTGCAGCATTTCTTCTTTGGCGAGCTTTTTGAGCGATTGCCCAACAAACCATGGCTGCTTGTACCAATATGCCAAAACCTGCTGTCTGGCGTACCAGGGCGTTGTAAGGAACAATATCGTTGACACCTAAAACCGTATAGAAACTGGTTAGAAAATAAAAACTGATCGCCCAAAAGAACAAACTCGCCCCAGAAGCCTTTTCGCGATATTTTAAAGCCGCGGTAAACAAGACCAGAATATTCATCATCGAGACAGAGACAATAACAGGGATGATCAAGCGCTCATAACCACCTAGCAACGGATAAAACACCACTGTGCAAGCCACAGCGGCGGAAAAAACCAGATACACCTTATGTAAAACAGGGTTATCCCTATACACATTAAAAAACACATTCACCAGCAGTGATAGTGTGATGCAATTAATCGACATCACCGCAACTAAGGAAAATTTATGCCACTGTGGATATTCACCAAGCGGATAAATAAAAATACCCGAGATCGACATTATCACCATCGTTGCCAGGGACATATACAGCACAAAGCCGTAAGCCTCCCTGCTTTCCAAAGCCAGTGGCATAAATATGCTCAGAAAGAGTGTGATACCTAATACCATCCCAATCACAATCAAATTTAACAAAGAAGACAGAGACGTCATGGAAGCAAACTTCATTGAAGAACTGACCGTGGGGGCCATCATAGGCATATGGGATGCCAATACACTAAAATAGAAAGTACTCTGTGAATTGGCCGCCACAGTAAACGGCATGGCAATAAAGCGGTAATCGCTGGGCCACTGCGAAAAAGGAATATTTAAGCCCGCTGATTGCTGAATAAGCTCTCCATCTAAGCGCTGATAAAACCTTAATTCATCAAACAAAAACTCTTCAAAGTTAATCACCAACTGCAAATCATCTGCGCTGGAATTTTTTAAATGAAAACGAAACCAAATGGGCGTTGATATGGCGGGTGTGCCTTTGCTTTTTAAGAGTTGAAAAGATAATAAATCAGATTGTTGATAAAGCTGCTGTGCCGACACCGAGCCAGAGGCATCAATCGCATATTCCAGCGCACCTGCAAGAGGCATATGACTGCCACCATCAACAGGTAAAACCGTATTCGCAGAAAAGCAGAGGCATGAGACAAAGCCAAGCACTGCGATGAAAATCCATTTCAAAGTATCAATAAACATAAGGGCTGAGACTATTTCAAGTTATCCGTTATCAAGTCACCGCGCGGTCACTTATTTTTGTTGGAAAGCACCCAAAGGGCTTATCCCTGTTATCCGTTGAAAAATAGATCAATAAACAGCCTATCAGCATAACGGGTTAAGGAATAGAGATCTACGCAAAAATGGCTAAAAATCAACCTATTCAGTAACAACATAACAGCTGCAGTTGTTTCAATATTTATAGCGTGAAACGTATATAATAAAATACACATCGAGGTAGTTGTTATCTCCTTTGTAGATGCTATAACATGACAAAAATCGTAAGCCTATTAGACCTATTTATGCAGTTACAAGACATCAACAAACCCCGTTATCGCAAACACCTCAATATCGTGATCGCGGCGCTGATCACAAGCCTGCTAGTAATGGCGTTATTATTTGGGCAAATCTTGATTGCACTGTTCTCTGACGGCGAAGGCAGTAATTTCATATTGAATCTCAGTGGCGTCGTATTGGCGGGTCTGGTGTGTTTATCCGTGGTTTATACCTATCGCCAGCATGATTTTATGACCGAGGTCTTTTATGTATGGCAGCTTAAACAGGGCCTAAATAAGATTTATCGCAAGCTTAGAAAAATTGAAACCGCCGCTTTTGACAACAAAAATATCGATGCTGTCATTACCTTGAATTATTATCATTTGGCCAGTTCCCAGCTTTTTACCCTGGACGATAATACGATTACCCTGGATTCATTACAGCTGGAGATCAATAAATTACAGTCTTTGATAGAAGATAATAATCTCACAATAAACGCTGAAGATTATACGCCATCAATGTTGGCGGCGTTTTAGTCGCGCTTCGCCTGAATATTTCAACTTAGAAGATAGAAAACGCTTGTATTCTTTTTTGTCTTCTCTATACTCATCGGTAGCTAAAAAAGTGCTTCTTGTTTATTTGCTCCATGTTCGTAGTTTTATTCGTAAATCATCGTCCTGAAGTCTCTAAGTCGCAGTCTTATTTTCTGCTACCAACGCCTCTTGTAGGCACATTTAAAATTTAGGATAATATTATGTCTAAAACTACCGGTACTGTTAAGTGGTTCAACGAATCTAAAGGCTTCGGCTTCATCGAGCAAGAGTCTGGTCCAGACGTATTTGCACATTTCAGCGCAATTTCAGGCGACGGTTTCAAAACTTTAGCTGAAGGCCAAAAAGTTGAATTCACAGTAACTGATGGCCAGAAAGGTCCTCAAGCTGAGAACATCGTAGCAATCTAATTATTGCTATTTAACTATCATCTTTTGGGTTTATTAATAAACTAAAGATCATAGTTTGATGATGTAAAAAAAAGCAGCTCTTATGAGCTGCTTTTTTTATGCTTAAAAACTATCGACGCCTAAAAACTCACAGGCTATCCAACAGAATGAAAGCGAATAACACGACATAGCTGTTGATGCTTGCCCGTTAAAAATAAAATGCCTTAGACCATCAAATACTTATTCATGCGTAAGTATCACCCTTTTGACAAAATGATACCTAACAGTATTACTTAGTCACAACACCTTGCAGTAATTTACTGCTCACTACGCCTACGCTATAAAGGAAATATGCAATGGAAAAGTCTGAACCCTATATCACTCAGCTTATTCAATACGGATTAATCAGCAAAGGTTTTTCGCTGCCCAAGTTCGGTGCCGACGGTGACTGGGGGCATGAAAGCCAAACCGCTTATGATGCTTACGTAGCTGACCTCAATAATGAAACTACAGTGATTTCAAACTGTGTGATCGATTTATCTCATCACAATACGGTAAGTGACTTTGCTGCGGTAAAAGCCTTCGGCATTGCCGCCGTGATTCACAAGGCGACGCAGGGGCTCAGCTATAAAGACCCTGAATTTCAAGGCAGAAGAAGCACTGCGATGGCTGCAGGTTTGTTATGGGCAGCCTACCACTTTGGCACAGGAGATGACGCGGTAACTCAAGCTCAACATTTTTTAGCTCAGGTGCAAGCTGGAGATTTATTAGTTTTGGATGTGGAAAATAATCCCTCAGGCACTAGCATGACACTGGAGCAAGCTTGTGAATTTGTCTGCCATGTTCGAGAGCAAACCGGCACTTGGCCCGGGATTTATTCTAGCCATTATCTGAATGAACTTTTAGCTGATACACCAGATACCTTATTATCCAATTGCTGGCTTTGGTGTGCCCGTTACAGCAGCAACGAACCGGTCATTCCTGCGGCCTGGGAACGCTGGACGTTATGGCAATACACCGATGGCGCCGCCGGTGATGAACCACAAAGTGTTGATGGCATAGGCGCCTGTGACCGGGATAAATTTAACGGCAGCCTGGATGAACTGCAGCAACTTTGGCCGCGAAAATAACCCCATCGACATAGGCATCACTCAACAATTTGCCATTGTTGATTGCTGCCGCCATGGACACCATAAAGGTTGACACTGCCATTGCTGTATTTATCAAATGCCACACCGCTTTCTACTAGGCTTTTAATGCTTTTATCATCGACGTTATAAACAAAAAACTGGGTGTTATTTCCAGCACAAAGTGCAAGTTCTAGCTCCTTGCCGCTGCTTAGGCTCGCGGCCGTAACACAATATGCATAATCGGCCTTGCTATGTAGCTGCCCATCATTACCCCAGCTCCACAATGTATTGGCATCCTGGCTACAGGTTACGGTTTGCAGTTTCTGATCCAATAGCGTGGCAGAGGCATCAATCGCCAAACATAAACTATTACTTAACGATGAAACTTCTACATCGTTATAACGTAATGTCGCAGGATCCAAGTCATACGTTTCATCCGTATTATCGCCCTGCCCGTCACCATCGGCATCGGCCCATTCGGAAGCATCATCAACAAAGGCATCGAAGGCATCCAATATGCCATCACCGTCGGTATCGATAATATCGATGCCGCTTTTATCCAGCCCATCACAGAAGTCACGGCCGCTGGCCTGATAGAATTTCATTGGCATGGTCGCATAACCGTAGCTTGCTACCTGCTGTAATGCCACATCAGTAAAACTTAACCCCCACATCGTTAAGAAATCACGGTAATCACGTTCGGTGACGGTGGATATCGCAATCAATAACCAGTCGTTATTATTTAAAGCCTTGGCATCGGCTAAAGCAAACTGGCCAAAACCCAAGCTGTCACGTTTGGCCAACCAGCTTTCATCCGCGTTATCTGCAATTGCAAATTCTCGTTCTAACACATGTAAACGGGCCAATAAATGCCAACCAATTTCTAAGCTGCCCTGCGCCTGTGCCGCCATCATCATCTGCACATAGATACTCATTCCCTGGCTCCAGCTGGTTAATTTGGCCGATTGCATAAAGCCAAAAGGGTCGGCCTGCAGCATGCTTTGTTTTAAGGTTTCAAACATCGCATCAAACGGCAGAGACTGACATGAAGAGACCGTTGCCGTGGACTTATGGTACTTCGATTTAGAATAATACGAATACGGATTGGTGCTGGCATGGCTGTCCCAACCGGCGAAACGGAATTTACCTTTTTCTAAACCATGGCCAAATTCATGAATATCACCATGGCCAATCGGGTTAAACTGCCAACCGGCATCATAGGGATTACCGGAACAACCCGAACCACAGGTAGGCTGATCGGCATTCATATGCTTGACGATATCCTGAGTTGACAGACTCCAACCTTTGGCTGCGGCAAAGTCATGTATCTCTGGCACTACATCGATACCGGGGCCTTGAAAACCGGCCAATACATGCGGGTAGTTATGAATGTATTTTTCAGTACCCGCTGCCATCGCGCTCGCGCTGCCCCAGGCTTCGTTGGCAATCGATAAACGCATTTTCTCCAGCTGTGAATGCACCTCAAAATTAGCGGTTACCACTTCGGCCCAATCATAATCACCAGAGGCCAGACTAGCCGCAAAACTTTCATCATCGGCGGCGCTGGCCCAATGTGCATGTTGGCCGACATTTTTAAAGCTTAATTCAACGGCCAAATCATTTTTATCAAACTTTAGCTGCAACGGCCCACCATAAGGGTTGGTCACGGTAATGGTTTCACCTGCGGCGATATTGATCGCCGTAGATTGTAAATATTTTGGGCGCTTATATTGGTTTTCGTCAAACTCCTTGGTTGAGGCTGAACGCTGTGTATTGATAAAAACCGAAACATTCAAATCGCTGCCGTCATGCCTAGTGACGGTAAATGTTTGGCCCGGTAATGCATAGACCCCCGCGGAACGGAACGACTTTTTGCTGGTTAAATTTACGGTTTTATTGATAGGCGTTATATGACTGAAATCACTGCGGCTAAAGTTACCTAAATCAGGTTGGGCCGGATTCACCAAGCGTGAGTTATATACGCTAAAATCGGCAAAATAGGCTTGTAAAAAGGCTTTGCTGTCACCGCTGCCCACATCCATGGGGTAGACAATCGATTGACGGTAGGTATCACCGAGTAAAATCAGCAGCTTTTCCAACTCATAACCGGGTTCGGCAAAGATATTGCGGTTCTGCGCATCCAGTGCACTGAGCGTGCTGCGTAAGCTATTCACAGCATCTTTATATTCTGTGGCAAAAGTCGCATCACAGCTTGTGGCACAGCTGCTTAAATCAAATGAAAACGTATCATCTTGCAGTTTACTGACCAGATCACGCATATCAGCTAAATCCCAAGACGCCGCTAACATCTCCTGATAATTGCTCCAACTCGCCGCATCCTGAGAATAATAATTACCTGGCCCACCAGGAGATTGCATTGATAGGTTCATCACCGCCAAAACGGTGTTGGTTAAATCGACGCTGTTCCAGCTATGTAAATGTACATACATCACGCCTGTTCCGTTGCTTTGAGCCGTTTGTAATGAAGTACTTACCAACGCCGCAGCTGTGTCACCGGCTGAACCAGTGATCACCAAATCAACACTCTCGCTAACACAGGCTGTTAACATGGCATCATCCAGGCAATGGCTGACATTCCACAACGGGTATCTATCGGTAAGCCATGTGGTGATACTTGCAGCGGTATTGGTATCCATATTCGCCAAACGAACCTCGGCGGCATTGGCCTGGGTATTGCTATCCCTAGTCATCAACCAGGTAAGCAACTGTATCATCGGCGCTTCATATGCCACCTCTTCATCATCCTGAAACCTGCGAAGAATATTGCTGCCAAACGCAGCATTACGCTGACCATCTATTTCTACAGCGGCAGCCAATAGCTTACCTTTATTACCACGAATCAACGGGTAAACACCCTCTCGCTGCTCAAACATAAAAAACTGTGAAGTCTTCTCAGGCGTATAGCTAATCAATGTATCGCCATAGATGGTTTGAAGGAAATCGGTAGATTGGTTTTTTTGTAAATCAATATAATCCAGCGTGCGTGCATAAAGCGGGCCGGTATCGGTGGGTAATAAGCTGACATCACCGGCTGCCAAGGCATTGGAAAGTCGCTGCTGATCGCTAGGTGTCGTATCAGTATTCGTATCCGTGCCTGTACCCGTAGTTGCGGTATCATTTTCTTCATTAACGGCATCAATATTTTTGCGGTCATCACTACCGCCTGAACAGGCCGATAATAATAAGACACAGCTTAATGAAACAATCGAAGGAAGCGCAGCAAAACGTGAAAGCATAAATCAACACCTGACAAATGAAATGATTTTTGAAGACAAATCCCTTTTGCATATAGATACAAAGCTACAGTCATTTTATCTTTTTTAAATCAGGAGTAGAAATAACCAATAATCCACGACTTCCAGTCATAGCGCTTATTTAGTTATATTAAGAAAAGCATCGCCATTAAAATATACCCAGATCAACAGCCTTTAGTGCTGAATACGCTTTAACTGCAAAGGCAAATCATCTTTTTGCTTGGGCATTGGGAAAACCTGATGTTCAGGTGCATAGCCTTCTGGCACCTGCCATTCATAAGTTAATAACATCTGGTGCATAAAACATTTCGTCAGCATGCCGGCAAAATGTAACCCTATACATTTATGTGCCCCGCCGCCAAACGGAATAAACGCAAAGGGGTGGCGTTTATGTTCGGCACGTTCATCTGAAAAACGCTCGGGATCAAATTTTTCAGGGGCTTGCCAATACTCTTCCATCCTATGGGTATATTGTGGAAACACATTTATTATCGTGTCGGCCGGTACATGTACACCTGCAATTTCACAGTCTCGAATCGTACGGCGCAGCAACATCATCACCGAGGGATGCATGCGTAACGCCTCATAATGAATTTTCTGCAATTCATGCATGTCTTTTAAATCATCAAACGCTAAAAAGGCTTTGTTTTTAGCCTGGCATTCGGCCCTGGCTTTATCTTGCAGCGTTTTATCCTGCCCCAGATACTGCATGATATAAGACAAGTTAGAGGTGGTGGTATCGTGGGCGGCAAATAATAAAAAATCGATATGGGATGCAATATCAGCATCGGAAAAATAGTCCCCGTTTTCATCCCTCTCTTTACAGATTAAGCTGAAAATATCGCTCTTATCGTTTAGCCGCCTTTCGGCTATTTGACTGATCAAATACCCTTCCATATAACACTTGGCCTGCTTGCCTTTACGCCACTTACAAAAGGGTAATAGAGGTGTATCCCAGTGAATAAGGCCCATCATACCCTGGGAAATATCTTCAAACGTGTTGGCAATACGTTGGGCTTCATTACCGTTTAAGTCTTCAATACCGAGAAAAATCTGCGCGGCTACATCGAGCAAGGTGGTTTTAACCGCAGGGAAAAAATGAAAGTCTTGTTGCTGCCCCCAGCAATCAATATTCTTTTTCATCACGCCATTCATGACCTCGGCATAGGAACTCAGCGTGTCATTTTTAAATGCCGTTTGAAAGATACGCCTGTGCATCTTGTGATCATCAAAATCACGTACCAGCAAGCCACCACTATAAAACTGCGCCAGAGATTCCTTATACCCCATGGCAGCCGAAAAGTTTTTATCACTATCTAAAAAAATCATCTGATTAATATCAGCGCCCGACACCATCAGATAAGGCTGAGTTAATATGCGTGACCTTGCCACCGGGCCATAGGTTTTATACAGCCTATCCACCAAAGCATAGGGCGTTTTGATAAGTTCAAGCGTAGTGCCCAATAATGGCAGGCCATCTTCACCGGCAATGGCTGACAGATCTTTGTTATAAGGGCGCTGCTGATAACTTAAATCGATATTGGCCTTGGTCATAACAGAATCTTTTAGCTAGGTTAAGAATACAACGACGTAAAACACCTAGCTAAAGTTTAGACCATCAACAGCCACCGGCGAGATTCTGCCTGCGGCAATCGTTTAAAGAATAAAAGGAATAATGGCCTTTCTATCCTTAGGGTAATCAGGGAATTTTTCGTGATACCATTTATGGTTATCCATTGCCCTGAAGATGAGATTTGAAGCACTCATAAACGCAAAAACCAAACCCGCAACAGACCACGCCGCACAGGCAAAGCCAATCCAGGTCAGTAATTCACCTAAATAATTCGGGCAGGATACCCAGCGATAAGCACCGTTATAAGGAATGCTATAAGCATCCGGGTTCTCTTTACGCAAACGCATTAATTCTTTATCGGAGACTTTATTCAGTACAAATCCGGCAGCAAACAGACTGACACCAATAATAAAAGCCGGTGAATATAACCAGTCGTTTGATTGTAAAAATTCCGCATAATAAGAAAGAAAAGAACCGTTTAAAAAACCGTTTAATGCACAAAAGAAGGCGCCAGATAGGGTCATACGAAGTGGTGTGGTTGAACCCGGGCGTATCTTTAATTGAAAAGGGTAAATAAAGGCGCGGTGAAAATAATGCAGCTGCCACATGATAAACAACGCTATCATGGGTGCGCTAACCGGTAACGGGCCGGTAAATACAAACCACGCAAAAACTAATGAGGCCGGTGCTTCCATAATGACCCACGAAAGCCGGGTTGGTACACCCATGCGGTTTTCACCACTATCGTGGCGCCCATAAACCACCGGTGAATTTAGCTTAAGCAGTTTTAAAATGATCCAGCCAACACTGCATAATAAAACAAAGCTGAGTCCTGCAATAAATGTGTTTGAATATTCCATTTTCTACTTCCTTTTCGTTATTCTTATATTATCACCCATTCATTAACAAAATCTGCCTGAATAAATGATAAATGTCCCTAGTCATCTAGTGACGTTGATATGTTTTTAGATTAACCCCGGTAAAAGTCGTTTTTTAATCAAGGCGCGTAATCCATCAAGGTCATTTAAATATCGACCTGGAAATAAAATCAACGAAAGCGAAAAACGCGACATTATTTCTGTAATCTCTACGCCCTGATCCTTAAGCTCGGGCCGTACATCAATCAACGGCCCTGCCGTCATCTGCGAAAAGATCAGCGTAGCATCATCAAAAAATGCCCTGTTTCTTAAAACTTGCGCACATTCATTATTTAATACCAACGATAAAGATGGGTGCTGAGGCAGCTCTGTGACCACAAAAATAATCGTTTCAGTTACGCGCTCTTCAAAGCTTACAAACTGCATCGCATGTTCAACAACCGCCTCGGTAAATGATAAAGCCACCCCGTCGATAGCGGCAAAAAATATTTCAGTTTTACTTTTAAAATGTTTATACAGCGTAGGTCTGGCAACACCCGCCTGTTTGGCAATATCACTCATCGTGGTTCTGTCGAAGCCATTGCGTTTAATACACGCCAAGGCCGCATCACATAAACGCTCTTTTGCTTCCACTTCACTCTTGGGTCTATTGGCTGACCATAATGACTTGCTCAAACGTTGATCCATCCTTCACACAAAAAAGTTTACACATTAACTAAATCTGTTAATATGATAACAGACTTCATCTTATAGAGAGCAATGTTTTTAACCTCTATTTGTGTTTTTTAAGCACGGAATATAAAACGTCTATACTGGCTACAGATCAGGTATAGCATGTGACGCAGGGAATACAAAAGGCCTCATTGGGCCCATCGACAATAAAAAGAAGGCAAAGATAATGGCACTCAGCATGACAAGTTTTTTTCAACGAGAAAATAAAGATTTAAAGGCAAATGTCTACAGAATCAAGACCTCGCTAACCGGCATCAAACGTTTGGCAACCCTGCCTAAAGAAGATAAACAGGCCTGCGTAGACGCCTTTAAATTCTTTCAAACGATGCAAAGTGGCGAACAAACCCAAACAGAAGATGAGACCAAGGCCGTTGCGGCCTATTACAAGGTCTTGAACAATATGTTATCCGTGTTCGATTTGGAAAAACTCTATATCCCGCCACAGCTGGATGAAAACCAGGGCCTGTATGGCAATCAGCTGCTATGTGAACAAGATATGGAAAAGCAACTGAATCTTGAGAATCCTAAAGATTCACATCTATTAGATATGGGTTGTGGCCGAGGTAGAATTGCCCATCATCTGGCAACCATCACCGGTGGCCAGGTATCGGGTTACAACATCGATCCGGATCAGGTCGAAAATGCGATAGACTGGGCCGCAGAATGCGATATGAGTGACAGGCTGCATTACAAGGTAGGCAATCATCACGACCCATTAGCCTATGATGCAGAATCTTTTGATGGCTGTTATTCGGTGCAGGCTGTTTGGCCGTTCTTTAAAAAAGAAGAATTGGATGATCATGCCAAAGAGATGTTTCGTGTCTTAAAACCCGGTGCACGCTACGCTTGTTCCGAATATTTGCTAACCCCTCATTTTGATTGGAATAACGAAGAACATGTAACACTGCATAAGTCGTTCTTGCCTACCTTGGCGGCGACGCAATCCATGTACCCTGCCGATGTTTGTGCCGCATTAGAACGAGCTGGTTTTGAGATTATTCTTTCTGCACCTTCAAAAAGCGAAGCCTGGCCTATCTGCGAGCAAAAGCGCGATTTGATCCTGATGGCTAGAAAAGCAATCCGAGCGCTGGAGAAAGTACGTTTGATGCCATCATGGGTAGAAGAGTCTCTTGACCTTCTGCAGACCGGTGGCGAATCATGGACAACAGCCGAAAAAGCCAAGATA
>JABSRQ010000388.1 GCA_013215055.1 Pseudomonadales bacterium | reverse complement strand
TATTTTTCCAAGAACCCCCACGTAAAACTCGGCGACTACAATCCCCAGCCGACCAACGACTACCATCTTCTGGTGCGCCTTTATAATTAGCATTCCAGCAATCAGCCGTCATCTCCCACACATTGCCATGAATGTCATACAAACCAAAAGCGTTAGGGCTATAGGTTTTAACCGGGTCTGTTGCATTGGTTTTCACACAGCGGTCGCTGTAATAATCAAATCGAGCTTGTTTACAGTTTATACTATCACCCCAGGAGTATTTGCTTGATTTACCCGCCCTCGCTGCATACTCCCACTCAGCCTCAGTCGCTAAACGGAAGTTTTTACCGGTTTTATTGTTTAGCCACTCAATATAAGCATCAACTTCATTCCAATTTACATTGATAACAGGACGCTTGCCTCGTCCCCAGCCATCATCGGCAGGCTTAGGACAACGCCCCTCGGACTGGCAACGTGCCCACTGCTCAAAGGTCACCTCATGTTCCACCAGGGTAAATTTATTAATCGCGACACTATGAATAGGTAGCTCATCAGGATCACCTGCCCCCGAAAGATCACCCATCTTAAACGAGCCCGCCGGAATACTGACTAGCTTGCCCGTATACACCTGCACAGCGACTCTTTTCTTTTTACGTTTAGCTTCTAACGCCTTTAAAGCGGCAAGGGCCGCATCATTACTTGCAGTTTCGGCATCTGCGTCAGCCTTCTTCTTGGCAAGAAACGCTGCAACCTGAGTTTCAGCAGCAATATGTGCAGCTGAATAAAAGCCCAATACGGATGAATAACTCTCGGTTGACTCAGTAATCAAACCACTTCGGAATGATTTCAAACCGGCTCCGGCCGCTTTTTCTGCCCTCTTGATTTGCTGAGGGTTTTCCAGCTCATAACGTTTTTTATGTGCTGACCAACGTTTTTTCTCCAACCTGACTTTTTCCATTAAGGCTAATAACGGCAAGGTCTGCTGTGTCGCATCATGAAAATAAGCCAAGGCCTGCGGTGTTAGTTGCAAGTTATCGCAAATGGTTTTATCACGTAAATGCTGCTGCTGCTGATCAAGCAAGGCTTCGGCTTCTGCAATCGGCAAATCGGAGGTTTTATGCTTTTTCCAGTCTGTTCTGGCCAGTGATACCGCTAACTGCTGACGACCTAAAATAGCAAGCTGATCAAAGCACAGCGTAAACCCCTGATAAGACAGTTTAATATCGTTTAAAACCGTTAACGCCTTAACAACCGTATGATCTTCCAGCAGAAGTTTTTTAGCATTATCTAATTCGCCAGGAAGCAGTTCGAAATTTTCATGCGTAGAGATTTGTTCACCTACGTAGTCTGCCCATAGCACCGTAGGTGCGGGAAGACTATCCACATCATGATCCTCAGTTGGCGCCTCAAGGCTTTGACGAATTTCACCCGCATCAACGTCCAGCGTATCAATAGCGTTATCTAAATGCGATTTTAAAACCAGAATATCACCCATCAACACTTGTGCTTCTTCACGTTGAGCAGCAACAAGCACAGGATCTATATCGGAGAAGCTATTGATAAAGTCATCTAACAACCCCGATGTGAACAACCCCGCGCCAGCAATAACAAGCATAAGCGCCATGGCAGGCAAGATTATTTTTTTTGCTATACCAGGTTCATTTAAATTGGGTATTTCGACATCATCATAGGGCTCGTTAGCCACAATCGATTCAGAAGCCGTAGGATCCACACCCAACAAGGCGTAAATATTTTCAAGCTGTTGTAAAAGTCGATAATAGACCAAAGCCAGGCGATTTTCTGCAGCCTCACCTCCTTCGTCCATAGCAACATTTTTACTGCGCTTAAAGCCCAATTGTATTGCGGAAACTTTCCCATGATAGGCTGCATTAATTTCAGCGTCAGTGGCCGAATCTGCAAGTCCTAAAATCCCTAATGCATCTATGCGTTCCATCGAACACATCTCCAGATAATTATTTTTATTACCGACATTTTATAAGATTCACTTGCCAGGCTGCAAGCAAACATGGACAAACAGATTAATTGTTTTATGTTTTTGTATCATTGTGCCGTAAATCACACTATTTCAGCGGCAATTTTTGATTTATACGCACCCGCTTCAATTAATACTAAATAATCTATCGATTTTCAGGCACAAAAAAGCCCGCATCTCTGCAGGCTTCTTTACATCCCGTGGGGCGGGACTTTGAATATGGTCGGAATAGAAGGATTTGAACCTTCGACCACTACACCCCCAGTGTAGTGCGCTACCAGACTGCGCTATATCCCGATGGCTGCGATAATAGCTAAACTGTTTAAAAAACGAAAGTCTTTTATCAAAATGTTTTATATAAAACAAAAAAGCCCTGCAATTGCAGGGCTTTTAAAATCAAAATAGGTCTTATGCGCGCAGACAAACTAACAACTCTTCTAACTCTGAGATCATTTGCCTAACAATTTGCTTATATTGCAAATCATCATCCTTAGCCTCTTCGCCTCCCATGCGCTGGCGTGCACCACCAATAGTAAAACCTTGATCATATAACAGGCCGCGAATCTGACGAATCAACAACACATCTTTATGCTGGTAATAACGACGATTGCCTCGGCGCTTTACCGGCTCAAGTTGTGAAAACTCCTGCTCCCAATAACGTAAAACATGAGGCTTAACTAAACACAGCTCGCTGACTTCACCAATAGTAAAGTATCGTTTACCGGGTATAACCGGTAGCTCTGCGTTATTGCTGGGCTCTAGCATGGGTCTCTACTCTTGCTTTTAATTTCTGACCAGGGCGGATCGTGACCACCCGGCGAGCAGAAATCGTTATTTCCTCACCGGTTTTAGGATTACGACCAGGGCGCTGATTTTTATCACGTAAATCAAAATTTCCAAAACCGGAAATTTTAACCTGCTCATTAGTCTCTAAAGAGGTACGAATCTCTTCGAAGAACGCTTCAACAATTTCCTTGGCTTCACGCTTATTCAAACCCAACTCATCAAAAAGTCGCTCTGACATAC
>JABSRQ010000387.1 GCA_013215055.1 Pseudomonadales bacterium | reverse complement strand
ACTCTGGCGGTTTTTTCTGCAGCGCTGATGGAGTTAATCAGATCAATAACAGGGTTGCCCTGTTTGGTATAATGCGCAACCAAATCATTTAAGCCATTACTGATGCCGCTGACAATCAAGCCATCGGCGCCACTATCCATACACTCCTTGATTTGTTGGCGCTGCACAGCAAGATTGTTATAACCTCCGGCTTCGTCTATGCGCATACTCAGCCCCAGTCGTTTGGCCTGGTCAACTAGAGCGTAATTAACTGCGAGCCAATAGGAATCCTTTAAATTAGGAATGGAAACACAAATTTTCCAGGCTTTATCGGCTTTATCCAGAGCCTTATAGGAAATAGTCTTACGCTGAGCCGACTCGCTGAAAGCCGGTGTCCATTCAACGATATCCAGCGGCTGCCAATCGGCACGGGCAGACAACGAGAGACATAATAAAGCTGACAGAAGCAGGGGTTTTATTAACAGTGGCACTACAGGTAACTCCTTGTCATTATAATATAAAAGTCAATATACCATCGTTGCCCAATGATTGATATTTTCTCTATTTTTAATGGAAGTATTTCAGTCATTAAAACACTTTGGCAAAAACAACACCCAAAACAGCTACCTGATGTCCATCGACAAAATCGATATTCATCTTCGGCGCCAGCTCCCAGCCGCCGTCAAACTCGAATGCGTATTCAATGCCTAGACGTAATAAAGCCTCTTTACCATGACTATCAGATTTTTCGATTCCGGGAGCCAGGACATACTTCCATCGTCCTTGATGATAAGCAAAAGGCAGGGCAATAATCGTAAAATCAAGATCACCCGATGCGTATTCCAGAGTTCCACCCACACCAAAATTAGACGTTATTAATCGCTCATATTCAAAACCCATGGTTGGGCTTTTATCCCTGCGAACCTTACCGGTTATTCCAACAAAAATTCCCGTCATATTCTTGTGGTGACTAACATGGGCGAACTCTTCGGCGACCGAAGCCTTAGAATATAAACAAAACAGGAATAAAACAAGAAAACCTATTTTTGGTATTTTATGACACGAGCTATAGTTAATCATAGTTGTTAAACCACTGACAAATGGGCTTTAGCCATGAATGATAGATGGGGGATTTCTGCCCCGCTATGGTATTAAAACTTGTAACCCATACCTAACATCCAGCCACCCTCGTTATGATCAATACTACCGGTATCGACGATCAGGCGCTGGTATTCGACATTAAGGTAGATGGTTTCTGAGGCATCATATTCCAGGCCAGCAGCCCAACCATAACCCCAATCATCACTGCTGGTTTTTCCACTGCCATCGGTACCACTGTAGGCTATATCGGTGTCAAACAAACCAGCACCAATTTTGACATAAGAAGTGAAGCCTTCCCCCATTTCTGCGTGAGTTTTGGCCCATAACATACCGGCAGTCAGGCTGCTGATTTCTTCAGACTTTTCAACCAGCCCAGCTCCTTCGCCACTGGAAGTAAACTGATTGGCAGCATCACCATCCGTTTTGGTGATAGAACCTTCATACGAAAACCAGTCATTAACTTTATAACCCAGGTTAAGGGTATGGCGCTCATCGAAATCGGTACCGAAACTGCCATAAACACCGCTATCTTCTGCCAATGCAGTTGTTGCTCCAGCAGTTAAAGTTGCAGCCATCGCAGTTAACATCACTAATTTGTTCATCTTTCTATCTCCTTGGTTTTACGACTTAAATTAAGAATATAATTCTATGCAACAAGGAAGAAGAAATATGTGATGTTAAAGCCTGAAAATGTGTGTATTTACAGTGATAAAAGTATTTATTGGATTGATGTTATGTAAAACAACAATCACCCCGGAGATGAAACAGATTGATGTTTTCTATTTCAGCGGTATAACCGCAAAGCCTCATGCTCTGCAAAAAATTAAACACCATGGCTATGCTTCGTTATTGATTATTATTTAATGTCAATTTCTGCTATTACAGCTAGATGATAAGAAAGTACGCTGTCATCAACAAGATAGTTGATAAACGTTAGCTCTTTGAACAAAAATATCCAGTCCAGGCTTTTATCTTTATACGTGTTCAGTTTGTCACTTTCGCCAGAATATAACTGTAGTGGGGAGTAGCTGGCAAACTGTTACAAACACCTTGACCAGGCACTCACTGTTAAAGTCGCACGTAATAATCATAGGATTTTTACGCGCAGACAATACAATCTTCATCTCTTCGATCTGTTTTTTGCGTATCTATTCCGTGGAAAAAACCCAATGTACCGATACCACATAGCTCAATAATGACGATGAGTGATTTGACGGTCGAATAAAAAAAACGACGCAAGTGTAAAATTATTTTTAGCGGTTGGCGCAGTCAGCTAGAAACTCAGCCCATAGGCTTCAATAACTGGATATTGGGATAAGATTGCAGTGCCATATTGAACCCAGTCGTTTTTTTCATGTAGGCTGTGAATATATTGCCTATATCCCGCATCTTCTGCCAGAAACTGCACATGGTTAAAATCCCCATTCCATAGAGACGCCCCCATCGGCGTCCTGCAAGGCCACCACATCTGCCTGCTGCTGTTGTAAAAAAACTGAAATATCCTGCAGCTTATTATGAATGATTTTTTATGTCAGAAACTGTTGATTCAAACTGTCTTTACGCCCATGTGCCAGATTCAACGTCAGCAATTTTATGTTAGCAGCGATATGCATTTCGTCAGGATTTTGGCCATAAGGGGGGCTGCTGTTCCGGCATGAATTGTCAGACGCTGTATACGTGTATCAATAGACTGCTGAGGTCTGAAAATATGAACAGCCAGACAGCGATAACGTAATAGCGTTTCTCAGTGTCAGTTGTACTACGAGTTTAAAGTGCATTGTTAGATTTCATCACTCTATTACGTATACTTAATAAATAATCGTTGCAATGTTAGCCGTCGATTCTGTGAAAAAATTCGATTTCGATACACTTATCTATACGTTATTGCAGCGATTCTAGATGACTAACAGCCCATCAACACAG
>JABSRQ010000386.1 GCA_013215055.1 Pseudomonadales bacterium | reverse complement strand
CCTCACCCGCATCCAGTTCAAACCGCTGATCGTCAGCCTCACAGATGACCGTATCAGAAGATGCTACTAGCTGAATCGTTGCGCCGTCTTCATATATCTGACCGTATCCACCAGCCGGAATTAAAACTTTAAAGGTATTCATTTTTTGCGTCCCATAAAAATCATGCCAGCGATGATAACTGCACCACCGATGGCAAACTTCATTAACTCCGAACTCTCGGCCTTATCGGTTTTTGTTGCCGCTCCCAACATGGCCATAGCGTTAGCCGTAGTAGCCTGATTACTTGCCACCGCCTTTGTCGAAACATTGATAGCATCATCAGCCAAACGACTGCCGAACCCCAATACATTGACCAGCGCATCCTGCCCAAAATCTAACGACTTACTACCGACCCCCAAAGCTTCACTTACACCGTCAGCAACCACGTCGAACGCGCCGTCATGTGTCGATATCTGCGTTAAAGATTTATCCATTGTTATAGCGGCAAAGTCAGCCGCATTTACTGCATCAGCACCCGCTGATACCTGGGCATTTTCACTATTGTCATAGGTGTTAGTTGTAGAGGATTTGCTATCACTGCCAAATATCTTAAAGCCCATTACTTACGCCCCTTCAATAAAACAAGGGCCAGAACACCCACGGCTAAACCGGCTACCAGAAAACCTGAATCGGATTTGCTTTGCTGCCAGAAAGGAACAGGTATAGATTGACCAAACGCCTGCGGCCACTGCGGCACATTGAATGCCACACTGCCGAATTGCTTGCTGGTATTTACACCACCACTGGCCAGTGAATCCGAGTCGCCTGTATCTAAGCCACCCGCCCCACCAGAAATTGCTGTATCAAAGCCAGGAATCATTACTTACGCACCAAAACCAAGGCCACCAGCAACACGCCGATAGCACCGGCTGCTAAACCGGCATATTGAGGCATGACGAAACCGGCAGACGGTACAGCCGCAGCACTTATGCGTACTGGCACCGGCCTCGCTTGCGGGTTTGTTACCAATGGAACCGCGGCCACCATTTGCGCTTGCTTGGCTTTCGCCTGTTCCATTTTCGTTGCCTGATTAGCTTTATAGGCATCGAAGGCATCGTCTTTTAGTTCATCGAACCAATCTAATTTCAGCCCCATAACTCCCCCTTATGCAGCGCCCTGCAGGCCGTCAATATATTCAACTAACACATCAATTTGACCAGAGGTGGCAATATCAGGCTTGATACGCAGATCATGCACGCCAGCTGTAATCAGCGACTGTGCCGCATCACCTTCTTTCATGAAGTCAATATGAAAGTATTTTCCCTCAGTACAATCTCGAAATTCTTCCTGCAGAATATCAACATTGACGGCTGCTGAAGCCTCGAAAACCTCTACGTTATTTAACAATACACGACACTTATTAATATCAGCTTCAGCCTTGTACAGGTGAACAGCCGCAATACGTGCGCCGTTCATCGGTAACGAGTCAATATCTAACTCACCCGCCGTAGAGAATGTTTTGGGGAATGAGCGAATCTTTGTAATCGCACCCATCGGCTTGGGCTCGCTCATCGTTGCCGTTGAATTCAATTCAAAGTTAGCCGGTAACACAGCGGCTAACTTGACCTTTATTGTCACCATCTTCACGCCGACAGTACCCAGACCGAACATACGCTGATCAGACAATTCGTTTAACTCAGGTCGATTAAAATACAGGGTAAATGCACCATCATTTAGGATTCGCCCATAATATTTATTCAGTTCGTTGATTTGAACGCCGCCGCGCTCATAGGTCTGAATTACCTTACCGTCTACCTCAACCTCCAAGCGCTCAACATGCGCCTTATTACCAGCAAAGCACTGGAAATGGATTTTATCGTAGGTCAGGCCAATCGGCAGGCTTAACGTGGCAGTACCACCACCAACAACATTCGTAAAAGGGGACATTTTGACGATTTTACGCATTATTCAGCCCTCCCTTACTTAGCTACTTTCGCCAAGCCCTTCAGAGCTTTGACGTTAGATTTATTCAAAGCAAAGATAATGCCGCCCAGAATGAAAGACGCTGCAATGGTCGAAACCACAATACGTTTATCGATGTTGTTACGGGCGAAATCCTCACCCTTTTTTAATGTGTTTCCCATGTATGAACTCTCGCTATTACTAATTTGTTGTTTAAAAAGTAATTACATTAGTAATTGGAAGTTCGCTTCAGATGCAATAGCTTCGCTTCATTGGAAGCTATAGCTTTAAATTATTGAATTTAGCTTTGAAATAAATGTCTTAGGGGAATGTTAATTTTTTGATTTAGAGGGGCGCCACGTGCAAGAAATAGTTGTGAGAGACATTAAAGACCTAGAAGATAAGATAGCAATATATACAGATATAAAACCAGACCTAAGCATGATCTCGCGCCCATTATTTAGAGGCCAGCCGAACAATGATTTTGAACTACTTTCAACCCTTGAAAGAGAAAGTAGTCTTCACGTTATAAACAGCCTAGAGACATATAATGACTATATGTATTATATGCTTAATCCCATGATCGCTATGTCAAATAAAAACTGGGGGTTTGATATTAAATTAAAGGCTGGCATAAGTCATAAGCACGCACCATACATCTTATCGGAAATTTCAAATATAAATTTCATGATGCACCTCAGGCACCACGGCGCGCCATCTCCTCTTTTAGATTGGTCAAAATCGATTTGGGTAGCTCTATTTTTTGCTTTTCATAAATCGGTTGAAAATCAGGATGTAGCCATTTTTATGTACATGGCAGATATTGGGGCTGGTAGAAATTTAGATTATGGTGTGCATATATTAAGCGTTAATGAAAACCCCTCTAATACAGTTAGGCATTATGCACAACAATCAGCCTATACCGTAGCAATAACGCCTATACCAACAAATGAACACGATGACACATATTCTTGGGATTTTGTTTCTCACAGTAAAGTCATGAATAAACCATATCCAGTTGCTACTTATTTAACAGGGACAGAACAAACTTACCCTGCTACAGATCAAGA
>JABSRQ010000385.1 GCA_013215055.1 Pseudomonadales bacterium | reverse complement strand
AATAAATGCCAGATTGAAAAAAACTGATCGTAGGGGCCAAACTTTGAACTGTTCTTTAATAGCACTTTATCGCCCTGCAATTCATATAATGATACCCCCGGTGCATTATCACCCTGCCTTGACGGCGATTGCTCTTGCATAAAAGCCCCACCGGCATGGCTCACCATTTGAAACTGCCAATGACGCGAATTGGCAAACCGCCTTTGCACCTCGGGGGCATCTTTGGAAATCAGCACCACCGACAGCACACTTTCAAGATGCGGTAAAAAACCATTAATTCCATCACCCCACAAGGTGCAATAACGACAAGCCTGCCCCATATTATGAATCACCATCAGATGTCGACGCCCGGCAAATAACTGCCTTAACGTTGTATCACCCTGCAGGGTTGTGAAACCATAATCGGGGACTTCGCTTGAAGGTGATTCAGCTCTTAAAACATTGAGCTTTTGGGTGAGTTCAAAAATCTCTTTTTCGACTTGCTGAATTTTTTCTAAAGACATGATTCGCACCTTTGATGTATTTATCGCTCTATAGCGAACACCATAAAGTATAGGTGTAGCTGACATCGACTATGCTATAAATATCAGCCCACAAAGAGAATGTATTATGCATCTGTCCATGTACTCCAATGCGCATCCTCACAAGCCAGAAATCATCAGTTATGCCAACAGCAGTCATTATCTGGTGCGTATCGCCGACATGAATGGTCAGCTGCATACACTCACCGATCGACAAGGCAATATGTTTACATTTAACAGCCAGTTTGAAGCCGAAAGTTGGTTATATCAGCACGGGCATAGACACGCGATGCTGTGCTTAGAAAGTGCCGACGATGAGCTGGCTAATGAGGCCATTCAAGCAGACAGGTTAGAGATTCCGCTATCACACTAAACGCTTGTGATACCGCAACGCATTTGAATAATAATCCAACTTAACCATCACAGCCGCAGTCACTTTTACAATCGGCCTTAGGACCGGCCTCGGTAAATTCAAAATCACAGCACTGCTGCAACTTTTCTTTTAAATGTTCGCGACCACGCTTAATGCGCGATTTTAGCGCAGGTAAACTCAGCGCATAACGTACCGCCAGCTCAGTTTGCTTTACATCACTAAATTCACTCGACAGCAGTACTTCGCTATATTTTTCCGGCAAATCCTGAATCAATTGCTGCAAGCAGCGATGTATTTGCACACGGCTTTCACTCGCAGCCTCTTCGGCAATCATGCTTTCAAGCTCTACATCGCTAGTTTCAGGCTTGCGCTGTCGGTAATAATCATTGATCGCATTACGACAAATCTGATAAAGCCAGCTGGTCAGCTTGTCATCGTCTTGTAAGCTGTGCAGGTTCTTATCCACCTTGATAAACACATCCTGCAAAATATCTTCGGCCGCCGCCTTATCACGCACCTTCGTGTTGATAAACAACAGCAGCTGACGGTGAAAGTCATGCCAAATAACTTCTAACATTGTTAACTCCCGGTGAGCTGCTAGCAAAACCTGCCAACAGCAATAAAGATCAATTAACAGCAGCGGGCTTTCTTTGTACTGCCATCACAAGCACAGGATGCACCTTTACAATCACAGTTGCTACATTGGCATAACACGCTGCCACCCTTCTCTTTACAGCTGCAAATACACTCACAAAGGTTTTTCAGGTCACTGGTTTCTTCTTTTGAATTCATCATCATTCTCCAAAAAGGTTTTATTCATTGTTGCTTTCACCTATAGAGACGACAACACGGGAATAAGGATGCAAAAAAGAATGATATTTTTATCGGCAATTAAACATCGCTGCCAATATCGAATGTTTATGACTGACGATAAAGATGAAAATAGAAATTTTAGGCATAAAAAAACCCAACTGCAAAACAGTTGGGTTTTTTAATTGGTAGCGGGGGCAAGATTTGAACTTACGACCTTCGGGTTATGAGCCCGACGAGCTACCAGACTGCTCCACCCCGCATCAAACTTTTTATCGTAGAGGGTTCTGGTTAACCGCTCTCACTCGATGTGGGGCGGATAATAGGGAGAGAAGAGATCTTCGTCAAGTGTATTTTTCATTTATCGTTTAATCGTTGTGTTTGTGCTTATAAAATAAACAGAAAATTGAAAACCGTATACTTTATGATCTTTTCGTATTGAAAAGCATATTCCGGAACACGTTAAAGTATCCTGAAAAATCCCCAAAAAACCGGCCCCTTTAAACTACCCATAAAGGATAGCAATCTGGATATGGTGATGGATTAAGAATTCTTTGGTTTGGGCATTCATATCAATACAGTCAATCATCGGGGTTACGAGACAACCGTCATACACTGCACCACGCTTATAGAAAATGAAATTACCGAGTGGAGCCTCGCCATCTATATGCCCAAGCGTAGCTGGAAATTAAAGATGGATAAGACGTTCCTCATGAACATCATGTAGCCTTGGGACATGATTGCCCAAACATACCGGCCTCACATACAGGATCGACGTGTATTTTTTGAGCAAGGCGACTATGAATTTTATGAAGATGCCCCCAAAGAGATTTAGAAGGTGAACATGTTCAGGCGCTGGATTCAGGAATCCAGCCCGATGCGCAAAAACAGTGTAGCAACAACCGATATCTCCGAGGCCGATATAGACAGTTACAGCGTCAAATGTGGTGGAAATTCAGCTTAATCCCCTGATAAAGCCACTCAACCTTGAATCGGCTATTGCCCCGTTCAAGGTTGATCACATCAATAACCCCTCATCCTCGGCATTAATCAGCCCAACCCTAAGAGCAAGAAAGCCTTTCTTTAATTCCAGAGGTTTACATAGGCTTCCTCAATGCATTAAGCTGAAGGAAAAACAAGGATATATTATGGATAATGAGAGATTTGATCAATATATAAAATTTATCCAAGAAAACCCACTTGCCGATGAAAAAGCCGTTAAATCTACGATTAATGATAAAACCGCTCAACGTCGACATCTTATCGGCGTCGTTGATCAAATCATGGGTTTGGTTGATAGCCTATATCAC
>JABSRQ010000384.1 GCA_013215055.1 Pseudomonadales bacterium | reverse complement strand
ATCTAACGTGGATTATGTGATAGCCTACATAATTAATTGCTTCCACATAATCCACGTTAGATCCCAGCCACTTCTTGCGTAGGGTACGCATATCGGCCGCACTGCCTTCGAAGTATCCACCACTTGTTTTATTCAATAATGCGTTGCTGAAGTTACGGGGATCATTAACGGCGCTTGGCTCTAATGCAGCGTGGCATGTTGTGCGGGTGTCAGAGAATTCAACATTAAAAAAGTACTTTTGTTCGTCGGTCAGTTCGTCTTTCTCGATGTATAGAAACTCGGGAAAACAGTTTGATATCTCATCAAGTTTCGCGTTGCCGGTGAAGTCGTGTAACGCTGGGTGATCTGTGCCGTTTTCGGTTAGCGTATCTTGAAGCTCCTTAATATCAATATTCACTTTGTACAGGCGGCTATTAAATTCAAACAGCTTGTACGTCATTTTCTGCTCTCTCTCCATGTAGTGAAGAAAGGCAAACTGCATAGCAGATTTAGCGGTAAACAGCTCGCCTCTAAACTCACATTGACGCAGGTACTCATCGTTAAGCTTGCCGTTCTTTAGTCTGTCGTCCCAATCTACGTTTGCAGATTCGGTCAGATACACCTTGAACGTCTCACCCAGTCTTTTCAGTTCGCTGCAATAGTTCTCTGTGTACTTATTGCCGGCCTGATCGTTATCGTAAGCTAGGCACCATGTAATCATCTGGCCTGTGTGCTGCTTTATCAGATCCCGTGGCAGGTTGACACATGACCATGCCACCACGACCTTGCGACCAGCCAGTGCGAATGTCATAGCATGAAAAATACCCTCGACAATAAAAACGGTATCTCCCTTTTCTATAGCCTGTCCGGGCGGCTGCCAGCCCTTATTCTTATAGCTATAACCGCCTCTGAAGTTACCCTTTGGAACTGGCTTGCCGGTCTTTGGGTCAATAACTTTTAAAGCGCTGTCATCAATAATACGTTCCCAGAAATTACGTTTCTCATCCAAATAAACGCGCACTGTAGGCGTTGGTTTGCCGTTGGGCATAATGTAGGCCGCTTGCTCATACCAATCTTTTAACTTGCTAACATCGAAGCGGCGACGACTGCTTAAAAACTTGTCAGCGGTAGCGTTTGGATTCTCTGCAGTGGCTGGGTAGCGTTCGCTCATGTTCTCGAATAACCACGGGAACAATTCAGTAACTGGATAAACTTGGCCACAGCCTTTGCCTTCAGAGCCGCACTTAACAGCACCAGGACTTTGCTTGTTAATGTAGGCGTCTTTACGGCCACAACTAGCACCTGGGCAGGTGCCATTGCGCAGCATTTTACCTCTTTGATTGTGGGGGAATTTCAGCGTTGGACATTGCTCTAACTCACGAACAATATCCGCCATTAAATCAGTGTCAAAATAGGTATCCATCATTGTGTGGCCTACGCTTCTAAAGCTTTCTGTTCTTCTAGCGCTTGCTCAAAGCACACTCGCGCAAGTTCTGTCATGTCAATCAAGATCAAGCGACCAATCTTGTGGATAGGCAAATTGCCTTCCTTAATTTGACTTTCTACCTGCCCCAGTTCTAAGCCACTAGCATCTGAAAAACGGTCTTTTGTCAGCACTGGGCTAACCAGCAATGGATGGGCCAGCCAAGTTAACGAAGCCACATTAATCATTTGGTGCTTTCCGATAAAGATGGTCGATATGTGCTTTCGCTCGACTTGTCCCTTAATTTGACCTTCACGTAATCCTGTATGGACACTGAATTTTGGCTTTGTCATTAACGGGGATACGAGAGCAATAGGGGTATTGCCATCATTTACCATTGCTTGTTGATGCATATCTAACGCCTTTATATTGGGTAATAGTAAGTGAACATGGAGTTATAATATCTACAACAAATGTTGTAAGTCAATAATAAGTTACAATTTAAGTTGTAAGTATTACAAGTAGAATTACATTGCATGTGGTGCTTTTTCGACTTCTTAGTGGTAATTACTACGCTTTGAATTGTACATTTTGTTTATTATGGATTAGCATTCATGCACCAAAAGCGTAAATACAAGGAGCAATGGCAGTGGCAAAGTTGAAAGCAGGAGAACGATTAAAGGGTTTGAGAGAGATAACAGGCTTAACTCAGGCGGAATTTGCAGAAGTAACTGGGCTTAGTTTGATTCGTTTAAGAAATTTGGAGCATAAGAAGGCGCGTGTAGCTGAGGATGAATTTGAAAAGATTGGAGTATTGTTTCCGCAGTTTGTGCATTGGATGACTTATGAAGGGGATATAGATATGGAAGATCTGAAGAACAGTGATCAGAATTTGTGCCGTTTAATTGCTGCGAGAATTGATGCGGGGCTGATACCAAGCGGTTATCACTTAGAAGAAAAGATAAAATAAAATGGCTGTTAAAAAGGTTGAAACAGGCTGGCAAGCCGACTTCAGACCTGATGGCCGTGGTGGTGCAAGGGTTCGTAAAACGTTTAAGACAAAACGAGAAGCTGAAAACTTCATTATCAAAGAAAAAAATAAAGCTTTAGAGGGGGAATACATTGCGCCCGTTAAAGATAAGCGCCGGTTAGAAGATTTAGCCGATGATTGGCATAAGTATCATGGTCACACATTAGCCACCGGGCATAAAGTGCTTCCAGTGTTGAAGGCAACGATTAAGGCTATCGGCAATCCCTTTGCCAGCAAGGCCGATCCAACTGATTTTTTAGAGTATAGAAAGCTGCGTTTAGAGGCGGGGATTTCTGAAAATAATATGAATCATGAACTGGCTTATTTGAAGTCTATGTTCAATGAATTGATCAGGATTAAGAAGTGGAATAAAGCCAATCCCTATGCTGATGTTAAGAAGCTTAAATTTCAATCGGCTTCTGTTACCTATTTAGAATTTGATGAGATTTGCCGTTTATTAGCGGCGATGGATTCGGCCCGTAACCCTCATGTAAAAACTATCACCGAAATTTGTTTATCTACTGGCTGTAGATGGGGCGAGGCTCAAGGGTTAACACGGGCCAATGTTCATGCAGGAAAAGTTCATTTTATTAAA
>JABSRQ010000383.1 GCA_013215055.1 Pseudomonadales bacterium | reverse complement strand
TGCCGTATGCGCCTAAACCAGCCAGCCAAATGTTCTTGGCCAGATCACTTGCTTTATCGGCCATTTCCTTGATGTCTTTTGATTCTGCCATTGTTGACTCCGTTTTATTGTGGTTTGTGTTTAATGTGGGATCAATTTAGCAGTCGATATTAGAATAAACATACTAATAAAACCGAATACACTGATGATATTGAAATTAAAACTATTCATAGATGAATAAAGGTCCGATATGGCTAGCAGCAACGTTACTAACCCATCAGCGAATGAATCAGGCTCTGATACCAAGCAGCCTTTGATTATTAGTAAGATTAAGGATGAGCATAAATACAGTCGCATCCTTATGTCGGCTTTAAAGGATCAATTGGCCGAATACAGCATAGGGAAAACGGCTGATTATAACGTTATGTTTGAGATTATGACGTATATGGGGGACTACCCCGATAAATTTAATCACCCTGCAAAGCTTCAGTTGATAGAGATGGTGATTAAGAAAGATTCTGCCTGTAATGATGATCTTGAGTTGATACTGGCCGAGAAAAAACAGTTAAAAGTTCGTAGTTCAGAGGTGTTAAATGCCCTGCGTTCTCTTCTCAAGGATGAGTCTATCTTAATTGAAGAACAGTTAAAGATTTTCAGTAAAGACTATGTCGATCTTGTAGAGATGCATATGGCGGTTGAGACTCAGCAGTTGATTCCTCTGGCGTTGGAGTTGCTATCTGAACGTGAGTTCACCTCACTATCTCAGAGTCTTGAGGGTGACGAGGAACACGATTTCGCTGCCATTATGGAATCACGCTATAAGAGTTTGCATGCCATATTGCATAAGCGTTGGGAGGAGTTTGAGGACGCTGCCAATGAGTTTGCTCTGGCGGAATTTCTTAGTATGGGCGCGATGCTTGAATCCATTGGGCCAATCACGGTTGGTGCGGGCGAAATCAGTAAGCTGGTAAAGGAATATTCTTATAGATTGATTATGAGCCATTACGAATGCTACAAGGATTTATTTTCTGAGCAACCAGAGGCGATGGCTGATTATTATCAGAAACCTATGGATTGTATGAAAGGCTGCTATGCCGAATATAAGGTTGGCATGGTAGAAATTTCAGACGTTATGCGTAAAACCGGTCAGCAAATCGTGCAACCCTACTCTGAAAGGCAGGCTTTCAAGGAAGAGAAGGATTCTGGCGTTAATGACAGTGTTGATGAGAGTCAGCAGCGAAGCGCGTAGGCTCAATAAAAGCGCTCACTTTTTCGCTGTATTTGCCCCCTTTGATACGGTCATCTCCCCTACTGCCTGATATCTACAGGCAGTAGAATTTTTGCTAGCTATCTTCTATAGCTAACTCTATTATTACGGTTTCGCCTTAGAAATAAGCAATTATATATGCAATATCATCAAGTTAAGCGCTCTGGTTTATCAAAAGGACTGATTCTGGCCTGCCTGTTAACGGGCTATCATGGTGTCAGCCATAGTTTAAACTTGGAAGCTCAGAGTGAGCAGCGTGTAGCCAGTATTGAGATCACTAAAAAGCTACAAGAACGCCATTATGAAAAGCATGACGTCAACAAGGCGCTTTCGTTAGAATTTTTTGATCATTATTTACAGTCTGTCGATGGTGGTAAGCAAATATTTCTGCAGTCAGAAGTCGATGCCTTCAAGAAAGAATATGCTGTTTCCATGGCTCCTGCCTTGTTGAAAGGTAAGGTAGACCCTGCTTTTGATATTTTTAATGCCTATCAAAATAAGCTAATCGCCAGGCTTGAATCGCAGATCAAGCAGCTACCCAAGCAGATCACATCATTCGACTTCAGCAAGGACGAAAGCATTGTAATTGATAGAAGTGAGCTGAGCTGGCCCAAGAATAATGCTGAAATCGATAACTTATGGCGTAAACGTGTTAAATCAGCCGTGCTTGCGATGAAGCTGCAGGAAAAGAAAGATGACGAGATTCTCGAGTTACTGACCAAACGCTATAAAAACCAGCTAAAGCGTGTTCATAAACTCAATTCTGAAGATGTGTTCCAGATGTATATGAATGCATTTACTACCCTCTACGATCCTCATACTAATTATCTGTCACCCAGTAATTCTGAGAACTTCGATATATCCATGAGTTTAAAGCTGGAAGGTATCGGTGCGATGCTGCGTATGAAGGATGAATACACTCAGGTCGTGCGCCTGATTCATGCAGGTCCTGCCGCCAAGCAGGGACAACTACGCCCTTCGGATAAGATCGTTGGCGTGGCTCAAGATGATGACGAGATGGTCGATGTTATCGGCTGGCGACTGGATGAAGTCGTGAATCTAATACGCGGCAAGAAAGGCTCTGTTGTACGACTGGAGATTATTCCGGCCAATTCCAAGGATGATAACGCCAGAAATATTGTGTCCATCGTTAGAGATGAAGTGAAACTAGAAGAACAGGCTGTTCAAAAGGCCATGCTAGATGTGAAAGATAGTAAAGGTGTGACCCGCAAGATTGGTGTGCTGGATATTCCGGCCTTCTATATTGATTTCGAAGCACTGCGTAATCGTGATCCTAACTATAAAAGCACTACCCGTGACACGGCCAAACTGTTAACCGAACTGGTTCAGGATGGCGCCGAAGGTATTATTATCGATTTACGTGATAATGGTGGTGGCTCATTACGTGAGGCCAATGAGTTAACAGGCCTGTTTATTGATAAGGGCCCCTCTGTTCAGATCAAGCTATCGGATCAACGTGTTTATCAGGAAGCCAAGCGTCAGTTCAGTCCTTACTATGAAGGCCCTGTTGTGGTGTTGATTAATCGCATGAGTGCGTCCGCCTCAGAGATTTTCGCGGGTGCTCTGCAGGATTATGGTAGAGCTATCATTGTCGGTAGCGGCTCTTATGGTAAGGGTACGGTACAGTCATTGACGCCTTTGAGTCATGGTAAGTTAAAGGTGACTGAATCCAAGTTTTATCGTATATCGGGTGACAGCACTCAGGAGCGTGGTGTATTACCTGATGTGAAGTTACCCGCGGTTTATGATGCTGAAGTGATCG
>JABSRQ010000382.1 GCA_013215055.1 Pseudomonadales bacterium | reverse complement strand
CAAAAAATCAGCCCGTATTTCGTATGAACTCTAGTGGTTCTGGCTCTCAAGCACATCTGGAGTATCGTGAAGCGAGCATGAACATTGAAAAGTTCGATGGAGAACGTTGGAAAAATTATTTCACGCTAAATGTTCATGTGCAGATTGGCGTTATGTTGGAAGTGGTGGATGAGAAGGTCAATATCTCTTTTGTTGGTGCGCCCAGCCTTCAAGTGATTGATATGATCAATAATACCGGCTTGCCATTTTCCGAACGTTTGCTTAATGGTTTTCTTGATATTGTAAGTTATTTTGCTTTTCCCGCACTTTCAGAGAAAATTATGGAAATAGATGTACCTGATATTGATCAGGCCATGATAGAGGCATTACTGGGTGGTGGAGAAGAGTCAGATTTCACGATTGAGGGAAAAGTCGAAACAACTACCCAGTTTATTGAAGCGAATAACGGTAAACATTTAAGCTTTGGAATGGGTTTGAATTTGGTAAATTAATCGTAATATGGGTGGCTGCCTTACTTCATGGTAATAACTGAGGTAGCCATTCTTTTGAAGGTGTAAAAAAAACTCCGGTGGCGCACATAAATTTACCGTGGCTTAGTGGAATATACACGTTAGAGCCTATTTGAATAATAGGCTTCAGTATTTTACTCGAATCACTACTGACTTCCGTCATATAGCTTAAAACCAACAATCTGTTGTGCTTCAAGGTTTAATCAAATTGAGGCTATCCAGCTTTATACTCTTGAATTAAGCCTATGTTTAACTAATCTTCAATTACACCTGTTCATATTTTAACCCTGTAAAGCTGTAATGATGATGCAAAAGTGTTTTCTAGGTCGCTCGATGATTAGAGTGGCATTATTCCTATGCTTCAGCAGTGTCGTGCAGGGAGAAGAAATAGCTGATTTATACTCGCTAAGCTTAAGAGAGTTGATGCAGATTAAAATTACATCAAATAGCTTAGCAGAAACTAAATTGGAAGATTCCCCTGCAGCAATTACTCATATTTCTCACCAGGATATTGTCTTGTCGGGTGCCCGCAGCTTGGATGAACTACTGCAAATTTACGTGCCTGGCTTGCAACTGATGCGTAAAAGAAACGGCACGGCATTGGGAATTCGAGGGGTGATCAGTGACCGAAACGATAAATATATCATGTTGGTTAATGGTCGAGTGATGAACGAACATACCGATTTGGGTGGGATTTCAGAGCGCTTTATCTCCTTGCTGGGAGATATTGATACAATTAATGTCATTCGCGGGCCTGGCTCGGTGGTTCATGGGCCCGGCGTTATTGCCGGTGTGATTGATATTACAACGATACCCGGGGATACAGAAAAGCAGGGGCAATGGGTGCAAGCTCGCCTTGGGGCTATAGAGGAATTTATTAGCCTGGAATATTCAATAGCCCGTAGGCTTGCTAATGAGGGCTCTGTGTTTTTTTATTTTGGCGTGGATAACTACAGCGGCGCCGATCTGAGTGATGCGCCTATTATTTTTAGTCATGACTTTAACTCCTCGTTTGGTCCCATCACCGCGGGTCGGCCAGTAGATGCTGAGCTACGAAATGAAGGCGAAGCATACCGAAATCAAGCTCGCTATAAGGTACACCTACAATATCAAAAAGAAGACCTGGCGCTGTGGTTGCGCTACACCCGCGGTGGCGAACAAATGACCGCCTCACCTGCGGATTGGCGAGCTAACCGGCCTACAGCTAATGTCGAGAAACGGGGCCTAGGCTATCAACAGATCACATTAATGAGTGATTATCATCACAAGGTTAATAACGCATTCAATATCAATGTTAAGTTGAGCTACGACATGTATGACTCTGAACGGGAAAACGGTGGTTCCCAACCCGAACACCGCAGCTACCGCGAAGATGAATATTACACCCGCCTACTTACGACCTGGACACCTCATAACGCGCATACCCTCTCTTTTGGTGTTGATTACAGACATGAGATTTATGGGCTTGACTCGCCTGGTTACCCAGGCGAGCCGGCATTTATTCGACCTAATATTCAGGCAGAGCTTTCAAGCTGGACTACCGACACGCTCTCTGGCCTGATGGAATATCAATGGCAGCTGCGGGATAACCTGATATTTCATTCTGGTTTACGGGTGGACGATAGCAGTAATTTACAAGCATTAAACTCCTCCCGCTTGGCGATGGTTTACAAGCCAACGAATCATGACCATGTTAAGTTAATTTATAATCGTTCGTTGCGGATTCCAGTTGAACAGGTACTGAGAAAAAGTGAATTGGACCAACTCGATTCTGCTGCCATTGAAAAGATCGATTTTTACGAATTACGCTGGGAACAACAACACCGTGACGATCTTTGGTTTGCGCTCTCTTCCTATTATGGCGATCGCGATGTCACGGGGGGCAGTAGCCTTAGTAGAACGACCGAAGTGCTAGCCAATATCACTTATTATGGTATTGAATTTGAGCTCATCTGGCAGTTGCCGGATTTCAGGTTTTCTTTTGCGCACAGTTTTACCCAGTTGCTTGATTCAGAACTCGCTAACCCAGCACTAACCAGCCAAGCCGTGACGGCTAGTGTTTATGGTTATGGTAATGATCTTGCTAACTGGAGTAATCATCAAAGCACTTTAAATATGCGGTATGAATTTAATGCACAAACCTTGATGACCGCATCACTTATGGCACTTTGGGGATATCCTGGAGGCCAAGATTTAGCTGAATATAATAACGATGTACTCAATAATAGTCTCACTTTACCGATCTATAGCACAGAGGAGCGTGCCTTTGAGAAGAGTATCTTTATGAACCTGGGTCTTCAGCATAATTTCGATGAGCAATACACTTTACGCCTGGATCTCTTTAATATACTCGGTTGGATTGATAAATATTATAATAAGCAAACTCTATACTAGTATTACGCCCTTTCCATTGCACATAAGCTAAATGTTCATCAATCAACAAATCAACATTAGCTACTTCAGGTATCTTCTTTTTCTCCTTAAAGTCTACCAAAGCTCTATCTCTGTAGTCAGTTCCAATTAATTCAATCTCGTAAACATAC
>JABSRQ010000381.1 GCA_013215055.1 Pseudomonadales bacterium | reverse complement strand
GGGAGAACAGTTTCAATACCGCTACAGAACTGCGGTTAGGGGCGCATACGATAATCATTGCTTGGATAGGAAGATATGAAAGGCCTACAGTGCTTAGGCCACGATAATGGAGGACATTATCGTATTACTGACAGAATACCCCCGAACAAGCGTTCAGGGGCGGTGGGAGACAGAGATGCTATTTATCCGTCAACACAATGCGATATTTAGCATCGCCTTCTCGTAACCGTTGTAAAGCTTCATTGACCTTATCGAAGGCAAAGTATTCGGTAACCGGTTCAATCTTATGCAGAGCGGCGAAATCCAGCATGGTTTTTATGACTGCCGGGCTACCTACCGGGGAACCCGATATAGATCGTTGACCACCAATTAGTGGAAATACCGAGATATCTAACGGCTCTAATGTGGCACCAACAAAATGCAGACGGCCTTTTGCACGCAGAGTGGCGATGTAGGCATTCCATTCCAATTTAACATTCACGGTAGACAGAATTAAATCGAAAGACCCGGCAGCAGCAGCCAGTGCCTCGGGATCACGACTATCTAATACGGAGTGTGCGCCAAGTGTTAAGGCTTCCGCTTTCTTGCTTTCACTGGAGGTAAACGCTGTGACCTCGCAGCCCCAGGCATTTAAAAACTGCAACGCCATATGCCCCAATCCACCGATGCCTATCACAGCCACTTTTGCCGTGGGTTTAATATCAAACTGCACCAGAGGATTAAATACCGTAACACCGCCACAAAATAATGGCCCAGCTGAATCAGGATTCACCCCTTCAGGCAGTAACACTACCGCTGCCGCTTGCGCACGGACTTTGTCGGCGAAGCCCCCGTGGCGCCCGGCTATAGTAGGCTGAGCAGCATCACAAAGATTATGATCACCCGAGTGACAGGTATGACAGCTGTTGCAATAACCCGAATGCCAACCTAGCCCTACACGCTGGCCAACACTAAAGCTTGTAACATTGTCACCGACGGCGGCAATGGTACCCACCACTTCGTGACCGGGCACAAAAGGATATTGAGTAAAACCCCAGTCGTTATCCAGCATGCTGATATCACTGTGGCAGATACCACAGGACTCTACATCAATTTCAACATCATCCTGCGCCAGAGGGCCAGGGTCATATTCGAAGGCTTGTAATTCGCCTCCCGGTTCCATTGCTGCATAGGCTTTTATCATGGCGCACTCCACTTCGTTATCAATTGCTCAGAAGTATGCTACCTTGTAAAAATTGAAACAACAGCACAAAAAGAAACACATCATAGTGAAAATTGAAACAATAGATCTTAAAGCCCTGCGCCTCTTTGTAGAAACCGCCGAAACCCTGAGCTTCACTCAAGCATCAGAAAACTTACAACTGCCCAAATCAGCTGTCAGCAAGGCCGTTAGCAAACTTGAGTTGCAGCTGGGGGTAAAAATACTGGAGCGTTCATCACGGGTGGTACGTTTAACCGAGGCCGGTCAGATTCTGTATACTCGCGCCACCTCACTGCTCAACGATGCACAACATTTACTGCAAGATGTGCAAGGGCTGCAAACAACCGTAAATGGCCACCTTCGCCTGGCAGCGCCTCCTGCTCTGGGGCGCTATATATCCAAGCACCTGATTGCACCTTTTTTAAAACAGTGGCCCGACGTTAGTGTCTCACTCAAGCTTTCTTATGAATTTGAGGATCTGTTTAAGCAAGGACTGGATTTGGCCTTTCGCATGGGTCACAACCACGATATCAACCTTATAGAGAAGCCTTTGGGCTTTTCCAATCGCATTCTTGTGGCCAGTAAAAACTATCTAGCTCAATACCCGGCTCTGCAGCACCCAAATGAACTGAAGCAGCATCAGTGCCTGCAACTTTTTAACCAGAATATTTCTCAATGGACGCTGGTTAAGAATCAACACAACTGTATCGTCAGTACCAGTGGCGCCTTTCAATGCAGCGATATGGTGGCGCTAAAACAAGTGTTACTACAAGACATAGGCATTGCCCAATTGCCGTGGTTTGTCGTCAGTGAAGAGATTAACAGCCGGCAATTGCAGCAAGTATTGCCCGACTGGACCAGCCCTAGTCTGCCTATCTCGGCTGTGTATCGAGAAAACATCAACAAGCCGCCCAAGCTGGCGGCCTTTTTAACCCTTCTAGAGGGCCAGCCGAATTTATTCGATCTGGCGGTTCCTTAACCAGATCAGGTATTGAAGATAAATTCATCGACTTATTAGGCCGGTAATGAGGCTATTGCAGCCCCTCAACATCAATTGCTAATAACACGCCAAAGTGTATGGAACATAACCTCAAAATATTTTCATTGAAGAGCCGCTTAGGACCCATAATCATTGATGAAAATAATATGACCTTAGGCTTTGGGCTGTAACATTCAATGTTAAATTAGTAAAAAAATACTATGCTGTATAGATATCTATATAGATATCCATACAGGCTTTAGTAATGCCCTCACTTCTCTTTAATCCGACGCCACCCACAAAAAACTATCAACGCCACCAACCTGATAAAACCACTTCATGGCAGATTGGAAAGGTTTTTCAAGAGCACACAACTTATTATTTAAATGCTCTGGTGGCAGATTAGGTGCCAAGCTGGCAGGTTTGGATATGGCGATCATCGATACGATTGGCAGAAAATCCGGGCAAATACGTCCTGCACCTGCGGTCTGTTACCCGTATAAAGATAATGTAGTTGTTGTAGCCTCCAATAATGGTGGTGAAAAAGACCCAGTCTGGTGGTTAAACCTCAAGTCCAAACCACAGGTCAACGTGCATCTTGGTAAACAAACGCTAGAGATTATCGCCATAGAATTGCATGATGAAGACAGAGAAAACATCTGGGCTGACATCATCAATATAAACCCATGACAAAAACGTTATGACAAAATGACTGAGCGAATTTTACCCGAGCTGTACAATAAACAGTTAAATAATTAATATAAACTTAATCCCGTAACTACAACTGGGCGATATTTTTGATAACTCATTTGGCATATAACGGCCACGTTTTATTACTAAAGCCCCCCTGAAGTATTCCTCATTCAAACTAGAGAGAAAAATCCGCTGCCTTCTAAT
>JABSRQ010000380.1 GCA_013215055.1 Pseudomonadales bacterium | reverse complement strand
GGAATACCCTTTAATGATTGCTCGTTAGAAACCTTACACTGCATATCCTCAACAAAGCGCTCATCACCTAAATAGATCTGGTTCCTTAACGATTGCCATACTGAAGGCAGCCCTCGCCCTTCACTGACAAACTGCCTATAGCTTTCCTGTGCTTTCAGTGTTTTATTAGCAAATGCCGCCAATATCCAATCAATTGTTAGAAATCCTGGTTTTTCAATAAAACCAGCTGTCGCACGATAACTGCTCCATGGCCAATCTTTTGCCGACCTCACCATTTCTGCACGTACAGGGTTCAATACGATATAACGCGACCTTAGTTTGTCAAATGTAAGACCTGACCCCGTCAGTTCCGTCAGTTCATGGCATAGATATTCAGCTCGACGGAGCTATAACAGGGAACAACTAAACCCACTCTGCACTCTCAATTCGCGGTGAATAGGCATTGAGATTAATACCGCTTAGTTTAATCGGCAGCCTGCAAAGAGGCATGAAACTCTATGTGCTATGCCCTCACTCTTCCTAAACCGACCCAGCCACAAAAAACTAGCTGATAAAACTCTCCTCTACCAGTTGATACAGCTGGTAGTTATCCCGATTTAGATAACGTGGGTCGCTCGTACCGGTTAAGTGTATGTCGCATGACTATTCCCTGATATCGATTAAGCCTCTATAATCACATACTTTCAAAATTGACAAGAAGATAGTCTGATGTATCGACATTGGTTGAGTTTGTTTTTAATGGGTTCACTAAGTGCGTGCAACAGCGGCAGCAGCTCGGGAAGTAATGGCGTTACTGATACCACTACAGATACCACAATTAGCATCGATACAAAGCCACCAGTTTTAACCGAGGTGACGACTATTGGAACGGCTTTAACCTCCATCCCAGAGTACACCTTTAGCAGTGATGAGCCTGGTAGCCTTGCCTTTCACGGGGCCTGTAAATCAGTAGTGAGTGCAGTGACTGCAGGCAACAATACCCTGACACTGAACTCCCTGGAAGACGGCTTTTATGAAGATTGCCGTTTAACCGTGACCAATAGCAGCGCAAACACCTCGGAACCTTTGCTGATAAGTGCATTCACCGTAGCCAGAATGGCCCCTGTCAGTTTTTCAGCCTGGGTGGGTAGCAACGATAGCCTGGTCAGCTTGCCGGCCTCTGTTGATGGTTTTGAATTTTACCGTTCCACAGAATCCCATTGTGATGTGGCTAACTATGCCAGTTGCGACAATGGTCAACTGGATATTTTGAATGGGGAGGTGGTTACGGATACTGCCCAGACTCTGGATCAGGAAGCCTTTTACCTGTTGAAAACCGGCTCTGCCAGCAGTTATAGCTCCAAAACATCCATTCTCCAAGCCGCCGACTTTTCCCCGCGCCAATTACATCAATGCCTGGTCTTCGATAATAAATTGTGGCTGATCGGAGGTTTTGATGTGCAGAAGACCAATGATGTCTGGTCTTCACCTGACGGTAGTACATGGACACGGATGACGGAGGCTGCCAGTTTTAGTCCCAGGTCAGAGCATCGATCCCTGGTATTCAAAGATAAGATGTGGGTGATAGCTGGCGATGATCTCCAGAAAACCAATGACGTCTGGTCTTCCAGCGATGGCATTAGCTGGAATAAAGAAACAAACAATGACACATTTACCGCGCGCTCCAGTCATCAAGTAGTGGCGTTTAAAAATAAGCTGTGGGTCATTGCCGGTTTTGATGGAGGTTCTTATCAAAATGATATTTGGTCCTCCAGCGATGGCAGTAGCTGGAGCCAGGAGAATATTATTCAGGGTTTTCCTGCCCGTTCCGGGCATCAGAGTCTGGTGTTTGATAATAAAATCTGGGTGATTGGTGGATGGGATGGGACCAAGAAAAATGATGTTTGGTCTTCCACAGATGGTATTGAATGGCTGCAGCAAACTGCAAATGCAGGGTTTACCCCCCGCTCTAACCATCAAGTTGTAGTTTATAATAATAAAATGTGGCTGCTAGGTGGATGGGATGGGGCCAAGAAAAATGATGTCTGGTCTTCCAGTGACGGTATTACATGGCAGGAAGAAACGGCCAATGCCGCGTTTCCGGCTCGTTCAAAATTTCAAACCACGGTCTTCAACAATAGACTTTGGTTAACCGGCGGTGAGGGTGTTTTATTAAATCGATTTAAAAACGATGTCTGGACATCCTCGAATGGTATTGATTGGCGCCAGGTCGTGACAGGCAGCATTAGATTCCCCTGAGGCCAAGGAGCTGATTGATTTCAACTACAGGCTTATTCTGTATTTGCTGGCCAGTAATTACAGGATAACGATTTTATGCGGATTTATTTGAGTCCATTCATCGGGCTGAATGGTTATCCCAATCTTGTTCATTTTAGCCTATGCGACACGCTTCTTATCTGACCGAAAATGGCAATCACCAGCCCCATAAGCTCCCGGTACTAAAACTTAATGATAATGGAACAGCAAATAACAGCCCTGATATGCGTGCTAAATAGCCTGAAATGTAAGACCTTCCCCATCACTTCCTTTTCACAGGACTAAAAAAAAGGCCAGCCTATTGAATATAGGCTGGCCTTTCAGTATCACTATCTAGAGGACTAATGACACATCAAGAATCGCTTATTTTGAAGCTATTCTTTATTTTTCAACTTCTGCGATTTCTTCTGCAGCAGCTTCAACTGAATCCGTCACAGCGTCTTCGGTCACTACAGGTGATTCAACAGTCGTTTCTTCAACAACTGGAGTCTCAACAACTTGAGTCTCAACAACTGGAGTCTCAACCATTTCTACTACTGCATCCAGGACGACTTCGGCAACAACCGGCTCAACTTTAACTTTAACTTTAGCTTTCTTGCTAGGCGCTTTTTTGGCTACTGTCTTTTTAGCCGCAGTTTTTTTAACTGGGGCTTTTTCTACTTTCTTGGCAGTTTTTTTAGGCGCCGATTTTTTGGCCGTCTTTTTCTCTACTTTCTTGGCAGTCGCTTTCTTAGCGCCTGCTTTCTTGGCAGCCAATTTTTCTGCTTTTTTATCAGCTGCAGCCAGCTTTACTGCCGCCGCTTTTTCGGATTTCTCTGCTTTTTTATCA
>JABSRQ010000379.1 GCA_013215055.1 Pseudomonadales bacterium | reverse complement strand
TCGGCAAAGCGTCCCGTTAAGGCAGGTGGTAAATCGGTGCGGGAAGTGGCTTTGATCAGCTGCCATAACAAAGTATGAATCTGCTCCGAACGCTTAATAATATGTCCTAATTCCTGCGGTTCTTCAGCCACATTCATCCTTAGTTCTACATACTCTTTCAGTAAGGCCCTGGCGGTATTTGCATCTTCAGTACTCAAAAAATCAGCACGTAAATAAGCCGTGCCTATCACATTAACTTCCTCTAATAACAGCAGTTTACGTGTTTCATAGCGATTGGCTGCGGAGTTGAATGTTAAGGCCAATAAAAAAGCCAGTAACGCCAATAAAGAAGCCACTACAGAACTGATGGGGGGTAAGGAGCTGCTGTCATCTTCATCTCGCAGATGGTTGGCTAACTTAAAACCGGCCACCAAGGCAAAATAGATAGCCGTGACGACCAGAAGGAATAAGACCCATAATGGCAGGCTGGAAATAATAGACGTAAGCACTATAAACCCCCTTTCATTTACCGAGAGAGATGACCAAAGGATAGCGTAATAAAAGGCCTCCATCGTTATCAATAATATCTTAGTTCTCCGTTATTCAAGCTAAGGTGCCTATTCTGGCTGACTTTCAACTTCCTGAATTAGATGCACCTCCACAAGTATCAAGACGCTAAGCATAAACAGACAGACCTTTACCGCATTTACTTTAATGGATTGGCATGTACTTTCATCGACTTAATATTTTAAAGAATATAGCTTTATTAGAGGTTAAATTGCCTGAGACTTATTATGAAGGCACTAATTATAAGTAAAATTTATTATTCTCCGTAAGTTTGATAATATTAACTTATTAGTAAATTAGAGAATGAATTAATGGCACAAGATGTTTTCTCTCGTCTGGATTTAAACTTGCTTAAGGTACTGCTGATACTGTATCAGGAACAGAATATGGGCAAAGCTTCAGAGCGTCTATTTGTCACTCAGCCTGCCGTCAGCCAAATGTTGAAAAAGCTGAGGCAGCATTTCGATGATCCTTTATTTATAAAAAACAAAACGGGATTGATCCCCACCAGCTATACAGAAAACCTGATTGCCCGTATCGAACCATTGATGGACAGCTTGTCAGCAGAACTCAGTGAAGCGGAGAGTTTTTCTCCAGAGCTAGTGCATGAAACCATCAAGCTCTCGGTAGCCCCGCATTTATTGCGTTTTTTATCGGCTAAGTTGTATTTGTGCCTTAAATCAATCGCTCCAAAACTGCAACTGGAAATTACCAGCTGGGATGAAAAAACCCGTGAAAAGCTTTTAAAGGGTGAAATACATCTGGGTGTTAACCTGACTTTAGAAAATACACCTAAAGAATTGATGCAGACTGAGCTTGCTGAGGATCAGTTAACGGCTTATATACGCTCTGGACACCCGTTAGATAATGGGTCTACATCACATACACTCAAGGAATTAAGTCAATTTGAATTTGCCAGCTTGATTGTACCTGACTGGAATGCGCAACAGCCTTTATTGGAAAAGCTATTAATTCTGCAAGGTTTACCGGCTATAGTTGGCTTTAGATCCAGTTCTACAGCCTGTATTCTGGATGTGGTTCAACAAACAGATCTTATCTACCCAGCCAGTATATTTATTGTGACTGAGGAGCTGCAAGGCTTGAAGGCGTTTCAGCTCAAGCTGGAGCAACAAGCGCTGAGCTCTGACATTAATGCTTACTATCATCAAAGAAATCAAAGAAACCCTTTAACAAGATGGTTGATTGAACATATTCAAGTGTTGTTGGCTGAGGCAATAGGGGGAGCAGGCTCTGCCATTTAGCTGAAATACTGCGAATTAGTCGATTTATATTTAATCGACATTTCCAATCCCCCCAGATATGTATGGGCCTTCACGTCAGGAATAAAACTGGATATCGGGTGGCTTGAATCTTTAAGAAAATTTGGCTGTGACTGCTAATAAGAAAACAGTTCAGATAAAAGCTTATTCTTAAGAGGAAGCTACGTTTCTTCATGAGATTTTATTCAACATTTTCAAAAGTTAAAACCTATGCCGATTTCTAAAGTATCCTCACTGGTGATGGGTTCACCGGGTCTTACACGATATTGGCCGCGGTAATAGCGAATATAGGGCTCAAACTTTTTATACGTGAAGGTGAGAGTGACATCATGATGATGGATGTTTTTATTTTCCACATCGGTGATGCCCCGATTACCTGATAATAATCTATCGTGATTAAAGGAGTAGCCAAGCTGCATCCAGTCAAACATCTGATATGTTGTACCGAGAGTACTGCGCCATTCGCGTTGATCAAAAATATCTAGATCTAGCACAGGAAAGCCTTTGGTATTGCGCCATTCATGCAGTGTGCTGAAGTAGACGGTTAATGATTGATGAAAGTAAGATTTAGCCGCAAAAATCCCAACATCATTAATGTCCACATTGTCGGCTCGGCCATAGTTGGTAAAGCCTTCCATGTAGTAACTGCCAATCATATCCCCGTAAGATAATCCCACATTCAGATAACCGGTGCTGTCGATGTCGATACTGGCCGTGGTGCGTTCATAAACCTCGGTGCTGGCGTAAAGGCTGCCTATCCATTCATCATCAAACTGGATCAGCTGCGCATTGATATCGGCTTCGGCATTTGCCTGGCTGTAGCTGATCAAGAAAAATATGAATAAGAATATTCTGTAAAGCATGCGAGTGGTTCTTTTGATTGTGGGGCTTGTTTTTTTATTCTGAGTGTAAGCAAGGCCGTTGCATGATTACAGAGGCCTTGTTTAATAGCTGTATTACAGAGGTATTAGCTGCGTCGGCTTTGCAGCTGTTTTTTCATTTTTTGTGCTTTTTTTCGCAGCTGCATGCGCTGACTTTTGGTTAAGGGTTTTCCATTGACGTTGGCTGCCAGGAAATCACGTACATCTCTTTTACTGATATTGACCTTACTCATATCCGGCCATTTATTCATATAGATGTCGGTGACAAATTCATTGGCATTACCGCCTTTCTCAACAATGATCACCCATTCTCCGCCATGTTTGCCGGTAAAGGTAAAATAATCATGAGTGCCATTCCAGGATTTCCAATATTCAAATGTG
>JABSRQ010000037.1 GCA_013215055.1 Pseudomonadales bacterium | reverse complement strand
ATCATCTCACCAACGTTCCAGCCGGTGAGAACATCGCTGGCTTTGATGGGCGTATCCAGTTCATTTAAATCTGAACCTATCGTGGTGATGGGCCGGGCCTGCAGCCAATACAGTTTTCCGCTTTGATCAATCGCCCATTCCAGATCCAGATCCAGCTCAACGCTGGCTTTGGCAACAGCCTGTTGCGATTCATTGAATAACTGTCGACATTGCAGGGGAGAAAGTATCGCCTGCTCGCCGATTAATTCTGAAAAGACCCGCCGGCCAGCCTTATCAAACTCATAATGATCCGGTGTTTGTTCACCACTTACCAGGGTTTCACCCAGGCCTGAAACCGCATCAATAACGCAGCGATCATGACGACCACTGACTGGGTCTACGCTAAACAACACACCTGCCGATGAGGCATCTACCATCAATTGCACTACCACATTCATCTGCCTGCAATCTATCGATTGCTGCTGTTGATAGGCCGTAGCTCGCTGGCTTTGTAATGATTGCACACAGTCATCGATGGCGGTTGAAATGCATCCAGGCCTTCGACATTAAGAATACTTTCGTACAGGCCGGCAAAGGAACTTTCCTCACCATCTTCACCCAAGGCCGAAGAACGCACCGCCACCTTAGCAGCACCGAGTTGTTGGTAAAATTCCGCCAGCTCACTAGGTATTTGCCCTGGCTGAGCATCGATGATGACAAAACCATTGGGCACATTTAAACCCCAGCCCATAAGCTTATTCAGGCCCAGAGCCTTGCCACCTACCGGCTGTGTAGTGATATCTTTTAGCCACAAGATCTTTGGGCATGTTTTTATTATTTTTGTCATTCCCCCCTCTCATCGCTTCGAACACAAACTGTACGGTCGTATAGTTCTTAGCTAATGTCAACGCATAAGGCTGCCATAGGGTTAAATCCTATGCTGAATAAGGCTATACTGCGGCGATCATCCCCCTCCCCCCCTTAATCCAGTAACGAAGGAGCCCAACCCTTGCCCGCCACCCCAACCACAAAGACTTCAGCAGGGCAAAAAAAACCTTCGCGTAAAACGGAAATATTACAGGCAGCGGCAGACCTGTTTGCCCAACTGGGATTTGATGGCAGCTCCATCAACGCCATTGCCAACAGGGCCGGAGTGAAGAAATCCTTAATTCAATACCACTTCGACAGTAAAGACTTACTTTGGCAGGCTACCGTCACAATGGTTTGGCAACAACGCAACGATGCCCTGCCACGTTATCTTGATGAAGCCTTTATTCAGCGCATCACAGAAAATGATCAACAATATATGGTCAGGGATCTGTGCAAGAGGTTATTACAATTTTCCTTTGATCAGCCGCAATGGGTAAGATTGATGTTTCAGGAAGCTTCCACCCCGGGACCCCGTTTAGACTGGATGGTAGAAGAATTTTTCAGAGAAGACTTTGCCAACGGCAAGGCCATGATTGAGCTGGCCCAGGAACGTGAATTACTGCCCCGGGTGGATGCCATGAACCTGTTACATATTCTATCCGGTGCGTTAATTTATCTGGTTAACGTCGCCCCTATTACCGCCAAGGTCACCGGTGAGGACCCCAATAGTGAAGAGTATATGGACAGGCATATCGATACCTTGATGGCCATTTTGTCTCCGCAACTTCGATAAACTGATGCTGATGCTGATGCAAATAAGCTTATTCACTGATCAGAAATAGTGGTTTTGTATGTGGCTCTCTATTTGTGCATTCTGATATATCAAAGTCAGGCATGTCCATGAGCATACGTTTAAATTCTTCATCAACTGCATGAAAATTGATAGGTAAAAGCGAATGACCTTGGGTGCCGGTAAAACCTTTTTTCATCTTGTTTAACTCCTTTTTTGAAAGCTTGGGGTTAGCTAGAATAATGGCCCCAGGGTATTGCCCCATAAAGGTCAGGCGCGGGTATTTATTGGTGACCTGCTCTGAAACCGATGAAAAAATTATTTCTGGTACCACCACAGCATCCACCTCGCCTTTTAAAAAGGCCATCAATGCGCCGTTGTGTGCACCCTGATAACGGTATTGAATATCATTGATGTCTAATTTTCTCAGCGCCTCATGCTCTTTCAGCAAACGCTGCATTTGTAATTTGACTTCAATTGAAAGCGTTGCATGTTTATCTCCCAGCGCCACGGTAAAAGGTCTTTTGGCGTCGGGGGCGTTATAAGCAAAAACACCACTAATTTGCTGAGGAAAATAGACAATAGGAATATACCCCAATTGCCTGGATAATTGAGCCGCTGCATGGGGAGGAGGAAAGACTAAATCAAATGATTGAGATGGATCATGTGCCAGTTGTAACAGATCACAATAATTGCTGGTGAAAAATATTTCTAATTTTATACCCAGGTTCTGTTTAAGTTCTAATGCGATGGGCGCATAGATTTGTCGGGTTAATGCCCTGCTCACCAGAGGAATGTGTAAAAAGCGAATCGTATCTAGTCTATCGGTTTCAGCATAACAGCAAGGTAGATAACTGCTCATAAATGCCATCAGAGCACTCAATCTGAGACAATACGTTTTAATAATAAAGGCGTTTTTATAAAATAGTTTACTCACGCATGACCTTCATAACATTCCGTTAATCAGAGAGGTTTTATGCTGCTGACAGTGGCCGCGGGAAGCATAGCCGCTTCAGCACCTTTAAATTAAAATATCGCCGCACGTCATAATAAACCCTATTTATACCATGTTAGTTTGATCTATTGCAGCTCGCCATTTAAGCGCTAAAGAAAGCGTTACTTAACATCAACAAGCCGGTTTTAGTGCCCCCAGGGTTTTTATTCGTTATTAGCCTTTATATTGAGGCCATGCCTGTGTAAAAGGCCACGCCACCCCATATTCGCTTAAAGGCTTAGCCACCCGTGCATACAACACGTTTTGCCTTTTTCTCTTATAACCTTTTCTTGATTTTTGGCTACAAAACCCACTTATAAAATATATTCCTGATGAACTTTTTTAGAATAAACTACGCGTCAGAGAAAAGCTTAGAGAAAATGATTCCATGGGAAGTGAACTAAAATTAAGTAAGTCGGAATTACGCAATCTGGAATTTAAGCAGCGCATTTGTAATGCTGCCATTGCGCTATTTTTAGAGACGGGTGTTAAAGACGTCTCTGTGCAAGAGATTATTAAAAATGCAGGTATTGCGCATAAAACCTTTTTTAATCATTTCCCAACCAAGCAACACTTATTATCTTATATCGCTAGCCAATATACCGAAGCGTTGTTTTCTATTGAACCGCAGAAGGATTTAAGTCCGTATCAAAACCTGGAAAAGTCCTTTCTTCAAAGTGTAGAAAACATAGAAAGCATGGATGTCAAAGGACAAAATATGATCAGTCATATTTTGATCAGTACACCTACAGGCCCTGAAGACTTATTGAATAAACAAACAAGGACAATTACCGAAGGCTTGACAAGTATATTAAAGAAGGCTGAGCAACAGAATCAGTTACAAGACGGATTTTCGGTGGACACGTATACCGATATCGTGGGCGGTATTTTGATGAATATTATTATTCGATGGGCGGGTCAAGATGGCTATCCGTTAAAGTTGAAAATGGAAGCTGCCTTGGTTTTTATCAAACGCAGTGTATTTATGGAGACGGAAGGAGCTCTGGTAGATTAACAGAGCCTTGGCAGAGCCTTGGGGTCAGGTCTTACATTTGACACTCAAGAGCCTTGGGGTCAGGTCTTACATTTGACACTCATAGGATTTAACTGCTCGACTTACCGTTGCATAACTCACCTCAAAATATTCACCCACTTCCGTCAAACTGTAATGCCCTGCCAGGTAGGCACACGCCATTGCCGTTTTTCGCTCAGCATATTTATCCGCATAGAATGTTATTGGCTTTTTAGGCCCCAACTTTTGCAGCTTCGGAATACCCTTTAATGATTGCTCGTTAGAAACCTTACACTGCATATCCTCAACAAAGCGCTCATCACCTAAATAGATTTGGTTCTTTAACTCCTGCCATACTGAAGGCAGCCCTCGCCCTTCACTGACAAACGTCCTATAGCTTTCCTGTGCTTTCAGTGTTTTATTAGCAAATGCCGCCAATATCCAATCAATTGTTAGAAACGCTGGATTTTCAATAAAACCAGCTGTCGCACGATAACTGCTCCATGGCCAATCTTTTGCAGACCTCACCATTTCTGCACGTACAGGATTCAATACGATATAACGCGACAGCTCTAATAAATAGGCTTCACGCTCAACTAAAATGCCTTTAAATCGTCCTTGGAAAACATGCCCTACTCGCCCATGTGCACGATTAAAATACTGGGTATAGCCGCCATTCAAAAACTTCATGCCCTTGGATAAATTGGGATTCACGGTCTCAATTAATAGATGATAATGATTCGCCATCAAACAATAAGCATGACAATACCAACCGTAGCGCTCACAGACCTTAGCCAGAAGAACTAGAAACTGATCTCGATCATCGTCGTTAATATAAATATTCTGCCGCGCATTACCGCGGGCAGTGATGTGATATAAAGCACCTGAAAATTCAATACGAAGTGGCCTGCTCATGACAGCCTCCAATAAAAAATGTTCTTATTGAAAACTAGGCTACGACCTTAGCTTGTCAAATGTAAGACCTGACCCCGTCACCGTGACCCCATCACCGTTAGGGTGTCCCCTGTCCCCTGTCCCCGGACTAGGGACAGCATTAGCATTCCTTCTTAAAAGTCAAAATTTCCTGATATCATTTTGGGGCATAGTCTAATTATTGGACATTATAGTACCCACTCATGACGTGATCCTTAGAGTCCCCTGTAGAGGTTCAACAAAAGGTAGCAGGCTTTTTACATCAAACGTCTAAAGGCACCAAGTTATCTCGCCGCGAGTTGGCAATGCACTCGGGGATTCCAGCCTCAATCTTACTGCGATCAATAAGCTGAGTATGTTAAAGTCCCTGCCCTAACAATGAGGCAGATGATGGCAGGCGACTTAGCACCATCGTCACAATGAGTTATGCTGAAGACGGCCTATCAACAAGCTTTTAATCTGCGTTAACTTAAGCTTATTATCAAATCTATCTCTACGTAGGTTTTATCATGAATCTGTTTAAACAATTCCCGTTAATGATGGTGCTTTTAAGTCTGTTTATACCATCCGTTTACGCCAATACCTTAGTGGCTGTTGATAAGGTACAGCGAGGGAATGTGCCACAGACCCTGAAACTGACCGGCAATATTGTTGCCGCTCAGCAGGTCGCCCTGGGTAATGAAGTTGCAGGCAAGGTTGAAAAGGTAGAGGTTGAAGTTGGGGATCATGTGACTCAGGGGCAAGTACTGCTGCGTTTACGTGATGACGATACACGTTGGCAGTTACAGCAGGCCCAATCACAATTAAACAGTGATCTGGCCCAAGTAGAATTAGCCGAGCTGGACCAAAAACGCTTACAACAATTGTTAACGTCTAAGGCCACGCCCAAGGAAAGCTATGATAAAGCGGTTGCACAACTAAAAATGGTGCACGCCAATGTCGCTACACGCAAAGCAGAAATTGCCCGCATCAATGATCGCCTGCAACGCCATGTTATCAAAGCCCCCTTTGCCGGGCTCATCACCCAACGTATGGCCGAAAAAGGCAGTTGGTTGGGTGAAGGCGATGATGTTTTTTTCCTGACAGACACAAAAAAATTACGCCTGGAATTATTGCTGCCACAGCGTTATTACAAAACCCTAAAAAAACAGCCGCAGCAGGTGCATGTGAGACTGCAACGAACCGGTTCACTAGACACAGAAGAAGCCCACATCGAACGTATCATTGGCATAGTTAATCGACAACGTAGCTTTGCTGTCTGGATTACGCTCAACAACGACCAACAGCAATGGATACCGGGCATGTCTGCCAGCGCCGAATTACGCTGGCAAGACGCCACAGCCCAGTTACATGTTGAAGAGGATGCGCTGATACGCAGAGCCGATGGCAGCGTGTTAGTCTGGAAAGCCGAGGCCACTGGCGAAGGTGAATATAAGGCTGTCGCCGTGCCAGTGCGCCTTGGCCACTCCTATAAAGGCAGAACCGAGGTGCACAGCGCACAACTTAAAGTTGGTGATAACGTGGTGACCCGGGGTAATGAATTGTTAAAGCCGCAACAAAAATTGAAGCTCTCTCCTCCCCTCTCTAGCAATAAGCAGGAGCCTTAACTCATCATGTTACGTTTTGTTATTGAACGTGGCGTTATTCTGTCGGTAGTCATCGCCATTATATGCCTGTTTGGCCTAGTTGCATTGCTACGTGTGCCGGTGCAGATGACGCCCAATATTGAACGCCCGATTATCTCGGTACGCACTAATTGGCCCGGCGCTACGCCGCAATTGATAGAAGCTGAAATTCTGATAGAACAGGAACAATACCTACGCAATTTACAGGGCCTGATAAAAATGACCAGCCAGGCCAACAGTGGCAGAGCCAGTATCGATCTGGAATTTGCCATTGGCACGTCCATTAATCAGGCCCTGCTGAATGTGAATAATGCCTTATCTCAGGTGGCTGATTATCCCGAAAATGTTGATCCGCCACGCCTGCGCACGTCTGCCAGTGGTGACGATCCGTTTATTTTCTTCACGCTGCTGGCCATTGATCCAGAAACCTATCAGCCCGGGCCTGCCGAATTAACCCATATCATGGAAAAATATATTCAAACCCCGCTGGAAAGAATCAATGGGGTGGCCGAAGTGGTGGTTTTTGGTGCCGTAGACCGGCAGGTGCATCTGCGTGTTGACCCCGAACAACTCGCGGCCAGAGGTATCAGTATTCCTATGCTGCGTAATGCGATTCGACAACGTAATCGCGATATTTCCGGCGGTGATATCGACAGCGGTAAACGCCGTTATGTTATTCGCACCAAAGGCCGCTATGAATCCCTGCAGCAAATAGCCGATACCATTATTCACGAAGATAACGGCCATGTGGTTAGAGTGAGCGATATAGGCGAGGTCACACTGTCCAGCCAGGAATTACGGGCCAAAGGTTATATCAATGGCCAACGCTCCTTTCCCTTTGGCATCACACGTACCGCCGGTACTAATGTCATAGCGATATTTGATGCGGCAGAAAGCGAAATAACGCGGCTCAACGATGAGGTATTAAAAGCCAAGGGTCTGAAGATTGTTAGGTATGCCGATGATGTTAAATATGTAAAAGATGCCATCAAAGTTGTGCAAAAAAATCTGTTAATCGGCGCCGCACTGGCCTGCCTGGTTCTGTATTTATTTCTGCACGGTTTTGCTCCAACGTTATTAGGCGCGCTGGGTGTACCCATCTGCACCATAGGGGCTTTTTTGGGATTATTATTAACCGCGAGAACACTCAATGTTATATCACTGGCAGGTGTCGCCTTTGCCATCGGTATGACGTTAGATAACAGTATTGTTGTGCTGGAAAATATTTTCCGCCACCGGGCCATGGGCAAAAACCGCTTTCAGGCAGCCATGGATGGCGTTAGTGAAGTCTGGACTGCTGTACTGGCTTCAACGCTGACAACCGTCTTTGTCTTTGCGCCTATTCTATTAATCGAAGATGAAGTGGGACAATTGTATTCCGATATTGCTATCGCCATATCCTCGGCAATTCTGATGTCGATGTTTGTTGCCGTAACGGTGATTCCATCGGTTGCTTCACGCTTATCAGATCAGTCCACACCGGAAAAAGGCAGCAATAAACCCTGGCTAAAACCTTTTATCCACATGGCAGGGCTATGTCAGCACTATTTCCTAGGCCTTCTTAACAGGTTATTAGGCTCTTTTAGCGGCCGCATCATCACCGTTGCCGGCACGTTAATCGTCTGCGCGCTTATCGTTATTTTTATGCTGCCCAAGGCCGAATATTTACCCGAAGGTGAAGAGAATAAAATCTTTGCCATTATGATTCCACCTCCGGGATATAATATGCAGGAAATTGATAAGGCCAGTCAGTCTCTGGATGAATTGATTTTGCCACATATCAATGCCGACGGCAGCGCCTTTGCTAATGGTGAAACAAATATCCCGCCGATGAAATATTTAATGCGCGTGGCACTGCCTAGCCGCATGTTCAGTATTTCTGAGCCCTTAAGTGATGATCCAAGCCATGCCGATGCGCTGAAAAAGGCGCTCAGTGAACATATGCGGGCGAAACCCGGCATGATGGCTTTTGCCAACCGTGGCTCTATTTTCTCCGATAATTCAGGGGGTACACGCAGTATTCAGCTGGATATCATCGGCCCTGATCTGCCCGCCATTTATGAAGCCGCCTTACTCACGTATCTGAAGACAAAAAGTGTTTTTGACAACGCGCAAATACGCCCCATACCCGGCTTAAGCCTTAGCCAACCCGCGATAGAAATTCATCCCAACTGGGAGCGGGCCGCAGAATTAGGCCTTAACCTCTCAGACCTGGGTTATACCATTTGGGCTTTAACCGATGGTGCCTATGTGGATGATTTTTTTGATGATGATGAAAAAATCGATATTTATCTGTATAGCAAAACCGGCAATGTCACAGCCCCTGAAGATATTGCCGATCTGCCTATTTACACCGAATCAGGTCATATCATTCCATTAATGGCTATCGCCGATATAGAACAGACCGTCAGTGCCACAACGATACGGCGTGTCGATGCTCGCCGTGCCGTCACTTTGAACATCATTCCCCCCAGTGATATTCCACTGGAAGAGGCCGTAGAAATCGTCCAGCAACAGGTGATAAAAGCCTTACAAGATGATGCAGAATTTGCTGACGGTGTTCAAATTCAAATAGGTGGTGCCTCCGATAAATTAAAAAATGCGCAACAGGCGCTGGCCAGTAATTTTCTTATTGCCGTGGTTTTGTCGTATTTATTGATGGTGGCCATCTTTTCCCATTGGGGTTTTCCGCTGATCATCTTATTGAGTATTCCATTAGGTGTTAGTGGTGGTATTTTTGGCCTGTGGTTAATGAATAATGTCTTTGGCATCAACATTCCCTTTGACATGATTACGCTGTTAGGCATGGTGGTTTTAATAGGCATCGTCGTCAATAACCCCATACTGTTGCTGGAACAAACTCGCCTGCGTCTCGCTCAAGGTGAAATCCCCTTCGATGCGGTTTTTAATAGCGTTAAGGTTCGGCTGCGGCCCATCATGATGTCGATGTTAACAACGATATTTGGATTGGCTCCGGTGGTATTTTTACCCGGTGCGGGTACAGAGCTATACCGTGGATTGGGTACCATCGTTTTATTTGGCTTGTTATTCTCTACCCTGCTGACGCTGATCTTTATTCCTGCCCTGTTATCGCTGTTATTGGATTTCCGGCATAAAAGGCAAAGTCTTTAATACAAACGTTGATGCTTTCCTTCACATCAAGCATGCATCGATTTAAAAACCTTCAGGCAACCTCGGCCTGCCGGGTTTTTTATCTTGCAGTGGCACTCACAATTATAAGCCAGATGATCCAACTGTTTAAAGAAGACCTCTGCTTGGTCTGACTCTTGATAAACCTGAAAATCAGAGGCAGTAATGCCAAAACAGAAACAGATCATGCCGCCTCTGATTTGTGCCTGACTCTGAAGTTCGCTAATGGGATAAGCTTGTTTGGTGGAGAAATACCCACTTTCACAGAGACTATCCCGGCAATAAAAAAATTCCTTATCCAGACTGTCCGCAGAAAAGGGATACTGAAGATGGTGTCGCATCGTTACCGTATTGACCCTGTTAGCAGCCGCCCCACAACGTGGGCAGGCCCGACTTATTTCTTTCACCATCATCGTGCCCCTCGCATTAACAGGCCAATAAAAAACAGACCACCGATAAAGCCGGTGATAATGCCTATGGGTAATTCCATGGGTGCCAACAAGGTTCTAGACAACACATCTATCCATAATAAAAATAGCGCACCAAACACGGCGGATATCGGTAGTAGGCGACGCAGATCACCACCCACAAAAAACCGGGCAATATGTGGAATCATCAAACCGACAAAACCTATGGCGCCGGTATTGGCCACCAGGATGGAGGTGATTAATGCACTGATCACAAACAGCTGTAAACGCAGGCGTGATACATTGATGCCCAGGCTTAATGCGGTTTCATCACCTATCAACATCGCATTGATAGTGCGGGCCTGCAGCCGCAAAAATACAAAACCTGCCAGACAAATAATCAGCGGCAGCATCAGGTGAGACCAACGGGATAACCCCAGGCCACCCAGCATCCAGAAGACCACCTGATGACTGGCACGGTTATCCCCCATAAATAACGCAAGATTGGCCACCGACATCAGGACAAACGATAAGGCCACGCCACACATCAATAACTGGCTGGCACTGTGCATCTGACGGCTCTGGGTAATAAACGCGATGATGATGATGGCCAATAAAGAGCCACTGAATGAGGCAATAGGCAGAGTAAATTCTCCTAGGAATTCACCGGTATGCAGGGTCACCATCACGGCACCTAAAACGGCACCGGATGAAATGCCCAATAGGTGAGGGTCGGCAAGGCTGTTGCGGGTGACCGATTGCAACGTTAATCCGGCTATTGCCAGGCCGGCACCGGTGATACAGGCCATTAACGCCCGCGGTAGTCGCAGCTGCCAGATGATGCTATTTATCGCGGCTGGCACGGTGTTTTTATCGACTTCGCTGCCTGTCAGTTCGGCCAGAATAATGTGGTAGATCTGTCCGGCTTTAATCTCGATGCTGCCCGTCATCACGGCGGCAGGAATCGATAATATGGTCAGCACAAAAAACAGCCACAACATCAGGTTATAGCGGCTCTGCAGTCTAGAGAAAAAAGGCATTTTTTTAATACCTCTTTACCAGCTGTGTTTCGGGAAAAACATCGGGATGAAAAGCCTGGGCTAATCGCTGTGTGGCATAAAAGTTACGTATGCCCGGCGTGGCTTCGGCATAAGTGAGCACAACAAAACGTTGATTTACAATCGCTGAGACCTGCGATAACGCAGGGTGTTGATTAAGAAACTGAATCTTTTCGTCGGCGGTCTCCTTACCGTAATCCACAATGATAATCACCTCAGGGTTTCTCTCTACAACCGTCTCCCAGCTGGTCCGGATCCAGCTAGAAGGAAGGTCATCAACTATATTTCTCCCACCGGCTGTTTGTATCATCGTATTGGGGATCGCATACAGGCCAGCAGTAAAAGGCGCATCTTTACCACTGTCATAAACAAATACCGAGACCGGTTTTTCGGCCTGTGTATTTACTTGAATTTGGGCCACTGTTTCTTTAAAACCTTCGATCAAGATACTGGCCCGTTCTTCGACGGCAAAGATTTTACCCAGATTCGATAAATCGTTATAGACATCCTCGAAGCTGGATTCTTTTTTCTTCATCACATGAATACAGGATTCCGTCAGCTCATAGACCTCTATGCCAAAGGGCTTCAAGGACGAAGGCGTCAATATCCCACCGGGGCGTAAACCATAACTCCAGCCGGCAAAGAAAAAATCTACCTCCAGAGCTAGCAGAGATTCCAGCGACGGATCTTTGTTTGAAACTTGTACCAGATCACCGGCTGCAACTTTAAATTCATGGCTGAGATTCTGCTTGCCATTGATGCCCGAATAACCGGCCATATTATCCTGAAGCTGCAGAGCAAACATCATCTCGGTGAGATTGATATCATGGGATACGGCTTTTTCGGGAGGTTTATCAAATTGTATCGTCCTGTCACAGGAACTTACGATTGTTTTATTCGTAGGCGTTGACGCAAAAACCCAGACTGGGCCAAGCAATAACAGGATAAAAATAAGGGGGTTTTTCATTTAATAAAAACTCAGGCGTAATGCCCCGTTGATCGGATGTGTATCGGCGATGGCGTTGACAGAAAATACCGATTTAATTAAAGCCGGGCTTAAGACGTCGGCTACCGGACCTTGTTGAATCAATCGCCCGTCTTTGAGCACCGCCAGCTCATCACAAAATTGTGCGGCCAGATTCAGATCATGCAGGCTGCAGATCACGGTGATATCCAGTTGGCTGATATAATCCAACACCGCAATCTGATGAGCGATATCCAGATGATTGGTGGGTTCATCTAACAACAAAATTTCGGGTTGCTGAATCAAGGCTCTGGCGATCATGACTCGTTGCTTCTCACCACCGGATAATTGTCGATATGGCCTATGGTAGAGATGCTCCAGATCCAGCTCATGAACAAGCTGCTGCTCTTGTAGCGTCAGCTGTTTTTTCTCTGGTACTAAAAACTTCTGCTGCGGCAATCGCCCCAGCTTCAGGACTTCATCAACGGACAAAGTAATTTCCTCTGGCTGTTGCTGAAAAACGACGGCGATCTTCTTTGCCAGCGCCTGGCGGTTATAGCTGTTTAGATCCTGACCCTCGAGTTGAATCATATTGTTGGCCACATTCAGGCCACGATAGAGGCAGCGCAGCAGTGTGGTTTTACCACTGCCATTGGGGCCTAATAAACCGATAAACTGTGAATGCCTGGCCGTAAAGTTAATATCAGCCAGGTTGAAACCACTAACGTTTTTTGATGACCAGTTAAGATCTTCTGTTTGTATATGAAAATGTTCAGTCATAACATTAAACGGCCCTTGAATCAGGGCCGTATTTACCTCGTTAGAAATTATAATGCATACTGATTTCTGCACTGCGGCCATCGGCGAGTATCCATTGATCCCCGTAAGGTGCCAAAACATAATCGATTTCATCGCTGAGGTTTTTACCACGTAAAGACAGTTGTATATCTTTATTTATACGCCACTGCAGGCTTGCATCGAAAACGATGTACTCCGGTAATTCTGCAGTGTTGTCATCCTTGATAAAACGTGTGCCCACATAACGTGCGCCACCACTCAACATCCAGCTATCAACAAACTGCCAGTTTGCCCACAGGTTGGCGGTTTTTTCCGGTACATTCCTGGGGGTATTGCCGCTGTAATCGATTTCGCCGTTATCCCCTTTCCTGAAATCATCATACTGCGCATCGGTGAAGGCCACGTTGAAGTTGATATCCAGTGTATCGGTGGCAGCCATAAAGACTTCAAATTCCACACCTTTTGAACTCTGCTGCCCCACCTGGTTCTCTTCACCAAAAGCATCCTTGCTGATCAGATTATTTTTGCTGATATCAAATAATGCGAGTGTGTATTGCAGCCTGTCATTCAACAATATCTGCTTGAGGCCAACTTCGACTTGCCTGCCTTCGGCAAGTTCCATATCTGCCGTGCTTGCAGTTAAAATAGATTGCACAGAATCCACGGCCTTGCTCACTTGCGCATAAAGGCTGGTATTTTCCAGTGGCTGGTACACGACACCTAAACGCCAGCTGGTGCCGGATAAATCATCTTCCATCACCCCAGCAGGCTCATCATGATCAACACCATTGCTACGGGCGAAGTCCTCACGCTGATAATCAATCACATCATGACGTACACCGGCGACCACACTGAACTGATCATTGATCTGCAGGTGTTCATCGATAAAGAATGCATATTGTAGAGTCTCAGAACTGAAGTCTTTACTGGTTTCATATTCAACATCGTCTATCCACTTTCCAGCCTGCGGATTTAAGGAATCGACGGATGAGCTGCCCCCATATTTTCGGTTATTTTCATGGGTGAAATCAATTTTATTCACTTCTGCGCCCACACTGAGTCTATTGGCCATGCCAGCGAGATCGAAGTTAAATAACACATCGGAACGGTTACCGATCTGTTTCTGGTCATGCAGGATTTCCAGATAAAATGATCTGTCCACCTGACCACTATCCGGATTGTACTCATAGCTTTCGACATTACGCCAATGACGTTTGGCCGATAAATAATACGACTCGTTTCTCAGCGTTGCCATGTCGTTGATCTGCCACTGAATGCTAAGGCGTGGCCACAGGTCTTCATAGGCGACGATGCCATCGTCGACATTGTAATTATTTTTACGGATATCTTCGTCAATCTTGCCATGCACTAACGGCGTGCCCCAGTAAGTGGATGCATCAATATCGGCATAGTCGACACTGAGTTTAATATCTAGATTGTCCGCAGCTTTCCAGCGTAGAGAAGCGGCAATAATTTTGCGTTGCTCATCGGCATTATCAAAAAAACCGTCAGTTTCATGGCTCACCGCATCCAGTCGATAGGCGACATCTTCGCTGATGCTGCCACCGGAACCTATGGCCAGGCGTCGCAGACCAAAGCTGCCAGCGGTGATATCCAGCTCATTTTGGATCTCGGTGTACTCAGGCGCCTTAGGTACATAATTAACCGTCGCACCTACCGCGCCTACGCCATTGGTCACGGAACCCGGGCCACGCAGAACCTCAACTTTTTCAAGCGTCCAGGTGTCTGCCGGGAAGGTAACCGTGCCTGCACCCACATACAGGCGGGTGCCATCGTAGGTCTGTACCACCGAGCCATGGCCGTTAAAACCTCGCACCGACATTGACGTGCCGCCGTTACCGGGACTGGCCGAGGCAGAAAAACCGGTAGCACGGGTTACCGCTGAAAGAGCAGAATAATCGGCCTTGATGGCGATTTCTTCCTTGGTGATCAGTTCTATGCTAGCGGGCACAGCCAGGCTCTTCAGACCTAATCGGTTAGAGGCGCTATTGTCCTCATCCAGGCCCATGCTGCCGGTATCTTTTTGGCCATGAACTTCGACCTCTTCCAGTGGGGTTGATTCGGCAAAAGCCGCTGTAGAAAGTGGAATCAATAGCGCAAGACTGCAGCTAACAATTCTTTTTTTGTGGATCATCTTGGGAACACCTCAATCGTAAATCACTTTAAAAAAAGTTCGAATGAGGGAGGGGAAATAAAGAGTAGGCAAAATTTAATGCTGTAAATCGATGTATCCGACTTCAGCCAATGCATTACTGCTCTATGAAGCCCTCCGCTTCATATTCGTATTATCAGGAGGCAGGTGTCGGGCTTTCACAGAGTGATTACCGTTGCGGGGGCAGCGTTGGCATTGTTTGGATATAAATATCTAAACGCACCATCTTCCCATTTAACCCATCCAATCAAATTTTAAAAATTTGATGACGGGCACCTCAAGATGCGCGGCATCCTAGCACAGGAATTTTAAGCAAGCAAAACTATATTGAATGATTCTCATTAAAAATACGGGAGGGCTGATGTTTAATCAGCCCCGAAAAAGGCTTGGCCGAGAGCACAGCTATAAGAGACTATTTTTTTATTTTTATTATTTTATGACGTTATTAAAATAGCTTAATTTTTTGTACATTTTCCTGATAGTTTTCAGTTTCTTTTTGTCAGATTTTATTCACGCAAAGAATAATATAATCACACACAATAAACACTGTAAACCGTTGAAATAAAACATATATAAGTGAACGTATGAAATGTATTTTTTTTCATATGCATTAAAAACAAACAATGAATCATCACTTTTTTATTCGCAACAACTCTGGACTATAACAACTTTAAAGAGACAATCTACAGTTAATAAAAACAGTTTATTGGGGACCGTATTCAAAGCAGCTACAACCAATAAACCGATGAGTTTAGCCGCTGTATTATAACGCGCATAAGCTGTTAAAATTATTTCAAAAATACCTCAAACCAGACCGATTAATGCCCTATTCACTTAATCGTTGAGGGTGAGAATTGCGATGTGAATTAAGGACCTGCCTGAAACGAGAAACGTAGAATACAAAAAATTATAACAATAAAGCCTGTTATTCAAGTAGATTCTAACGGCTAAATACTTGATGAAGTGAGCCCTACAGAGTTTGATCCCTAATGTTTGTAATAGGGCAAGCGAGCTTCATTCAGCCTGAGCCTAACAGCTAGCTATTAACTCTAGCGAAGATGTTTTCACTGGGCTAAGAAAACAACCCTCTATAAAAGAAGGGCTGTTAATAGCGGATAATTAATCACTGCAGATTACAATTTTCAGCATTCATCCCCTGCTAAGGCGCAGAGGTGATATCATTTGCATGTATATCAAAGCTCAATGTTGTCGCTTCATTTTGTGCCAACACATAAACATAAATAGTTCCCGTTGCTACAGCCGTAAAACTTAAACCTGCACCAGGCGTATTTGCGGTATAGGCGGCTGTAGCAATCAATTCAGAAGCTGCACAATATTGAGAGCTAGAAAGTGATGTACAGGCAGCGAGCAGAGCATCTTCATCCTGATTACTTAGCTGAATCTGATATTCCCTATCCTGCTCAACCTGCAAAGTATAAACGCTGGAATTAGGATAAATGCTGGTTTGAGCGCTTGCCGTAGATTCTAATACCAGTGCATTGATGTTAGCTGCTTTGGCTATAATATCGAAGATTACCGTGGTCTCTTCCTCTTTGGCTAAAACATAAAATAATACATCCCCTGTGAATGTCGCCTGGAAAGTTAATGCCATGGATGCCGTACTGGTATCAAACAGACCAATAGCAATAATATTGCATTCAAGAGCCATGGAATCATCATCACACACATACACGTAGGCATTATTATCAAAGTTACTCAGGTCAACGGTATAGTATTCACCCGCATCTACTGCCAGGCTATAAGCGGTGGGAAACGGGTACACACTGGTTTGATCGGTAGTAGCTACATTCAGGGTTAATGCAATAGGCTCTGGCGGCGGTGTTGGGGTAAAATAATTAAGATCCCCCAATATTAAAACTTCAGCATCACCCACAGGTTCACCCGCGTCGTCCACAGCATCCCAATAGCTATACATAATCGGCGGAGTGGTCTGCATATTGGTACCCTGAACCAGACTCAGTGCTAGATAGTTTTCTGGATTGCCTTCCTCATCAGTGGATCTGATTTCTAAAACACCCGCATCAATATCCCAAATACCCATAGCCTGCGATATAGGATATTCGTCACAAGCTAAACCGATATCACCACCGCTAGGTCTTGTTTGGGTTAATAAGAAATAACACGTCAATCCTCCAAATTGTGCTGTTCCATCTTGTAATTCAAGGTAATCCGGATCCACATCAAAAACCGGGTGGGAAGAAAACTTCCACATAATGCCGATGCCATCAAAATCATCAACATTAAACGCGCCACTCTTAACCACAACGGTTGATTGTGTATCGATTAAAGCGGTATTCTGCTCTGTACCTTCTTCGTCAAAGGTGGTTTGAAGCCATGTCTGTGTGAACTCCAGCGCATTATCCAGGCTTTCATGCATATGTATTTGTGCTTCTTCGGCAGTCACCACCAAACGGGGGCTTAATGCCAGCTCCGTAATCATCGTGCTCAAACTGCCATCCAGTGATTCTGGGTCGGTAAAACTCAGATCGGAATAATCCGATGTCAGCTTGTTGGCATCCGGTAATTGAATACCATTATTCACATCGCCATCTTCATCCAGGGTTTGTAGAAAACGCCCAATTTCTTGCGCCAGTGCCTCATCATCATTGGCGATATCGTAGACCGAAACTATCGTGGATTGATTATTTTCAGGTTTGAATGCGGGTAGTTGAATGTCGCCGAAGGAGAATATGACAGTATCCCCTTGTGTATAATCGAAGCGGCCATCGGCTTGGGTGATACCCGATTTCCCACTGGGCTCTGCACTGTATGCTAATCCTTCAACGATAGAATCGATAACAACACCACTTTTAGCTTTAGCGCTTGTATCTGGAGTTGAAGCCTGTATGTCATCTTTACAGCCCATGATGCTCATGGAGCTGGCAATAGTTGCGGCCATGGCAGTGAGTAAGAACTTACTGGATCTCATTATACTTCCCTATATATTATTATTTTTTCTCACTCTCATTAAAGAGCGCCCCAAACTCTAACATTTTTATATAGCCACGAAAAGAATAGGTCTTTTTAAAGGTAATACTTACTTAAATTGGCACTGAAATTTTCTGCTTATGTGAAAATACAGCGATTCTTTTTATATCCTATTCCACGCCCCAAAAAACGATGTTTCCCATAACGTCTATAGAGGCTGTAGAATGCGGGCATTATCACCCCGTCCATCTGGGGTGAGCAACAGGCAGATGAAAAGGAAACTCACATAGATGAAAACCCATATCGCCAAGCGCATGGTATTTTGCATTCTCGCCCTGGTTTTATTACTGGTTTCCCTAGTGTTAATACTGCCGCGTGTTATCAACCTTGATGATTACCGTGCGCCCGTGATTGAGGAAATACAGGCCATCACTGGCGGTGACGTTAAATTGCAATCTATCACCTGGGGATTTACTCAAGGTCTGTGGGTAAAACTGGAGACCCTCTCGGTCACTAACGCTGGCCTTATGCCGATGGATTTTTACGCATCACAAGTCTATGTGAAAATCGCGCTGATGCCTTTACTCCATGGTTCTTTGGTCATTAAAAGCGTTTCGCTGTTGCAGCCCCACCTTACCTACCGGCTTGAAGCTACTGCGGCAGAAAACGAAACACCGGTGCTTCCACCGCAGGACAAAAGCTCGGACCTAAGCTTAGATATTGCGCTGGCACAGCTCAGTATTCGTGAGGGGCGGATCACGCTTCTCGATAGCCTGACAATACCTGGGCAAACTCAACAGTTTGAGTTGCATGATGTTGAACTCAAGATTACAAACCTCAAGCCAGGTTCGGTGATGCATTACGCTTTGTCGCTGAAACAGCATTCAAAAAAATCGGCCTCCTCCGCTACATTATCCCTGCAGGGTACCTTCGAAGGCCTCAGCCCGGCGTTCACACTAGCCAACCCAAAACTCAGCTTAGAAGCACGGCTTATGGCACTGGATATAGGCCCGTTTTCTGCGTATTTCAATAATGCCGAACTGGCGAATAAACTGGCCGGTAGTGTATCAGCCACGCTGGTCTATAACGGGGATTTAGGCGATAACGGCACGGTTACCGGTGATATTGACCTGGGCAAGTTTAGCTATACCGATACAACATTGTGGCCTCAACCCGTACCGGGTCTGCCAACCACGCTGCACTATGCTCTGGCATTTGAGCCCTCAGTATTATTTGTGCAGGCGCTAACACTGAAGCTGGGTGAACTTTCATTACAGGGCAGTGCGATAATACAAGACTGGCAAGGTGATGCAGTGATGGAAAACATCGCGTTCAGTGGCAAACTGCCGCTTGTTGCGATGGCCCCCATCATACCGTGGCAGATTTTAGTGAAGCATGATGATGCACAGGATCAATCTGCATTAGTACACGATCTTCTCTCTGGCGGTGGTGAGATCATCGTGGAAAAACTCACTCTGCCTGCGCTTGCCATCTCACAATGGGGAGCCATAAAAAAATCCCCCGATACGCTGCTGGCAGGTATCGAACTGAGCCTACGGATCAATAATATTTCGGTTAAGGCCGCCAAAAACTTACCCAGAGTCAAGATGCTCAGCGCGCATATTCAACTTGAGCATTCCATGCTTAAAGCAGAAAATATTCATGCAGTTATGGGCCCCATCATAATACCCCCCCTGTCTGTAACAATTAGTGATTTACTGACAGCCCCCAAAGTCACCGCCTCTGCTAAAGGAAAACTGATACTGGCTGACAAACCGGATAAAGATATAGCGGCCTTGTTAGATAAAATAAACTTAGACAAAGTCATCGCTGAAGCCGATGTTGATATTCAAGCACACTACCAGCATGCCGAGCCAGCACAATGGCAGGCCGGCGGTTCGATTATCATAAAAAAACTCAATGTAAGCACCCGCAATGCAAACGCAACAGCCTCATTACATGGCCGTATTGAGATAAAAAAACAGCAGCAGTTGAATATACCGGCCATACAATTACAAGGCTTGATTAATGAATCACCGGTGAGTCTCTCTGGAAACGTTGCAGGATTGGCTGAGCCGGAGATGTCGGCAAAACTGCATTTAAACATGGATGCGCTGGATCTTTCTGTACTCGATAAATTTGTATCCGATTTAAAACCCTATGCACTCGAGGGGCTGTTACATACCGATGTGGCTATTCATTATCAACATCATGATGCACTAAATACCGATTTAAACGGCAGTTTGAGGCTGGAAGGGCTCGCCTTAACAGTGCCTGAAATAGAGTTAAATATTCGCCAAGCTAAGGCTGATATCGCCCTTACGCCCGGTGCGATAAAACTTAAATCATTACAATTACTGGCCAACGATCAAGCGTTGTTAATGAGTGGAAACATACGTGATATTACAGCGCCTAAAATTGATCTAAACATCTACTCTGAACATTTAAATATCGATAGATTATTCCCTGCTATCGCAGAAGAAAAGCATTCCTCTGCAACCGCTGAAGCCCAAGATGAAGCTGCTGATAAAAACAGGCCTGCACAACTTCCGGATATTGTGCAAAAAGCGAGCCTGGTCTTGGCGCTTAATGTTGCTAAAGGACAATACCAAAAACAAACATTTGAGCATCTGCTGATCAATAGCCGGTATGCCAACAGTAACGTTGAACATTATGATGTCGCGCTTAATGCCGCAGGTGGCACCATCAAAGTCACAGGCTCTGCGGATTTAAACGATCTGGACCGTATTGCTTTTGTGGTTGATCATGATGTGAAATCAGTCAACATAGAAGAGATCATGCCGTTACTGACAGAAGGTGACGTATTCATGAGTGGCCCATTGACGACTTCCGGGCACCTACAAGGGCAGACAGGGCATCAGTTAAAACAGAGTTTACGTGGAACACTCTCGCTGCACGCGGGACCAGGTTCAATACCGCAGGAAGGTACCGCAGGAGGTGCCTTGTTAAAGCTGTTATCCGTACTGGATATTGAAGGCCTTTTCAAAGAAGGCCTTACTGATAAGCTGAGCGGAAGTGGCAAGACATACCGAAGCATGGTGCTTGAGTCTGATTTTATCAAAAAGGGCATGCATATCACCTTACTGGAGGTGAACATGGCGGCCTTTGATGCAGAAGCTAAAGGGCTGGTGAGCTTGGCTGAGAATACGATTAACATGGATATCATTGTGACGTTACTGGCAGCCCTGGATAAAACCCTGGCTTATGTACCACTCATCGGCAGTGCGGTGGCTGATGTTACCAAGGTCTATTTAACCGTGTCGGGGCCACTTGATGATCCAAAGGTGCGTGTTAAACCTATTGCCGGTATTCACAAGGGCGTCAAAAAAATCATTCAAACACCGGGAAAAGGCATCAAAAAAGGGTTTAACGCCCTTAAAGAGGTTTTCTAAGGTTTCACAATAGCTCTCTGGGGTTTTCCGCTGATCATTTTATTGAGCATTCCCTTAGGCATCAGCGGTGGTATTTTGGGCCTGTGGTTAATGAATAATGTCTTTGGCATCAGCATCCCATTCGACATGATTACGCTGTTAGGCATGGTGGTTTTAATCGGCATTGTCGTCAATAACCCCATACTCTTACTGGAACAAACTCGCCTGCGTCTCGCTCAGGGTGAAATACCCTATGATGCGGTTTTTAATAGCGTTAAGGTACGACTGCGGCCCATCATGATGTCGATGTTAACAACGATATTTGGATTGGCTCCTGTGGTCTTTTTACCCGGTGCTGGAACAGAGCTCTACCGTGGTTTGGGTACCATCGTTTTATTTGGGTTGTTATTCTCTACCTTGCTGACGCTGATTTTTATTCCTGCCTTGTTATCGCTGTTATTGGATTTCCGCCAGAAAAGGCAGAGCGTTTAATACAAAAAATCATTAAAAACTCAAGTTAAAGACTAAAGGGTTTGCATAATATATAGACGGGTTAATCCCCGATTCACTTAATCGTTGATGGTGAGAATGGCGATCTGGATTAATAATATGCCTGAAATGGGTTTAGGCTAGAAAAGCATCTCAGGTGATGGTGCTTGGGCCTCAGGCAGCTGAAAAGCCGGTGGTGTTATCTCATTAACCAAATTCAAATGCGTTAATATCTTGCTCCAGTTTTTTACGTTCTTTCACCTGGAAGACTATGCCAGCATGTAGGGAAAAGCCATTGAGTTTTAAAATTTCAATACTTTAATAAATCAGAGTAAGCCAAAGTAAATAAGTGGCTATTCACGATTAGAAACGGGCATTGATACTCGCATAAATTGCACGGCCATGGGATTGAGGGTATGTATTAACCCGTTTACGCCCCATTTCAGGGTAATAAACCGTTTCATCAAGCAGGTTATTAGCAAATAAAGAAAACTCAACTTTCTGCCATGCAGTGGAATTAAATAGTTGGCCGACGTTACCCTGCACGTTGATACTTAATAAATTAAACGCATCAGCCGGAGGATTAACCACATTGGTATTATTGCCCTCGAGGTCTTCAAGTTTACTGGCCTTGCCAAAATAACTGTTCCAAAACCCTATTTGATAGCCCCTGACAGATTGATAGGAAATACCCATTTTGGCCATCGTTCTAGCTGCAGGCATCACATCCTTTTGCCCTGTATCGTCTTCGTTAATTTGATAATTATAAGAACCCTGTAGTTTCCATGCGGGGCTCATATTCCATCGCCCTTCTAGCTCCAAGCCGTCAAAAGTCACTTCCCCCTCTTGATTAACAAAGGTGTTGGTGCCATCAACAATCGCTCTGCCAATCGCATCTTCGGTGACGCTATGGTAATAGGTGGCTGAGACATAAAATTGATTTTCTGTGTAATTCAACTGAGCATCAAAAGTGGTGATTAATTCAGGTTTTAGATTCTTATCACCGAGTAAGAAGACCGAGTCAAAAAACAATTCAGAACCATAGGGAGAACGAAAAGCCTCACTGTAGAGCAGTTTACTGATCCAACTATCGTTAAAGTGATGAATCAATCCCAAGCGCGGTGACATATTAGAGCTAGCGCCTTCGGGATCATTCCATTGAGCGCCAGCAGATAATTTTGTTCTCTGCAGTAACTGATAATCGAACTGACCATAAACGGCTAACCGTTTATTGTCATATTTACCTCCTCGAGTACCCAAGTCTCCTTGCAGCTGATCAACAACCGACCCCACTACCATTGATAGGCTTTCAGCTAACTGTCCGTTTACGGTTATTTCATAGAGATAACCATTGGCTATAAATTCGGATGAAGACGATCCCGGGCCGGTAATTAATTTCTCTTGTTTGTTGTAGGTGTAATTGATCGAAGCCTTCCATTTATCACTAAAAATATGTTCATAACCGAGATCATAAAACTCCCGTTTAAGTTCAAAATCAGCATTGTTGGTCCAGCGGAATGCGCCGCTGGAAAGAGGCATAGTAATGGTATTTAAAATGGAATTTAAACTGAAACCTGCATAATTAAAATTTATAAACACTCCCGTGCCTTCTCTGAATAAATCTACAGAGCCTTCCATACCCGCTTCATCAAATGCAGTGACCGTTTCTCCATCGGTATCCAAATCATTGACTCTTAAGGTTAACCCACCCTTTTCACCTACAGGTGTTTGCAGAGATGCTGAAAGCATTAAATAGTTTTCACTGCCATAGGTTGCGGCGACAGCCCCCTCCAGCTTGTCTTTGGGTTTTTTGGTGATGAAATTCACCGTGCCACTAAACGCATTACTGCCATATAAAACAGAGGAAGGACCACGGACAACTTCAATACGCTCCAAAGCCTCTACCGGAAATAGTAAATTAATATCCGTATGTAAACCACCATTCTGGGACTCTCTGATGGGCCGACCATTTATCAAATATAATACGCGGTTATTTAAATGTTGTGTTGCGCCCGCTCGCATCGTAACGCCCGATGCGGTAAAGGTGCTGGAATCAAACATATAGAAGTTAGGAACACGCAGCAGTACATCTTTGATATTGGTGGCACCGTAGGATTTCATATCGGCCGCGGTTATAATCGTCACTATACCTGGCGCATCAACGGCCAGTTCTTTTCTTTTTGAGACCGTATTAACTTCTTGCAGGATAAGCTGTTCAAGAGGCAATGAAAAAAGATCTTCAATGTCTAAGGCCAGGCTTACGGAGGAATATAAAAAAACAGGAATAAATATAACGTGAATTTTTTTCATCGCAGTACGACTTTCTCTGGAGGTTAAATTATCCCTAACCAGATTATCTATCCATAAGACAACAGTAGACCTAATTGGAATTTTTTCAACTATCAAGTGTAAAAAGCCACTTAACCCTCGATTCGATATATCGTAGATGATGAGAATTACAATGTGGATTAAGGATATGCCTGAAATGGGTAGAGATTAATGCAGGTAAGTCTAACAACAAATTTAAGTGATCCTAAGCATGGCTTAAATAATCACTGTAATAGAAATACTCAAAATCTAATATTTAAGGAATGGATGATGCCATCAGAAGCTTATTAGAAATATGATAATCTCATCCAGTTGACCACAATCAATCCTGATAACACCCCGCATATTGATACGGTTTGCTTTTCCTTTGGACATGAAAAAAATTATTGTATCCACTATGATGATGACCCAAAAATCCAAGACCCTCACGGCTAAGCCAAACGCCTATATTGTTATTACCCATAACCCTCCCTTAAGAACAAACACAAAACAAGGTTCAGTCTCTCGCAGCCTTTATGGCACGAAGAAAGCCATAATATTGCCTCACAGCCTACGATTAAAAACGATAACTCAGCTCGGCACGATAATTTCTACCCGGTAATGGCAGATCGTTGGGGATAGCCGGCGCAGGAGGTCTCCACGGTGTGGGTTCTCTGGCATCTTTGTCCAATGCATTATTAATGCTGATACTGCCTAACCAATGTTTGTTTTGACTAGCATACTGCAATGAAATATTCAGCAGTTGGTAATCAGCAATAGCTGCTCTGCTATCTTGAGCAGCACGCTTTCTATCCATGATCCAATACGATTGAACATTCACTAACCATTGCTTTGAAAAAGACCAATCTACACTGGCAAAAAATTGACTGCCGGGCACATCGGCAGCTGCCTCGCCCGTCTCATCATTTTCTGCATCAACATAAGCATAATTAGCTTTTATCTGTATATCATCGGCCGCCTGCCACAGGAATTCGGTTTCAAAACCCTGGCCAATCTGTCTGCCAACATTTTGTGCTATGGTCACCACGGAGTCAGGTTCAGGTACGCTACGAATTATATTATCCCAATCATAATGATAGAGGTTTAAACGTAACTCGATATCATCCGTCGCTCTATAATCGAAGGCTAATTCCCAACTGGCTAAGGTTTCCGGTTGCAAGTCGGGATTACCAAAATTGAACTGTGTATTATCAATATAGAGCTGAGCAAAGGAGGGAGTTCTAAATGCCTCTCCATATAAAAGTTTTGTGCTTAACTTGTCGCTTGCTTGCCACACCAGAGCCAATCTGGGGTTGGTCGTATCACCAAAATCCGAATAATAGTCATAACGCAAACCTGCGGTAAAAACCCAGTTGGAGGAGAGTTGCCAAACATCCTGTAAAAACAAATAGTAGTTTTCTCTTTCTTCCTCTGGGAAAAACACATAGGCGGTATCGGTGACATCAATAAGACCGTCCGCTGGATTATGCGGCATGCCGGTTTCAGGATTAATACCAAAGTTTTTTGTCTCCCTGACCTCATGCATATCCGCCAGCGAATAACCTATGCCCGCTCTCAGGGTATGCTGCTCAAAGCCGTTATAAAACGTACTGCTATCAAAACGATAATGACGTTCAAACATTTCAGGGTTGCCAATCAGGCCGTCGGGAAGCGGGCCAAATCCCAGATCGCTGCCTGGAGGGAATACATGCAGATTATTTTCATTTTCATGGGTGGTACTGTAATAACTGAGCACGCTGGTCAATTGCCAATGCTCCCCCACAGGCACATCGTGATAACCCAGATCCAAAGTCCATCTATCGCTTTTTATCCTCACCTCGGGATCCAGCGCATCCGCAAGACCGACGCCTATGCCCCAATCCGCTCTATGTTGTAATCCCAGGCGCAGGCGAAATGTATTTTTCTGCAATTCAAAACGCATATCCAGATTCTCTCGGGACAGGCTGGTATTGCCCGGCGCCAAGGACGCAGACGTACCGGTAACAAAATCCAGATTGGTTTGCGCATCATGCTCTATCAAGCCATCAAAGCCGTCGGTTTGATGGTATTCAAGCGTAAAACTTAAGCCCCATTCACCCAGTTGAGAGCCATGTAAAAGCCAGGCATCGGCAGACTCATAACTTGCCCAAGCGGCGCCTGTTTGAGTACCGGAAAGTTCTTCAGGGGTTTTGGTAATAATATTGATAAGGCCTGACAAGGCATCGGCACCGTATACAGCTGAGCTTGGGCCTCGAATCACCTCAATTCTGGCAATGCTTTTAACCGGCATACCGCCCCAGATTTGATGAATAGAGCCTCTGAACAAGGCTTTGATAGGAATACCGTTGATCAATACCTGAACCTGTGGAGTGAATTCTGTTGAGATACCCCTAAAGATATAAAGCGGTCCATAGCCTGTGGTATTGCGGCTGACGTGCAAACCGGGTATAGATTCCAGCACTTCATCGATATCACTGGCCCCTGATTTGAGAATATCTTCGGCGGTTATCACCGACGTGACAGCCGGTGCCTCAAATATCGATTGTTCCTGGCCTGTCGCCACCGTGATTTTAATTTGTTGCAGCTCTAACAAGGATAAATTAAAGAGATCTGCCCCCTTCGTCCATTCAGCTAGCGAAAACGAGAGAAAAACAAAAATAAAACAACGTTTAGAAAATCTCATATGCCTGCCTACAACATGACAAGAACTTGATTTAGTATAGACGAACATCAAGCTTCACAGAGCAGGGGAAATGGGAAATGGGAAATACCCTACAAAAACCCTTCGCACACAAACCAAGCGACGGCCGCTAATGAACGGCAGGTTTCTGCTAGTCTTGATGATAGAATCGAAGCTTTCAGCACTCAAACTACCGAACACCTTTTATAAATATCGATTTATCATCGACTGAAGCCTATCAACAACATTTCGAGAAAAAATCTAGCGTGACGATCTAAGCTATCGTTTCATGATGCTGATGACTGGAGCCATATTGTCTCAACGATTGCCCAGTTCATCTATCTTGCCTGGCTTGCGAAATTTCCAGTCGGATAAAGTGCGGTCAGCGTTTATTGAATAAACTGCAGTAATTAACAGACGTATTTTTGAAAATAAAATGATCTATTCCACGCGACTGTCTGCGCTATATTAATAGATAATGGTCACATAATTTACGTACGGAGACGCCCCACTTTATTTTAGGTTTCTAGTTATGGGCATTGCAATAACTTTCACGATGTTTTTAATACCGCTTATTATTATTTTTCATGTGCTGGCAATACTGCTGATCATTATGGATGTGCTTATTGCATTGGATAAAAATAACAAATTCGCTCTTAATCTCGAATTCGATTTCGGCAGCTGTCTCTTTGTAATATTTATTATTTATACGCTGCAGCAACTGCTGAGCAAAATCGATGAATCAGCTACGATGATAGATAACAATATCTTTATGAATATGGTGCTGAGTGTACAGATAGAAACGGCAGTGGTGATAAGCATGATAGCGATGATGATTTTTGTGAGTCTTCGTCAACTTATTCAAAAACACCATCATACTGAAAAATCGACATCTTCATGGAAAGCATAAGTACACCCTCTTTAACATCAATTACAACAATATGATTCAGTGTATGCCAGGGCGATTAAAACAACTATCTGCTTACTATATGTTCTGTGATTAGGAATGGGAATACCATTTCAACACCTTGGAAATCCACTCTGACATTGATCACGAAGCTGTCGTTGGTCAACGGAAAATGCACATCGCCCCTGATCATGTAGCCCGCTGGCAGAGTTGTCTTTCGCAGTGACTTTTTCTCCCATAGAAACAGATCTGCGTTGAAGGATTTCAACTCTCGTTCACGTGACAGCTCCTGATGCAGCTCTGTGTCCCTGCGTTCAGTATCCTCTACTTTGTCAGACTGATATTTTTCACGTGTTTTGGGTTCAGAAAGATGGGCTATATCATCGGCCACATCCAGTAATAATATTACCGAGTTGTTGGCTTGATCCGAATCGTAGCGGGCCTTTTCAATAGAAGCCTGTTGATACACTTTCAATATTTCACTCTCGGGATCAACAGCAGACACAATTCTTTCTTTGTCGGCGGAAAGTCTGTGCTCGGTATAGCTATAAGAAAAATTATTTGCCGATACCAAAATATCCGTATCAGATCGATTCATAATTTTCACATTGAAAATAAAATTGCCTTGCAGTTCTCTTTCATACACCAACGCAATAGCAATGCCATCACTCTGGGATAAGGCATACTGTTTTCCATGTACCCAGGGCCCATCTTTTACTTGTGGCGTTAATGTATAGATGGGACGAGGGCTAAACGAGCAAGCACTAAAAATACAGAGTAGAAATGCTAAAAATATTGATTTAGGCATAATAGTTACCGATAATTTTGCGCATGTACACTGAAAGGCAGCGCCTGATAAGGCTATGGCGTATGATTTTTTAGCGATACAGCATTATATTTTTTACGCATAAAAAAATAATTAAAACAAAGTGATATTGTTAGATTTGGAACTATAGAAGGCTATGGAATTTATTTAAAAAAACCATCGTTCAACCTCACCTACTGTTAGTTGGAATTTTTACCACCTGGGCGGTATCCGCCTTCAGCCTGAATATAAGCCCAGCCCTTTATTTTCTCTATGCCGCTCAGATATTTGAAGATTTAAATCTGTTCACAGTTAATCACAGCAGGTACTCCCAGACAAGTGATAATAGTTATCATTTGCAATAACTCAATTTTAATCGGTAATGCCTTCTAATTTACAAGCCTTCATCACATATTGATGTGTAGCCTTGATACACAGCCTACCGTCTTCGTATTTATAAATTTTTAGGGTAAGAGAAAGCGTCCTAAATTAAACTAAGAGCCATGCCTGTTACATTTTTAAGTTCTAACCAACTCGTATTGATCGAGGAATAAGATTTAACCCGTTATAGGACGTTTGTCTCTAACAAAAAGTGACAATAGAACAGGGATTAGCATGCCAAGAATGGGAATGCTAAGTGAAGGTAACGTTGACATTAACGCAAACAAAACCTGATACATGCCCATGGTAGAATGACTACCATGGGGGCTTTAGCAACGCGGTTATTCTCCCCCGCCACTGCCCATCTGCGACTGAATATAGTTTTGTATGCCTACCTTATCGATTAAACCCAGATGTTTCTCCAGCCAATAGATATGATCCATTTCCGTATCATCCAGCAGGGTTTCCAGAATTTCCCGGCTGACATAGTCTTTTTCATTTTCACAAATTTCTATGATAGATCTAAGACTAGCTGCAACGATGTGTTCGGCATCCAGATCATTGCCCAGCATCTCTTTAACATTGGATCCGATATTGATAGCCGCACGTGATGCGGTGTCGGGTGTGCCCTCCAGGAACAGTATGCGTTCGATAAGAGCCTTGGCATGGCCCAATTCCTCCTCATATTCATGGGCCAGTTTTTCATGAAGTTTATTAATGCCCCAGTCTTCATACATCTTGCTGTGGGCCAGATACTGATCCATGGAGCTTAACTCCAGGGTCAGCTGTTTATTCAGATTGTCGATAACAACTTGTATACCTTGCATGTTAGCCCTCCATTTGTGATTGTATGTAATTTTCTATACCGGTATTGTCTATCAGATATTGCTGTGCCTCTATCCAGTCGACATGTCCTTCTTCATATTCCAGAATATCTTCCAGCAGTTCGCGACTAACATAGTCTTTTTCTTCTTCACACAGCGCGATGGCCTCACGCAGCAAGACAAGTTCTTCCATCTCAAATTTAAGATCACATTGCAACATCTCGGCTGTATGTTCACCTATGAATAATTTACCCAGTTTCTGTAAATTTGGCAGACCTTCGAGAAATAGAATGCGCTCTATCAGTTCATCAGCCTGTTTCATATCCTTGATGGATTTTTTATAGTCTTTTTCATTTAACTCTTCGATATCCCAATTCTTAAACATGCGAGCATGCAAAAAAAACTGATTAATCGACGTCAATTCATAAGTTAAAACATCATTGAGTTTACTAACGATTTTTGTATTACCTTTCATCGAGATTGGCCTCCTGTGTTTATATGTTTATTACATTATAAATATAGTCAATATGGGGCGACTTTTAATACAAAGTTTGAATAACAGGAGGTCGGTTTATTGCTTTAAAATCAAAAAGTTAGAATGACATTGAGAAGCATTACCACTTGTATTTACGGATGAGAATTGTTCTGCGAAAACGGGGCTTTTATGACCTTAAATGTGATTTTTAATAACATACAGAGATGACTAAAAGAGGTGACTGAAACACATATATCGGCACCTCAGCTGTCGGAAATAATTTGGTTAATCGTGGCCTCCATCCCCCTCTAGTGACAGCTATTACAACTTCAGCTTTGACTTATACAAGCCCCTATATTTTGAACCCCTGTTCTTTGAGATTAATGCATAATAGCAGCCTGATAAAAGGCATTAACTGGATATATTCACTGACACCCAGTCACTAAAACCCCATACAAAAGCGGCCCGTATATCACGGCCTTTATTGATTGATGCTGTATTGCAGATTCGTACTTAGCCAGTAGCTATCCAGGGTAATGGGCTCAGCCCCTGCTGAACATCTAGCGTCCTGTCATGTATCTGTAGCCGTTCAGGGAAGTTGTTCTTTTTTCTGTACGATTGCTATGCTATAGAATATATCCAGCCTGTTTCTTTGTTTATATTGAACCGGATTGTTAATGTCATCGATAGAAACATTTTCTGATCGCTATAAACTTACCTTTGTAATTTCATTTATCCTATTCATCGCTGTAACTTCTTGCGTCTATGCCGACACGGCAGCAGTTGATTTAAATTTGACCGAAGCAGAACGCCAGTGGCTACAATCACACCCCAGGGTTGAATTAAGTATTGGCCGTGGGTTTGAGCCTTTTGTGATAGAAGATCATCAAGGCCAAAAAAGGGGTACTTTGATAGATATAGCTCAGAGCCTGGAAACCCTATTAGGCATTCACTTTATTACTCAATTATCTGATTGGCCTACGGCTATCAATAAATTGAATAAACAGGATGTTACCGCACTATGGCTAGCGGATGAACAATGGGCGCAGCAACAGGGTATGTTGATCAGTACGTCTTTAATCACCAGTCGCCTTGCAGCCTTTAGCCGTAAATCCTCCACGATAAATGTAAAAGTGCTAGAAAATTTACAGAATCAACGTATTGCCGTCGTTAAGGGCTTTGCACCGGTGGAATCCCGGTTAAGCTCATTACACAGATCAAACAGTTTTTATCGTTTTAACACTGTCGCATCTGCCATGGATGCGGTAATCACAGATCAGGCCGATATCTATCTTGGCCTGGAATCTGATTATTTTCGTATAGAGTATTACAGTATCAGCGCCTTAAAATTAGCCTATGTTGATCAGCGTTATATGGGCCTGGGGATTGCTGTTAATGCACAGGATCAGCGCTTTGTCTCTATTCTGAACAAGGCGCTTCATAAAATAGGTCAAATGGAATTACGTCAAATCCATAACCGCTGGATGTCATTATCCGCTCAAGCAGACCTCTCGTTTCTAAGCATCAGGGAAAAACAATGGCTGAGTGAACATCCTGTTATTCATTTAGCTGTGATGAAAGATAAACCGCCTTCAGCCATGCTCACTAAAGATGGGCGTCTAGTGGGCGTTTATCCGGACTGGATGAGATATTTTGAGAAGTTACTGGGGGTGCAGTTCAAATTACACCCTCTACCCGTATCAGACTTTGGGCAGGCTATCACCGACAAACGTGTGGATGCGGTCGCCGGGCTTAACGAGTCGGGTACACAAAGTCGCGGCCTGTTAGCATCAATACCCTATATGTCTATGGAGTTGGCTTTTTATCAGCATGCTGATAGCCCGATAAAAATTCGCTCTTTACAGGATTTAAAAGGCAAGCGGCTTGTGCATGTTAAAGGGCAATCACATATTGCCAAATTATTGCGTGAACAGGTCAAGGCTAAAGATATTGTTATTGTCGACAAACTCAAAAGTGCCACCACGTTAATCCAGAATGGTGAAGCCGATATTTTTTGTGGCTGGCTGGTCGATCAGTATTTTATCAATAAATACCTAATATCCGGGGTAAAGGTAGGCTATCTGATGCCATCCAAGATTGACTTTGTCATCGGTGTGTCTCCCGATTCCCCCCCATTAGTCACCATTCTTGATAAATCCATTTTGGCCATCGGTGAAGATAAACTCTATCGCGTTTTTGCCAAATGGTTGAACCGGGCACAAGCAAGCAATGTTCAGCAACGCCTATATACGCGTCAGCAGCGTAATCTTTTGAATAAACAGAAACGTTTGCGCCTGGGCTTTGGCAAAAACATGGAGCCGATGCTGATTGAGAATAATGATGGTCTTATCTCGGGGGTGGTGCCAGATGCTATTGCTTTATTAGAAGAGCGTCTGTCCATTGACATAGAGATTGTTATCGATAGCTGGAAAAATCTCTTTGAACGGGCTAAAACCGGAGAGATCGATGGCATCATTGGCAGTGAAAAATCTACCAATGAACAGTTTGATTTGCTCTCCAGTCATGACTTAACCACCATCAAGTACATGTTTTATATGCACAAAGACAGCCCATTTAATGCAAACAATATACAAGAATTAAAAGGCAAAAGAATCGTCACCCGTTTGCTGTCAGCAAAACGTTTTTTTGAAAGTACCTTGGCCAATACTCAGATTGAATTAGTGGGTAGTGCCATGGTAGGTATGAATAATGTGATAGAGGGGCAAGCTGATGTTTATATAGGTCTGAGTTATGATAATTACCATATTATCAAGAGCCATCTCTATGGGCTAAAACGCGTCTATTTCGATGTAGACCAGGCTGTTCCTGTTGCTATTGGCTTGCACCCTTCCCTTGATAAAATACTGCCTCTTTTGAATATTGCCTTAAAGGATATAGGCCAAAGCAAAATCGATAAAATCATAGGTAAGTGGCTTGGCCTGGAGCTTGATGATGAAGGGCAGCTATTATCCGGTGCCGAGCAACAATGGATAGATTCCCTGGGCCAACTTAATGTATTAGTGGTGGATGACGGGGCGCCTTTTGAATACCTCGATGAAAACGCCATGCGTGCCGGCATCACCACCGACTATATAAAAATATTATCAGAGTTATTGGGCATACCGATAAAGTGGATACCTCCAGCTGAGACAGAGCAGGCGTTTGTACAGCAATTGCAACAAAAAGCCGATGTCGCCATGGTAATTCCACAATTTGAATTGGGCACAAACTATTTTCAAAGTGATGTGATTCTAAGTTCTCCTTTGGTTGTGATGGCATCCAGAAATCTAGCGATAGAGCAATCCGTACTCGGATTAAAAAATAAGACCCTTGCCGTATTTGAATTTGGTCAGGCAAGAAGCTTTTTTGAACACCATTATCCGCAGATGAAAACCTTGCATTTTCCCAGCATTGAAAAAGCGATACAGGCGGTTGCGGATGGAGAAGCGGATGCAGTGGTGGCCAATGTATTAAGTTTGGATTATTGGCAACGGGAATTATTTATCGATAACCTAAAAATCATTTTAACTCTGGAAGAAAGTTATGAACCGCGTTTTACGGTAGGCCGACACAGGAAAAAACTGATACCGATTTTAAACCGTTTCCTTAAGCGTATGCCTGAACAGCAGAAACAGCTGATTTATGAAAAATGGACAAATCTAAGTGTTGTAAAAACGATTAACTGGAAGCCGATCATTATCTGGGCCAGCGTTATTGCCGCTATCGTGGCGCTGATCATGATGATGATGATCTATTGGAATCGAAGGCTCGCTATTGAGGTTGAAGAAAGGCGTATAGCCGAACGCAAGGCCGACGATGCCAGCCACGCCAAGAGTTTGTTTCTGGCCAATATGTCCCACGAAATACGCACGCCTATGAATGCTATTTTGGGGTTTTCTGAAATTATTGAAGCTGACCCGAATTTATCCAAAGAGAATCGCGAGTTTCTGTCGATCATTAATAGTTCTGGTAATCATTTGTTAAAACTCATCAATGACATTCTGGATATCTCCAAGATAGAAGCCGGACGCATAATTATTTCCAACAAGGACATTGATTGCAAAGATCTGCTTCTTGATATCCACAACATATTCCGCATGCAAGCCGAGAAAAAAGGGCTGGTGCTAAATTTTTATTTGGCAGGTCTGGACCGCCGCAATGGAGCAATCAACACGGATGCTCACAAGTTACGGCAGATAATAATCAACTTGCTAGGTAACGCGATAAAATTTACCGAAACCGGCAGCGTAAGCTGCATCGCTTCAATAAGGGAAAAAACCACCACGGAAAATAAGGAAGCTGCCGAATTAACTATTGAGATTGTTGATACAGGCGCTGGCATTAAGGACACTGAACAGCACAAGGTATTTTCGACATTTGAGCAGACCTCGTCGGGCTTAAATGCTTCGGGTGGCACAGGCTTAGGGCTGGCAATTAGTCGAGAATTTGCGCGATTAATGGGGGGTGATATTACTTTTACCAGTGATCCAGGCATCGGCTCCCGATTCAAACTGGTATTGCCTGTGGGTATTAGCAGCGAGCTTATTAGCGCTAAGTCGAAAGCGAGAATCATTGGATTTAAACCCGCCCAGAATAACAAGAAGATTTTGCTTGTGGACGATGTTATTGAAAACCGGACTCTGCTCTGCGCCATACTCAAACCTTTTGGTTTTCAATTATTTGAGGCGACCGATGGCCTGCAAGCCATTGAGTCTTTCAAACAGCAGCAAGCCGATCTTATTCTAATGGATAGACGCATGCCCAAAATGGGCGGACTCGAATGTACAAAAATCATCCGCAAGATGCCGGGGGGGAAAAAAACCGCCATCATTCTATTAACGGCAAGTGCGATGGAAAGCGAAAAGAAAATGGTATTAGCTCAGGGTATCGACCACTTTATGCATAAACCCTTCAAAAAAGATGAATTGCTTAAACTTGTGGGCCATATTTTTCAGGCTGAGTGTCAGTATCAGGCTGTTGAAAATGTGGAGTTGGCGGCTAATACTGCCGATGCAGCAGAGATGGAATTAATTAAACCTGCTGACACTGGCATTGCAGAAAATCACATGAGTAAAACAGTACTTATCGTCGATGATAATCCGATAAATCGTATTGTGGCCAAAAAGTTCTTTAGCAAAGAGGGTTATACCTGCAAAGAGGCGGTTAATGGCAAAGAAGCCATTGATTTAATAGAGAAACTCCAGCCCGATCTGCTGTTGCTAGATATGAATATGCCGGTGATGTCGGGGTATGAAGTACTGGATAGACTACAAGAAAAGCCGCCAACACATCCGCCCAAGATCATTGTTTATACCGCCGAAAATGATGAACAGGAAGAAGAGAAGGCACTGGCCAAAGGCGCACATGCTTTTTGTGGTAAACCCCTAAACACGTTTAAACTTAAAGAAACCCTCGCTAGACTGAATGGAACTTGAGCTAGCTGGCTGTTAGCCAGATTAGGTTCTTAACGACAACTATTGGCGACACTCATCATGCTATCTATACTGTGGATAGAAGCTTTCAAGAGGTGCGTATGCCCAGAGTCAAAGATTGCTCCATTTTGATTGTTGACGATCAAGAAGAAAATACCCAATTACTCGAGACGATATTAGAAAACGCGGGTTATAGGCACACCCTAGCCATAAACAATCCCTTATGGGTTGACGAAATGATTCAGGCGCAACACTTTAACCTGATACTTTTGGATATCGTCATGCCACAAATGGACGGCTTCGAGGTGATGAAGTCATTGCGAAAGATGAAAGATTATAAGCATGTTCCCATTTTGGTATTAACCGCCGAAAACAACAAAGAAACCTGCCGTAAAGCCCTGTCTATGGGCGCTACTGATTTTGTCACCAAACCCTTTGATGCAATAGAGGTGCTGCACCGCATTCACAATATGCTAAACACAGAAGTGCTGCATATGGTCATTAAAGCAGATAATCAGTTATTGGAAAAACGGGTACAAGAACGAACCCAAAAAATTCACGATACACAATTACAAATTACCCATTTTCTCGGTAAAGCCGTTGAGTTCCGCGATAATGAAACAGGCCTGCATGTTATACGCATGAGCAAAATTAGTCGCGTATTGGCATTGGCCGCGGGCTTGGGTGAGCAGCAAGCGGATCTGATTTTGCATGCCAGCCCTATGCATGATATTGGCAAAATAGGCATACCCGATGCCATTTTACTGAAACCTGGAAAATTCAATGCCGATGAATGGAAGATTATGCAACGTCATGCAGAGATCGGTGGACAAATTCTTGCCACCAGTGATATTGACGTCATTAAACTGGGCTGCTCAATAGCCTGGACTCACCATGAGAAATGGGATGGATCAGGTTACCCCCACTCACTAAAAGGCGAGGCTATCCCCATAGAAGGTAGAATCTCCGCTATTGCCGATGTCTACGATGCATTAACATCCGCCCGCCCCTATAAAGAGCCCTGGCCCATTGCAAAAGCGGTGGAGTATATTAATGAACAATCGGGTAAACACTTTGAGCCCAAATTGGTGCAGTTTTTTAACGAAAACCTTGATGATATCAGCGAAATATCCACCCGCTATTGTGATAACAAAGAAACGCTGGAGACTCTTCTTTTGCAGCAGATGATAGCCAAGCCCGCCCCTACAGCGCCAGGTGCTTCCCCCCCAGTATAACGACGTACTTTTTTAGCTGAAGTTCCAGGGCTGACCATAGCCCTGGCCATAAGGCCTCAGTAGCAGGAAGAGACTATTTCCATCCTATTTGCAGGCATCGGCTAGCCAAACTCACACTGCTGCCACATCAACTATACTTGCTCTATTGCTCTATTCGGCTGAATTATAGATTCAGCCAATACCCTTGCCGAATAACAAAATCTATTTAGAACATTGGGATAACCTATGAGCTCATTTCTTGATTACAGCCAATACATGCCTCATGGGATGTGTTATCTGTGGACACCCGAAATCCTGTGGACTACAGCCATTAGCGATATGCTAACAACACTGGCCTATTTTTCATTTGCCGCCGCCGTTATCTCCTTTGTGAGGAAACGTAAAGATTTGCCTTATCCGGGGTTTTTCATTTTAGCCGGTTGTGGCATTTTTCTGGCTTGTGGCTTGTCGCATTTGTTTGCAGCCATTGTGATATGGGAGCCCATGTATGGGCACTTAGCGATGATTAAAATAGTTGTTGCTGTCAGCTCAGTCGCTGCTGGCATTCTGATTTGGAAAGTCTTACCCCTATGCCTGCTGATTCCCAGCCCAACAATATTGGAGGAAAAAAACCGTGAATTGCAGTATGAAATACAACGTCGTATTGATGTTGAAAACGAAATTATGCAACTGAATACTGAATTAACCAAGGCTAGGGATGCGGCACTAAAATCTGACTAGGAAACTGCCAGCTAAAAATTACCTCTGAATGAGCATGATCAGCTTATTATAAGTCGTGTTAAATATTAAATAATCTATGCGCTAATTTCGCTTCAGGGCATAAGAGCCTCCAGCACAAAAGCCTGTAAACACGCTGTCACTTCCAGGTCCTCACTGACATATTGGAATTGCAGGCCTTGTATATTGGCTGCTATCGTTTTATTCACCGCCTGCCCCAAATTTACACTCAGAGCAGCAGATTCCAGCAAGGCCAGCCAACTACAAGGGTCTTGCTCCAAGCCCAGCAATGTTTCAACTACCACATAAGTATATACGGCCCTTTAAGCGCTTAGCCCAACTCAGATGGTAGCTACGGAAGAGGTTTGGGCGAGGTGATTTTTGCTGTGTTTTGGTAATCCAGGGTCTAAGTTTGCTATTAGACGTAAAGTGCTACGTATGAAACATACGCCAAAGATGAACCTAGCGGGGTTTAATACCACTTATCCCCTTTCTTTACTAAACTAATGAAAAGATAGCGAACATATATGTCTGCTGAATTGTGGCTATCTATTTGAGGTAATTAAGCATTATTGCGAAATATGAGCTGTCTCGCTTTGTCGTAAATGAAATCCAAATCATTGATTCTAAGGGTCATTATGGATCCGACGGCACAAAGTTGGCTAGATATGAATTGCCAGTTTATCAAGGGCACCAAGAGCGCTGTGGTGCTGCTGGGTACGCCTGATGTCGGGCCATTTGAATTGATGGCGAGTTGGCCGCATCATCAAGCAGTATCATCAGAACTGGTTCAGTTAGCGAATATTTTGCTTGAATCTAATAAACAGGCAGCCATAAGCCAGGACGGTGACATGCCGGATAGTTCCGTCATCATGTGTCCGATTTTAGTGGGTGGACATTGTTTTGGTGCCATTACTCTTCTCATAGAAGGTAGCAGCAAAGAGTTGCGTTCACGGGTTTGTCAATTGCTGGGCTGGGGCTGTGAGTGGTTTGCCAAACTCGCCCAGGAGCGAAAAAATTATCGTCAGCAAGACAGCCGCTTATTAGGGTTTGTAGAGTCAATCGCCACCGTATTAAAACATGAAGACCTGCAGCAAACCGCTCAGGCTCTGGTTGATTCCATGCGCGAACGCCGAAGTTGTTTACGTGTCAGCCTCGGTCTGGTGAAAAACTCACATTGTAAAATTGTTGCCATATCAGATTGTACCGGCGTTGCTGAGCTTTCTGGATTGGTTAAACCCTTACAGGAAGCCATGGATGAGGCCATGGATCAAAGTGCCACACTATTGATAACACCCACACATGAAGCTACGGGACAGATCAGCTTTGCCCATCAGCAACTGATGCAGGAACATCAGATCAATTCGGTTTGCACTATCCCTATGATACATAACCAAGACGTTGTCGGGGCAGTGACACTCGAAGGCCTGGACGGTGATAACTTTGAAGAGGCAGCGCTGCGTTTTTGTGAGCAAGTGATCTTGATGGCGGGACCCATCTTGGCATTAAAGAACAAGAGCGCGAGCACGCTGGCGCATAAGATTCGTCAAGGCAGCCGTGAGCGTGGCATTAGAGTTTTTGCGGTGACATTTATTACCCTGCTGCTGGCCGGAATATTTTTTGATGGAGAATATCAAGTGGTTGCCGATGCAACATTGGTCAGTGCTAAAAAACAATTGGTCACCGCATCACAGGATGGTTTTATTGCAAGTTCTCATGCCAGACCCGGTGATCTTATTGAAGCCAATCAACTGTTAGCCACACTTGCCGGTGAAGACCTTAAATTGGAACAGAAAAAAAAGATTAGCAACATTGCGCAGATTCAAAAAACCTATAATAACGCTCTGGGCCAACATGACAGGGTAAAAATCAGCATTTCCCTAGCACAATTGGCACAGGCCAGAGCACAGCTGGATTTAATTGAAAACCAGCTACAGCGATTAAGCCTGAGAGCCCCTTTTGCAGGATTGTTATTAACGGGGGATTTAAGTCAGTCATTAGGATCACCAGTAAATCGTGGGGATGTGCTGTTTGAAGTAGCCAGTATCGATGATTACCACTTAAAAATTGCGGTGAATGAGTCTGAAATTGTTGAAATAAAACTACAGCAACGCGGGCGTGTACTGCTGGTTGGTCTGCCTAAAAAACCGCTGCATTTTCAGATAAAAAAAATTACACCGGTGGTGGCCATGGAAAACAGTAAAAGCTTTTTTATCGTTGAGGCGCAACTTGATGTCATTCCCCAGGCTTTAACACCGGGCATGACCGGGGTCGCCAAAATCGATATCGAAAAACGTTCGCTGATGTGGATAGCTTTACACGGTCTGTTTCGGCGTATCGAACTGTGGTTTTGGCGACTATAACAATGCCGAACAGATTGTTACAAACAGCGTGGGAACAAGCTCAGCATTTAACACCTAAGCTGTCACCCAGTATCACCATGAATCGACGTTATTACCGTGATGAACACTGGTATGTTGTGCAGCGCCGTGGCAGTGAACGTTTACACAGAATTAACCCCAGTGCCTGGCAGGTACTGACGCTGTGTAATGGACATAATACCCTGGCGCAAGTTTTACAGCTGAGTCAACAAACAGAGGTCGCCGCCGAACTATCGGCGGTAGATTTACTGGCAGTGGTAAATCAATTCCTGACAGCCGGCTTATTACAATGTGCTCAGCAAGCACCTGCGAATATGCCGGCTTCGACTTCTGCCGATTATGGCGGAGCATGGTGGAAAAAATTAAAAAACCCGATGTCGATGCGCTTTCCGCTTTGGGACCCTAATCGCTTTCTCAATGCAACGGAGCATCTGATAAGCCCCCTCTTTAGCCGAGTCGTTTTCGCTGTGTGGCTGTTCATTGTTTTATCCGCCATGGTGCTGGCATTTATACATTGGCAAGCCATTAGCGAAAATGTTGTAGACCGCGTGTTAAGGCCCGGTAATATATTTTGGTTATGGCTGGTCTACCCTGTGACAAAAATATTGCATGAAGCTGGACACGCCTATGCCACCAAATTGTATGGAGGTGCAGTGCATGAAACCGGCATCGTTTTTATGTTTGGTATTCCTTTGCCCTATGTAGATGCATCGGCAAGCACCGCCTTTATTCATAAACATCAACGTATGTTAGTCGCGGCAATGGGCATTATGATTGAATTGCTTATTGGTTCGCTGGCATTATTCCTATGGTTAAATATTGAGACGGGTCTGGTAAGCCAGTTTGCCTATAACACCATGGTGGTTTGTACGGTAGCTACACTGTTTTTTAATGGTAATCCATTGATGCGCTTCGACGGTTATTACTTTTTATCGGATTGGCTGGAGATGCCCAATCTAAGTAGCCGTTCAACATTATATTGGCGTTATTTATGTAAACATTATCTGTTTGGAGAAACTCAGGAACATTTCATTGCAACAACTGGAGAGCGCTGTTGGTTGGCCCTTTATGGTTTTGCTACACCGATTTATCGCATCGTTTTATATTGCAGCATTACCTATGTGGCTGCCCAGTATTATCTTTTATTAGGGCTGATGGTGATGTTATGGCTACTGAACGTGCAGCTGATTAAACCTGCATGGCAATTGCTTAACTACCTGTTTGACTCACAGTCTTTGGGCCAGCAACGAAAACGCGCGCTTATCTGTAGCGTTTCAATCTTCATATTTTTTATTTTGCTACTAACCGCCGTACCTCTGCCGGTGAAAAGAACGGTTCCTGCGCTGGTTTGGCAAAGTGAACAAGGAGAAATCAGAGCACCAGCCAATGGTTTTATTGATGAGTTAATGGTTGCTGAAAGGCAGCTAGTTTTTGATCAACAAGCCCTGTTTCAGCTAAAAGATTCAATATTGGATGCAGACATTCTTGTGGCTGCAGCGAAAATTGCAGAACTTAGGGCTGAGCACGGTGCTGCAAGAGTAGAAAGCCGCGCAGAAGCTGCATTGCTGCAGGAGCAGATTAAAACGGCAGAAGCCGAATTGACGCGTAAAAAGCAAATGTTGACTAAACTGCAGGTACACACGGCTATTGCCGGCAGTTTTTATTTAGCCGCTGAGGTTAAAAATTGGCAGGGTAAATATGTTCATCAAGGTGATGTCATTGCCTATGTGCTGGATTCAAAAAAGATTTTGATCAGGGCCATGGTAAGTCAGGATGACATTGGCTTAGTCATGGACAATACCCAATCGGTAAAAGTCAGGGTGAGTAGTTGGCCGGGCAGAACTTTTGATGCGCAGATACAGAGGCGTCTACCGGCAGCAAGTCATCAACTGCCAAGCCCGTTGTTGGGTACACGCTACGGTGGAGACATTGCCATAGATGGCGCAGATGAAACCGGAAGTCAGGCACTGGAGCCATGGTTTCAGGTAGAAATAAGCCTGCCGGCACAAGAGATGGAAAGCTGGCTGGGAGCCAGAGCCTGGGTTCAATTTAATCTGGGAAATGAACCGTTGGCTATGCAACTTTACCGAGGTATAAGGCAGTTATTTATGCGTAGCTTTACGATTTAAAAATGACACATTGACGATTTTAGGCCGTGCATACAAAGCCCTAATTAGGTCCAAACATGATGATAAAGGAAGTTAGATTTTTGTACGTAAATAGCTACAAACAGCTACTAATCATTTTTTGTTTATTCGCAACTGATTCAAGCATTGCCGTTACACAGGAGTTTGGTTGCTTTATCGAACCCTGGAAAAGCGTAGAGATCAGCTTTCCTGGCAATGGCATACTCGATGCGATAAATGTTGAACAAAGCCAAGTCATTAAAAAAGGGCAATTATTGGCGCAGTTAGACTCTGGATTGGAAAAAGCCAACGTCAATCTGCGTGCAGCAAAAGCGGCGATGCAAGATGAGATCAAAGGCCTTACTGCTACATTGGCGTTTACGCAGAGAATGTCGAAGCGACTGGAAAAACTTTATCATAAAAACTCTATCCCCTTTTCATCTTATGATGAGGCGAAAACGGAGGTACTGGTTACCGAGCAGCGTTTACAGACGGCAAAAAATAATCAACGTCTGGCCAAGCTGGAGTTAAAGGTTTCCCAACAACGTCTGAAAAGGCGTAGCGTAAAAAGCCCCATTGATGCAGTGGTGATGGATATTCATAAATCGGTGGGGGAATATATCGAAGACGAGCCAGTTTTATCACTGGCGCAGATGAACCCTTTGCGCGTGCAGGTGTTATTGCCATTGACCTTCTTTGGAAAAATTGAAAAAGGCATGCATGGAGCCATTCGCGCCGAGGCGCCCATGGATGCAAAGGTTTATGTGGCTACAGTTGTCATTGTTGATAGTGGTGTAGATATCGCCAGCGGTACTTTTGCGGTGCAGCTGAAACTTGATAATAGCGAGGCCAAGCTGGCAAGTGGATTGAAGTGTTCAATAAAGTTCTCTCCATAAAATAGGAAAAGCTTAGTAGCGATAAAACTTAATTATCTGTTGCCACTATTTGATAGTTCGTTTGCTTCTTAATTTTCAATAATTGAATGCATTTTCCTTGTTATCCAGTCATTCATTGAACGGGGTGCGACTGCAACAGAAAATTTGAATCCAGCAGTGATTCACTATACTTAGATGAAGAACCGCAGTGGTGATAAGGGATGTTGAATTTGGAAAATTTTAACAAACTGATGCCAAGGTCTATTTAACCTCACAATAGTTGCCGGTTTATTATGTAATGAGCAAAAAAAACACCTTATACCAACGCCCCGTCATAGAAATTCTGGAATCCCGCATACTGTATTCGGCTACTGTCGATATCGTGCTGGTTGATGATGCGCTGGCAGATCAGGCTTTACTGGAAGAAGCAGCCCAGAATGTAGATCGCTATATCGTTTTTAATAGCGAAACTGACAGCGCCGCACAAATCATCGCCGAAGTGACCCAGTGGGCTGCAGATCATGATCAGCAAATCGATAGCCTGAGCATTTTCTCCCATGGTGATGATGGGCAGTTTCAATTAGGTAATGAAAGCATTGATACACAATCGGTGCTTGAACACGCGGATCTGTGGAGTCAGTTGGGTGAAGCCCTGGATGATGAAGCCAATATATATTTACTGGGTTGTGAAGTTGGCCTGGGGGAGAAAGGCCAACTTTTACTGGATACTTTGGCCGAGGCGGCTCACGCGGATGTTTTTGCCTCTGATGATTTGACCGGTAAAGGGGGCGACTGGCTTTTGGAAGTTGCCGATAGTCAATCTCAGGATGAGTTAGTTGATGGCCTAATAACAGCACCGGTGAATACCACACTGCTACAAGACTATAGCTCTACCCTGGCGACCTATTCTACCTCTGCTATGCCCAGCACCAATAACGGCGGCTGGGATGATGCTGCAAATGCCTATTCCGATGATGGTTCTCGCACCGATGGTAATGAAGGTGCCCATGTCATTTATTCCGGCTTCAATCACGATTTTTCAGCGGCTAGCGAGGCGCTGATCTCCGGTATTCAAATTACCATGCAGACCGAACTTTCCAATGAAAACCTGGATGTCAACATCCGTATATCCTTCGACGGCACTAACTGGTCAAACTGGAAGAACATGGATTTCGGCTACAAGGTGGGCACGGGTGAGATCACCAAGACCGTGGGCAGTAACACCGATTTCTGGGGCCTTGATCTGTCGGGCCTGGATGCCAATGCCCTGACATCTACTGACTTTCAGGTTGAGATAGAACATAACTACTCTAGCCAAATCAATGACCCTGCCGACATACAGGTCGATTATGTTCAGGCCACGGTGCACTACAATCAGGACACCGCACCCACCGCGACGCCGGGCAGTGCCAGCGGCCTCGAAGGAGGTTCCACGGTAATTACCCTGGCC
>JABSRQ010000378.1 GCA_013215055.1 Pseudomonadales bacterium | reverse complement strand
CGGCATCGTCCATTTCTTAGAAGCCGCTTCCATCGCTAAAAAACAAATGGAAAACATCTTACTTGATATAAAAGAAGAGATAAAGATTAATCCTCAAATTATTGATGATAAAATTCTGGGATTACAGTTATGCAGGCTGGGCCAACCGGAATTTTGACAGTTGGTATTCCTGGGCGATCCGCAGTCGGCTGGAACCGATCAAAGAGAAAGCGCGAATGATTAAGGCGCATTTACCGAACATTCTGACTTATTTTAAACATGGTATAAGTAATGCTGCAGCAGAGGGGTTGAACTCAATAATTCAAACGGTGAAATCCAACGCTAGAGGTTACCGATCATTTGACGGGTTCAGAAGCAGCATATTATTTTACTGCGGTGGTCTAGAAATGGCCCGTGAGCTTCACACAGTTCTACCAAGAACCATATCTTTTAGCAGGATTCAGAAGTCTGCTACAAAGGAAGGTTTTTTTCAGGTTTATATGCAGTGCCCCTGAGATTTGTAAAAAGCCAAAATTTCAGGGGGAATATCCGGAAACGACGCAGCGGATAGTTGCAATATGCGAGTATATGAGGCCAAGAAATATCTAAATTAAACATGTTGAATAACTCAGAAAAATCCTGGCAACAGCAGTAGTGAAATTACTGCTGTGAGCTCTTTAAAGTCATGCCATAAGCTGAAGAATAATCGTTATGGTTATAATTATTTCGACGCGGGTGGCCAGCTTCGCTACGTAATCGATTCTCTGTAAACTGCCATCCTGCCGCAAAATTAAGTCCAACAGTCATCGCTTCTTCTTCCCAACCACCTCGTACAACGCGCTTGCCAGTCATCATGCGCCATGCATGTATAAGTTCGTGGCCAACCATAATGTCTTCTCTAGCAGCAGTCCTGTCGCCGCCGTAGTTTTTATTGCCATGGAACCAATGTGATGTCAGTCCGCCTGCATAAATCTGTGGTGTAAGACGTACCTGGGTTGAAATGCCGGGGCCGGGAGTCAAATAATCATACAACATGAAACAAATTTTATAATAGGTTGCATCATCGCAGATGGTTCGCCCCAGTGAGATGTCGACCAGGGTTTTTACCGATTTACCGGTAATTTGTGATGTATATTTCCAGGGATCACTCACTCTTTCCGACAATCGGCCCATGATAGTATGCAGTTCACTCGCTATACCAGCACGATAAAGGTCTTCATCATAATTCAAATGTTCTTTAAATTTTTTCTCCCAATACTTTTCAGCCGGTGTCTTCTGTCCATTAGATGAGCTACGGTCTTTTTCTCGAATTAACAGGCTGTCTGTGCGAGGGCGAAAGGATACGACCATGCGATCATACTCTTGCTGCACAGAGCGAGTATCTTTAGCTATTGCACAACCGTCGTTTCCTAGAAGTTTACCACCAGAGAAAATATGACATTCATGCCCCGTGGCATCGATAGCATCGATAAGTTTACGGCCGGTAGGAAGACGTGCCAACTTATCTAATGCGCTAGCAACACTGCTAGTAAAGGCTTGGGCATCTTTAGTTTTTAGTGGTGATCCACTTTTGTTACCGTAGCTAAATAACTGCTTACCTTCCTCTGGCCAGATTTTTATTGCTTTGCTGTATTGTATAGTGGGCATCTCTATTCCTTGTCATGGCATGAACATTACCGTTAGTTTAGAGTCTTTGACGGAAGATTTAAGTTTAACTAACGTAAGATGTAATGATTTTTAAGCTGATTTTTTCTTGAAAACTGTAACATATTTAAGTTGCCAAACCAAAAATAAATTTACTCAAGTTCAACTCTCATTGACTAAGGAAATTGATAATCCAGGCTGTTGATTATAAGGGGATTACCCAATTTCGATTAAACCTTGAAGTACAACATGTTGATGTTGTTTAGTAATATGAAGGAATTCAGTAGAGTAGGTGGCAATAATTCTAACGGTATACTCTGATAATTCCGGGTGCTTGTAACAGCTAAAGTCTAGGTAACGAATGAACTACAGGTCTATGCCTGTACGATATGTTGAAGGTGAAGCCGAGATGAGCATAACTACCGACTATCACTTAAGCATGGTTAAGGTCAGCCAGGATCCTGATTCTGTTGCAGGTACGGCGACTTTGCATATTAACGGCCAAAACTACGCACGTGATATTGCTAGTCTTGTCGCAACTGAACTCACCATGAGACAAACCTATACTTTTGCCGATGGCCCAGTTGATGATTCAGAATTTTCCACCACCCATATGATTGGAGGCAAGGAGTTTTATGTCACCGGTGGTGGCACATCTAATTATTTTTATACTGAAAGGTAAGCCAATATCTAGGGCACTATGGTTAATGGCTTTAGCGTCTTCAGCGCAGATACGCTTGATATTGACGTTGCTGATGCCGATAGTTATAGCAAGGTGGTGACCAGTGATGGCGTCGTTAATACATCAGATAAGTAGCTATAGCAGTATAATAAGTGCTACCAGCGCCAGTGGATTCACCCTAAGCTTTAGTGGCATTGATGATGACCGCAGCCCGGATAGGAACACGCCATCCACCGACTTGCCTTTTACCGTTACCGCCGAACTTAACTTCTAAGGCCTCATCAGCCATTAATAATGATACTTCAATGGCTGATGTTTATTCCTATATACCCTTATTTGCATAACTGTAATCAACTTAATACTGAATAATCGGCGCTTTTCCTACCCATCTATCATCATTCAGCATATGCAGCATCGCATGGGCACAATCAGCAAAGCTTATTTTTGAGAGACCACTGAAAGCATTAAACCCCAGGCGATAGTTTTCTCTTTTTATGCCATGACGCATTTGTAAGGGGCGAATACCACTCCAGCAAATATCCTTATTTTTCTCTAGTAGTGCTAGTTGATGTTCTTTGTCTGTATGGCGGTGTTTAAGAAAAGTCGCTGCGTAAAAACGTACAAACCTGGCACCTAAGGTGATGACATCATCGGCTAATAAGTTGCTGCCACCTCCACACCAGATTAATTTTTTGATTTTATGCTCTCGCATGCCTGCCAGAATATGGCGAGTGACATCGGTACATAAATTGGCGGGTGAGGTTTTTTCATCCACCCCAATCGCAAATAATAT
>JABSRQ010000377.1 GCA_013215055.1 Pseudomonadales bacterium | reverse complement strand
CAGCCTCTTCTTCAAGCTCTACATAAATTCCGTCGTCACGTTGCTCAACCGAGTAGGCGGTTACATTTTCACCATTGGGTCCACTACCATCAAACGCATTAATCGCCCAACCATGCCAAGGACAATGCAGACAATTTTCTTCGTCCAGAGAACCTTCACCCAACGGCCCACCCTGATGAGGACAGGCATTATTGATGGCACCGTACCTTCCGTCTTTAAAAGTGAGTGCAACTTCTTCAACACCTGCTGTAACGACAAGGGTTTCACCGTCGTCTAGCTGATTCACGTCTGCCACTCGATACCAATTCATGATCGTATTTTTTTGAGTGAGTTCTTCTTTTTTCTCCGCTTCACTCCCAGGTTCTGAAGCTAATTCCGTACCAACATCATCAGCTGAAAATTGTTTATGACTGCCATCACAATAAGGCGCATTGCCGCTGTGTTTGCACAGACATAAAACAGCCGTACCGGTTTTTTCGGCGACAAAAGCTTGAGGCGTTAATCCAGTGCCTTTATGAGAGCCATCACAGAAAGGTTGATTTTGAGAGCGTCCACAAGTGCAATAGTAATATTCTTGGTCCTGCTCTAATTCAATTTTTTTAGGTTTATTATCGAAAATTATTGGGGTGGACATCATCATTCCTTGAATTTGTTTACGTTTATTAATTTTCAACTGTGAGAAATTAAAAACGGCCGCCTTCTTAACCGCATCAGCAACCGTTATTTATCTTCTAAAATGATAGCACTTATTTCTCCACTACTTTGACTTCATTAATACCTGGCTATAGGTATAAGCCTAACAACCGCCATTTAAGCTGGATTACTGAAATTAGGGGCAAAGACCCCATGATAGCGGGTAAGGTTAAGTTTAGCTGGTGGGATAAGTGCAGCTAATCGTGCCATAAACTCCAGTGGAATGAACACCACATGGCTAGTACCTGATGTCATTTAGTACGCTAACGGATTTCAGTAGAGTAGAATGGCAAAAAATATCGCCATACGCTGTAAATACCCAGTGTCAAAAACAGGTAATAGCTAGGTAGCGTATGCCCTACAGATCTATTCTGGCACAATACGGTTAGCATGCCAGCTTAGAAAAATACTTCCGATGACGGCCTTGGACAGCTGAAAATCGGGTGGAATAACGTCATCAACCCAATCCAAATAAGTTAACGAGGTCGAGGGCAGGTCTTACATTAATAGCGTTATGTCTACAAACGAGGTCGAGGGCAGGTCTTACATTAATAGCGTTATGTCGAAAAAACATAGATTTATCGACATGATAAGCCGATGCAGTAAATGTCATGTCGATATGCTCGTCACATCAACGCGTAATATCGATGAAATTCCATGTTGCAGACATAAGCGCGTTGCTTAACAGGAAACCGATAAAGCTGGCCTTAATCGTAGGCAGAATAAAAAAGGGCCTTTTCGAGCATATACTCAGTTAACGTAAATTAGATGCGATCAATTGAATTGAAGCCTTTAGAAGAAGGAAAGGGGCAAGACCTGACCCCATCAAATTTTCAATCTATGGGTTTCAAATGTGAGACCTGAGCCCGAGCTTGCGGGCTTACTTGAGCTTATGTGAAATGTGAGACCTGACAACGAGCTTAACTTCTAGCCAAGCGAGTATTGGGAATCGATTCCGCTAACCATAAGTAACAATCAACGATTAAATAATGCCCAGGTATCATCTGATAGTGGTGCTAGCACTAACGTTTTCACATTAATCTTACGACCAAAAAAGTCAGCCGCCTGATAATGATTATCCACAGGCTTACGGTAGTAATCCAGATCGACACGATCAGCAGGAACACCTTGAAGAATCAGCATTTCACGCAAATATTCAGCACGTTGCTGACTCAACAGTCTGTGTTCATTAGATGCATTTTGGCGCATGTTAGCATCCATAATAGAAATATGTAGATGTGGATACTGCGTTAAAGTCAGCATCACTTTATCCAATACCGAGGCTGATTCTGCGACAATTTTTGTAGAGGCCGAGTTAAAATAAAGCACATCATAGGTTGCCTTAGCTTTATACCCTGCTGTTTTCACCCGTGCGCTTGTTAACAGCGTATAATCATCGTTATTAACGACAGCCGCCTGATAAACTGGCTTTGAAGACGAACGCGTTTCCCATGAAAATAAATAATTAACCGAAAGCTGCGTCACATTAGCCAATTCAGAGGTCATTTCCCACTGCCCCCTTAACTGCCAGTCCTCAGCAAAACGCCAATCTACGCCCAGCGTGAATTGAGGTTTTATACTGCCACCTTCATCAAATTTCACACGGCTATCAGAAACCGTTGGACTCATACTTACCAGCCCCATTTTTACAAAAGGCTGAAAAGATGAAGATTCTATCTTACCCAGAGTTAGCCAGGAAACAGGAACATAATACCCGCCCTTCAATGCCATCGCCGAAAAAGACATTTTCGCAAACTCATCGGTTCCGCCATAGGGATTGACTAGACCAATCTCTCCATAATCGGTATAGGAGAACTCGGCAAACCACCTCGGAGAAAAATGATAACCGGCATAGAGCTCGACTGCGGTGGAATTAACGTCATCTATTTTCCATGACGAATCAGCATCATCAAGGCCACTAAACTGGCTTAAACCGACACCAGCACCCACATAGAAACACCATTCACTGAATTGCCCTTCCTCTGCTGAACAAGCCAAAGAATCGGCTCTGGAAGAAGCCACCATAGAAACATTCAATGCAAGCAAAAAAGCTAGTACAGAGAACGCTTTTAACTTACCAAACAACTGTAGAAACATCAGAGGCCCATCGATCCATCAAAATACTAGTCTTCACACAAAATAACTCTCAACGTGTCAATATTGCTCTATCTAAAGGCAAGAGTTGTGTTTACGACAACGCAATCCAGACATCAGAATCAAGCTCAGAAATAAAGCCAGGCTCAAATAACCACTGGATTCAATCGCCTCACCTGGGTCGATCTCTCTTTCTACAATTTCCAACGGCTCTAGACAATCAGGCACTGAATCACCATCTAAATCCTTAGGCATATCCAGGGCATTGGTAGGATCTGATTGACAGGCTGTTTCATGCACATCACTGAAGCCATCATTATCAGAGT
>JABSRQ010000376.1 GCA_013215055.1 Pseudomonadales bacterium | reverse complement strand
CAATCTTGAGCTGATCAACTCATCGTCTTAAAGCTGTTTCTCCCACATCCAGAGATAGAGCCGCTTCAGCCATGGAAGAAGCTTCATCAAGAACCAAACAGGCAGCTTAAAATTTGAATTAAGTTGAAAAGGAACGTCTTTTTCTAGTCATGGAACACCTAGCTACAGCTGGTAATATTACCACTTAAATGGCTGTCCGGCTTTATTAGACCACTTCATAACCCGGTGTTTATTTGAAGTTCCTACTGCAGTGTTTCTACAAGTTATTGTAGGAACATCATTTCCAGTGATGTAATAAGTTGATCTTTTGTCTCCACTAGATCTAATTGTTAGTATATTAAATACAATTATTTATAACTAACAATGCTCTTCACCTTCTACTTGCATAGCAATGGACTTACCACTTTCACCCGGGAACTGAATAAATAGGGCAAATAACATTTGCTTGAAAACACCTGTTAGGTTGGCGCATTTCCCCTGACTTTTTACCGTAATTTGATAAAAGCTCATAGACTGCTCATCAGCATTTTCTGGCACGTTACTAAGGTCCAGTTTAAGAAAGCGGCTATAGCTTATATTGGCACTGGTGGTTTTTGTAGAACCGGTACCTGTGCTGATGCCAACAGAGCCATGTCGTCCTCTACTGCTTCGCCCGACTCTAACGGATGTATTAAGACCGCTTGAAGGCTGTAGAGAGGTAGATGTCGTTAGGTTTGCCCCTTCAACACCATAAGAAATAGCGGCAATCATCTGTGCATTGGATTCAGCAACAATCGTGTAACCCTGCTCAGTGAACTTGATTTCAAACTCAGTTTTATAGTGTTGGAATTCCAGTGATTGGGCGATGGCAGGATCGGCTGCTTTTACGTAAATACGCCCGCTGGTCGGTGGTACATCCTGGTAATAAGCTGTACTGCTGATATCAAGATAGCTAGAGCAGGCTCCCAGCATTGCAATCATGCATAACAGGGGTAATTGGCTGAGATATTTCATCTTGAGTACTCTTAGTCTATAACTATAAAAAAACAGGGATAACAGGATGAATTATAACAGCAGCTATAACGCATTTATAAGTTATTTAATGGATGCTCTATGTCCACTGCTTGTAAATATACAATCGCGTAGTTAAATCAGCCAAAAATTTATACTAGGGGGGTTCTATGTGGAGTAAACTATGTAGCTTGCTGATTATATTCACTATTTCTGTGATGTTTAGTCAGGCCAATGCTCAAAACTTTCGTTATAAACAAGACCGTGCAGGTAAGTGGGAAGGCAGCCTGATGTGGCGCTATCAGGGAGATGAATCTATCCAGGGTAATAATGGCAGTAGTATTAACTTTGATAGTACGGATAGATGGGGTTTTACCCTGGGTTATAACGTCAATAAGCACCTCAACATACATTGGGAGTACAGTTATTTAAAGCCGGGCTACAAGGCCGTCGTAGTGGGAGAAAACTTATTGGATACGCAAGTGATTAATCACAGGGCAACGATGACAACCAGTAACTTTAATTTCACTTACAATATTCTGTCGGGAAAGATCACCCCTTTTATCATGGCGGGGCTTGGCTGGACCAGTACGGATTCCAATGTGGGTACAGGTACGGGGCAGTGCTGGTGGACGTGGTATGGCTGGGTGTGTGATGGAAACAGTTATAATAGGTCAGATTTTTCTTATAATGCCGGTGTGGGGGTACGCTGGGAGCTGAATCCAAAACTGTTTTTACGCGCCAGTTATGGTCAGCAATGGGTGGATATGAGCCGTGTTAAAAATACGCCCAACTTTGACATTGGCCGATTTGAAGTCGGCTTTAGAATCTAACACTTAATAATCAGGGAATAATGATGAAGATAAACCATAAAGTAATGATGAAACAGGCCTGTCTTTCAGTGCTAACCGCTGCGTTGTTAACGGGCTGTGTCAGTTCAAGCAAGTATTCGGCTTTGCAAGAGGAAAATGTTCAGCTGGTTGCAGCGAATAAGAGCTTGGCATCTGATGCCGATTTTTTATTCGAAGAGTTATTACTGCAAGATGAGCAGATAGAGCAGCTGCACATCGAGCAGGATCAGTTGGTAGAAGGCTTTGCCGACTTGATCACTGCGGGCATGCTAAAGATGGAGATGCTGGCCGACGGACTGCATTTAACCTTAAACGAGGCTGTTTTGTTTGCCTCCAGCGAAACCGAGTTATCGGATTCTGGCAAAAAAGTCGTGGCTGATGTGGCCAAAGAATTGGCAGACTTTGAATATCAAATTATTGTTATCGGCCATACCGATAATGTTGCCGTTGGCCCAAAACTGATGGAACGTTTCCCCAGTAATTGGGAGGTAGCCGGTGCACGCGCATCCAGTGTGGTTAGATTACTGGAATCAGAAGGTGTGCCTTCTGAACGTCTGGCCTCGGCCTCTTTCGGTTCAACCCACCCAATAGCCTCTAATGATAGTGATGAAGATAGGGCACAGAATCGTCGTATAGAGATTCGCCTGCGCCCGGTTATTCGTTAACCATTAAGACCAAATATATATAACCCCAAGGACTTTGATGAAAATTAGAAATACGTTGTGTTCCACATTATTGCTAGCTGTTGCTGCCTTTTCTCAGGCCGACACCATAACCTTAAGCAATGGTAAAACATTGCAGGGTTCATTTACCGGCAGAGAAGGCGACACCATCAGTTTTGATGTAGACGGTATTAGCATGAGTTTTAATGCCAAAGATGTTAAAGCTATATCCATGGGGGATGCAGCTCCTGCATCGGCGGCTCCTGCACAAGCCGCGGCTCCACAGGCCGCAGCCAAACCAGCAGGACCTGTTGAAATACCGGCGGGCACAAAATTCACACTGCGTTTAAATGAAACGCTGGATACGGGTAAACATGCCAGCGGTCATAAGTTTACCGCCGTTTTAGAAGGCGCTCTGGTAAGTAATGGTGTAACGGTAGCACCGCAGGGTACACGCATCTATGGTGTGATTTCTGAAGCCAAGAAAGCCAGGCGTGTAGCAGGCAATGCCAAGATGATGTTAACCGTTACCGATATGAATATTGGTGGTCAGATTGTGCCGGTAGCAACATCAGCCATTAATGCCTATACGCAGTCGACGACAAAAAATTCTGCCGGTAAGGTTGTCAGGGGG
>JABSRQ010000375.1 GCA_013215055.1 Pseudomonadales bacterium | reverse complement strand
GCATATGACACGCTCTTGATAAACTCTATGTATTCAAGTGCATACAATATTGGCGCTTTTACTGCGCGCCAGCTTCTACACTGTAAAACTGAATAAGACAAAATTAGTTCTAGTGAAAGCCCTTAGCCCTTGCCAGCGCTGTATATAGCCGATTAATCGTAGAGGGTGAGAATGGCGATGTGGATTAAGCAATTGCCTGAAATGGCTGTTGAGCCTGTATCCTATGCCTTTGAATATGACTCCACGGCTAAAGCATAGAGGATGCCGAAGGGAGGAATTGCTTTGATACTACCTATGAAGTAGATATCGAGTCGTATCGAATACCTCCCATTTATTGACTTGTTTAAGCGAGATCCTTTTGGCGCTGGGATTGAACGGGTTTTGTGCTTATTAACTGTGTCTCTTCAGTATCATTATCGATGGTATCCTGGTATTTGATGATGTTGCTATCCAGGCTCACAATCAATTTATGGATGCCTACATGCAAGGATTCCAGCTCTTTTTCATTGTTAGCTGCGTCATCGGCGCGGTGGTAGTCTGAAAATTTTATCGTCACCTCATCCAGCGTAGCTTTATCGTTTTTAATCTGGGTCTTCCAGGCATTGGCCTGCTTATTGGTTCTTTCTGTCAGTTTCCATAATGATTTTCTTGCCTGCTCAGCAAGCTCCATCAATTCTGTAGCCTGCACGTTTTTTTGCTGCAGTATATTGATGCTTTCCTTGACCTTTATTCTCAGCATCGTGCTGTTCATATTGCTGACTTTAACGTGGTTGCGGTAGCTGATAAATAAACTTAGCAAGCCTGTTATAAAACCGATGCTACCGGCAATGATGGCCATATAATCAGCCCACTGTAGATCTGGCATAGCTATTCCCTTAGTTCGAAATTATATAACAGCGTGTTATAGAATTTATCCTGTGCGCGCTTTAGGCGCTTTGATGTATCGATAACTGTAGTCTAAAAGCCCTATTGTCTAAAATCTAGACTTTTGCTTGTTATCGCTCTGCTGTAGAGCAATGAAATTGGCAGATGCAAAGGGATTATCGTTTTCAAGAGGCTAGCCAGTTTGTCAGCGAGGATAAAAAACCAGGGCATGTTCAGAAGTTATGGTATCAAACCTTCCATATTTTCAATGTGTTATGATTTTTTACAGTGGAGCATGATGAAGGTATAAGTTGATGGTGTTGCAGAATAGATGCTTGCAATAATGTGGTGATTTTATGCTGTATAAGCCCATCCATATCTCTCTTTAGGCAGAGCCGATATGACGGTGAGACGTTGAGGCTAACAGTTACTTATATCTTATGCTGTCAGCTACAGCCTTCAAGTTACCACAGGTCAGTCAAACGACTCACCTATGGTATATATTCTGTGCTTAGTGCTTTGACCAAATACGCATGGCTTGTTTACTGGTGGCAGTAGTGCAGTGTGTTTTTTGCTGATAGGCTAAACAAGGACCGTGAATTTTTCCTTCTTTAAAAGCCACTGTGTTACATGAAAGAAGTACTGCGGCTTTGTTAGTTGCTTGTCTCATAACAATCTCCAGATGATTTCTATTCAGGGTGTATGCATAGGATATTGCATAGCTTGTGCCAACTTTAATTTTTAAGCTTATCAGGCTTTGAGAGGCTATTAACGTGGCAGGCCGTTGAATAAAATCATTAAGTGGGAGTTTTAGTGCATCAAAATGGTGCAAGCCAGATTTAGCTTCTTATCAACGCCACATGACTAACATGCAGGCAATGGCGATGAGCCCAGAGCAATAGCAGATATTATTTGAGCCCATAGACCGCCATCAACAGCGTGATGAATATGTCTATTTATCTCAAGGTGTTAGATAGGATACGATTTCTAATAACAGGGCACTAAACCAGCCAATTGAAACTGAGATAGAAAAAGGAGAGAAGAAACCAGCGCAGCTAAACTGCACTGGTTTTAAACCATTTAAAGCTAAGATTTATTTCAAATCGTAATCAGCCATTTCCGGCTCGTCTAATTGATCTTTAAACACTTTCGGTGCCCAAGGCCAGGTTTGTGGCAAATCTGAGCCTTCTGTATACCAGCCTGTACAGCCACTAACCCAAGCCGTACCATCAAACGAGCTAGCCAGATCTGCACCAAACTTGGAAGCTGCCTCTTGCTTGGGCGCCATGGTAGTGAACTCACCCGCTTCAATACGCTTCATGCTCTTAAGCACATAATCCACACCGATATCGGCAATATCGATTAACGACAGGTTAGTGATGGGGCTATTCGTGCCAATCAGTACAAAGAAGTTGGGCAAGCCAGGTACGGTTATTGAGCGATAGTTACGGTTGGGTTCGTCTTTCCAGATATCGGTGAGCTTAACGCCATTAGGACCGGTAATATCGGCCACACCCCATTGATTGGGCAAGAAGCCTGTAGCCAGCACTAATAAATCCAGCTCATGCAGTTTGCCATCTTTGGTTCTGATACCTTTTTCTTCAATGCGCTCTATACCTTCACGCTCTACGTGTACATTGTCACGCTGTAAAGCCGGGTAGTAGTTCTCTGATACAATCATGCGTCTGCACATAGGCTGAAAATTAGGACGCATCTTCTCTCTAAGCTCATCATCTTTGATGCCCTTGAGGTTGTATTCTACCGCCCAGGTCACCCCGCGACGTTGCCAGCCGTCGTACAAAGAAGCGCGGCCAAACATCTCGCCTACCCAGTCATAAAACTTACGTGTAGCGGTACCTATTAAAGGCACTTTGCGTTTAAGAAAACGTGCAAACTCGCCATAGTAAGGGTTAGGCGATGGCATGATCCATTGCGGTGTACGTATAAACTTTGTTAAATGACCGGCTTTTTCGGCAATAGGCGCAGTAGCCTGCACACCCGATGAGCCAGAGCCCAAGATGCCTACACGTTTGCCCGTGTAATCAAAATCGCCATCCCAATCGGCAGTATGCATAACCTTACCGGCAAAGGTGTCAAAGCCTTCTATTTTTGGATACATCTTTTTATTCAAGGGGCCGGTGGCATCCACCAGAATATCGAAATGATGGCTCTCGCCCTTATCGGTGGTTAAGTGCCATTTGTTATCATCGGTAAACTTGGCAGAAGAGACGACCGTTTCAAATTCAACGTATTTATCCAGCTCGTATTTTTTCGCCACGCCTTCGAAGTATTCTTGTATCTCGGCACCTTCAGAGAAGCGACG
>JABSRQ010000374.1 GCA_013215055.1 Pseudomonadales bacterium | reverse complement strand
ACAGGCTTTGCGATGATCTCGAAGCGTGACTTATCACCGTGCTGCAGATGTACGATGTCCAGTTGCCCAATGCTGAGCAGCGTCTGCAGCTTCTTGGTCACATAGATCTTCTTGAATGCGCCATCGTGCTCGAAGTTGTACGCCAGTTCTCCTGAGGAACGACTTATCTTGTTGACCTCAATCAGTTGCTTGATCTGTGCGGCGATAGCCTTCTGATCAGCCTGTTCCTGACGCTGGCGGTTGAGCTCCCTGTCACGCTCGACTTTATCCAGTTGCGCTTTTTTAGCCGCTTCCTTGTTTTCATCGATGACCGGTTGCTTGCTCTTTAACGCCTGCTTATTCTGCTTGCGTTTGTCTTTCTTGGCTTGCTTGGCTTTTTTCTCGTTCACCAGGCCAGCTTGTAATAATTGGTCTTGCAGTGATGCCATGATAAGGCCTCTTCGTTTTTCTTGCGGTTATGCGATTAAGCTATCTGCTGATCAGCCTATTGTTGTACCGGCATATCATCCAGCGTTATGGGTTGTTGTTCATCTAACACGTCTTGCTGTTGTTCTGCGCGTGTCTCTACAGCAGGTGAACGCTGAACGGGCGCTTCGTCAGCCTTACTCTTCTGCGTTTTAAGGTTTAGCTGTACCGGCTCTGCATTGCCTTGTTTAGAGTCGTCGATAAAGATATTGCTGTGCGCCAGAGGTTTACAGTTTTTGATATTCACGCGGCCTTGTAGCAGATTACCCTTGGAGAACTCTCTGAAGTGACAGGTACGTGTCTCGGGATCATAACTCTCTATCCACAGATTATCGTCTTTCCATGTTGAGCCCAGATGTATCTCGTTTTCCTCCATCTCTATATTCATGACGCCACCGAAACGTTTAACGAAGATTTGTTCAAAGTGAAAGTAGTAGGCCGCCCATGACGAGAAAATAACAAAGACAAATAGGCCTAATCCGATCTTTATGGCACCGTTTTTAACAAAGAAGATTAATAGAGACAGTGCAATAAAGGCCGCCGTGGCCCAGTAAAGATAGGTGATCATAGTCCTTTCCCGATAGATATAAGTGCTTTGAAGCCGCTATTTTGAGCAAAAAACGGCGGCTTGTAAATTAATAGCTGTGGCTTGTTGGTATTTATGCCTTAAATGGCAGTTTTTGTGCAGGGTTTATGGCCGTGTTTGAACTATAGGCACCCTAAATAAGCGTTTTTCCTAGGCTCACGGCCTGTTGTAGTCGTACTGCACAGTCGTTATAGATATGTCTGGCAGACGAAATACCATCCATGCGGGTATACAGTTTAGGCGTTTCAGACTGGCTCTGTTTCTATTGCGAGCCTAAAAATTGGCTTTTTGGCTGGTAATGGCTTTGGCGAATGACAATGTTGGAGTTTTGAAAAATAGCCCGCTATTTATTAACAGGCAAAGCTTGTACAATTTGGTGCAACTGCTAACAAATTAAATATCGATTACCACAACATATGATCATACTCGAGCCCAGAGCTGGCCTTTGCAATAGGTTAAGAACCATTGATTCGACGATAAATCTTGCAAAAGATACTCAAAAAAGCCTTAAAGTCCGCTGGAGAATGGACGAAGAGTGCCACTGCAAACTCTCTGATTTATTTGAAATCCCCAAAGCTATTGTCGAAATTGATGAGCAGGAGTGGAATATAGCACGCCAAATCAAAGAGAAATTGAAAATCGGCTACCACTACCTTGGGCTAGGCAGCTATATAGAAAGTAAAAAAGTCAGAGAGCTTAATCCTGAAAATAAAAAGAGTTGGAATAAATTTCTAAAAGCGCCTGAAACATACATCCGCACTTGTTACGACTATTACTACAACTCCGAGCCAATGAATACGTTTGTCCCCAAGGCTCATATACAGGATAAGATCAACCAGTACACCAATAAACACTCCATTGGCGTTCATTTTAGAGGCACCGATAACTCAAAGGCACTTGCTAAAAGCCCTGTTGAAGCTTTTATCCAACTTATGGAGAAGGAAATTGAAGCGGATGACGAATGCAGTTTTTTATTGGCTACCGATGAACCCGCAATTGAAAAGCTTCTGAAAGAGACGTTTACCGGCAGGATTATTACTCACACAAAGCGTAGCCTGGATAGAAATAATCCTATTGCCATTGAAGATGCCGTAGTCGATTTATATTCGCTGGGGAATTGCAAAAAAATCATAGGTAGTCATATCAGTTCATTTTCAGAATATGCAGCAGCTATCCAGGGCATTGAATTACAGAAAGCCTCACTGGATTTAAGGTAAGCACAGAGGTCTAATCCAAAATCTTGGGGTACAGTACGTAGGGTATTAAAAAACCAGCCATGGCCAAGGTTTCGGCACCGGTAAGCTAACTGAGGCAAGGCAGATTGGCAGTACAGTTGGCTTGTCAATTTCTTGCTTAGCTTGGCCTTAAAGCTTCTTTACTTTAATGCAGCCTATTGATATCAATTTACAGCAAGCAGATATCAAATCACATTTGAAAGATGTTCCTATTAGATATAAATTTTCCAGTTATAAAATGAAAAACAATCTTAAAGTTTTGAGTTGGAAGCTACGCCTACTAATAGACATTAGCGATAATATCTCGCGGGAAAAACTCCAGTACACTGTAATTAATGATTTTGGAAACGTTTAGGATAAACACTTTAACGCTTCTGTTAACTAAGCAATACCTTGTTTTATAGACATGCCTCTTTTTTTGTAGCGGTAATTAGAACAGGATTAACTTTCAATATTCATCTAAGTGAAGCCTTCATTTGATAATGCTTGCACATAAAGGGATCGCTTGTTGACGACAGGCCTTGCCATTATGATAGGCGCATAACTAAGCGTGTGAGAGAACTATGACAATCTGGGTTGATGCCGATGCCTGTCCTAATGCGGTAAAAGAAGTTTTATTCAAGGCGGCCAAGCGTGCCGAACATAGGGTGGTGTTTGTTGCCAATCAGTTTCTGCGTTTACCGCCCAGCCCTTGGCTAGAGATGCAGCAGGTGGAATCAGGCTTCGATGTGGCCGATGATAAAATTGTTGAGCAGGTAGAGGCCGGCGATCTGGTGATTACATCAGATATTCCTCTGGCTGCCGAGGTGATAGAGAAGAAGGCTTTGGTTATCACATCCAGAGGCGAGGCCTATACCAAGCAGAATATTGGTGCGCGCCTGAATATGCGTGATTTCATGGAGACCA
>JABSRQ010000373.1 GCA_013215055.1 Pseudomonadales bacterium | reverse complement strand
AATACGGCTAGCAGGGCACCTATGGGGTCTATCAAAATGCCTTCCCAGCGCAGGATATTGGCGACATTCTTAGTGGGTCTTACGCTATTAATCAAAGGCATAATGACCGTGGGGCCAGAAACAACGGTGATGGCCCCAAATAAGCAGGACAGTGCCCAGCCGGTTTGCATAAAGTGGTGTGTAAACAGGGTTATCAGGCACCAGGTGATTAACATGCCTATGCCTGTCAACCGTTGTACTATTTTACTTTGATCTCTTATCTCTTGATAATTAAGGGTGAGGCTGCCTTCAAATAAAATTAAGGCCACGCATATGGAAACGATGGGGAATAATAAATCACCCAGTAATTGATCGGGATTGATAATGCCAAGCCCAGGGCCAAAGACAATGCCTGTTGTTAGTAGAAATAAGATGGCAGGAATGTTGGTGCGCCAGGCTATCCATTGGCAAATAAGGCCAAGACCTGCGATCAGGGCAAATTGTACGGTTACGATTTCTAGCATTGGACCCGCTTTCATTCGAGCTTTAATAAGCCAGTATAGTTTTTAATGCTTAACATGCTGCACTTGTTTGAGTTTTGCAGTTTAACGCGATGTTTAATGGTGTGTATGGCAGCGCTCTAAAATATGAATGACTATTTCTTGCTTTTTAATTGCGCTGGCGCTTTTGAGAGCTTGGCGCAAGATGTTGATATTGCTAATTTGGGCTTCAGCGAGATAAGCAGGTAGCTTGGTTAGGGCTTGGTGGTTTTGATCGGTCATGATGCCGGCGCGGGTATTAAGCACCAGGAAGCTGGACTGGGTTAGTGTGGCCTGATCAACGGCCTCCTGCCTGATGCAATCTTCAAAATGTATAAGCTGGTGTTTTTTCAGCCATAATAGGGTTGAAAAACAGCTTAAATGTCTCTCGCTATGCAAACCATATTCGTCAACGGTATCCGGGCCGGCGATATCTTCGACGTATACGGTGCTAAGTCTTGGGAATGTGGCATATAAGCTGGTTAGTATGCATGCTACATCGTGATAGAACTCTTCTATATGAATATCAGGCATATTGGCGGCTAAAACCGATACTTTTTCAAGAATTCGCCAAAACGTTGAATCGCATCAATCAAATCATCTTTGCGGGGCAGAAATACAATGCGTAAATGTTGTTTGTCGACAATGTTAAAAGCCGTGCCCTGAACCAATAGGATTTTTTCCTGCAATAAAAAGTCTTTAATAAATTGCATGTCATCTTTTACCGGGTACATCTCTTCATCCAGCTTGGGGAAAAGATAAATGCTGCCCTTGGGTTTGACGCAGCTGACACCCGGGATGGCAGTTAAGGCTTCGTAGCCGGCGAGCATTTGTTCGTGTAGGCGGCCATTAGGCAATACCAAATCGTTAATGCTTTGATATCCGCCTAGGGCGGTTTGTATCGCGTATTGCGCCGGTACGTTGGAGCAGAGACGCATGGATGAAAGCATGTTCAGGCCTTCTATATAGCCGGTACAGTCCTGCTTGGCGCCGGTAATGATCGCCCAGCCCGAGCGAAATCCTGCTAGGCGATAGGATTTGGATAAGCCATTAAACGTGATGCAGAGTGTATTTTCTACATAGGCTGCCATAGGGTGGTGTTTGGCTCCGTCATAAAGAATACGGTCGTATATTTCGTCGGCAAAAACCACTAATTCATGTTGCTCGGCTAGGGCGGCAATTTGCTTTAGTATCGCTTCTGAATATACCGCACCGGTCGGGTTATTGGGGTTGATTAAGACAATCGCCTTGGTCTTATTGGTGATTTTATTAGTGATATCCTGAATGCTGGGCTGCCAGTCGTCGGTCTCATCACATAAATAATGTACGGCTTTGCCTCCGGCTAATGTGGTGGCTGCGGTCCATAAGGGGTAGTCGGGGGAGGGAATTAGCACTTCATCGTCATTGTTAAGCAGGGCTTGCGTAGCCATAACAATCAGTTCGCTGACGCCATTGCCTAATAAAATGTCATCAATATCAACATTGGGAATGCCACGTAATTGGCAGTCTTGCATAATGGCTTTCCGGCCACTGAAAATACCTTTAGATTCGGTATAACCTTCGGCTGCCGGGAGATTTCTGATAACGTCTTGGATGATTTCATCGGGTGCGGAGAATCCAAACGGGGCTGGATTGCCTACATTGAGCTTGATGATGCGATGGCCTTCTTCTTCAAGGCGTAAAGCTTCTTGTAAAACCGGGCCGCGAATGTCATAACAGACATTAAGTAGCTTGTCGGATTTCAGCAGAGTTTTCATAGTGCCATTCTTATCTGTTGAATGTGGGGGTGATATGGTGATAATTATACTTAAATAAGTTTGTTAAGCATTGATTATTACTAGGTTTTAAATCTCAGTGTGATGTTTTTAGGAAAAGTGTTATGACCAAGATGATTAAATCAAAAGAGCAATGGTTAAAAGAGTTGGGGCAGCCGGCTTTTCATATCTGCCGAGAGGGGGGCACGGAAGGGGCTTTCAGTGGTGAATATTGGGATTGTAAATCACCGGGCGTGTATGAATGCAGGGCTTGTGGACAGGATTTATTTAATTCTGCCGCTAAATACGATTCTGGTAGTGGTTGGCCCAGTTATTTTCAGCCTGTTAATGACTGCGCGGTTGTCTCGAAGTCTGATGACACGCTAGGCATGAAGAGAGTGGAGGTGACTTGTTCCCGTTGTGACTCTCACCTAGGTCATGTATTTGAGGATGGGCCGCAGCCAACGGGGCTTCGATTTTGTATAAATTCTGCATCCCTGCTCCTTGTTAATCAGGAATAAGCGCTTATCTGTCTGAAAAGTAAGCAATTTAGGCTTCTCGGCTTTTTTTTATGCGTTTTAAATAAAGTTTGTTGACAGCTTGCGATGTAATCCATATTATGCGCGGCGTCTTAACGAAGAACGTTGTGTCCCCTTCGTCTAGTGGTCTAGGACACCGCCCTTTCACGGCGGTAACAGGGGTTCGAACCCCCTAGGGGATACCATTCGTTAACTTTATGTTAATGGCTGCAGAACTTTGATAAGCGCGGGTGTAGCTCAGCGGTAGAGCATCTCGTTGCCAACGAGAATGTCGTGAGTTCGATCCTCATCACCCGCTCCAAATTTAACTTTACAGCACGTATGTGAAGTTGCAAAAGCCCAGCTTAGTCTGGGCTTTTTTGTGCCTGATTAAAAAATATTCGGTTTTAATATTGCTGAAAAAGTTTG
>JABSRQ010000372.1 GCA_013215055.1 Pseudomonadales bacterium | reverse complement strand
GCTATTTCCGAGGGGATTAATGCTTGCATAGATTTTCTGCCTCATTTCAAATGAGTCATCAACGGTATTAGTTTTCCTTCTATGTAAAGATTCCATAGAACGATTTTTGTCTATTCCCTATAAACAATTGCGCAATCGTATATTCGCAGATGAGCTATTTTTTATTTTTTATTTTTTATTTTTTATTTTTTATTTTTTATTTTTTATTTTTTATTTTTTATTTTTTATATTGCATGTCGCGATTGACACTGCTGTTACATAGCTCGTGTCAGCGCCAACATAGGTTCCTGGTCACAGCCTATGGCCAGGAAATATATTGTGCACAATTTAATTGGCAAGAACAAGGGGGTTTACTTAAATATTGTTTATTAAACGAACAACATAGACGGTCATACAGCTGCAGTTGTGTTAGGGGCAACTGCGGCTATCCCTACCCCCTAATGCCATTCTGTACTCAGGGAAGTATAGGAATGAGGTAACATCCAACTTATACTCGATTTATAGTTTTTTCTTTTATTTGTCACTTTGTCTTACTGGTTTAAAATGCAAAATACTTACGATTTTATTATTGTTGGTGCAGGTTCATCTGGCTGTACGCTGGCTAACCGATTAAGTGCAGACTCTTCTGTTAGTGTTCTGTTAATCGAGGCAGGACCTGTTGATCGATTCCCCTTTATTCATATGCCCGGAGGGATGCTGGAAATATTTAAGCGTGGAATTTATCACTGGCAGGCACCGACTGTGCCGCAGGAGAGTTTACATAATCGTGAATTAGTATTGATGTCAGGTAAAACACTCGGTGGCTCATCCAGTGTTAATGGCATGCTACATGTTCGTGGTACCGCATCTGATTATGATGTGTGGGAAAAAGATAAAGGTTGTAGCGGCTGGCGTTATACGGATGTATTGCCTTATTTCAAAGCGACTGAAAATAATAGTGATGGCGGCAATGAGCAGCGTGGTGCTTCAGGTGAGTTATATGCTGCGAGTGTGCCTGAGAAGTTTCCAACTGCACGTTTAATTGATGCTTTCAATGCTGCAGCAAAAGATCAGGGAATTCCTGAATGTGATGATTTTTGTGATGGTAAAGCACAAGGTATCGCTAAGGCTCAAGCAAATATTAAAGATGGCAAGCGGTATTCAGTGTCTACAGCCTTTTTGAAACCGGTCATGCATCGGCCCAATCTTACCGTGATGACGAATACACTCGCTCAAAAAATCCTCTGGAATAAAGAAGGTGATACACCTATCGCAAGAGGCGTAAGTACAAGTATGAAAGGAAAACTTGTTGATTTAAATGCTAACTGTGAGGTGATTTTGTGTGCGGGTGCTTTGCGATCACCGCAGTTGTTGCAGTTGTCTGGCATTGGTGAACGATCACATCTTGAAAGTTTAGGCATTAACGTTGTGGCAGATGTGCCGGCAGTGGGGGATAATTTACACGATCACCCAACCATGAAATTACAGTACCCCTGTAGTGAACCGATTACGATGACGGGCATGAGTCTTTTTAAACAGATGAGGGTTGCACTTCAGTGGGTTTTCTTTAAGAAAGGTCTTGCTAGCTGGAATCATTTTGATGGCAATATGTTTATAAAGTCGCTAGAAGAATTGGAAGAAGCGGATCTTCAGGTATTAATGGTTCCCTTAATTGCCCACGGTATTGAAAAAGGTATCGGTGATGAGCATGGAATAACATTTATCTTAAGCCTTCTGAGTGAGAAGAGTCGAGGCTCTGTAAAAATAAAAACGACGAATGCCCAAGATGCACCGATATTTGATATGGGTTTTATGCAGAATTCTGAAGATTTTGAACCTTTGATAAAAGGTATAGAAATTTGTAGAAAAATTGCAGCCTCCAAACATTGGCAAGGCATATTGGGTGAGGAAATACTGCCGAATAAAACGGTGTGTAGCCAAGAGGCGTTGAAGGAATATATTCGTCAGACCGTTGAAACTGATTACCACTATGGTGGTACTTGTTGTATGGGTGCGGCTGATGCCGATCATACCGTTGTTGACCCCAAGCTTCGGGTCAAAGGTGTAAAAGGCCTCAGAGTGGCGGATGCATCCATTATGCCTCTACCTTTGCATAGTAATACCAATGGCTGTTGTGTAATGATTGGAGCAAGGGCCGCAGATTTTATTTTGTCTAAAATAGACCAGTAAAAAGTTAACTAACGGAGTATCAATAGGCCAATCACATTAAAAACACTGCAATTCCCTGTTTTTCAGCCATTAACGGCATTGAGGTTTAAAGCCAATGGGAGGAAGGCAAACGCTACGATGACTTTTACCTAAAGTCACCGACTGCAAACGATAGAGAAATTATTGGATGGGGAATCACGTATAATACCTTGTAAGGTTTTGACAGGTATTAAAAATCATACAGTGATGCCAATACACTTATTTTTATTGCTTAATCAGGCTTTCTATTTTATCGACCTTATAGCTTACTTCAGGTGCATCGTCTGCCAGAAGCGCCCTATAGCAAACTTGCCCACTGTCTAAGCCTGCGGTGCTGATCCAGTTTTTGAAACCTGGGTTTTCTGCACATAAATAGACCTTAAAACTGCCATCCTCTTCATAGTCAATTTCGCTGCTGTTAATCGATACCTTGTTATAGCGGTAATCAGGGGATTCCAGCCAGCGGCTAAAAATTTGTATCGACCAATAACGGCATGTTAGGGGCTGCCCGCTAATCACAACGGCTTCGTCAGCCTCTAACTCCTTGCAACAGCCGCTGTATTGAATATCCGGTGTTGGCATGTGCAGGGCGATGGTGGACGGGTCAATTTTTTCTGCCAGTTCTAGCGCTGATGGCCTGCCTCGCGCATCCATTTCAGCACCGCGCACTTCTAATACTTCACTAGGCCTGTAGGGCAAAATTTACCTAGCTTTTACTTATTTAGAACCACGGTGAATTAACAGGGGCTGGCATTAGGCTTATTCCCATTTTATTCTACTGAATTCTGTCATGACACTAAACAGCAGCGATATTTTGTATTTCATGATTTAAGTGTATTGGGGGAGGGAATCTCCCGTATACACTTTGCTGATATTCAATGGCTAGATTTTTCTGTGATTGTGTAGCTGCAATTTGTTACGGCCCACGTAAAATGTCTGACTCTTAAAGCGCTTCTATCTGTGCCAAGGCTGCATTCAATGCATCATCAGCCGTGGTAGCGACGTCAGGAATAACACCTACACCTTCCCAGTTAGTGCCGGTCACC
>JABSRQ010000371.1 GCA_013215055.1 Pseudomonadales bacterium | reverse complement strand
GTGTATACACAGAAGATGCAAAGCCTGATGACTAGCTTAACTAAAAGTAGTGGTAAAGATGCTGAATTGGTGTGCACAGGTTTTGATGAGCTAGAGGCCGATACTGAGACGCAATCCTTATTAAATGATATCACTGTGCAACTGTTACGAAACGCCATGAGTCACGGTATTGAAACTGAAGATGTAAGAGCACTTGCCAAGAAAACGCCTGTGGCCAGGGTAGATTGCCGTATAGCAAGAGTGGCTAATGAATTGGAGCTGGTATTTGAAGATGATGGCGCAGGATTTAATTATGAAAAGATTCGTCAAAAAGCACTAAGCATGAATAAATGGGATGAGGCTGAAATTGCTAGCTGGAGCACTAATAAGCTGGTCTCCTTACTGTTCACCGCAGGTTTCTCCACCGCAGATGAGAGCAGTCTGGATGCAGGTCGAGGTATTGGCATGGATATTATTAAACAGCGTATTCAAGAAGCCGATGGAAAGATATCTATCTCCAGCCGCCCTGGGAAATTCACCCGTTTTGTGGTGCATTTACCTATTAAAAATGAAGAATTACTTGCAGCCTAGAGTGGGTTAGCGGAGATTGATATGCATAAATTATTAGTGGTGGATGATTCAAATATTATCCGTAGAAAAATTGCCAGAAGCCAGGCATCCAGCTCTTTTGATATTGTTGGCAGTGCTGAAAATGGCAAACAGGCACTGGAGATGTTTCAGTCAAATCTGCCTGATGTGGTAACCATGGATTTAACCATGCCTGAGATGGATGGCATTGAGTGCATAGAAAAAATTATGCAGATAAAACCTGACGTTAATATCCTGGTGGTTTCTGCCTTAAGCGATAAGGCCACGGGCTTACAGGCCATAAAAAAAGGCGCTAGAGGTTTTTTATGTAAACCTTTTAAGGATGAAGAACTGATCTCAGCATTAAATAGAATGATGGAAGCATAAAATGAAACAGGAACACATCCAGGTTTTTATCGATGGAGCAGTGCATTATTTTAAACAGAATAATGCCAGCGATGTGGAAGTCGGATCACCTTATTTAATTGAAAATGACAACCCCGCGGCCTTCGATTACACCGGTATTATCGGTATTTCAGGCCCTAAAAAAGGCTGTGTTTATGTTACAGCGCCTAAGGCGCTGCTGAATCACCTGCTATTGAGTATTGGTGAAAATGAAACCAGTGAAGAAAATATTGTTGACCTGATAGGCGAAGTGGCCAATACCGTATCCGGTAATGCCCGAGGCACTTTTGGCTCAGAGTTTATGATTTCAGTACCGGTCGTTATGAAGGGCATGCCCGATTCGATTTATCTACCTAAAGGGCTACGTTCTTACGTCATTCCCCTGTATTGGAAGTCTTATAGCGCGGCGATTGTAGTTTGCCTGCAATAGCAGGCATAATCTTTAAATATACAATGGGCCGAAAAGCTGATGCTCTGTAAGCTCATATTGTAACGGCTAAACTTTCATAAGATTGTCACAGTAAATAATATCGGATTAGCTAACGTTAGCCTATCTGGACAATGAGTCTTTATTTGTTCAGAGTTACGCTTGAATGCAATCAATACGACGATGTAAATGAGTTCCATGAGTACGTTGTTCCAATAATAACGCCATAGAAGTGCATTCTGTTCAGTAGGGAGGCTTCCCATTACAGGGGGGGGGGCTTTAGTGATAAAGTGAGGCCATTATTTCTCAAATGATTTTTTCAACGGTATCAGGATTAAGTAATCCATCCCCGTTTTCCAGGATGGATTACTTAGTGTCAAAAACGGGCATTGAATAGTTAATACTATGAGTTCTCTATGGTGTAGACAATAGCCATATCACTCATTCAGCACGAAGTCTGATTCTCTAGCCCCCGTTTTTCACTTGCTTAGACGCTGGGCTTAATCATGAGTTCCCAGTGCTTTTTTTATACGCTCAATATCGACTGTAAAATCCGCAGTTAATGGTGTTTGCCTTGGCGGAAATTTCTGGAAGCTCTTCAAATGATTGCCTAACACACCCAGTAACGGCGCATATACCCAGTTTTTAAATTCTGAATATTTCCGTGTGTAATCATCGTCAGTATGTTCCTCATAGGGATCCATCAGTAAATTGATTAAAATAGGGCGCCCATAGGCGGCAAGTTGGTCATCCCATTTTCCGCTGCGTTTTGATGAGAAAAGCAGTTTAAACTGATTGTATCGAACGCCGGTAAGGTTCGCCTCATCATAATAGAAGTAGGTCGTCCTCTTACTGGGTGCCTTGCCTAAAAGCATGTCAGTTTGATCAAAACCTTCTAATAATACCTTAAACTTTTTGCCGTTATAGCGAGCGCCTTTCTGCAACTTTTTCTTAACATCGGGCTCACCCGCTATAGAGGCGAAGGTGGTAAACCAGTCTTCCATAGACACTAGTTCGCTATTAACCACGCCGGGGGCAACTTTTCCTGGCCACCTGATGATGGCAGGTACTCTAACACCACCTTCCCAGGATGTTCCCTTATCCCCCCTGAATGGTGAAGTACCACCTTGAGGCCACATGTATTTATAGGCACCATTGTCAGTAGTGTAGAGGACGATAGTATTGTCGGTCAGTTTTAACTCGTCGAGTAACGCTAGTAATTTACCCACTTCAATATCGTGCTGTGCCAGTGCATCGCTATAGTTATCTTCTCCATTTTTATCCGCTCTGGAAGTACCTATCTGGTCATCTAGTAGATGTTGATATATATGCAAACGAGAAGGGTTATACCAGACAAAGAAAGGCTTATCTTCTTTGGCTTTACGTTTAATATAATCGAAAGTATGATCCAGTATCTCTTTATCATAAGTAGGCATTCTTGCCGGATCTAACATACCTTCATCTTTAGTTGGACCATTGGCCGTGCCAGAAATTACACCTCTGGGGTCATATTTCTTCTTAAAGGCGGCATCGGTAGGACGGTCTTTATCGGCAAACACTTCGTTGGCATCCAGGTGGTAAAGATTACCCCTAAATTCATCAAAGCCGTGCCTATGAGGCAGATGCTTTTCTAAATCACCCAGGTGATTTTTACCAAATTGTCCGGTGTTGTAACCCAGGGTTTTTAAAACATCGGCCAAGGTAGGATCTTCTGGCTGCAAGCCGATATCAGTACCCGGTATGCCCACGGTGGTCAGCCCCGTTCGTACCGGCAATTGGCCTGTGATAAACGCAGCTCGACCTGCAGTGCAACTGGCTTGGCCGTAGAAAGAGGTAAACCGCATACC
>JABSRQ010000370.1 GCA_013215055.1 Pseudomonadales bacterium | reverse complement strand
TTTGATGCTTCCAATGCGCCAGCATTGATTTCCCTATCTCTGGTCGGCAATCAACTCGAATCGGTAACACTTAATAAAAATCAACAGCTGAACTACCTCAACCTCAGCAATAATCACCTAACTACAATTGATATCAGCCAAAGCCCACAGTTAAAAACACTGTATCTGAATGAAAATCAGCTGACTATGACTACCATTGCCAGTGATATACAAAATATTCAAAATACGGATGTGAAAATTGGCCTAAGTGGCAATGATTTTAGTAGCGATACGTTAAAAGCCTTAGGCGGTCTGAGTCAATTATCCACGCCATATACCGGCGTTAGCTACGATCAAAATAAAGTTCTACCGGCCCTATTAGTGACAGAGAATATTAATCGTGCAGAATTCACTGCTGTGCCAAGCGGCGTCCAGTTATCTCTATCTGCATCCGAGGGAGAATATCCTGTGTATGTCGCAGCCAGTGAAGAGGATTCATTCTCTATCTCGAACGTTGAGCAGGCTCTATACTTCAATATTCAGATTGATGATATAAACTCCGAGCATAGTTTTTATATTGTATTCTCTGATACTGGAGAAATCTGGAATTCCAATAATAACCTCATAGGTATGTTGTTGGATACAGACTCCGAGTTTAGTAATGCGGCGACCCTGTCTTTAGGTGATCTATCTGCCCACGACGTCAACGAGACTGTAAAGGTCAATATCTATAATAAAACTCTGGCGCTATCCATTGTTAAACCCGATACACAAAACGATATCGTTGTCATCAAACTCTATGATGCAGAGGATCCTGCTGCCGAAGCCATCTATTCACACAGCTTCGATGCATCTATCAGTGGAGCCAATTTACAGGCTATAAATCGTGTGGTTATTTATGCTGCAGATGCTTTAACTGCCCCCCCTTCAAAGATCATTCAGTATGCTCAGCCGCCCATTCAATATAATCATGCCCCACCAGTACCCCAGCTCAGACTGATAGCCAAACCTGGAAGTGATCAGCAGGTAGTCGCTGGCGATATGGTGACTCTGGACGCATCGAACAGCGTTGACCTCGATGGTGAGATTTTCAGTTATGTCTGGAGTGAAAATGGAACGGTATTAAGTACCGATAAGGTCTTTAATAGCGCAGACTTCAGTGCCGGTGAGCATATTATCACCCTAACGGTGACTAACGATAAAGGACAGACATCCAGTAATATATTAGTTATTAACGCTTTAGCAGCCAATAACAACAGCCCATCTGCACCTTACATGCTGGTTTCAGGCTGGGGAGGAGAAAATATCGAAAAAATTAGCACCGAAACCGATACTATTATAGAGACCATCCCAGTAACGGGTTGTGGCAACCTGCGCGAAATCGATATCATGCCAGACAATAAGACTGCTTATGGTGTGTGCCCTGGGTTGGGTTTATATTACTTAAATTTGGATAGTAGCACAGTCACTGGCAGTGTCATGGTACCTAACAATCCAATTACAGCTGTTATCACCAGCGACCAGTCAAAGGCATATGTGTCTCAAAACTCCTATGATGCTGCAATTTCTGTCATTGATTTAGCTAGTGAAAAAATTACGGATACTATTTCAGGTGCACAGTCATTTGGCGGTTCATTCAGCCACCTTTCACCAGACGGCAGCAAGGCTTACTTGAGCACGAATGATGGCGCTAATATTCTTGTTATTGATACCACAACTAACGCCCTGCTTAGCCCAGTAACAACCCCTGGTGTATCTGGTATGGCAACGTCTCCCGATGGTGCAACTATCTATGCGGCCTATTTCACAGAAAATGCTATCGGTATTATCAGTACAGATACCGACAGTGAAACCATGCGTATTACAGGCGTATTCAAGCCTAGAGGTCTCGCTGTATCGCCCGACGGGAAAACACTTGTTGCAAGCTCTTTAGACAGCAATAACATCAGTGTAATTAATTTAGTTACCCAAACAGTAACAACGATAGACGTTGGCACACGCACTATATGCGCAGCGTTCGACCCCAAAGGAATTAAAGTCTACATTTGTGACATCGACGGAAATGCAGTATTGCCAGTTGATATTAAAACTAAAACAATCGGTACGCGCATAGTTATCAACGATTTTCAGCCACAAATCATCAGCCCATACAATTAATACTTGAGTCTGTTTAAATAATTTTGACGCTTTGTTAAACCCTAATTTCAACTGGATTTTTATGATCGGACTGACAGATTTCATATTTAAACCCCTAACTGAAAGCCTATAGCTAGGCCTGCCAATATTTTTCTTATGTCATTAGAGGTTTAATAAGTTTTCAGGTAAAATTTGCGCCGAAATGGAATGATGTAATTAATAAGGAACATTAATGTCACGCTTCTTTTTAGCCCTATTACTCTTGGCTAGCCTTAGTGCCTGCAACAAAGATCCTGATGGAAATATCGATTCTGATGGTGACGGTGTTATCAACAGCGAGGATGCCTTTCCTCATAATCCCCTGGAAATTCGAGACCGAGACAACGATGGTGTTGGAGATGTTGCCGATGTTTTCCCCGATAATGCGTTGGAAAGCTTCGATAGTGATAACGATGGCATTGGGGATAATAGCGACCCGGATATCGATGGCGACGGCCTGCTAAACGAAGTTGATGAATTCCGTTTTATCCCTCTGGCTGAGCATGCGAAGATAGAGCCCAGTGATGATGCCGACAACAGCTATATTCACAATGACCAGTTATGCACGGTAAATTTTGAGGATGGTCAGCAGGGCGCGTGTATAGACCGCATCCTATTAGCCGAGGCAATAGCAGCCAGCGGTGATGCCAACTTCAGGCAATGTCTTAATACCACGCTAGGCGATATCCGCTACGCCGATGAAGTCACTCATATTTACTGTCCCAATCGTTACATTGCTGAGGTTAGTGGCTTAGCCTCTTTTGCACGCCTGAAGTTCCTTAATCTGGGAAATAATGCCATCACGAACATCGATGTCGGCAACAACCCAGCGCTGAAACAGCTCTACCTGGCAAGCAATCAACTAAAAGGCATCGATACCAGCTTTAACAAGCAACTAGAAGTCTTGAATCTGAATCACAACCTATTAAATACTATCGATATAGCCGCAAATACACAGCTGACAGAATTGCATCTTAACGGCAATCAATTACAAGAGATCAATGTTAATAGTAATGAGGTTCTCAGCCAGCTATTTCTAAGATCAAATAATTTGAAGCTTGTAGACGTCGATAACAATATTTTTTTGAAGCATCTCAGTCTAGGCGACAATAATTT
>JABSRQ010000369.1 GCA_013215055.1 Pseudomonadales bacterium | reverse complement strand
CCAATAAACATGACCGAGATGATTTTTCCGATGCGGTCATGTTTATTGGTTGGTATAACGATCAGACGAATAAGCGCAATAAAGTGGCCAAGTGGGATACCAGGAAGCTGTATCTGGCTTATCATGAGGGGCATGGTGGTTATGCCAGAGGGTCATATAATAAGAAGAAGTGGCTGCTGGAGGTTTCAAAAAAGGTCGCTAATCAAAGTTGGCGATATAAGAAACAACTCGATAGCTGCGAGAAAGAGCTAATTCGTGATTCAAAGTTTCTGTGGTTTTTCTAGTGAGATTGGATCGATTCTGTCTCTAATCAATATAATATGAGAGTCTGCAAACACTGTTGCTTATAGCTTTCAGCTATTGGATACTGTTGTAATAGTTCACTTCGAATCGCTCTAGCATGGAGTGTTTGCTGGATATTGTTAGTGGTGCGCTATTGATGTTCTGTTAGATTCATTGATAATGCATCTATAGAGATCTTGTTGGTCTGTTAATGACGAAGCCGTCAACGCATAGGAGGGGTGATGAGTGTTACAGAATGTCAGTCCTCTATAGACTTGAGCCGGCTAGTTGAGCTTTTTCATGCCTTTAACAGTGCAACTACTCAGGATGAAGTGCTGCTGTTAATCGAGCGATTTAAAGGCATGCTTGATGTTGACGGTGTTGCTTTTTTGCATCTGATCTTCGATGACGGGCAGCGCAAGATAGTTAATATGCTGACGGCTGATTTCGGTACTCCAGGTGTTAATAGTGAGTGGACTCAGGTTTACCAGTCCAAAAAGTTTCAAAATATTGATCCTCTTATTACTCGGGCTATATCATCTCCAAAGGCGTTTAACTGGCAGGAGTATATCGATTCAGTGGGTGAGCTCTCACCGATTGAAACGGAGTTTCTCAACTTCTCTATGGAATCAGGCCTGGTGTCAGGGGCATCTGTTGGCATGGTGTCGAATAAGGCGCATCATCAGGAGTTAAACCTTATTGCCGTATCGGGTAGGGATCTTGTGGCTGATCAATTAGCGGCTCTTGAATTGATGTGCGCGATTGTTGAGCGCTCCTTATTAAAGTTGCCCTCTTCAGAGTCCCGTCTAACTGCACGTGAACGTGAAATACTTTGCTGGGCTGCTGAAGGTAAGACAAACTGGGATATCGGTATGATACTTGGCATTTCAGAGCGAACGGTAAAGTTTCATTTCAGCAATATCTTTCTTAAGCTTAGTGTTCAAAATAGGCCTCAGGCCGTTGTTATGGGGATTAAATTGGGGCATATCTAGATGTTCCAGTGTCAAATATTACTCCATATCCAGTTTCTCTATCAACGAGGAAGTGGTGCTTTCCCCCCCCTGTTTTTTGTGCGAAATATCCTACACTGTCCTAAGGTACAGTTGTCTCATTTATCTCTTCGATATAACTTGGTTAACACGTTAGAGATGTTTCTACTTTACTAAAAGAAACTGTTAGGACATATGCTAAGCCGATATAGATTTAAGCGTCGGTTAAAGAATTCCCTGCCGTAATGACAATGTCATTACTTTTTGCCACTGCTATGCAGTGGTTTTTTTTTACCTGTACTAAAGTGCAGTGGTGAATTTCTGCTACTGTCCTAGTTTTAAAGTGAGGCTAATTACAACTGGATTAATCAATCTTGTTGCACATAAGGAGATGAGTTATGCCTAATAAAATAAGCTGCCCTGAATTAACCGTCAATGATAAAATGGCCATACTGGACTGGGCTGAATGGTGGCTGGATGAGCGCGAACGAGATGAGTTATTAGTTCAGTCTTTTGCCGAGGAGGAGCAAAGAGCAATTCCTGCGGTGGCCCAATCGGTAGTTTCAGTTGCTGATCATGTAACATCAATATATGTAGAAAATGACCTGCTTTCTTGAGTCGATCGCTGGGAATGTTTCTATGCCCTGAGCAGAATGGATAAGTTTTAGCGCGATAACACAATGAATAAGCTTCTTCACAACTACATTAAATTAGGCGTGTGCAGTTTTTATGGTTGTGAGGGGGTAAAGGGTGGGGTGATTTCTAGTCTTCAAGTTGTATGTCGTTATCATCGTTTGCTTTGCACATGTTCAGTGCGTATTTCACAGTGAGATGCTGAGTCTGGGCATAAATATGGGGGATTAGGTCGCTAAATGCCTAAGTGCTGCGGGGAGATTGATGCTGCAGTCGGAATACCTTGGAGCTAGGCTTTATGAAAAGCTGTATCCATGTGAAACGAGTAATCGTGACGTATTCGGGGATGACTTGTATGCCTAATGTATCCCATAAAGCACGGTAAATTAAGCCTGCCAGGCCTGTCATTTCACCCCTCAAAGTCATTATTAAATGCTAATGATTATCATTATGACCGAATGTGTCAAAACAGTGCGCTTTTCTGCGCTTTAATGGTGTTTTTTTTTATTTTTCTTGCCCTTTTGGTGCTGCATTATTGCCATAACTGTGGAACAATTGATTTTTCAGATGGCTGGATTAGATACTATTTCACGGTTTGGAGTATCTTGTCATTCTGGCGGCTGAAAGGGTTGTTTTTATGCAATTGTATAAAATCAGTATATGTTTTGAACCTTTGACTTTGTCAGGAATAAACTTTGAAACCTACAAATATCCAAGATCCCGAGTTTTTTCATAAAATCGTGGATTGTCAGTATGCCTGCCCGGCACACACACCCGTCCCCGAATATATCCGCTTAATTGCCCAGAAACGTTATACCGATGCGTATATGGTGAACTGGGAATCCAATGTCTTTCCCGGTATCTTAGGGCGAGTGTGTGATCGTCCCTGTGAACCTGCTTGTAGGCGTGGTCGTCTAGATGATGAACCCGTGGCGATTTGTCGATTGAAGCGTGTAGCTTCAGATAATATGGACAAAGAGGATGTGCTGAGTCGCATGCCTGAGATTAGCGAGCCTAATGGCAAGCGTATCGGTATTATTGGTGGTGGACCTGCGGCTTTAACCGTGGCCCGTGATTTGGCGCCTTTAGGTTACTCTATCGAATTGTATGATGATCAGCCTGTGGGTGGCGGCATGATGCGCTCACAAATTCCCTCCTTCCGTTTACCTGACGAAGTCTTAAGCCGTGAAGTGGGTTATATCTTGAATATGGGGGTGAATGCCCATTTCCAGACTTACGTTTCCAGCTTGAAAGAAGTTTTGGATAAAAATTATGATGCCGTAGTCGTCGCTACGGGTGCACCAAGAGGCCGGGACTTACCTAAGTTGCCAGGTCGGCAAGAGGGGGATGCCAATATTCATGTGGGTATTGAGTGGTT
>JABSRQ010000036.1 GCA_013215055.1 Pseudomonadales bacterium | reverse complement strand
TAAAAATTATTGCTTGTATCAAAGATCCGTTGGTGATCGATAAAGTTTTAACGCATTTGGATTTAATCGACGATATTATCCCATCAGATTTTCAATTACCCGAAGCACAAGGTCCACCTTCTGAAGTGTTTTTCTAGTTACTGTGTCATCAATTGATGAAGGTTTTTTAGCCGGTAGGCTATTCTATGGGCAATCCTCCTAGGTTAGAACTGAAGATTTTATCCCGGGGATTTTGTTAGCTTTAATCAGGCAGGAGTCTCTTTATTTAAACCATTTATACCAATGAAAGGCGGAGACTGTACATAGAGATTGAACCATTTACGCGTTAATACTTCTTATACCTGGCTCTTGTATGGGAAACTGGATAATAAATACTACTTCATTATCTCGGTTTTCTGCGATTAAACTTGCACTGAATACTTTCAACTGAAATGAGGCCCCAAAAAGTCCTATACCGTAATGATCGTCAGTGTCTTCAATTCGCGTTGAAAAGCCGTACTCAAATATTGATTTCATAACGTCAGGAGGTATAGCGGGCCCGTCGTTACTTATTTCTATTACACATTTATCGTTCGCTTCAAATACTTTTATAGTGATCTTTTCTCCAAAATCAACAGCATTTCCGGTAATGCCGTCTATTGCCTCTTCCAGATACTCTTCGTTAACTCGGATCATGACAGGGCTGTCTGACGGCAGGAAATCAACGGATACTGTGTGGATCTTATCTAACTCGTTAGCCACACCTTGAAAGAAATTACAGGCGTCAATGACGGCCATATGCTCTTCGCTAAATAAATTGTCCAATTTATTGGCATCAAGTATAAAATCGCTGGCCCTCTGATTTTTTTTCAAGTATTTGACACTGTCTTCACGACCCTCGTGCATAGCCAGTAAGGAAGCAAGGGGGGTTCTTATATTATGTCCCATTATGCTCATCAACTCTGAGCGCCGTTGTAACCGGTATTCAGTCCTTTTACGTGCAGAATTGACAGAAGTTAGTGCCTCAATGATGTAGTTTGTTAGGAAGTCGATCTCGTTTGCATCATTTCCACTAAGACTTTCGAGAGCATTACCCTTACCAAGTTGGAAATTTTTGACGGCATCTGTAAGCTTAAGAATACGCCGAATAATATAAGAGTAAATAGTGACAATCGTTATAGATATTGCGAATATTACCGCTACATAAATCCAAAGAAGTGTGGTGAGCTTTTTAATAAGAGGAGCAAGTCGTTGCTCTGTATCCATGGTTATTCTCAGCGAAAAATTTTCACCTGAAGTGCCAATAAGATTGATGGGCTCATCGATTTCAATTAAAACAGTTTCGTGCTTATCAAGTATGACGCGGTAATCATCATCGATTTTTCTAGCAAAAAACACCTTAAGTACATCATAACTAAGACCTCCGGACTGATAATCGGGAATCGTCCTACTTAAAAGATGTAATTCAGCCCCGTTTTTATCGGTGAGCACGATGTTGGTTATATTGCTGTTAAGACTCTTCAGTGACTGGTTAATGCTTTCTCCTGACAGGTGAGGTGCATCTACAAGACCGCCATTTTTTAAACTAAATGTTTCAATAATATTAGCTTTGCTGTCATTGATAATGCCTATATTGAGAGATAGTCCTAACGGCCGGGAAATATCTATATTGGGTCGACTATCATTCTTTAAACTATTCACACGCATTCGAAAGCTTAAAAGGTAATCGTTGTCTTTTGCCTTGAAAAGGCTGCCTTTAATCGTACTGTCTAGACGTAAGTTAGATGTATTTTTATACTGTGTAGCGATATAGCCAGACACTACGCCAACGCGGTTATTTTCGCTATTCTCACTGCTCACTTCGACATTTTCTAAACTAACAAAAACGGATTGCAATTGGTTATCCGTGTCGTGATAAAGCAGCCAGATGTGATCGCTTTTAAGTCTGCTCTGCTGAGAGTTTCCGTATAAATTAAGATCGTTTGGTTTAATCCAGGCTAGTATCGAAAGGTAACGGTTCCCATGTCGGCCACTGGTCAACATTACATTTGAATACCCTGCCAATATAGCTACTTGGCTAGAAACATCTGATTGAGAGTAATAAGTTTGTAAAGGGTGTGCCTGCTTAAACCTACTGCTATCTTTATCATTAAAGGGCGAAGGCAGATATGAGAAGGGAATAGGTATCAATGGATCGGCTTGTTTTTCTTCGCCTTTAAGCTGCAAAAGTGATCGTCGTTTAAGAATTGAGTTTATATCTGTTATAGCTGCATTGGCATCTTGATCGGTATTTTTTACAGCATCGATTAGCGCCTCATTCCCAAAATATAAAAACAATAGAGTTACGATAATAATGAGGCTTAGTGCTAAGGCCAGCAGGAGCCTTGAAAGGCCGAAAAAAATAGAGGGCATGGTTTTATGTTTTCCAAGAGTACCCAGCGTTAGATACGACATTTATATGATCAAATTCTGGATCTACAGCGTCGAATGCCTTTCGAATGGTAGTGATGTGCTGCCGTAAAGTAGGCTTACTAGCAACTGGACTTATTGCTGAAAGAAGAGTTCTGTATTCAACGGTTTCATCAGGTTTTGCGGCTAGTTTTCTCAAAATATTCCATGCTGTGAGAGGCATGCTGAAACGTTCTTTATTCCAATAAACTTCACAAGGTTCATCGGGGTTTATTTCAAGGTTCTCAATATTATTAATGGACAAGCCAGTAGTTGATGATGAATTAGCATTGAGAAGTAAATTAACCTTGTGGACCAATAATGCACTCTCAATCGGTTTAGTTGCAAAATCCCATGCTCCGGCGGCTAAGGAGTAATGCATATGAGGGTCTTGGTCCAGTCCCGATACTACAAGTGTCGGGGCATTTAGATTTTTCTTTTCTGCCCAAGAAATCAAGCCCACGCCGGCAGCTGATACGCCGTCTAGTTGTAAGTCCAATACCCATGCATCAAAACTTTGTTCTTTCAGTCCTTTTTGTGCATCCGCGATATTTAAGAAAGGGGTAACCGTGTGCCCACCAGCACGCAAGGCTTTCTCATATTGCTCACTAAGTGGTGGTTCATCTTCTATTAACGCTATATTTGCCATAGTCACTTCTCCAAGCGGTCTAGTAGATAACATTTTGTATGAAAATACATTCATAAGGCGTGAAGATTTCTTTATATCTTCACGCCAATGTCAGTATTCCTATATATATCAGGGTTATGTAAATAAAATCACATAATATTGTTATGAAATTCTATCTGCTTATGAAGCCTATTTCATAGGCTTATCTTCATAATGGTGTCACTAGGGTATGTTCTTACTTGAGTTTACGGTAAGCGCACTCCAATACGAAGTAACTTCTAAATTTTGGGATATTAACAATGAGTATACAAAAACACTTTTTGGCTTTTCATGACCGTATTAAGCTAAGCAAGCAGGATGACAATTATTCGGACGGCCGTGCAAAGGACGATAGTATTACGAAGGCGGTTAAGTCTGCCTTCAATGATAGCGGATATCCAGTAATTGAAGATTTTATTCAAGGATCTTTTTCAACCGACACTGCCATTATTAGTTTAGATGGTGACTTTGATATTGACAGAGGTATTGTGATTGATGGTGATACGGCACCGACAGATGCCGTGGCGCCGAAAGAAGTTGCGCTAGGAGTCTTAGAAAAACGTGGATTTACCAACGCTAAAATTAAAACACCGTGTGTCACCGCTGACTATAAAACCCAAAACCTGCATATAGATTTCCCCATTTATAAAAAGGTAGGAAATACCTTTTACCTTGCCATTGGCAAGAAAGGCTCTGACAGCAAAAATCGCTTCTGGGATGCAACTGACCCTAAAGGCCTAAAAGATTGGATCAAAGACAAGTCGCAATACATCGGCTCTAGCAGTGAAAAGCAACAGCAGTTTAATCGCTTGGTACGCTATTCAAAGCGCTGGCGTGATTATAAATTCAGTTCGGATGTGTGCCGAAAAGTTTATTCGATCGGCCTGACTGTAATGATTAAGAGATGTTTCGTCCCAGTCTTTGACAGTGATGGCAAGCCCTGTGATCTAACTGCTTTTAGAAATACGGTTAGCGCTATTCTAAGCTACGGTTTTTTTGTGCCCCAAGGCAATGATCAATATCGAGTTAAAGTGAATTTACCGGTAATGCCTAACCGCGACATTTTTTATGGCAGCAGTGTTGATACCGGTACTCAGCTTAGGAATAAGCTCACAAAATTACTGGAGAAACTTGATGCAGCTTTGGAAGAGGGTGATGAAGTTAAGCAGTGCAAAATACTAAACTGGATTTTTGGTGATGACTTCGAAATACCGGAGAAAGATAAGTCGAACAGTACCGCTAAAAAGGCTGTATTTTCCTCTTCTGGGTCAGTAGGGACATCACAAGGCGCATGAATTATGATGATATTATTATTTATCTCGTCGATTCTGGTTTCGATGCTCAAGCTGGTCAGCTAGATAATGACCGGACAGTCGATGTAACGTTAGAGGTTGGCGGAGAAGGGTATACGCTTAGGCACATTTGTGAATCTGAACTGTCTTCTCTGCCGAATTTTTGGCTAATAGGAGGCAGCAGTAAAGAGGGCCTAGCTCATGTCCTTCCATACGAGGCTGGCAGGGTTGGTAGTATTTGTGTGACCACGTCAGATGCGGTGTCCATTAATATAGAGGTCCCTGAACTGGCCTTTGTTGACTCCCTTAATCGGCATATAGAAATTCTTACCAAAGCAGTGACCGATCCTGAGTGGAATCGCTCAGAGTTAATACGTGAGTTCTCTGCTAATTGGTCAATGTTGTGCTCCAGTGATGAATTGGATTTTCTTTGTATCACAACATGCCCTGAAGTGGCGCTGTTGAAAATTTTGTCACCTTTCCCTGGGGCTACTAGCGGGCTTAGAGGTTCAAGTGTTGGTCTTGTCGATCAAGAAACTATAGATAAGGGCTCTTTATTATATAAAAACCTAGTGGCGGATAAGCGCAAAAATATTGGGGTTGGACTTATTGTCCCTCTTGATGAGTTACCTGTCCCGCCAACACAAAGTAGCGATGTTAAAGAGTGGTGTCGCAAGGTTTTACAGTCGTTTTCAGAAGATAAACTCAGTGGAATTAGAGACCTTTTGGACGGCGCTAGGGGCAAGTCTTTTACGCTAATATTTAATGGGCCTACCTCATCAGGTGTTACGTGGTTTGGTTTGAAACTCACCACCAATGCTAAGAAATTTTTGCCCCTTAATGGCGAGGCGTTAAATAGCTGGAATGTTGTCCCTATCCGAATCAGAACATTTAACCCTGAGAGTATGTTGCCTCGCGGAGGTGCGTATACATCATTGACCGATAAGCGAGTCTTGGTTGTCGGTTGTGGCTCTGTTGGTGGAGATATAGCGCAGCAGTTAGCTTCATCCGGTGTTGGTGAAATTTATCTTTCAGATTTTGATATTTTGTCGTGGGACAACTTATATCGTCATGTATTAGGTAGCCATCATGTAGGGCATTTGAAGTCATCTTCTCTTGCATCTGATTTGGAGAATAAGTATTTCTGGGTAAAATCTCGGTGGTATAAAAATCGCTTACTGGATTTCCGTGACCCATCGCTACTATCGAGTTTTGATTTGGTAGTTGTCGCTATAGGTTCGCCGACTCAAGAGAGGATGTTCGCGCACTTTTATGAGCAAAATAACAGCCTTGCCTACCCACCCGTGATTAACACCTGGGTAGAGGGGCATGGTGTCGGTGGTCATGCCACATTGTCGATCCCCCGTTCTAAGGGCTGCTTGCTTTGCAGTTACGTTGATAATAACGATTTTTCACGGGGCTTGGCGTCAAACCTTAATTTCATTGAACAGAATCAGCAGGTAACTGTAAATATTGCTGGGTGTGGCGACCTTTTCTTGCCCTATGGACGGCATGACTCGTCTCAGACCGCCATTATGGCTGCCGGGCTTGCGACCAAATACTTAAGAGGGAAAGTAAGCGAATCAACAATGATAAGCTGGAAAGGGCCTAGTTACGATGCTGTTGATGCCGGCATTGCATTGACGCACAGGTATCATAATTTCACTGACTCACTTGTTGAAAAACCTTTACATCATGAGGGGTGTAATGCCTGTGCCTAGTGAATACCCGATGCAATATGAGCTCAATGGCGTGCGTGTTAATATTCATGAGCGCGTGAGAATGCAGCTACATGATTTTCGTCAAATTGATCTTGATAGTTTTGAAGGATTTGGTGTATTGGTGGGCTCAAAAAGCACGACAGCCAAAGAGTATTGGATAGATAAAATAACAACCCCAATGCCTGATGATTCAGCTACGCGATATACGTTTCTAATGAAGGATGCAGGTCACCAGCAATTGATCGATCGTTGCTTTGAAGAAAGCCAAGGTGAGGAAGTGTATTTGGGCACATGGCACACGCACCCTCAACAGGTACCGGTTGCTTCACAGGATGATAAGCTAGATTTTTTTCGCTGTATTGCTCGTAATATGAACCGTAACCTGTTTTTTATTGTCGTTGGAACCGAGCAAACCAAAATCTATATGAAAAAAGGGTCACGAATTAAGCTTATGGAAATGACTGGAGATATCCGCGCAACATGACTACCAATTTAATAATACAAACCCAAAGCCCTGCTATTGATGATATCGGCTTAATAGGCACTCATCTAAAGGCAATGGAGTCATTAGTTTCATGGACTAATGTGGGCATATTGTTTGATGAAGATCATCAAAATGAAGTTATCCTTTTATTGGATGGTTCAAAGCCTGTATCGATTCTTCGGTTTTGCCTTGATGTTAAAACAAGCGTTATAGCTATTAATGATCTTTTACCTGAGAAAGGAGTTGTTTATGTTGGATTTTATCAAGGTAACACTTTTACCAAAGATCAGATTATATCCTTAGATGTCATCGCTGAGATATGGGAAACCGTTTCCGCTCAAACAGGTGTTATCGAAGGTAAACTTATTGAGCGGTATTTTTTCCAGCAGGATACAGAGACTAAGGAAAAGGGACGGGGTAAAGATTTTACCGTTGAAACCAAGCGTTTGGTTCACCTTGCGGCCCATAGCCGATGTATGTTCGAGGGTTGTGGTGAAAAGTTAAACGTCGATGATTTAACGGGCCATGCAGGTAATTACTCTTATCTTGCTCACAATGTATCGTCCTCTGAGCAAAGTGCCCGTGGTGGGGTAGTGATATCGGAGTTGTTATCGAATGATCCCTGCAATGTTTTACTGCTTTGCGATAAGCATCATCGCCTTATCGATAAAGTAGCAGCCATGGACTACCCTGCGCAGAAATTAACGGGAATGCGCCGTAAATTTGTGGAAACGGCAGATAGTCTATTAAACGGTCTAATGTACCAGCCTATCGAGGCGTACTCAGTGTTGTGGCCGGTAGGAGGTCATGTCGTTTCTCCTCCAACACAGCTGCAAATTTCACACATATTAGCGACAACCAAAATGCGGGCAGAAGGACCTCTGCGTAATCTCTCTGACAATAACGACTTTTTTATGCAACTTGCGCCAGAGGAACTGTGGAAAATTCTCCCGTCTCATATTGAAAATGTCGCGGAAAAGCTTCTTCAACAGGCGCATTTTCAACAACATCGAGCCTCACTTTTTGCATTTGGGTTGATGCCTGCACTGATAGCACTTGGTGCTAAGCTCGGTAACAAATCGCACATTTACCCAATGTTGCGTTATCGTGATAGCGGATCTTGGTTATGGCCTCGCAGCGAAGCTAAAAAAGATGTCACATCAGTTTGTATAGATCCTGATTTAAATGTGCTCGATGAAGAAGTTGTTATAACTTTATCCCTTACTGCTCGTCCACCTGAATTTGACAAGTTGATAGAGTCCACAGGGTTTAAAGAAGTTGCAATATCAACGAGTGATGAAAATAGCGGTAATGGTTGTATAGGTCACCCAGAAGAAGGGGAGGCATTGATTAGTCAGGTACATGATCTCCTACATCAACTGGTATCTGATTATGGGATTAAAAAAGTACATGTATTACCCTGTGCCTCAAATGCAGCCTGCATATTTTTTGGTAAAGCGATAGATAACTTTCACCCCGAGGTTGTGGTCTACGACTTTTTCAATGGGGAGATGTTGCCGAGAGTTCTGATTAACTCTCATATTAGCGGAGTTAAACTTACGAGTGTCTAACAGAAACGGGGTCACAGAAACGGGGTCCAGAAACGGGGGCAGGTCTTGCCCCTTTCCTCCTTGATAATTTTACAGTCCCGCGAATAATGTCATCCATAATATTCTCCGATCATTTCACACTGTATCTGTTTGTGATTCTTTGATGATAGATGCCGCTATACCAGCGGCAGTCTCAACTTCAGTTCGTTCTACACACTTTTTATTTGGGGCGGCACATCACCAGAGATGAGTTTTTATAACTCAGCACTAGGGTGTCTTCCTGGTTATACACTTCGACTCGGGTGGTGGCGATACCGCGTTCAGGATTGGATTTGGATAGGCGTGCATGTTCAATCCAGACCTTGACGTAGATACTGTCATCGGGTTTTACCGGGTGGCTCATGCGCATCTCATCCACGCCCAGGCCGGCAATAGCCGCCATCGGCTCCATCACCAGTTGATGAATCAGTTTCATGCTTAAGGCATAGGTTTGAATGCTGGATGCCATAAGCCCTGTAGGCCACTTCTTGGCTTCTTCCTCATCGATGTGAAAGGGTTGAGGATCATATTCTTTGCCAAAGGCAATGATGGACTCTTTGCTAACGTGATAACTTTGTGACTGTAGAACGTCGTTTAACGGAATATCTTCAAAATATAACATCGTCGCTTCCTTGATTCTCTTCACTGTTAATGTGTGGGGTGGTTACTGTGTGTAGCCAAATCTATTAAAGCCCAGCTTATGGCTTGTATAAAGATGCCAGATGGGATTATATTAATTCCAGTTTGGAATTAATGCAGTGGGTGTAAAGGAGCTTAGCCGTGGATTATATTGTCACCATGCGGGTGTTTGTGAATGTGGTTAAGGTGGGTAACTTTGTGCGCACGGCAGAGACCATGGCCTGCTCGGCATCGAGTATCAGTAAATCGATTAGCAATCTGGAGGCGCGTTTACACTGCAAATTATTCCTGCGTAGCACCCGCCATATCGAACTCAGTGAGGCGGGGGAGGTTTTTTACCAACATGCGGTACAGATTCTTGAGAGCATAGAGAATGCCGAGAATCAGGTGGATCAACTGATTAACAGTGCCCGAGGTAATCTGCGTGTGAGTGCGCCTGCATCCCTGGTGACGCTGTTTGAAAAACAGGGTTTTATCGATCACTTCCTAGGTAAGTATCCGGATATCTCGCTGGATCTGGCCTTGGATGATAGAAATGTTGATATCGTTATGGAGGGTTTTGATCTGGCTTTGAGAGTGGCTGTTAAGCTACCTGATTCCAGCCTGGTGGCGAAGAAGCTGCATAGTTTTAAGGTGATTTTGTGCTGTTCACCTAAATACCTGTTAAACAACCCTAAGCTTACGCGGCTACAGGATGTCAGCAAACATAACTGCCTGATCTATAATCCGGCGACTCTGGATAGGCAATGGTTTTTACAAAAGGCCGGTAAAATCACGGTGTTGCCGATAGCGGGCAACCTTGCATCCAATAACATTGATGTGATTCGTAACTCTGCATTGATGGGCACGGGTATCACAATGATGCCTGCGGCGATTATTCACCGTGAGTTACAAAGTGGTGAGCTGGTGCAGTTGTTTCCCAGTTATAGCTCGGTTGAGCTGAATCTGTATGCCATGTACCCCGATAGACGCTGGACACCGAAGAAGACAACGTTGTTTATTGATTACCTGAGTGCATCCGCAGGTGCTTGGCAGGGCTAGTTGGGGTGATTTTTATGGGCTTTTTCGTTGAGAAGGCGGCGTTGCTTACATGATGGGGCAGGTTTTACATTTGTTGTAGGCATAGGCGGTTTTTTTAGTGGCTTATTGAGGGTTAACAGTAAGTCTCTAAAGTGTTTTGTAATTTACGTATTTCAACGGGTTTTCTAAGTACTTCATTCATTCCGCTGGCATTGCAACGGATCCTGTCTGCATCTATCAAATTAGCCGTGACGGCAATAATAGGGATATCTTTTAAAGCATCACTACGGTTACGAATATTCTGACTGCAAGTAAAGCCATCCATCACCGGCATTTGTAAATCCATAAGAATTAACGTGATGACATTGTCTTCCAACGCCTTTAAGGCTTGCTCACCATCATTAGCAATAACGGTTTTATAGCCCAATATATCCAGAAGTTTACATATAACCTGTTGATTCACCTTGTTGTCTTCAACCACCAGTACCCGTTTTTCTATCACCTTGTTTGATGAAGGGTTGTTGATTAATGGTGCTGCGCTTGATTGCAGAGGCAGGGTCATTGTAAAAATGGAGCCCTGGTTTTGTTTAGAAAAGAGCCTGATTTCACCTCTCATCGATTCGACCAGCTGTTTACAGATCGATAGGCCTATGCCCAGCCCGCCGTAGCGACGATGGAAGCCTTCTTCATTTTGTCGAAAGGGTTGATAAATATGCTGTTGCTGAACGTCAGTAATACCAATCCCGCTATCCTTGATGGTGCAGATGAGTTCACCGTCGATATATTGTATTCCCAGGTCTATTCTGCCTTTTTCTGTAAATTTAACGGCATTATCCAAAAGCTTGCTCAAGACGATAATGACCTTATCTCCATCACACCACAGCCAGTCAGGTACGTCTTCATCTACAAGCCAGTGAAGAGCGAGGTCCTTTTCGCAGCATCGTTGTTGGTAAAATTCCTGCAGAATATTCAGCTCTGACTTGATGGCGAAAGGTTTGTTGTTAGTGCTGACTTTTTCAGCCTGTATTTCGGTATAACTGAGAATATCGTTGATGAGATTCATCATGTCAGTTGCCCCGTCTTGTATCAGTTTTAACGCAGGGGATAATGTTTGCGAAGCTTGTGGCTGTAGAGATTGTATGCCTCCGAAAATTGCATTGAGAGGGGTTCTCAACTCATGATTGACGGCTGTTAAAAAGGCATCTTTAGCCTTGTTTTCATTCTGGGAAAGTTCCAGGTTTTTTTTCTCAAGCGCTATTTTATCTTCTCTTAATACAGCCATCCTATCGGCTAGCGCCAAAGAGAATAGAAGGGCCTCCACAGCCGTTCCCAGGAAGTAACCGTATTTATACGCAGGGCTATAGGTGATCCAGCCTATATCAGCAAACATAAATAAAATGATACTGATTATCGGGAATATCCATCCGAGTAAGAAGAATCGCGCGGGTTTAAAGCCCTTGGAAAGGTTATAAATAGCGATGTAAATCGCCAGTACGCCCATTCCTGGAGCCAGAATGTTCATGATAAATTGAGAGTTTTCAAACGATACAAAAATCAAGATCGCACTTATCAATGAAATGCATAGCAAGATAGCATCCGCTACCGGCATCTTTTTATGGGTTTCCATAAAGGAACGAATAAAAAGGCAGGCAAAAAGAATGGATGCATAGCTTTGATTGAAGTGTGCTTGAAATGTTTGCAATACGTCAGGGAAAAAACCTTCAAGGACCATGATAGCTGTCAGTGAAAAAATCAGATGAAAGACGTAATATAAATATGAGGCTTGTTGTAAACGTAAGTATAGGAAAAAATTGTAGACCACAAGCCCCAAGAGAAGACCGGCAAGTGCAGAAAACAGGTGGTTGATGGTGATAGCGGCGTTTTTGTAATCACTGGCCTCTTGAACATAGAGGGGGATAGCTGTTTTTCCGTTAACATGTATGAGCAAGCTCACCGTGTGATCATGGTTTAATTCAAATGAATAGACAGAGCGACCGCCTTGAAGTTGAGAAGGGATTTTTTTTAGCGTATTTGGCTGATTATTCACCATAGAATAGACACTTAAATCATATAAGGCGCGATCTGAGTGCAGGAACCAGGATTCGGGGTTAGGCACATCACTGACAAGATCAACCCGTAGCCAATACCCTGAATCCATATTCACCAGATTAAACTGAGAGGCATGATTTTTTTTTAAAGATCTGATTTCTATGTCTGCGAAATTCTCAGCCGTAAGAACGGCATCATATTTTTTATCGTCAAGATAGTGTATGGCATGGCCAATCGCATAGTCGCCATTATCGGAGGATAATTTTAGCGCTGAAGAGTGAGCTGTGTTTAAGCTGAGTAGTAAGTAGCAGATTGCTATCAGGATTCCGTGTATTACGCGCCGGTTTAGCAATGTTAAATCCTTTTAAAATAGTGGCGCTCACACTATAACATATTAGCTATATCTTGTTTGTTGACTTGAAAGGGTGTTTTTTGTAACCTATGTATCCATTTTTTTGAATAGAGATTAGATCATCGCTAAAGGTATCTCGTCGATAAATACAGCGAGTGAAGTTCTGAATCTGGGTATCGTTATGCATTTTATAACGCGTGAATATAAGGTTTAATGACCGACATGCTATGAGATACAGCAGATTCTTTTTCACCCACGGCTGCCACATAATGCATTGCCGATTCCGCCTCTTTTTCCCCCGCTAATTTGGCAATCATCCATGCCGCTAAATATTGTGATGCCATGCATCCGCCTGCTGTTGCAATATTCCCTTTTGCTGTAAACGGTTGATTAATACTTCTGTGCCGGCCTCTATCATCCTGGGCTTGATCGTGATTAAGTCTACCTTGCGTTCGAGAGGTGTAAAGGAGCTTTCTTCGCTTCGCTACGTACTCCGATTACCATGAGTCAGCCTATCCGTTTGTAACTTTTTGATGGAAGATGCCGCTATACCAGCGGCAGCCCTCACTACCCATTGTTCACCCATTTTTTATTTCGGGCGGCACATCACTAGAGACGAGTTTTTATAACTCATCACCAGAATATCTTCCTGGTTATACACTTCCACTTTAGTTGTGGCGATACCCCGTTCAGGATTGGATTTGGATAGGCGTGCGTGTTCAATCCAGACCTTGACGTAGATACTGTCATCGGGTTTTACCGGGTGGCTCATGCGCATCTCATCCACGCCGGCAATAGCCGCCATCGCTTAATAGTCAGCCTGCAACGAGGCTTAAGCGGCCTAGGGTATAAGAAAAATAAACTGGGATTCATCGTGCATTAAGAATGCATTGGATGACTACAGTTGCATTACTTACAATGAAAATTGAACGTTTATAGCCTGCAATCGAATATAAAGTTAACCTGTTAGATCGGTTATTTCTATTAAACTTATATTTCTTATCTTCTCCCCCCCCCTGTACTTTTAGTATTCTCATCGACTATAAAAATAGGTAAACTCAGCCAGAATATGTCAACTTCTTCATACAAAACAAATTTTATTCAAATCTATGAGACGGTTAAGACTGTGTTCTGTTAGGTTACTTTCAAACAGGACTCATGCCGAGCGTTTTAGTATTGGGATAGTAACCAGAAACTATGAAGGCGAAAGGATTTTAATAATGGATTTAAAACTGAATATTCTTGATCAAACGCTTATTCCCGATAACTGTACTGTTAAACAAACCCTGGAACACACTATTACTCTCGCTAAACTGGCTGATACGCTAGGTTATCATCGATTTTGGCTGGCAGAGCACCATGTATCATCCAATTTTGTCAGTTGCTCACCTGAAATTCTCATCGCACGATTGGCCCATGAAACTCAGAGAGTTCGCCTGGGATCAGGTGGCGTTATGTTGCCTCATTATAGTCCATTTAAAGTTGCCGAGAATTTCAATCTTCTTAGCGCTATGTATCCTGGTCGCATTGATTTGGGAATAGGCAGAGCGTTCGGCACAGATGCTAAAGTAGCGGACGCTCTGGCGTATGACCATAGCGCCGATAGAGACAATTTTTCAGAAAAACTTCAGGCAGTTTGTTCATTAATTAATACAAATCCAGAACAGCCAGAAGAGATTGTCGCTGGCCCTATACCTGAAATACCACCAGAACTATGGCTGCTAGGCTCGTCTAATAACGGTGCAGAGCTAGCCGCAGAAAAAGGATTGAGCTATGTATTTGCGCATTTCATTTCACCAGAGAAAAGCCTGCCAGCTCTAACATATTATCAGCAGAATTTTAAACCTACGGACTTTCAGGCATCGCCAGAATCCGGTTTAGGAGTGATGGCGTATTGTGCAGACTCTGAGGAAGAAGCCAGAAATTTGGCCCTGTGTAGAACACTGTGGTTAATGAAGCTTTCACAGGGAAGCCGGATACCTTTCCCATCAGTTACTGAAGTCGTTAATTTTTCGGTGACGGCCCATGAAAGACAGATACTCGAAGAACTGGATAAAGGCGTTGTCTATGGCACTGCCACCCAGTTAAGAAATAAGTTATTAGACTTGGCGGAACAACATAGTGTGCAGGAGATGACCGTATTGAGCAATTGCCATGACTTTGACGATAGACTGCGATCTTACACGTTGCTAGCCAGGGCTTTTAATCTTTAATAGCTTTTTCCTATGGGCCAACTCGCTTTTTTCCGACGGATTCCTATTCTGTGAAGTTTTCTGATCAAATGATATTGTATTATCGACAACGTCAGGGAATCCGGATAAATCGTAGATTCAGGACGCACAGATTGGACTGTTCGATATAGATCGATGACCGGATGAAACCACGTCCGCTAGTGTCGAATATGTGATGAGAGGGGGCGATGGCCATAGGTAAACCTAATGCATCTGAAAATTTACTTCACGTGTTGTATCTATGACTAGGTGAACTTGATTAGCGTTAATTCCAAGTACCATCCTTATTGGCAAGCAATCTGCCTATTTGGTCTGGGGAGTAGAGGATGAAGCGCATAAGGTTGTAGGCACAGCATTCAAACCTTCTACCGCAAAGCATAAGCAGCAAGAGCTGGAGAGTTGGTTGTTACAGAAAACGGCCCCTAAAATTCATTTTCGCTTTTATGAGTTTGTTGTGTCGGATGAATTCCCTGTGGTTATTCTTGAGATTCAAGCCGCAGCTCATACACCCGTTCAGTTTGATGGTACCGAATACATTCGAGTCGGCTCTTATAAGAAAAAACTGGATGCCTTTAAAGAAAAAGAGCGTGCTTTATGGCGCGTGTTTGATAAAACGCCCTTTGAATTTCAATCTGCTGCTGACAATGTCACTGCTGAAGAGGTACTTAAGTTATTGGACTACCCTGCCTATTTCTATTTAACTGACCAGTCTCTGCCTGAGGGGCGTGAGGGTATTTTAGCCGCATTTGAAGCCGAACGGTTTATTGTTAAAAATACCAATGGCTCATGGTGTATCAGTAATTTAGGCGCTATTTTGTTTGCGAAAAAGTTACAAGATTTTCGCCACCTTAATAGAAAGTCCGTACGTTTAATTTTATATCGTGGTAATAGCCGTATAGAAACGGTGCGTGAAATAGAAGGTGATAAAGGTTATGCAATAGGTTTTGAAGGGCTTATTGATTATATCAAAACCTTGCTACCTTCTAACGAAGAGATTGGTAAAGTCTTTCGTAAAGAAGTGCCTATGTATCCGGAGTTAGCAATACGTGAATTGGTGGCGAATGCGATTATTCACCAAGATTTTTCAATCACCGGTGCAGGCCCTATGATTGAATTATTTGATATGCGCATGGAAATAACCAATCCTGGTCTACCGTTAGTTGATACGGACCGTTTTTTAGATACACCTCCACAGAGTAGGAATGAGGCCTTGGCGTCATTTATGCGTCGTATCAATATTTGTGAAGAGCGTGGTTCGGGTATAGATAAAGTTGTGTTTCAAACGGAACTCTATCAATTACCCGCACCGGTATTTGAGTCGGTACGATAAACATACCCGAGCCATTTTATTTGCCTATAAAACCTTTTCCGAAATGGATAAAGAAGACAGGATGCACGCCTGTTATATGCACTGCTGTCTTAAATATGTGAATCGTGAGCATGTGAATAATACCTCGCTGCGTGAGCGCTTTAGTATTGAAGCTAAAAATAGTGCGATGGTGAGCAGGATCATTAAAGATACATTCAATGCAGGGGTAATAAGGCCTTACGATCCAGAGGCTGGTAGCAAGGCAATGCGTTATATCCCTCACTGGGCTTGATTTGTTTGACTGTTGCTTGATTGGATTTTACAAAAAGATGGGTTTTAGCTTTACGTGCTCAGCTAGGTGATTGAATTTATGGGGGTAAATGCATTTTTATGATCATATGATTGTTTGATGAAACGTAAGTATCCACCTTATTGCCTGTAAAGTGAGCAAGTCAATTTGTTTGACTGTTGCTTGACTGAAATGTGTGTTTGGGAAGGTGAAAAGACTTCTTGTTTCATTAAGTTGTTGATATTTATGTATTTTTATGCATTTCACTAAGCAGCGGTTATTTGATTATACCTGGTGGGGCAGGCGCACTTCTTTATCGTCCTCTGCTTAAGTAGTTTGGCCAGGGGGTTATTCAGCCTGAGGAAACAGGGGGGTATCGATCACTTCCTGGGTAAATATCCGGATATCTCGCGGGATTTGGCCTTGGATGATAGGAATGTTGATATCGTTATGGAGGGTTTTGATCTGGCCCTGAGAGTGGCTGTTAAGCTGCCTGATTCCAGCCTGGTGGCGAAGAAGCTGCATAGCTTTAAGGTGATTTTGTGTTGCTCACCTAAATACCTGTTAAACAACCCTAAGCTTACGCGGCTACAGGATGTCAGCAAACATAACTGCCTGATCTATAACCCGGCAACTTTGGACAGGCAATGGTTTTTACAAAAGGCCGGTAAAATCACGGTGTTGCCGGTAGCGGGTAACCTTGCATCCAATAACATTGATGTGATTCGCAATTCTGCATTGATGGGCACGGGTATCACAATGATGCCTGCCGCGATTATTCACCGTGAATTGCAAAGTGGTGAGCTGGTGCAGTTGTTTCCCAGTTATAGCTCGGTTGAGCTGAATCTCTATGCTATGTACCCCGATAGACGCTGGACACCAAAGAAGACAACGTTATTTATTGATTACCTAAGTGCCTCTGCAGGCGCCTGGCAGGCTTAGTTGGGTTACTTTTATTGGGTTCTTATCGATGATAAACCGTCGTCAATGAATACCGCGTTTATGTCGAGCTTAGTGTCGGAAGCGGGCACTGAGTTGATGCCGCTTAGCTTAATAGTCAGCCTGCAACCAGGCTATTGCAGTCCTTCAATCTCCATTGCTAAAAACACTCCAAAGCGTCTAGACGAATCCCCTAAAAAAATTTCATTGAAGGGCCGCTTGGCAACTGGGTATAGGCCTATTAAGGCCCCATTCGATTAATCGTTGATGGTGAGAATTGCGATGTGGATTAGCGATAACATCCCTTTGGCGAATCGATAATTCATATTTTAGCGATTTGTGCGTGCTTCCCTGTGCATAAACCACATCCCAGGCCCACCCTCGGGCAGTGTTGCTTCCCCAACAACCTCGAAACCGTAGCGTTCATATAGCGGATTGTTCTTTTCGTTAGTTGATTCCAAATACGCAGGCATACCCTGCTGGTCGCAGGCATCTAGCCCGGCCTTGATCAACGCCGAGCCGATGCCACGCCCCTGGTTCTCAATACTGGCGCCTATGGCATGCAGATAAAAGTGTGGTTCATTCGGATGGTGCTCAGCCATAATTTTTTGCAGAATTCCGCCACGTCTAAGGCTTTTAAGGCCGCCGGTACAGGCCAGACTCCACATGCCCGTTAACATCCGCCAATGAAACGGTGGCTTTGCGGAGACACCCGCCGGTAGCCACATCGCGGCACCGGTCTGCTCTCGATTTATATAGACTTGACCGTGGTGTTTATAGAGCGCTTCAGCCTGAGAACGAAACAACTCGTCATAAATTTTAGGCTGTCCACTCAGCCAGCCAAGGACAGGGTCGTCAGTAAAGGCACTGGCTAATAGCTTGCAAACCTGCGCTATCTCAGCATCACCGGCTACGTAGATATCGTGCTCGGCAGGCTGGTCAATGTTGCTAGTGGGGATAATGTTCAATATTCCTTCATTTAGACATAGTGGTCCCACCTTCCAGGTTTTAGACCTTCTACGTGGGCTAAACTTGCGTCCACCGCCATTATATCTTCGACAATATAACGGAGGTCGACATGCAAAATCCTAACACAGTTTTTACCGGCATGGATATTCACAAGGAAAGCAGCGGCATTAGGAAGGTGGTAAGGCTACAGATTTAAGCAATCGACATGCATAGAGAGGTACCTATCGCGATCACCCGAGAATTGAGCGGATAAGAGAAATAGAATCAGTTGAAGATATAGTTCGCGATAAATTTACAGTCATATCCTATATAGGCAATGGCTGGTTTAAAGAGAATATTGCAAAACCCGGCGTAGAGTTTTCATATAGTACCCTCCCTAGCCCGCGAAGTTTGACCCTGAACGTTTTAGTGATGAGCGAAAATAACATAAGGCTCACCCTTTTATTCTTCACCCCTTTGGCGGTGGCGCGCATATTTCTATCGGTATACGCTTTTCTCAAATGGAGTATAAATGCTTCCTGCATAAGTTATGTTGAAGTACGATTTTGAGCCTGCGCATACAAAGAACCGGTTATGCAGACATTCCAGCAGCCTAAACCGAAAGATAATATGCCGATAAAATTGATTAAACTTAGAGCTTTGGGGGCGTAAAAATTATTCTGCCCCGCAAAACATATTTAATTCGAAATGCACTCACCAAACTTCAACGTTAAGTTACCTAGCAAGACTTCTTTTACCGCAGCTCTACGGGTTTCATGTTTTTGCCCATGACCAACAAACAGCATTAAACCCTCCAGCGTCGAGACCAATGCCAACGCCTCTTCAAGTGGATGTTCACAACCCAGTTTAGTCAATTTAGTCACGAAAAAGTCAATATAGGGCGCATACATGGTGTCCAACATCGATTTCATTTTTGGTTCAACCAAGCCCATCGCCCATAACTGCGGCCATAGTTTGGCTGTTTCTTCCTGTGCCATATCCTCAATGATGAAATCGATTACAGCATGGATACTCACACTCTCAAACTCAGTGTTATTGGTATCCCATGATGTGGTATAGGTAGCGAGAATATATTCAGCAATCGCTTCAATCAAAAGATCACGTGTTTTGAAATGATACTGCAAGGACGCTAATTTTAAATCACAACACTTGGCCAGGTGCCGCATCGTGAGGGCGGCGTAGCCCTGCTGTTGAATAATGACTATTGCTTTCGCTAAAATTTCCTGTTTCTTTTCTGACATATTATCCACTGAGTAAAAAGTAATTTACCTCACTTTACCTGTCAGTCGACAGGTGGTACTCTGTCAAGTGACAGGTCAAGCATACCGCACTTTTGCGATTTATGGTTATTTAAAGCTGGATCACACGACGGATAGCTCATAATCAGCAGAGTTTTCATGCAACAAACCAAAAACGAATAAAAACCATGAAAAATAAGATCGGCGAAATAAAAGAAATCTGGCGTTACCCGGTAAAATCTATGGCCGGTCATACCGTGACGAACGCAGAAGTGCAAACGCTGGGAATTAAAGGTGATCGTGGCTGGGCATTAAAAGATCGAATATTCGATGAAATCGTCGGAGCCAAACGCTTTAACAAACTATTGCAACTGCAAGCGGAGTATGTTGAAAGCATTAATAACTCTAGTGATATCCCGGCGGTTAAAATAAGCTTGCCTGATGGCCGTCAGGTTTTATCCGATGACTCAGCCGTTGATGCGATTATATCAGCCTTTATTGGCCAGCCTGTGACATTAAATCACTTGCAAAAAGACACTGGCTATTACCGAAAACTCAGCCCTCCACCTAGTCCAGCCGTGATGCGCCATGAATTCGGGATGACGCCCGATGGAGATTTGAGCGGCATCGCTTCCATGCCTTTGCGTCGAATGGTAACGTTAGGGAAATACGCCACGCTACCGTTTACCCATTATGATGCTTATCCACTGCATTTTTTAACCAGTGCTACGTTGCAGTGGTTACAAGAAACGAATCCTGAAGCCGATATAGATGTGCGACGATTTCGGCCCAATTTTTTAATCGACACATGTACTACTAACACCGGATTTTTAGAGAATCAATGGTGCGGCGGCTATTTGGAAATAGGCGCTAGTGTCATCAAAGTCGAATCCCCAACTATTCGCTGTTCCATGCCAGCACAAGCTCAGCCGGGTTTAAAACAAGACAATAAAGTGGCAAGCGCAATCCGCCAAACAGCCAAACAATTTGTGGGTAGTTATGCCAGTGTGGTGACAGAGGGGGAGGTGTGCATCGGTGACCCTGTCAACTATCTCCCCGCCAGTAGGTTTAGAAAAAAAACTGCAGGTCTTCAAAGAAAAATTCGTGAAAAGTTACTCGGTAAAGCTTTAAGTTATGAAGACAAGAGACACAAAAAAAACCTGCAACAGAGCGCCGATATCAGCGCTGAAGACAAACTGTTAAAACAGGGGTTCATGCCATTTGTTGTCCGTAAAAAAATCGCTGAAACCCATGATGTCACCTCCTTCTATATTAGCCCTCAAGCAACAGAAGGATCAAAGGCAGAAATATATCCCTATTTAGCCGGCCAGCATATTGTGCTTGCGATGCGAGCTGGTGAGCAATATTCAACGTTTATTCGTTCTTATTCCTTGTCACAGGAGTCGACGGATAACGTTTCCGAGAACGGTTACAGAATATCCGTAAAAAAGCAAAAGCCACAAACTAACATAAATGATATAACTGACGATATGGCGTCGGGCTATCTACATGATCATATAAAAGAGGGGGATACGGTCTTTGTTAAAGGGCCACACGGCCAATTCTATTTGCCGCCAGCAAACCAATCGTTAAATAGCAACGCAAAGCCATTAGTATTTATCAGTATAGGCGTTGGTATAACCCCCATGTTTGCGATGCTGGAGCAAGCAGCGCGCGAGAACTCTGGCAGAGCATTGTTTTTTATACATGGCACTCAAAATAAACAGAGTCACCTGTTTAGTGAAGCAACAAATCAATACAGCCAGCGGGACAATATTACTCTGTATACAGCCTATAGCCAGGCCAATGGTGACGATCATTTCAACCATGACTATCAGCACCAGGGGCGCCTGGAGTTAAATCACATAAAGGGGCTGGTTGGCACGGCGAACAGCGAATTTTACTTGTGCGGAACCTACTCGTTTATGCAGACTTTATATGACGGGCTGATTGCGTGGGGCGTCGATAAAAAAGATATTCATTATGAAACCTTTAAGAAAGCACCGCCATTAGAAATATCACCGGATAAGGGCACAGTGTATCAGGTCCACTTTAAGCGTTCGAATATTAAAATACCATGGACGCCGCTTTCCGGTTCTTTATTAGAGTTAGCCGAGGAGCAGGGCATCTATCCAGAGGCTGGTTGTCGCTACGGAGCTTGCCAGGCATGTTCTGTAAAAGTGATTAATGGTGAGGTGATACAGGACGATAACTGTGCAACGCTAGATGAGCCTGGCTCCATTTTACTATGCTCCGCTAGGCCAGGCTCTGATATCGAGATTGATTTGTAAGTTAATCGACGCCGGTAACTAACGCATTTGGATTTAATCGCTGAAAATATCCCACCCGCTTTTCGGCTGCCTGAGGCTCAAGCGCCGCCACCAGAGGTGTTTTTATAAGCTAAAGATCCTAATCGCATCGTACAGGCATAGATTTTAGGGCATACGCTACCTAGCTTTTACCTGTTAAAACTACTGGGTATTTACAGCGTATGGCTTTATATCTTTTGCCATTCTATTCTACTGAATTACGTCAGATGACTAAACAGCATCAAAATGTTGACCATCAAGGTTTAAGAGAATTAGGGGGTAATCCCCCTTATACACTTCAGGCAGTTCGCCTCATTCACATCGCAACTCTTTACGTCTAGGATTAACGAAAGGAGGCCTAATATGCTTAACACTCTACTTACCGTTGATTTTCAAAGCGGCTCTTCAATGAAAATATTTTGAGGGTATGTTCCAGATACTCTAGAGTGTTTTTAGCAATTAATGTTGAGGGGCTGCAATAGACTCATTGCGGCTGTATTATTAGATCTCGGCAGCTCTGCCATCTGTGAGTTTTTCTAAAATAAATTAATTTAAAACAGTACGGATTAAACTCTGTAGAGCATACTTTATCGGGTATTTATCGGGTATTTATCGGGTATTTATCGGGTATTTATCGGGTATTTATCGGGTATTTATCTGGTATTTATCTGTTAGATCCAACTTGAATAATAGGCTTTATTGTTAGGCTTTAGCATTCGGCTCTGCTCACCACAGGCAGTTCACTCATCCATATCGCAACTCTGACCATCAACGAATAAGCGAATATATACCTTTAGATGTAATACTCCTTGGCAAGTTTTTTTGCACTACTGATAATATCTTTCTCGCTATAGGGTGCATAACCTAGAATTATACTGGGGTTTTCACAGTGTCTAACACTAAACAACGATGTTGGCATGATTTCAATATTAGCACGCTCAGCGGCTTCCAATAAACGCTGCTCATCAATACCCGGCTGTAAATAACCTACAAGATGTAAACCGCCATCAAGTGGATCCACACGTAAAATATCGGCTAAATAATCCTGTGCAGCTTTAAGTAATACTTGCTGGCGCTGTGCATAAAGGTTACGCATTTTCCTTAGATGACGAGAAAAGTGTCCTTCATTAATGAAGTCGGTAAGAACCGCCTGTTCTAACGGAGGAGAGTGTCTGTCCAGCAACCAGCGTACCGTGCTTAGAGGTTTAATTAAAGCCTCGGGCACAACCATATAACCCAATCGTAATGCAGGGAATAATAACTTACTAAAACTGCCGATATAAATCACGTTATCATCGTTACGCATAGAGTGTAAGGTTGCTAAGGGACGACCACGGTATCTATACTCACCGTTGTAGTCATCCTCTACAATCATCGCGCCCGATTCGCTCGCCCATTGCAGTAATGCGGCTCTTCGAGATTGCGACATCGTCACACCTAACGGAAAATGGCTAGAGGGTGTTGTATAAACAAGCTTGGCTTTTTTTACCTGGGACTTCAGCTTTGCAACATCCAGCCCTTGTTCATCGACGGGAATATTCACTATATTTGCACCAGCCATCTTAAATACTTGTGCTGCATGGGTGTAGCCAGGATCTTCAAAACAAACAATATCGCCGGGATCAATAAGAATCTTGGCTAACAGTTCCACCGCCTGCTGGGCACCAGCGGTGATGATTATTTTATCGGCCTCAGTACTTAAACCTCGCGCAGCACCCAGATATGCAGAGATGGCTTCACGTAACGGAGCGTAACCGACTGACGGACAAGCCTCCATCCATAACTCTGGCTGTTGTCTTAACCTTCTTGTCATCAACTTTGACCACAGTTGACTAGGAAACTCTTTACACGCAGGTGTGTGAGCCCTAAAAGCTCTGGCTGTAGTGCCTGTTTTCTGGGGAAGAGCGAGATTGCTTGCCATCAGTTCCTGATAACGTATTGAGAGCGTTACTTCATGTAAGCGTTCATCTATAAGATCGGCCTCTATAAATTGACCTATGCTACGCTCGGGGAAGTTATCTGTGACTCGTGTGCCAGATCCCTTTATGGTCTCAATAAAACCTTCTACCATCAGCTGTTCATAAGCATTTACGACTGTATTTCTGGCGATAACAAGGTCTTGTGCTAGTTGACGCGTTGAAGGAAGTCGTTCTCCCGCTTTCAATTTCCCCGACCAAATAGCTTCTCTAATCTGTTCTTCTAATTGACGAAAAATGGCTGTTTTACTCTCTGGATTAACCGATATTGATTCAAACTGAGAACGCTGTTGTCGGTTGGCAGATGTTTCAATCATAAAAGTGGACCATGCAAAAAAGAAAAACTGGACCTTTTGATTGATCCAAATAACGATAATATTTAGCCACCATAATTATCAACAGGCAAGCAAACAGTGAAAAAAGCATTAGTCATAAAATGTTCCCCAAGGGAGGAAAACTCCAGTAGCACACAACTGTCTGAGCATTTTGTTAAAAACCTGAAAAAAAATCATTCAGATTTAAGCATCGATGAAATTGATCTATGGAAAGAACCCTTGCCTGCAATGAACGGCCATCTGCTCAGTGCAAAATACGCTTTTTTTGAGAACCAGTCTTTGAATGAAGAACAACAAAAAGCCTGGGGAAAAGTTGAGCACTATGTACAACAATTTAGTCAGGCCGATATCGTTATCATCGCCTCACCGATATGGAATTTCTCTATACCCTATGTGTTAAAACATTATATCGATGTTATTACTCAGCCAGGCCTATGTTTTTCATGGTCACCAGAAGAAGGATATAAATCCTTACTTTCATGCAAACCCGCCGTGGTGATTAGCAGCAGCGCTTCTGATTACCGAAAAGGCGCAGGTAATGAAGCCGATGATTTTGGCATTGGCTATCTTCAGCGCTGGTTAGAAGTTTATATGGGGTGCGAGGTTACAAACTTGTCTCTCTCTCCTACGGTGGATGATTTTGAAAGCATTGAAATAACCAGACGCCTTGCCTACTACGATGCTTCGATGGTGGCACAAACAATTGATTCAGTCCTAATACATGAGGATGCTTAAATGAAAAATAAACTTTAGACCTCCTCTATACAGAGAAAGAGCTCTAACGACACAACGTCCCTTCAAACTCTTAGGCTGCTTTGTGTCAAAACAGCTATTGAGTTGTGCTTCAACTTAAAATTAAAATGGCTACTTTTATAGCCGTAAGCCGCCCTTGTATATGAAGGGTGTAAGTAAGATTATCTCCCGAGTATAAGATGGATTTAGCCCCCATCCTAACTTCCCTGAAGTACAAGATGGCGATAGGAATTAGTGATAGTGCAGAAACCCGACGAGTATTCACCGTGAATTGCAAAGTGGTGAGCTGGTGCAGTTGTTTCCCAGTTATAGCTCGGTTGAGCTGAATCTGTATGCCATGACCCCCGATAGAGGCTGGACACCGAAGAAGACGACGTTGTTTATTGATTACCTGAGTGCATTCGCAGGCAGCTGGCAGGGTTAGTTGGGTAGGGGCTTGTTATTGAGCATAAGCCGGCGTTGCTTACATGATGGGGCATGCTAAGCGCCGTCTGCTTGCTACTTAGGTATCTGTCACTGAATGGTTTAACTCTCATACGCCTGGCGTTGCATCTGGGCCAAAAGCGGTTGAATATAAAATAATGGCATCACACTATTTTGTTGATCTTTAACACCACCTGCTGCGCCAATGAGTTTAATGGTTCTTTTAGGCGCAAAGTTTTCTTTAAAATAGGCCAGTGACTTTGCACGGGTATTTTTTCCACTTTTAACCTCTAGCGGAATAACACCACCAAGAGGGTCTGAGAGGATAAATTCCACTTCATAATTTTTGGCATTAAAAGAATAGGTTTCATCCAGGCCTGAACATAATAATTCGTTGTTGACAAAGCACTCGGCAAAATAGCCTTTGTACGAAAACTCCTGGCGCAAAACATCAAAGTAATTTAATTGCATTTTATAGCGCGCCAAGCCTATATCATGTGGAAATAGTTTGAAGGTGTTTTCTTTGCAGCGCACAGGTAACGGTGGCGTGGGGTTTTCAACGAGTTTGTTTTTACTGCACAGTTTAGATTTAACCAACCAGTCAATGGAGTTTTTAAGCTGTGTATATTTGGGTTTTTTTTCATTTACATCGGCAAATCTAAAGCGTTTTACGGAGTAGTCTTCAGCTTTATGCATTTGTGTTGATATGCTGTTAAAGACGCTTTCGATCAGCTTTCCATCAAATCGTCCGGCATATTTATGTGTGTCACGCTGATAGCCGTTATCCAGCGCTTTTAGAATGCGCTCAACATTCTCTATGCGTTGCTGCATGTTATCTTTGGGTGTTTCATACCAGGTGGCGACGACCTCTGGCAGGCCACCGACAAACAGGTATTCTTTAAAAACTTTATCTAATTGTGTGTAAGTCGTTTTATCGCGGTTGATATCCTGGAAGGCTTGAATAAGCGCTTGATTACCCCCGGCAATTAGAAACTCCTCGAAGCACATGGGACGCAGTGTGAATTCTTGCACTTTACCGACAGGGTAAGAGCCTAGCAAACCAATATTGGAGCCGGATGCGGCAACAAACAGTTGGGATTTTTCTTGGGCAAATAGCTTTAGCGCATTGATAGCGCTCTGATGCTCACCGATTTCATCAATAATGAGCAGGTCGTTTTTTTCATCAAATATGCGCTCGTTTAATATTGAGACACGTTGCAGGATATAAGCTGGTCATTACCTTTTTTATCTTTAAATTACACATTGTGATTACCTTTATATGTAAATTTATCATCTTTAGATGACGTTTATGTGGCTATTTTTACGCTGCTGATTACCTTTTTTGTTATTTAAATGCCGTAGGCAGGTCTAGCCCTGATGTTTAAATTACGATGTTTCCCATCGTAGCTGACTTTATCTTCCGTAATTCATCCGTACACCTTGCAGTACTGGAGGTGATTATTGCTTTTAGCCCATGAAGATTATCATCTATTTGTCAGCAAAATTATGAATGGGTATATATTTAAAACGTTTAATATTCAGGTTTTATAAGAATTAAAAATACTACGTTATCAGTGCTTTAGTGGTGTATTAGCTTTCTATTCTTCAAATAGATTATGTAGCTTACTCAAGCACCATTTTCATTCACGGAGGGCTTATGGTATCAGCACATAAAGCCCTGATGAGAATAGCCAAATTCCTGGCATTAGAACCGCTGGCAAACCATCTGTTACGCTTAAGTATCAATAAAAAAACTGCAGAAATAACTTAAGCTCTGGTTTATAAGAACTTGCTGAGCAAGCCGTTAATATTGATAAAGCGTTACGCTGTCACAGGTACCAACAAAATCTGTTTCAGTATTCCAGGCATAAGTAATCAAGCCTACATAAACAGATGAAGCATAGTTAGGGGCGGTTTCTGGTAGACGTCCGGTATCTTTGTAAGGAATCCATGTATCGGCTTGGCTGCCTATTGAAAGGTTGGGTAATTGCCAATAGATGCTTAAAGTTTGGTCTGCATTGCCCACCACTCTAATATCAAGACGTCCCTCTGGGGCTATATTGGGGCCTAAGTCGTTCACTGCAGAGACACCGTTTAGTGTGTTTTTTCCTTCAAGGGTAAATGCGGTTCCACCTCTGTGCCCTACGACAATATGTGATGAGTTTGTATCATTTAGATCTGTTACATGAATCTGCACGCCGGCAAACATATAAGGTGTATCAACAGCCGCAGGAGCGGTTTGAGAATCTGAAACCATACCTATGCCGATATTTCGGGCAATATACTCAAAGGGGAAGTTGGTTAATTTGGCATCCAAGCGGCCTTGATCTTGGTGGAAATGCACGGTTTTATTATTGCTGTTATCGGTTAAATGCGCGCGATAACGGCCATCGGTTTGAGTGATGTCAGGCAACAGTGCTTCGTTGTTAGTGATATAACCTTGCAGAGCGCCGGAACCTGTAAAACTATCGACAGTAACGTTGGGTGCACTGATTATTATCACTTCATCAACAGAGCTATCAATGAGGCCATCGTTGACGGTTAGTTGGATTTTATATTGACCGTCAAGATCAGCAGTAAAGTTAGGGTTTTCTGTATCTGAACCATTTAAGGTTGCTGTGCTGGTATTGGGTTTTTCAAGTAATAGCCAAGAATAAATCAGCCCATCGCCATCATCATCAGAACTTTTTGTTCCATCTAACATGACTAAAACATCTTTATTAACATGCTGGTCGTCACCTGCATTAGCAATAGGCGCGGAGTTTTTAGGCGTGATAATAATGTTTTTTTCATCCCCTTCACAGCCTGAAAATATGATTGAAAAAGAGATGAGAAAACTTGCAGCATAAAAACGGGTAGACATAATAATGATTCCATTCAGATTCCCTAGGTCATACTAAGGGGGCTAGCAGTCAATTGCCTAGCAGATAATTAAAAGTGCATCGCTTAAAACGATAAGGCAATTATCATAGAGCGGAAATAAAAATTTTTACATGTTTAATTGACTCATTTTAATTAATTTTATCGTTTTGAGATCTTCAGTTAGCCGTCAATATTTTGATGGATATAAGAGATAATTTTGGAAGTGCTTTTTATTGTGGCGTTATGGGCTTCTATTCTAGCCATTTTTGTCGATGCAGTTTGATAAACAGGTTCTGGAAGGTGAGCTGGCTGCAGAATTAGTCATATCGCCGATGCAGTGGCGTTTAAAGAGAAACATCTGAAAAAATAATTTAATGGCCCTTTGCCTGCGGTGGAGTCTATTGCCGTTGCCGAATGGGAACCGTCGCTTAAGCCTGGTTAAAGACGTTATTGATGGCGGTTAGACGCTGGACACCAAAGAAGACGATGTTGTTTATTGATTACCTGAGTGCATTCGCAGGCGCCTGGCAGGGCTAAGTATGGCTACTTATGTAAGTCTCGTTGTTGTGCATCCCTTTTTGTATTTGGGTCATCGATGCTGTTGATGGTTTCAATGCGTTTAATATAAGCTTCAGGTAATTGAAGTTCTCTTGCGCCTACGAGTACATGATTTTTATACCAGGAAAAGGGTTTAAGCGTGATATCAATATGCATCGCGTAATAGGTCGTAGCGGTAAACTGGGTTCCGGATTTATGCTCTACGGTGACATCTTTTTTATTGTAGCCATCACCAAGGCCTTCTATTTGATCCAATGTTTTTATGCCGCTGGGGCTGATTTCATAGAGCGAACCGATTATATAATCATCGGGATTCTGAGTATAAAATGCGTCGCACTTGGCCGAACCGTCTGAGCCAGCCTTGTGGAATCGCAGGTCATGGGCTCTAAGAATATAGGAGCCCAGCTGTTGTACATCGGCGATTCTTTCACTTAATCGTGAAAGCGACATATTGGATCCGTAGGCGAAATATTTCAAGGCTTGCTCCATAAAAATCGGCCTCTATCACGAGGCTGATTTTACAGTATAGGCTACGGCCGCAAGTCTGTTTTATGGTTTGTTGTTACACGTTTTTTTCTTGTTTATGCTATTAATAATCTCTTCTCTATCATCAAAATACAGCGTTTTGTTTTTTGATATCTGATAGGTTTCATGCCCTTTGCCTGCCAGAATAAGCACATCTCCTTCCCTGGCTTCACTGACCATGGCTTCTATTGCAGCTCTTCTATCGGAAATGATGAGGGTGTTTTTAAAATCAGAAGCTATGCCGCTAACGATGTGCTGGATGATTGTTTGGCTGTCCTCGTCACGCGGATTATCATCCGTTATCACTAAGACGTCAGCCAACGCTGAGGCAATCTTACCCATCTTCGGGCGTTTTCCTGCATCGCGGTTACCCCCACAGCCCAAGAGCACTAACAGCCTGGAATCTTGATTGGATGCGATTTCTTTAGCGGTAGATAACACGTTCTCCAACGCATCGGGTGTGTGTGCGTAGTCGATAAATACCTGGTAGGGCTGGCCTATATTGACAGATTCTAAACGTCCCCTGGGCGCAGAGCAGGAGGATAAGGTTTTATTGATGATGTCATTAGAAATATGCAAATGCCGTAAGGCGCTTATGGCAGCCTTGGTATTCGCCAGATTGAAGACCCCCAGGAGTGCGGGAATAAAATCGATGGCTTCTTTTTGATAGTTTTTGGGGAATATTTTGTGCGCTGTGCCTTGGCCCATAAAACTTAATTTAACCGCTTCATAGTTTGCGAAGGTCTTATGGTAGTCAAGATGATCCTGGGTGATATTGGTGAGGATTTTAATATCAAAATCCACGTCAGAAATTCGGCCCTGATCAATGCCTTCAGAGGTGACTTCCATGACAAAATGTGTACCCCCATTATCTCGATGATCACACATGAAACGATAGATGTCTGCGGCTTCCGGGGTGGATAAATCCTTATTGCCTGAATTTAATGTGCCTAAGATAAACGGATTTAAACCTGCTGATTTTAGTACCTCACCGATAAGATGAGCGACGGTTGTTTTTCCGTTGGTTCCGGTAACGCCAATAACACAAAGGTCGAGGGATGGGTGTCTGTAAGCGCTTGTGGGTAGCTGCTTTATTGTATTCAAAATTTATCCTTAAAAATTGATTAAAATTTCCTTATTAATTACCGTTTGTTCTAATTACATAACTGGCTCCTGTGGTGATGCAGGCGTCTGCTTCGAGGGAATCGATATCAGCCTTAGCTGAGCTGCTTTATTCGCTTATTCATGTTCGAGTTAAGAATGGCTCTTTATTCGGCGGCAGAATTTTTTTGTAGGCTTATGAACAACAGATTCATGTTATGGCAGACATCAGCATGAAGGTTGATGCAAGGGCAGGTGTTAATTGCACGCTAGACTTGATGTTTTAAAGTGATGTTGTGCAAGTCTTATGTATATTGTTAGGAGAATACTTTCTTATGATTCAAAGTCAATACATTGATAAATCACTTCGTAGCAAGCAGTAGAACATCTGAAGCAAGCTTAAAAAACACCCCATAACAATGGCAGCATCCATGTGGTGTTCAGCCTCATGGATTTCTAGGATTTTTACTCCCGGTAAATCCTAAGCTTAAGCGGCTGCAGGATGTCAGCAAACATAACTGTCTGATCTATAACCCGGCGACACTGGACAAACAATGGTTTTTACAAAAGGCAGGTAAAGTCACGATGTTGCCGATAGCGGGTAACCTTTCCTCAAATTCAGTCAATTTCAGTTGCGACGGTATTGATCTAAAAATACAAACGTAACTGGCTTTTTATGGTGTCGATCAAATCTTCTGGCACCTGATGTTCTTTAGCCAAATCATCAAAAGTTTTAAAATGTTTAATGGTAAGGTCAATGATTTCATTAGCCTGTCTTTTAGTCAGATTGCATTTTAAGCCAAATTGAATAAGATCATTTCTCTCAAAATCAGCTTGTTTACGGTTAAGTAAAATTTGATGTTTGTTTGTCCATCGGCCTGTTGGATCATAGGCATAGGTTAAGTCAAAAGCAGGGGAGAGCTGCCAGTTGAGTTCTCTGTCCATCAGGAAGCCGAAATTTTTTGTGTGATCATCCTGATTGAGACCAACGATATTAAATACCGCACGTCTAAACAGCTCTTTTAATGAAGCGCTATCCAGCCCCAGTTGTTTACAGATAAGCACCAGTTGCTCATAAGAATAGGTACCCGTCGTATCTCTGTGTGCATGTGCCAGGCCACACCAGGACACATAGTGCAGTTTATCGAGTTTGCCATTACGTTTGATGCGATCAAAGCGTTCAATTAAAAAGTGTGCATCATCGCCGTCAGTTAAAAGTTTAGTTTTGGGCATGTTGATATTGCAGGCCCTGGCAATGATGGAATAGATATATTCAACGCGGGTCATGCCTTTGGGGTCTTTACCGTCTCGGTCACTGTTTTCATAGGCATCAAATTTTAGCAGCCAATAATCATGGTCTGTGCCGTGATCAACTGTGCCATCTTTGATTTGATCGCCTTTTGTCGCTATCAAGGCCTTTGAGCGTGCGCCACCGGCACTGGAACTTACACGAATAAATTTTAAGGCTTGAGATCTGCTTTCAGCATCATGTAGTTTCTGCGCCAGTGCCTCTTTATTGGTATTGCTCATTGAAGCAAGCTCATTCAGCATCGCAAGATCAAGTGTCTGAAGGTCGTTATCGCTATGCGTTAATTCGCTGGGCCTATATTCAAGGGCGCCCATACCTCGGTTGGCGATGTACTTTAAGCGATCTAATGAGGTCACTTCATTGGCGGGAATATTTTTTTCAGCCATATAGATATCAATTAGCTGAGACCCAAATTTATCCGGCAGCGAGTCTGAGAAAACACCGGCAAGACCTTTAAAGGTTCTGTAGCTAATATCTTCAAAGCTGTGTGATTTCTTCTTTGTGTTGAGTGTTAGCGGCGAGATATCAATGCCGAATTCTTGTGCTTGATCGGAATAGCTAAAGGTTGATATGGGTTCGGATAGCGGTTGGTTTTTAGGGTAGTTGATCTGCCCGACTTTTGTGCCCCAAAGAAAGACTTCAATAAGGCTCATGATTCATCGCCCCATTGAATTTTTTTAGGCTTGTCTGATTTTCTGACCCGTTGGCGTTCTACCTTTTCCACATCGGCAAATAGGGCTTCAAGCTTATCCAGCTCATCGATGCCGCGCATCAATTTGATAAAGTTAAGTAATGTGATGCCGCCTTTATTCTGGCGAAATTTATTCAGTGCATCGGAGGATACATTGCCTTGCGCCAGTACTTCTTTATCAGGCACGCCATTAGCAACTCTGGCAGTATCAAAAGCCTTGCCCAAGGCAGCATATATTTCACTATCAGATAAGTAACGGAAAGAGTCCATGGACATCCTTATTCAATATAATATCTGTAAATACTAACATAAAATGAGTTTTCATGAGTTAATATATGTTTTTACAGATATTAATAAGGAGTTGAGAACTATAACCGTTCTTAGGTAACTGTCTAAATCGAGAGTATATGGGAGGACGTGCTATCTTTCGCCTGAGTACACGTCTTGCGTCCTTTTATTGAGTTATGCAACGGTAAACCGAGCAATTAAACCCTATGAGTGTCAAATGTAAGATTTGACCCTAATGGCTCAGGCAAGCTTTCATCCAATAACATTGATGTGATTCGCAACTCTGCGTTGATGGGCACGGGTATCACGATTATTCACCACAAATTGCAAATATTCCTTTATTTTTTGTGTTAGGTATACTGTAGCGCCCCGTTAACTGGTTGCTTATTTTGACACTCAATCCACTAAAACTTTCACCCTTTATGCAGGTGATGGCCAGCCTTGTGCTAGGTGTCGCCTTTGGTCTTTTCTTTGGTGAAGTCATGGGCAATATAAATTTTATTGGTCAGGTGTATATCCAGTTATTACAAATGACGGTTATTCCATACATTCTGGTATCGCTGATTAGTAGCCTGGGCAGCCTTGATATGTCGGTGGCAAAAAAGATAGGCATCAAGGGGGGAGGGCTTGTGCTATTTCTTTGGATATTGAGCATGCTGACGTTGCTGTTTATGCCGTTAGCTTATCCATCATGGACATCGGCTTCTTTTTTCAGCAGCGATCTTATCAACACGCAACAAGCCCCGGATTTATTAAGCCTCTATATCCCTTCTAATCCATTTTATTCTATGGCCAATACGATGGTGCCAGCCATTGTGGTGTTCAGTATTTTTCTGGGTGTCGCCATGATTGGGGTCGAGAATAAAAAACAGTTTATGCTGTCATTACAGAATGTTTCCTCTGCACTGATGAATATAGCCTCGGCAGTAGCCAAAATAGCACCGATCGGTATTTTCGCATTATCAGCAGCGGCGGCGGGAACGCTTGAACTTGTTGAGTTAAATCGATTACAGATTTTTCTATGGGGTTATTTTGCACTGTGGCTGATCTTTGTTATTTTCACTTTGCCCATGTTAGTGGCATGGGCAACCCCTTTTACCTATGCCGAGGTTATTCGGGAATCAAAACTCGCCGTGGTTACCGCGTTTGCTACGGGTACGGTGTTAGTGGTATTACCTATTATCGCTGAACGTACAAAATATCTGTTGGACCAACGCAATATGACCAGCGAAGAAAGTCTTGCCGCCATTGATGTACTGGTTCCAACGACTTATAGTTTCCCCAGTGTTGGCACCTTGATGGGCATTAGTTTTATTCTATTTTCTGCATGGTTCACAGGGTCAGAATTAAGCCCTTCACAGTATCCCGCCTTTACCATGCTGGGCATTCTTACTTCCTTTGGTAGCCTAACAGTCGCTTTACCTTTCATGCTGGACTATTTCAAACTGCCCAGTGACATGTTTCAATTGTATTTGTTAGGCAGTATTTTTACTATGCGCATGGCAACCGCCTTAGCCGCCATGCATGGCATCATTATTTGTCTATTAGGCGCCGCGGCAATCACCGGCCAGCTGAGCTGGCGAAAACTCTATCAAACAGCAGCGCTGAGTCTATTAATCAGTGCCGCGTTGATGTTTTTATTGGGTAAATTGCTGACCTATAGCATCCCTTATGAATACACCGGTTATAAGCAGCTGATTGAGCAAGAGTTAGTATCAAAAACCGTTGCCGTAAAAATGCAGGAAAGCATTGAGCCTTTATCGAGTATCGATAGTAAACGTGATAGACGTGATGTCATTCTTGAGCGTGGAACGCTACGGGTCGCTTATTTAAAAAACCGCTTACCCTACGCCTTTCGAAATAAACATGGCAATGTTGTGGGTTACGACATGGCGATGATCCATAGCCTGGCGAAAGACCTGGGTGTGACATTGGAAATAATACGCCTGGACTGGCCACAAATTAACGAGGCGCTGGACAGTGGAAAAATAGATATTGTTGTTGGTGGCATAAGCCTGAGTGTGCAACGTGCACTGGAATATACGTTCAGTAACAGTTATATGAATGAATCACTGGGTTTGATTGTTGCTGATCATGACCGAAATAAATTTGCCGATTACGCGGAAATTCTGACCTTACCCTCACTCAAAATCGCTGCAACATCATACCGTGTCAAAGAAGGTTCAGGGCAGGAAGCCTTTCCCGGTGCCGACATTATCGAAATACGTAATCTGCGTGATTTTTTCAACGGCAAACATCCTGACATCAAGGCTATGTTGTATACGGCAGAATCAGCGTCGGCATGGACGCTGATCTATCCAAACTGGACAGTAGTGGTACCCAAGGGGCTGAATATTAAAAATCCCGTCGCGTATATTTTGCCGCAATCAACCATGCGTTGGCAAAAGTTTGTCGATACCTGGTTGGTCTATCAGGCCAACTCCAGCTTGTCGGATAATGCCTATCAGTTCTGGATATTGGGGAAATCAAAGCATAATAGAGTACCCCGATGGTCATTTGCTTACGACGTTCTGGGTTGGGATTTTAATAACATTAAATAAACACAGCCCTTTAGCATTTTTAACTTTAGGGACATGCAAGATGGAAGGCCCGACTGCGTTATTCCTGATGACCCAAGGGTAATGGCACCGCTGAGCGCATTGGCGTAACCTGAAGCCAATACCAATAAGCAGCCGTTTATGAGTGAGCAAAAACTCGATCGACGCCATTTTCGAGTAAGCCTTAATCCTAACTTCCTTGAAGTACAATATGGCGATAGGCATTAGGGATAGTGCAGAACTGCGATGTTGTACTTCAAGGTTTATGGGAATAGGGGCTAAATAGTAGCTTATTGTTTGACGGTTTTTCGACGAGTTACCAGCCCATAAAAGTAGAGACATTCTGATCATTTGATCAATGAGGGCGGGGATAATAAACCCGCCTTTTATTGAATAATAACGATCACGTATTTTATAAGATTATCACCCAATAGGGGGAGTTTTAATCGTTTAGGAAATCGTTAGACTCTATGTTTGTGAGTCAATTTAGCTGGATTCAGGATGAATAATATAAGATAATTATTGGCTGCGGAAACAGGCCGCTCATTGAAATATTTAACACAATAATAAGCCTTTATTTACAGCTTCTTTTTAACCTCTTCAACGTCAAACCATTGTCTTTTTTTATAGGTAACATTTAATGAAAATAACGTTTATCTTTTTATTTAGCTTGCTGCTGAGTGGATGTTTTGAGTTTGAATTTAATACCGGTATTAATACCGATATCATAAACGCGAAGGCCGATACCACTTCGCCAATTTTGTCTGAGTTAAGCCCTATAGGCCAGAGCCTGTCAGATCGCCCGAAATTTGAGTTTTCCAGCAGCGAAGCCGGTAACATTGCATTCCAAGGCAGTTGCCAGAGTAAGACCAGCACTGCGGTGAGGGGGAACAATCGCCTCTATTTACAAACCCTGGCTGCAGGGCATTACAGTGATTGCCTTATGACTGTCAGCGATGCGGCGGGCAATGTTTCTGAGCCTTTAACGATTAGCGCTTTTGATGTGGCCGAATGCTTGAGCTGTACGGGTTATTTTGTAGAAGATATCAATAATGAAAGCAATTATATCACTGCCATGTTGATGGACGATGAAGATAACATTTATCTAGCGGGATACACGGGCGGTCTGGGTACATATCAACTGTTGTTTATGCGCCGCCATATCGATGGTTCTGTCGATACAGATTTTGCCACAAACGGTCAAAAAATCATGGCGGTAGGCAGTAATAATTATCAGATTAACAATCTCTTATTCGCGGATGATGAAACCATCCTGGCTTATGGCTATGGGCAGTTTGCCGGCATTAGCCAGCCATTTTTGTTACGCCTTAAAACCGATGGCAGCGTTGATACTACCTTTGCGGATGCCGGCGTCTTAGCTTTTCCTGTTGGCAGTGTCAGCAGTGCACCAAAGGATATCATTCAACTGGCGGATGGTAAGTTATTACTGCTAGGCAGCTTTGTTAACGACGTTAACACCGAGGATGTGTTTTTGGCGCGTTTAATGCCTGATGGCAGTCTGGATACTGTCTTTGCCGATCAGGGTTTTTTTCGCCATACCCTCAACAACTCTTATGCGAATGAATTTAGCCTTGCCATAAGCCCTGGCGGCGCTATTTATATTGCCGTGAATCAGCATCAAGGAAGCGCTGGCGAAGATATTAAAATTTTACGCCTACTGGCCGATGGCAAGCTGGATACGGATTTTGGTCAAGGTACTGGCATCGTCGTTGTCGATTTTAATAATGGTGTTGAGAGACCTACGGATATGGTTTTTACCGCCGAGGGTAAGTTGCTGGTAGTAGGGCATCAATACAGCAGCGGTTTAGATAATGACGTCATGCTTGTGATGCAGCTGTTAGCCGATGGACAATTGGATAATGATTTTGGTGTTCAAGGTAAGGTAGAGATTGCCAATAATCTTTACCCCAAACGTGTGTTTATCGATGCGCAGCAACGTATTGTATTACCTGGCTTTAACTATACCAATAGTGGCAGCGATATATATACCACCCGCTTGCTGCCCAATGGCTCCATTGACACCAGTTTTGGCAATCTTGGTTATAGCCAAATCGACTTTAATGGCACCAGAGAACTCGCCTACGATGCGCTGTTACAGCCCGATGGAAAATTATTGATTTCAGGCGCGGTGCAAGATAACGATAAGGATAATTTATTTGTTCTGCGCCTGGATGAAGACGGGCAGTTGGACAGTAAAAGCTTTGCGCCCTAAGTTCTGTTTTTGATGGGATGATGGGTAGCGACAGTAGTGTTATTACCCATGCATCTTATTGTTTCGTCATTTTCCGACCCGCTTTGTCAACAGATTAAGCGGGTGACTTATAAACATCATATAAAAAAATTAACTAGGGAGTACTCACTACACACCTCGATATCAATGTCGCCTAAGGCGCCTACTTTTGGTAAACACCCGGTTTAGGCGCCCAGCTCAGGCGGTAGCCGATAGCGGGTAAGCTTGTATCGAATAACATTGATGTGATTCGTAACTCTGCGTGATGGGCACGGGTATCACGATGATGCCTGCGGCGATTATTCACCGTGAATTTCAAATAAAATATTTAATGGTAAGGCCAATGATTTCATTATTTATTTATTTGGATTTTGTAGTTGAGATTAGCCGGCCCACTTTTCAGCCTATCACCAGGCAGTTCTTGCGCTTGGCGCTGCTTGAACCGCTAGGTGGAGAAGCAGCGGTACAGTGGGACTACCGTGCTTAAATATTTCACCTGCAAGCTCAAACCCGTTACTCTAGGCAACAGAATAAAAATAGCCCATTAACCGAAGTCTTTCAGCAGCCTGTCATTGTTTGCAGAAGCTGAAATCGGTTAAGAAATGCCAATAGAGTGCTCGATATGCATACCATCTATACCAATTGTCGTTACTGCGAGTCCAACTGTGCCGTCGCTGTTGATGTTAAAGACAATAAAGTCGTCAAGATCAGCCCTGATCAAAAAAACCCACAAACCTGGAAAGATGTCTGTAGCAAAGGGCTAACGGCTCAAGAACTGGTGGAACATCCCGCCCGCATCACTGCAGTCATGAAGCGTGTGGGTGATCAATATATCGAAGTGCCCTATGAACAAGCCATCGATGAAATTGCGGCTCAGTTACAAGGGCTGATCAATAAAAATGGTAAAGATGCTGTGGGTTACTACTATGGCAACCCCTTGGGTTTTAGCGCCGGATTAACGTTTTCTTTGGGCTTTTTTGAGGGTTTGGGCACTAACAACCGTTATAGCGTAGGTTCCATCGATCAGAATAATAATCATGTCGTCACACACAAAGTCTTTGGCCATCAGTTTATTCCCATGAATCCTGATGTTGAAAACAGTGACTATATGTTATTGATCGGCATGAACCCGGCGGAAAGTAAATTCAGTTGGTTGGGGGCGGTCAGCAATGGCTGGGAAAAAGCGCGCACGGCAATGAAAGAACGTGGTGCTAAAGTTGTTGTCGTTGATCCTAGGCGCACCACAACCGCTGCCCAAGCATCAGAGCATGTGACTATTAAACCCGGCAATGACTGGGCGTTATTATTAGGCCTGGTTAAAGTCATTTTTGCAGAAGAACTCTACGATCAGCAAAGCCTGAATAAATTAGCTGCAGAGCAGATCGATCAACTGAAAACCCTGAGTGCCGGAGTAGAGCTGAGCACACTGAGTCAGCGCTGTGGAATACCCAGCGATAAAATACAGGAAATTGCCCGCGACTATGCCAAGGCAAAGGCCGCCATGTGTTTAACCCAAACGGGTGTGTCCATGCATGACACGGGTACGATTGGTCATTGGTTAGGACTGGTATTGGATATCATCACCGGGCATTTAGACCAAAAAGGTGGGCGTCACTGGGAGCCCGGTTATGTCAATTTGAGCAAGTTTGCTAAAGACGATATGAAGCCAGAAACCGTCAGCCGCGTGCGACAACAACCCACGGTAATGGGATACCGTTCATTGGCAGAAATGCCTGATGAAATTAATGCGCAAGGCCCTGGGCAGATGAAAGCGTTGATTATGCAATGTGGTAATCCTGTTATTTCAGGGCCCGATGGCAAGGCTTTGGAACAGGCCATGGATAAATTGGACCTGATCATCTCGGTGGATCTGTTACAACGCGAAAGCCATAAAAAAGCTGACTGGCTAATCCCCGGTGTACATTGGCTGGAACGTGGTGAATTGAATACCAGCTTGGCTGGCGGAATGGATACACCGTTAGCTCAGTACAGTGCTCAGGCGCTGCAGCCACCCGAAGGTGTACACCAGGAATGGGAATTTTTTATGGACCTCGCCCTGAAGATGCAAGTGCCGATGTTGGGCCGAAAAGGCGTTAATACAACCGTGCGCTTCAGCCGCTGGCTGGCCAAAGTATTTAACAAGCCTGACTGGGCATTTTCACCACTGATGTTATCCAAACTTATGTTGCTTGCCGACAAAAAAGTCAGCTGGAAGCAATTACAGGAAAACCCTCATGGTGTTGTCTATGCAGACAAGGCCTATGGCCAATTGGATGAGCTGTTAAAAAATGCCGGTGAATCGATTCAAATTGCACCAGCAGAATTTGTAGCAGAGCTCAAAAATCTATTGTCTGTTGAAGATGAAGTGGATAGTGCTTATCCGTTTACCATGATCGGCAAGCGTAATCTCAGCATGATGAATTCCTGGCAGATGGATCTGCCAAATATGCAAAAGCGTGAGCAGAGTAATTGCTGTGAGCTTCATCCTGAAGATGCTAAAGCATTAGGTATTACTGATGGCGATAAAGTGAAAATCTCTTCACCATTGGCCTCGATTGAGCTGAACGCCAAGGTTTGTGATAGGTTACAGCCAGGCATTGTTTGCATTCAGCATGGCTGGGGATCAAGCGTGTTTAACCCCAAAGCCAGTAATGAAATCAGCTGGCAAGGTGGCGTTAACAAGAATGTACTGATCGATAATAAACGAATTGATCCTTTCTCCGGTATACCCAACTTGAATTCAACCCGTGTGAATATAGAGCGCCTGTAAGGCAGAAGTGAAAAAAGGCGAATAAAGGCAAAGACATGCTACATATAAGTAATGGTGATTGTGCCACCGAATATCTAACAGCTCAGCATTATCCTGGCAGTTTTGTCGCCTGGCAGGATGTATTGCATGATGGCCCATTAACGGGTGAGACTGATCTGGAAAAGATCAGTGTTTATCGCAATACGTTTTTGGCTAAACAGTTTCAGATGAAAATGGTAGAAGTCGAAGCAAAAACCCAGAAGCGTAATAAACCGTTACTGGCCTATACCGGTGATGAAGAAATGGTTTTATGGCTAACACCAGAGCTTTTTGATGCGCTAATAGCACTTCAGTTTTTAAGCTGGCATCGTGCCAGAGGCCTACCGGCAGACAAACTCAGCATCGTTTTTTTACAAGACCACTTGCCTCCACATCAACAAGCGGACGAGGTGCTGCGTGAAGCTTTTGAGCAGCGCCAGTGTCTTACTGTTCAGCAATGGCAGTTAGCCGAGACAGCCTGGCTAGCGGTTATTAATAGCAATGCTAACGGGTCACCTGAATCTATTCTTGGTTTCTTGCAAGACAACGATTTTAGCGTGTGGCCATCATTGAAAACAGGCTTAAAACGCTATGCTCAAGAGGTGGCGGTAGCGGGGCAGTTGAATTGCACACAGCAACAGATTCTGCAATTACTGAGCGATGGAGAGAAAACCCTAGCGGCCCTTTTTCATGACAATCAACAATTGGAAGAAGTGCGTTTTATGGGTGACTGGAGCTTCTGGAATGTACTTGATGGACTGCGTGAGTATATCGATATAGATCATCAGGGGCATTTGCTTCATCAGCCTATGGTATTTTATAAGACCACAAAGTGCCGGTTGCTAGCTAAGCCAGCTTAATAATTTTCACTGCTTTACCCAGGATAAGATTAATAATAACGTATCGTCATTTCTAGAGTTTTTTTGTGTCAGGAATAGGTATTGAGATTAATACCGCTCAGCTTAATCGGCAACCCGCAATGAGGCTATTGCAGCCCCCCAATTCACATAAGTCTTAAAATACTCAATGGCTATGTTGTTAAGTGTAATGACAACATTCGGTAGAAGTGAATGGTAATAAGTTTATCTCTACACCCTGTTAATACCCGATGGTTCTAACAGGTAAAATCTAGGTGACGTATGCCCTACAGGGCTTTCCTTTACGATGTATTCAGTATGTTTGTCTTAGAAAAACACTTCTTGTGGTGGCCCTTGAGCCTTAGCTAAAACATTGGATTTACAACTATTAACTCGTTAAGATCGCCTGATATTATTGTCGTGCAATGTAGCCCTAACAGTAAATAAATCGCTGTACTGTAAATGTTTAGTAAACATGTTAGATGATGCTTGTCGGATATTTTTTAACATCTCGAAGAAAGGGACGTTGTTTCACCAATCATGAAGAATGCCATATTATTCAAAAGCGCTAAATGCCTTTTTCTATTCCCTCTATTATCCACTGCTTTGCCAGTTCAAGCTGAAGACACTCATTTTCAAGATAACAGGGCGGAAAAGATTGCCCGCTGTAAATATATTCAGGATGTAAGCCTGAAATCCGATTGCCTGACCTATGTCACGACAGGTTCACTGCCCCCCTTGTCAGACAAGAATTTTTCAACACAGAAAGCGCCCGAGTTTTCCTATAAGGGCCCTTTTGTGATGTTAACAGCCCATAAAGGATTTTTTGAAGAAGAGCCTATAGAACAAAGCTTTTCTCAAGGAGGCATTCAGATCGGTATTGGCGGTTTCAGCAGTCGCAATTTCGGCTTGGAGTTACGCTTTGTTAAGGGCCTGCAAGGGGATACGGGGAATATTGCTACTTGTAAAATAGCACCGCAAAGTCCCTATGGTTGCAGGAGTCAGGATGTAGAAATTAAAATAGATTATACTTTGAGCGCATTTATCCGACCTACTCTCCCCCTTAGCGACCATTTCAATTTCTATGCCTTATTGGGTTATAGCCGGATGGAACTAGTTGCTAAAATGGATGACTTTGAATTCTCCGATGATGAATCCAGCCCCAGCTATGGTCTTGGTTTGAGCTTGGGGCAGCGTAAAGGGCTGCGAATAAATATGGAATATATCATGTATAGCTATGGCGAAGAGTTTGATTACTCTGCCACCAATGTAGGCTTTCAACTGGCTTATTAGATACGTAGATAGCCAAACCGAGGCGTCAGGGTCGTGGCTCTAACGCCTTCAGCACTGACTCATTCAGCAGCTGATAATAAAATCCGGTTCACACGGTTCCCGTTTGCAGAAATGTTAGAGTCTCACTTGCTCTAACATTATTTAATAGGAAAGACTGGCCTAACAGGTTAGCCTTATAATTCAGTTTAAGGCTACAGCCTCAGGATTTCCATGCATTGCTGTATCGCCAGAGTCAAAGCAACCCTTCTATTTCAAGCTTAAATCGCGGTTATAGGCCCATACATTGGCATCCTTTTTTACCTCATCAAAGCGTAGAAGAGACTTAGGTATGATTTCGATTATTTTCAATGATTTAGATCGCTTCAATATAACAGGGTTAATATGTCGCAATAGGCTTGCCCCTTTAGATTAATGTATTTATATTCCATCTCTCCAATAACTACAACATAGAGGTTATATCTATTATGGATATGAAGTTGCCTAAAATGTTGGCCGTACCGGCCTTACTATCATCCCTCACTGTCCTCACTGGCTGCATGCCTCCTGCAGATATTATTTATTACAATGGTAATATCGTTACTGTTGATGGCACAGAATATACGGCCAAGTCATTAATTGTGACCGATGGTGTTATCAGCTATGTCGGACCTGATTTCCACAGCAGCGTCGCCGAAATTGGAAAACTTAAGGACCTATACACCGATGCTGACACCATCACCGTTGACCTTCAGGGTAAAACCGTTATTCCTGGTTTTTACGATTCTCACAGCCATATGGTTTATTCGGGCATGCAAGCCATCTCATCGGTGAATTTAAACAGCCCACCATTAGGCACTATGAAAACCATGGCTGATATTCAGGCAGCTTTAACCGCAAGGGCAGCACAAACCCCGGCTGACGGCTGGATACAAGGTGCCAACTACGACGACACCTTATTAGCCGAGAAGCGCCACCCGACCAAGGCCGATCTGGATGCCATATCCTCCACTAGACCGATTTATGTCACTCATTCTTCCGGTCATATCGTCGTTGCTAACAGCGCAGCCTTGGCACTTGCAGGCATCGATGCCTCTACAAAAGATCCAGAAGGCGGAATAATTGGCCGCGATGAAAACGGCGAACCTAACGGTATTCTTTATGAAGCACCGGCTTCCAATAAAGTTTTCCATCTGATTCCACGTCTAAGCAATGAGCAGATGTTCCAGGCTGTTGCCATGTCAGCGAATACCTATGCCGCACGCGGTGTAACCACGGGTAACTCTGGTGCTTCTGCAGCAGGCCTGATTGGTTTAATGGATGCGGCTAAAAATGTTCCGGGGGTATTGCCCATCAACGTGAATGCCTCACCCTTCATGACTGAGGTACAAGCCGCTTATAACATGCCTGTGACCAACTCTGATTCTATCCGTGTTATTGGTGTGAAAGAGTTTGTTGATGGCTCCATTCAGGGTTATACCGGCTATCTAGAGCAGCCTTACCACACTGCGTATCACGGTGATGATCAATACGTGGGTTTCCCACGTCAGGATAAAGAAGCCCTGGCTGTAAAAATTGCCAGCATTCACGATGCCGGTCGCCAGGCGGTATTACATACCAACGGTGATGCAGCGATTAACGATGCTCTATACGGCATTCGTAAAGCCCAGGAAGCGAATCCACGCCCAGATACACGTCATATTCTGATTCATGCACAAATGGCAACAGAAGCACAATTAGACGAGATGGCGGCCCTAGGTGTGATTCCATCTTTCTTTAATCTGCACACTTACTACTGGGGTGAGCGTCACCGCGATATTTTCCTCGGTGAAGAGCGTGCTTCTCGTATCTCGGCCATGAATTCAGCAGCTGCCCGCGGCCTGCGGTTTACCATACATGCTGATACGCCAGTTGTGCCAATGAATCCTATGTTGATGTTATGGTCTGCGGTTAACCGTCAAACTTACCAGGGTGACACTCTGGGTTATGAGCAAGCGGTAACGCCTATTCAGGCTCTGGAAGCTTTAACTATTAATGGGGCTTACCAGTTCTTCCAGGAAGATACTAAAGGCTCGCTTGAAGTGGGCAAAGTAGCTGACCTTGCAATTTTATCGGCCAACCCTCTAACGGTTGATCCAATGGCGATTCGTAACATCTACGTTACTGAAACCGTTGTAGCCGGTAAAACCGTATTTAAGATTCCCGCTCAGCAATAAGCTCCGCACTTAAATAGGATTTAAAAGCAGCCGCGATGTGAGTCGCGGCTTTTTTATGCCTGAATACACCAGCAATGAAAGCTTCTCCAGTTTGCGTACCATCATCTAGTCATTGATAAGATTTTAACCCATTTGGATTTGATCGATGATGTTATTCCGTCGGCCTTTCAGCTACCTCAGGCGCAAGGGCCACCCTCTGAGATGTTTCTCTAAGCCAAGCAATCTCTAGCTCATACAGGAACAGTCCTGAAGAGCTACGGCTGCGTGGTATTTTCCCGTTAGTCCCTTCTGGATTAACATCAATCTGCCGTTAGAGTAATTAGAATTGCACACTACGGATTTCAGGCAGTTCGCCACACGATATGCTTATGCTGTACTTCTAGCATTAAAGGCATTGGGGCTTAATAGACCTTATACCTTGATATTGGCGGGATGATAAAAACCGATAGAGTAAAAGCTAATCTCAACAGCAGCTCTTTTTCACGGCAATCAACAATTGGAAGAAGTGCGTTTTATGGGGGACTGGAGCTTCTGGAATGTGCTTGATGGACTGCGTGATTATATCGATATAGATCATCAGGGGAATTTGCTTCATCAGCCTATGGGATTTTATAAAACCACAAAGTGCCGGTTGCTAGCTAAGCCAGCTAAATAATTTTCACTGCATTTACCCAGGATAAGATTAATAATAACGTATCGTCATTTCTAGAGTTTTTTTGTGTCCTAATAGCAGACGTTCGGGCTCAACTCGATGGTGCAGATATTGATAACAGACAATACCCTCAGGAGTCTCAAACGGTTATAGGGTATATGGTGAGAAAATACAGGGCAGTACCCATGAAGGGGCAGCCTGCAGCTACCACTTCATGCTCTCAGGGAGGAAGG
>JABSRQ010000368.1 GCA_013215055.1 Pseudomonadales bacterium | reverse complement strand
TGGGTGGCGTCTTCTCCTGGGAGATTGATGGTGATAATGGCGATGTGCTGGATGCCATGTATCAATCCATGCGGGAGTAATGACTGACCCTTTACGGTAACAAATGATAAAGCCGATTCCGCTGGGAATCGGCTTTTTTTATTCTGGATATTGTGTTTAATAAGGGCTGAAAGGATGAGTGTTTTTCCATGCCGGTCGGATTTGGCTTGGTATGGAGTACTAGAAAAGTGATAGCTGCAAGCGTTGATTATTTATGTTGATGGATTACACGGCTTGGCGATATCTTCAACGCCATTTAACGGCCATGTTTGTACCGTGCAATACTGTCGATTGGGAGATAGTTAACTAGGCTTTATCGTGTTGTTAATCTGCTCCCATCCGTTAGGTAGAGTCGCTGACTTTACTGCATGAGAATAGACATGCCCTGCATATCACCGTAGACTTAGCTACCAAGCATCAGCCAGCCCAAGCCTTCTATGTGTCGATACGGTATTGGTCATAAAACAAGAATAAAAAGCGCCTGAAAATCCATCCCCATGACTTTGCTACCGAATAATAACGCCACCGCCTCCAAGCAATTAACCAAACTACTGATATTTCTTATCGGGTTTATTTATCTATGCACACTGCTTAAAGGCATACGTATTCCCAATCTATGGACGTATACCCATTTTCTTTTTGATTATGAATTTGGTTTTATGCGTCGGGGATTCATCGGGGCTATATATGGGTTCTTCAGCCCAGAACGTTTTCCCTATGCCAGCTTTCTCTACTTTAGTAGCACCATAGTCTGCATCAATATCGGCTTGATGCTGTTATTGATCACTAGACTGATCAAGTCACTGGATCGCCGCTTGATCGCTGCGATGCTGATTTACTTCTCCTCTGCCAGTATGGTTTATCAAGCGCATAGCATTGGCTTTGCAGAAAATATCGGTTTGAGTGCCTGTTTAATCAGCTTTTTAATTCGCTCGTTTTATCGCAAACTGATTTTTATCACTATCAGTTTCACTGTGCTGCTGTTTATTCATGAAGCGAATATGATTATTTATTTCCCCATCGTATTTATGTCTTTGATTTTCATGATGAACAGTGAGAATCGCAATCATCCAAAGCTCTTGCTCGCCTTGGCGATCTACATGGTGATGTTATTCTTTTTTATTACCACGCAAACTCTAGATAAGCCTACCGCTGCGTTAATGCAGGCTTCTGCTCAACAGCGTTCAAGCTTGCCACTCAACCCCGTTCATATGGAGTTACTGTGGCATTCCAGCGATAACCTCCTGCCTTTATTGATGAAGCACTGGTCAAATCCTGGCCGGATTTACATGTTTATTGGCTCTGCGCTGTTAATCTTTCCTCTGTGTTTTATCTTGTTACGCTTCAGCTTTGCATTATTGAAACAACAGCCTGCTTATATCAAATGGATGAGCTTTTTAGCTTCGATCAGCCCGTTGCTGTTGCATTTTGTCGCTTGGGATACGATACGCTGGAATGCGCTAGTGCTTACCTGCAGTTTTTTAATGCTGATCAACATCAAGCTGCATTGTCAGGGAAAGATCTATGCTGATCTCAAGTGGAATAAGAGCCTCACTCTGGCCGCGGTTATCCTGCTCATTCAATTACCCATGCCGGTGTTATTATTTGATGGTTATCAATCTAAACACTTTCCGTTTATTGCGCACTGGGAATTTCTGCAACAAGTCTTTAGCGGAGCACAAGCCTGGCCACCAACACCAAAGCTGTAAGTTTACAGATCTATTGAGTTTTATTGAGGTTCATTTATGACGCAGAAAAGCCTAGAGGGGCTAAGCGTGATAGTGAGCCTATGGGCCAGGGAAAAAGTATAAGGTATGTGATGTAGCCAAAAGAACTTATTCATTCTTAGAATGCTTCTAAATCCTTCAAATTATTATTTTGGGTACTTTCGACTTCCTATAGCCGCATTTTAGCGCAGGCCTTGATTGAAGAGACTCAATTGACTATTAATCCTCTGATCTCGGTAAGAAAACATAAGTGCCTAGCGTAATTGGGTAGAGCAATAGATTAGCCCGCAAATTTTCTTTCTCCGGCTACAGATGAAGCGGTGACATTTACCGTAGAAGTAGGGGATAGCAGCTATTTTATCTCCACACACATTCATCATGCTTAGATAGTTTAAGTCATCTCGATGTCACATTTAGGTGTTTAATATCTGGCAATTAACAACAGGGTTACAAAAAATCATGTAATGTCTGCTAGTTGTTGGCGGGCTTGCCTTTAACCCGAGTCGAATATTACATGGTAACAATAATAATTTTATTATAGGCCTCATGAACTTCTTAATAGGCCTATAGTAAATAAGATTATTTTACATTTCATGTAAACAGTACTGTATGTCTAAGCCGTTCTCAGCATCGTTTATTCTGCCTCTAAACGATGCTTGCTATGCAGAAAATCCTGCCGTACTGAGAATCACTCCAATGAAAAAAGTACTGCTAAAACATCTGATATGGCTGGTCGATATGAAGGCTTTTATACCTCGTCAACACTATAGAGTTTACAGCATTATATTTTGCTCAATGTTTCTTTGCATTAGTTGTATACCCGATTTAAATCAAGACTCCACAACTGAAGAAGATGGTGGGATGAAAGATGAGCGTGCATCGCAAACAGCTACGCATCAAGAAGAGGATCAAGTCATTATCATCGATCCCCCTGATGCTAATGACGGTGTGATTGAAAAAGTCGATTGCCCCGGTGTTCGTTCAGTCAAGGATTGGGAGTCGATCTTTCTGAACTCATGGCAGAGCTCACATTCCGGCGAGTATCTGGCAAGAAGCACATCACCCGATAGCTGGAAGTATTACAATCTTGCGTATGCGATGGATGCCAATGTGGCGATATGGCAGGCAACGGCTGATGTGAAATATTTAAATCGAGCGCTGTTATATGTGCAGAATGTGATGGCTCTTGCTACGCAATCGCCGGGCAATAACTTTAATGATACTTATCTAGGCTGGGCACAACATACGCACCCTACGATGGGGGATAACAACAATGAATATCCTCTGTTTGAAAGTTATATGTGGCGCTATGTCACTCGCATGCTAAGGCTGATGAAATTAGCGGGCATGAGCGAATCATCATCGCCTTATCGGACACAGTACAAGAGTGTTCTTGATTTTACCGAGAAGCATATATGGGAGAAATGGAAGTCACGGGGCATGACACACTTGTATCGATCAAGAACCCATATGGCAGCTCACTGGATGGCTATAGGCCTTGATCTTATGGTGACTACCGAAGATG
>JABSRQ010000367.1 GCA_013215055.1 Pseudomonadales bacterium | reverse complement strand
AGTATCGGCATGAGCCAGGACGCTCATGGTCATAAAAAAGCTAGTGACTATTTTTTTAGTTAGTGTCATATGATGACTCCGTTTTAACAAACACGCTGCAAGAATCGCCCCCTAATACATGCTATTGACGCCAGTACGCTCAACATTTTTCAGCCGATACCGTATAAGCATAGGTCATTACATCTTTATAGTTCTGGGGACCTAGATACTATTTGAACAAATATTGGCCCCACAGCAACAGGGCAATCAGCAAATATTTTTTTTGGCCACCGCCTAGTTGCTAAAAGCTATTGACCGGTAACTTTTAATGTCCAGGATCATCGCTCTCATGCATACGATGCCCGTCCTCATCATAGGCCTATCGCTCTGTGAACTATTGTCAGAAATTATTTAATCAGCGTCGCCGAAAATCTGCACAGCGATGAGAGAAAATATTAAACGATCAGTATCTATAAATTGACACCGCACTAATGACTGGAAATAGTTCCATGCCTGTATTCTTGAAAAAATACCAAGATTGATCTTGCCTACAGTAAACACTGTTTATCTTCGCCAGCCCCCTATAAACTGAGGGCTATAACAATCAGAAGAGACAGGAAAGATGCCGGACGCCTTCAAGAACATACAAGACTATATGATTCGCCGCAGGCAGCAGAGCAATCTTACTCAAGAGGAGTTTGCCTCGGGGTTAACAGCCTTTGATAATGAATTTTCTGAAATTGATGGCCAGACTATCAGTCGCTGGGAAAGGGCAAAGATCAGCCCCAGCATTCTTCGTCAGGTCTTAATCATGCAGTTTTTTTTAGACGATCCTCAGCACATTCTGGCTGATAGCAACTTCGAAATAGGCCAACTCAAAGACTTGAGCCGCTATCTGAAGTTACTCGATAAAGATATGGCATTCTCACATGTACTGGGCGCACACCCTTACACTGACAGACAAGCAGACTTCATAAAAAAGGCGGTGACAGCAGAGAATGCACTGCATCATGCGAGACAAATTGCACATTATCAAAGCAATCTCAGCAGAGGTCGCGATCAATGGGATATCGATAATCTTGCCGCACTGTTAAGCTTTCCTTCGACTCAAGCCGCTACTTATGATGTTGACGGTATTTTATCCGGCCATTTGGTGCTGCTGCGAATTAAACGTCAATATCTGAATCCCCTGCTTAATTATCAGCTGGCAGAGAAATCATTATCTGTGGCTCACCTCGCAACATTCGATCAGCCTGCCTCTGTCTATGCATTCAATTTTTATTCGGGCACCAAGTCCATACATATTGATATCAATACCGACATTCTCTCCTGCGTCTCAAAGGATGCTCAGATAGATTTCATCGGCGCCAGAGTGAGGAGTGATGTAGGCGTTAGAACTATGGAGATGATAGGTGCTGAACACATCGCAACGGGACAAGAGCTACAGCAACGAAAAGAAGGCGTTAAACTCAACGGCCGCAGATATGAAAACTTGAGTTATAAGCTATCGCGCGAGCAAGTATTGGCCAGCTCTTTATCCATTAACTTATCAAGACAAGAAACTGACAAGAAATAATCCATGCTTACTTCCCATCAATTAAAACGCAGATAGTCAGCCTGACTATCTGCCCGTTGTTGACGGAGCATTCATCAGTCTTATTCGATGAGCGTATTTCCGGCATGCCCCAGTTCCTGTTAACGCTTCGATAGCGTGGTGTGTGCACAAATCACTGATATGAGTTAGCACTACACAGCCAGGCTGAAACCTCATGCGATATATTAAGCGCGCTTTCAGACGGAAGGATACAGTGTACGGCAAGCAATAGACCGAACAGAATCAAACTAATAGAGAACATGCCTGAAAGCATTCACGCAAAGTAACAAAAGCTGAAGATTTAAAAATATATTGGGAGTTAAAATATTTATTTGAACAGAAATGTTCGGGGGATACCATTTAGAAAAAAAATGGTGCGAGCGGAGAGACTCGAACTCTCACGCCTTGCGACACTAGAACCTAAATCTAGCGCGTCTACCAATTCCGCCACGCTCGCATTGTACATTTTCTCTCTGCAGATAATGTTGCGTCAGCAGAGGGTGCGTATAAGACTAAAATACGGGTAAAGTTACAAGTGTTATTTTCATATTCTTCGAAAAAATAAAGAAAATCTTAAACTACAGCTGAATTCCTGTTTGATTTATGAGCGTTAGTGTAAAAAAACAGCAACAACAGAAAAAAACGTCAATATGAATGCAGGCCACATTCTAATAATTCGAGTACAAATACTTTTGCTCTAAGGCTTTAATTTAATGTAATAGTATTATACTTTTACGACTGGCTCATGATGAGCGCTTATATGAAGTGATCGATACTATAAGAATGAACCAGAAATACCCTAAGGAAAGAGCATCAGCAGTAGCATGCCAGTAACAATACAATTTAACCAGGACAGTAGCGGTGTAGAGCTGCTAGCCACAGGCCATGTTCTGGGCCAGGACATTATTCAGGCCAAGCAGGCCATTATCGACCATCCTGAAGTAAGCCAGCTGCAGTATCAGCTCATCGATAAATCCGATTGCACGGAATATCAGGTTAACGCCAGCGATATTGAATCCATTGCCGATTACGACCGGCGCATCAATGTGCAATGCCCCGGTATTCTGGCTGCCATCATAGAGTCAAAGACGCTGCGATACAGCCTTTCTCCACTTTGGCAGGCCCATATCAACAGCTTCAATATGCAAAATGCCAGCTTCACATCACGTGAAGATGCGCTGAGCTGGATTCGCAGCAAGCTGGAAATAAGCTGCCCGGCCAAAAGTTAAGATATAGCTAAGTAGCCAGAGACCATTATACACCTAGCGTGCCTTTACAGCCCTTAACTCTCCGCTTCGCTATAGTGCCAGTAATCCAGCAAGAACCTAGAAATAGATTCATGACCGGTTTTCCTGAAACCCTCAGCTTCATCGCCGGGCTCCAGAAATCCATCCAGCTCGGCTCGTGAGAACCAGCGCGCATCATCCAGTTCATCGGCATTAATATTTAGCGTGCATGAACGAGCTGTGGCGATAAAACCAAGCATGATAGACGATGGATACGGCCAAGGTTGTGATTGCAGATAACGAACATCAGCGACCTCAACTCCGGTCTCTTCCCACACTTCTCTCACCACCGCCTCTTCCAGCGACTCACCCGGGTCAACAAAACCTGCCAGGGTGGAATACATGCCCTCAGGCCAGACTTTCTGACGCCCAAGAAGACACCGAGTCACCCCATCCTCGAAGGTATGCTCTACCATCATAATCACCGCTGGATCG
>JABSRQ010000366.1 GCA_013215055.1 Pseudomonadales bacterium | reverse complement strand
TAAAATCCTTTACAGGCATATCAATATTTAAAAGCTATTAGATTTAAACTTTTACAAGTTCTTGAATCCCCTTTGTGATTGTCCCTATTGGACAATTCAGATTTTAGATTTTAGTTTATCGCAGTTAAAAATCATCCACTTGTTGATGATGCTTGGGAATAAAGTTTTCTAGTGACATGTCTTTATGATCAATGTTTATCTCAGGTTCTATGATGAGACTGATTCCTACAAGATTTTATATGCGAATGGCGTAATATTCAGCATCTATTCCAATACGATTATCAGCTGAATAGAATAAATGGTTTTAAGCTTCATCAGTTTTTGAAAGCACATATTGGAATAAATAAATATTTTCAATGAATTCTTTTCTTCAAATTATTGTATTAGTTTGCTATCGATTCTAAATACAAACGAGACTGTTCTTCGAGTTCTGTAATTTTTACTGTTTTATTTTCAACACGCCAGTTGGCTAATGTGCCAGAATCAATTTCCGCCTGTAAATCGACAATTTTTTTCTGTCTATCCACTTCATCCTGGGCCGCTTGTTGGGCCGCTTTAATCACTTTTTGACGCACTTTATCGATAGGCAGGGGGATATCCCTGTTCTGCTCAAAAGCATGCATTGAATAAAAGCGTGTCAGATCGTATTGGTTATCGCTATTTTCATTCGTGATAAAGCTTAAGTCGTCTTCTGCGACTTCTTGGCCATCTTTACTGATCAGGCTACGGTCAAAAGATAGGGTTAATAATGCCGCAATCACGGTATCTCGATAAGCGGCCTTGACCGTATCGCTGTCGCTGGGCTCTATCGCCAAGTCGCTTAAATCTTTAGTGGCATCACCCTGTGTTGCACCATAGAGATTATCATTGCTGGTTGGCAAAGCGGTTCTGAGTTGATTGATCAGCTGTACAGCCGCGTCGAAATCACCGTCCAATGAGGCAAAATAATCATACCAGGCCTCGGCATTGTAGGGCGATTTTTGCACGGCAGAGCTTAACATCTGCAGTTTATCCTGACCCTTGTTTGCATCCAGTTGAGCGGCGAGGCGAACCAGGGTACGGCTATCCAGATAATCCTGTAACTCTTCATTCATCGCCAGGGCCAAGCCCATCACGTATTCACCGCTGGCAACACGGCCTGCTTTTTTTGTACGCTCAGAGTTATCTTCCAAAAAATGCCAGTCTGGTGTGGTTTCATATAACGAGCTGACGCTTTGCTCCGTTTGAGCGAGGTAATGGCCGCTATTACTGTCATAGGTGTAACGCATTAACAGCGCATGCTTGGGTTGGCCAGCGGCCATGCTTGGCACGCCTAGTGAGACATAACTGCCTCGACCCAGCATGCTCATGGTGCCACATACACCACCCACTTCATTGGAGTATTGCAGGCTGCTCTTGGGGTATTGGGTTGCAGCAAGAAAAGGGGCTGCAACGTCGGTGGTGCGGTAATTACCGTATTTTCGCAAACGAAAATTACCTTGCACGGATTCATCGCTAAACCGGTCCCATATATATTGCATTTCACTGACCGGGCGCATTTCCGCCAACGGCATTAACAAAGGCCAAGGTGCATTATGGGGGAAAACTTCAGGCCAGTTAATGGTTTCTTTTTTGGAAACAAAACTTGCCGCATACAATGTGTGGATCTTGGCGATATGATTGATGTACTGCACCGCGTTGGCATTTTTATCCCGTGGCGAGATAACACCGGTGGAGACATTATAGTCATAAAGTATTGCAGCAATATGTGTAGGTGTTTCAAACTTGGCATATTTTAACTCGGCCAATTCTGGCAAGACCTGTAAGAAGCTGATCACTTCATCGGCATTAGCATAGGCTGCTGCCGTGTCCCACTGTTTATCAAGCATCAAAGGTCTAATGGCTGTTACCAGTGCCTGGGCATGTTCTTTTTTCAGGCTATCTTTGTTACTGGGGGCTTGCTGAGTGGCAATTTTGGAGAAGCGATTTGAGTTATATTCTACTGAGCCAACGCCTTCAACACGTCTAGCCACGGCAATAGCAAAAACCAGGTTTTTGTATTTATCGGCGATATCCGTATCCAGCTTATTGCGCATGTCATGAATATTATTGAGTACACGAGCATCCGGGCCGACGGCCTGCAGCAGGCTGCTCTTAAAACCATTATCCACTAACCATTGATAGGTTTCTTCCGGGAAGGTCTGCTCAGAATAGGCATCCCTCAGTGTTTGTTCGGCTGTGCTCATATAGTTTACACGCCACTCATTGCCCTCCAAATTCTCAGAGCTAATCGCTTCAATATTGTTGGCCTGACTATTATTCTGGTTTTCGCTGTCAGCGACGCTGGGATCGTTAATTAAGGCTGTGTTTTTGTTGGCATTAGTGGGGGAGTGTAAAGAATCACTCCCAAGCAGCTCTTCTGTTAAATTCTGCACTGTCTCATTTTCGGAGTCATTTAACTCGGTTTGTTGCAGGCTATCCGTGCTGCGATAATTTTCACCTTGCTCAACGTTGGCTTGGGTCTCACCCTGTGAAGATCCTGAGTCACTACACGCTGAGAGTGCAGTTACAATAGTCAGCAAAGTTAAGCATGGTAGTTTATGCATCCAAACCTCAAGCATCAGTGATAGAGATGATATTATGAAATATCGTGGAAATATTGGGAATCCGCCAAATGGGCTAGGCTAAATGGACTAAACCATATATGAGATAGGCACCATGCAATTTCATCTGTTCAAGACTCTTACCGCCATGAAAATTGTTAAATCAAAAACCTTTCATGGCTAAGGGGATAAGGTAAATAAGCTAGGGTTTTATCAAATTTCTCCTTGTATGCGAGTTTGTCTTGTACAAGCTTAATGGTGTTGTGCATAAGATTTAAAAACATTACCTAGCTATTAATTTTCTTAGCAAAATTATTTCAGTAGCTCAGATATATCCCGTCACGTTGAGTGATTTTTTATTCACAGTAGACGTGCACCGTATTGGAAAAAATACTTAAGTCTACTGCGAAGAATATAGATAGTTCATAGAAACCTTTAGATGCTCGGAATATGCAGTAAATATTAACCATACACGATTCAATGAGTGGATTGTTTTTTACGCAGATGATCTAAAATGAGAATATGACCCTACTTTTACGGTAGGGTAAATCACAGAGATTAAAGGTCTTGTAAACAATAGATAAAATCTTTTGTTGAGTATTGATATGTGTGATAGATGTAGTCGAAGGGTTAACCAACAGGGCTTCACGTTGATTGAGCTTATTATGGTTATTGTTATCCTGGGCATATTATCAAGCTTTGCACTGCCACGATTTTC
>JABSRQ010000365.1 GCA_013215055.1 Pseudomonadales bacterium | reverse complement strand
GTCTCCAAAGGAATGATTTGAAGACAGAATAGCGCTTTGGGAATGGGAGTTTTAGATGGGGTTTATTGATCGCTTACCATCTATGATGACTCGTATGAAAGAGCTAGAAGATATTAGACGACAATTAGCTTGTCCGGTTCGCGACAATTAAATTGGCCATTGACATCGCTGCAAGACTATCAATCTTTTATCGATCAAATCGTCAATAAGATTAACCGCAACTGCAAGACGCGTTTTGAGCAAGAGCGCTCCACTCTACAGCCTCTGCCCGCTAGGCGGACACATGATTTTAGTGAAACCTATGTCAAAGTCACTTCAAGCAGCACTATTACGATTAAACGGGTTTTATACACCGTGCCTTCACGCTTAATTGCTGAGCGATTGTTAGTCCATATTTTTGATGACCACTTGGATCTCTATTTAGGTCATCAAAAGGTTCTTCACGTAGAGCGTATTTATGCTTATGGCACAGTTCGAGAACGTCGCGTCAATTACCGGCATGTTATCCATTCATTGGCCAAAAAACCGAATGCGTTTAAGTTATCTCAGCTACGCGATGATTTAATTCCAGAAGGCGATTTCAGCTTGATTTGGAAGATTTTAACCGGCGGCGGCACGTCCGATTCTGCCTGTCACTACATGGTTAACCTTTTATTAATTGCGGCTAATTATAACTGTGAATATGCCCTGGGCAGAATGGTTCTGCGACAGTTAGAAGCGGGCATACAGCCAACAATAGAGCAATGCAGGGCACAGTTTGAGCCAGATATTACTATTCCCCAAATCATTCCAAAGCAACACGAGTTGAGCTCCTACGATATGTTAATGGGAGGTAACCGTGGCTAATATTCAAAGCTTACCTATTTTATTGAAAGAACTGCGTTTAAGTGCGATGGCGACAGGCTGGCAAACGATGGCGCACAAAGCGGAACAAGAAGGCTGGAGTCCACAAGAATTTCTCGCACAGCTGTGTGACCTTGAAGCCACACATCGTTATGAAAACAAACTTAAGCGGCTGTTAAAAGACAGCCAGCTTCCGCAAGGAAAGCAGCTAAGCCAATATGACTTTAACGAAATAGAAGGCGTTAAAGCTCATCATATTCAGCAGAAAGTGGAACATTTAGATTGGGTCAGACAAGGCCATAATGTGCTGATCTTTGGAGCCAGTGGACTGGGTAAAACCCATCTAGCTGCTGCGATAGGTTTCGGATTGATAGAGAAATCAGTAAAAGTTAAATTTATAGCGGCCACAGCTTTAGCTCAGCAGCTTCAACGGTCACGTGAATCTCTCAGTATTGAGGATGCGCTGAAGAAGTTGGATAAATATGAGTTATTGATCGTTGACGACATTGGCTATGTAAAACCCAGTGATAGTGAGGGGCAGGTACTTTTTGAATTAATCGCGCACCGTTACGAGCGTGGCAGTTTAATCATCACCTCTAATCAGGCTTTCAGTGAGTGGGATCGTATATTTGGAGAAAACATGATGACGGTTGCTGCGATAGATCGGCTAGTACATCACGCTGATATATTTCATGTTGAAGGTGAAAGTTTTAGGAAAAAGCAGGCCGTAAAATCATCAAACTATACCGGCCAACTTAATTGACGCCGACCGGCCAAGTTAGTTGACGTTTGATAGACGGAGTCTTTTGGTTACATCAAGGAGTACATCAACGTTTTTTAGTGAATCTAGTTTATATCCATTTGTAGGAACTCTAGATTTGTAGTTTGGAGATGATGAGTTTTTGAGTCGGCAAAGCCGTAGATTATGTCTGATCAGTTTTGGATAAGGAGTTCCTAACCTTAGCTAAGTGGAATATTTGAGTTCTATTGATCGATAAAAATTGATTCATGGTTTTATTGTGTTTTTATCGATTTTTATGGCTGGCGGCCTCTTCATTAAGGTCGATAGCGTCCTATAAGGGGGGGGCTTTAATCAATAGTTGAAGTGAATAGTCATCGGACTTATTGCGTTCTATTCTCATAGTGTACATTTTAGGGGCTATTACAGGTGAATACTCAATATGCTAACGGGTTTATGTGTTAATTAATGGTTTTATATTTTATATTTAGCAGCCACTCAAAGACTTTAAGATATATCTATTAGATGAAAACAATATTTGTTACCGGAGCTTCCAGAGGATTGGGGAGGTCAATCGTTGAAGAGGCATTAGAGCAAGGTTTTAGGGTGATTGCAGCTGTACGATCAATGTCTAATTTACTGGATCATGAAAATCTGACATATATCGAGTTGGACAATGCCTGTGATGAGTCACTCACGACTCTAGCTTCTAGAATGCCGGAAGAATGCTCTCATATAGACGTTCTTATTCATAACGCTGGGTTGATGGATAAATCGCTAGATTTTCGACTTTCAGATAATGTTAAATTTGGTGAAAAATTACTAAAAGTAAATGTTTTAGCCCCTATAGTATTAACTGAGGTGTTAAGTTCTTATCTTGAATTATCTCATTACGCGCGGGTTGTAAATATTACTAGTGGAATGTCGTCGCGTGGGTTAGATACACATAAGTCGGCACTCTATTCAGCATCGAAAGCTGCTGTGATCAAGGTTATATCTGATTTAGGTTATTTTTTGGATGCTAATGGTATTAAAGGGTGTTCTGTTGGAATCGATCCCGGATGGATGAAAACAGATATGGGGGGAGAAGGGGCCGTAATTCATCCGAATACCACGGCAAAAAATATGTTATTAACACTTGTTCAATTATACGAAGGAGGTGTGTACAGCGCTGCTGGGATTAAACTGGAGTATTCTTGATGAAAGTATTTGTTTTTTTTGTAACCTATGGAGCTGGGAATTTTCAGTTATGCAAAGATGAATTGTCAAGCTTTGTTAATAGGGTGTTTCCGGCAGGTGATATAATTCCATATTATATGGATAATAAAGTTAGTGTTGAGTATTCCCGTTTTGAGGTTAAGTTTTTACCCGGTGATAACAGGATAAGAGAATTTACTGCATGGGATAAGATGGTTGCTATAGCTAGTAAGGATCATGATATAAATGACAGTGATGTTTTTCTTTTTGTGAATGATACTTTTGCCACAAACTGTGGAAGTGAGTATCTTAAGTTTTTTAAACCGTGTGAAGAGTATAATGAGCCTGTAGCTGTTGGTTATGTTGAGAATTTTCCGAAATCTGTACTTATTAATGGGGTAGAGCATAAAGAATGGATTAGGAGTAATCTATTTTATATGAGTTTCTCTGCTTACAGGCAATGTTCTCCCTTTCCGTTTCCTTTAAGTAAAGCAGAGGTTTTCTCCGAGGATATACTTGAGTTCTGGTCGAAAACCCCCCTAAT
>JABSRQ010000364.1 GCA_013215055.1 Pseudomonadales bacterium | reverse complement strand
TTAATCTCATTGATATTAAAGGCAAAGTCATTACCCTCAGACTCTGGCATTAAAATATCAGTGATCACCAAATCAAGATCTTCTTTTTCCACAATCGGTAAACCCTTCTTGCCGTTTTCAGCCTCTATAACCTCGTAGCCCTCCAAACAAAGAATATCTCGCACCGATGCCCTAAAATCAGGTTCATCATCTACCACTAAAATAGTTTTTGACATATCGTATTCCTATTCAACTTGTCTCATTGTGACCTTATCCATGGTCAAGCCCTCATTAACGGCCTCGGCTAACTCAAAAGACACTGTAAATGACGCGCCGCTGCCCTGAGTGCTGTTAACCGTTATTTGCCCACCATTGTCTTTAACCATGCTATAGCTTAAAGACAAACCCAAACCTGTACCTTTACCAATCGGTTTATTGGTATAAAACGGTTCAAAAATTCGATGGATATTTTCTTCGGCAATACCCATACCATTATCTTTGACCACGATAAAAGCCTTTGTGCCTTGTTGATAACTGCTTACATCAACCTGCTTATTCTCAACAAACTCTACCGCATCTCGGGCATTGGCTAATAAATGGGTTAATACCTGGCCCATTTGAATCGATGAAAAAACAGTCATCATGGGTCTATCAGTCAATTGTATATTCAGATTGATATTCGAGATTTTAAACTCTTCAATCAACATCATGCTTATTTCATCAACCACCTGATTAATATCACAGCGCTCACGCAGCATAAATTTATCTTCGCGGCTAAACGTACGTAACGCATCCATGATTTTTTTCACCCTTAAAACCTGCTTAATATTTATACTATTATTATTCCTGATTTTTTCAAGGTTTCCCGGCTCATTCATATCTTCAAACAACCTATCCATCATTTGAGCATTTAACAATATCGTACCCAGCGGTTGATTGATCTCATGCGCAATACCTGAAGACATCGCACCTAAAGAAGCCATTTTATTGGATTCTATCAATTGGCTTTGTAATGTATGGGCATTTTCTTGTGCCTCCAATAAGCTATGATTAGCCTGCTTTAAATTGAATACATTTTGATCTTTCAAGACCTCTTGCGCCAATTCATAGGTACGCTGCCAGTGCCTGACATATCGAAAAACCACCAGCCAACACAGACTTAATAACACGGTTAGAAAAAGAGTTAACAATAAAGCGCCCGAGGTTTTACGAAAACTTAACTGATTTTGTTCATTAACCATTAACGTAATCATCGCGGCTAGGCTATCCATGCCCCGCGCATAAACCTGCTTTTGCTTTTGATAGTCGGCACTGGCTAATAACGCCTGTGCCCGTAATAAATCACCCTCCTCTATCCATCTAAAGGCTTTTCTCTCCATGCCTAACAAGACATTATTGGCCTGCTGCGTCTTTATAAACGATTGACCGTCAAAAACATCCGGCAGTAAACGCACCACTTCGTTAAGCGCGTCTTCCAGCTTGGGTTCATATATCTGGTAACGTTTAAACCAATACTCATTACCTGTATAAGCTGCCAAATTCGCAGAACCGGTCAATACATCGTCATAAAACATGATAAGCCCGTTTAAAGTTTTTAGCTTCAAGGCAAGACTAGGGCTGCTATCAATGGTGTTAACGATGTCACGGTATAGATGTTTATCTTGCAGATATTTTTCATCCCTTAGCAGTAATTGCGCCTTCACCAAATTCTGCTTATTGACCCAATCAAAAACCGTAAGCTCGGTTTTAATCGCACGGGTTTTGGCCGCGATAATTCTTTTGGCTATCGTGGTAGCATAAAAATCCGGTTTGATCTTATACCCTATGGCGCGAATCTCTTTTAACTCGGGTAGATGTAATAAATACTGCTGCTGCCATTTTTCATGCCCGGTAAAAGCCGCCATATGTACCGCTGTGATGAGTGTTTCATCCAGATGTAAGACTTTATAACGCAGATCGATAGCCCGCATTTGATGTTGATGATAGGTTTTAGCTTGCTGCTGATTAACATGCACCATCCAGCTCATCACAAGCAAACATGTCACCGTTAAAACAATGCATAAACTCAATAAAACAATGGGGAATTTGATGGTACCGTCACCACAAAAAACTTTCATAGTTGGTACAAAACAAGAAGTGAACTTTGAGGATAGCCGTCACTGGGCTATTTTTCCAATGCCTTTAGCTTAAAGGCTGTAAGATTAAGAAGGCAGATAAACTTCGGTAAATGATTCACCGAAGCCATAAATAATAAACTTACTTTGCCAGCGTCAACGTAATAGGCTGCTTGGCTGCATGTACGGCATAACCATTTGCTTCAATTTGCTTGATCACGTCATCCTGATCCAGCGCATTATGGGGCTTGCCTTCGATCAATTCCAGGCGGGTTCTAAACGGCGATAAGCTGAGTAAGTCGGCATCAAAATCAGCAGGCAATTCCAGCTCTTCAATTTTAATGCCCTTGGCGACAGATAAATATTTGCTGCCGTTGATGGCACTGGTGTAAATATCAATTTTCATGTTTTAACCTATTAAGAACTTTATAAACAATTTTTTTAAAGAAGCGCCTGATTAACGGCGCTTTTTACTTTTTTTGCCTTTGGCTGACGGCGTATTATTGGTTTTACCACGTCGAATCTGGGTATGGCTGGCTTTATTACTTCTGGGTCGTGAGCGTTTAGCTTCACTTTCAATCAAGGTATCACGACTATTCACCTCAAAACCGCGCTTTTTAATCCGTTTGATTTTAGCGCCGATCAAACGTTCGATGGAGGCCAGACTACGCTCTTCTTCGCGGCTAACAAACGATATCGCATGGCCTTTTTCACCTGCTCTACCGGTACGACCTATGCGATGCACATAATCTTCGGCTAAATAAGGCAGATTAAAATTCACCACATATTCCAAACCCTGGATATCCAGGCCACGGGCTGCAACCTCTGTGGCCACCAGCACCTGTATTTTACCGGCTTTAAAATCCGCTAATGCCCGACGTCTTGCACCCTGACTTTTATCGCCATGGCATAAAGCCGCATCCACATTTTTATCTTTTAACATCGCCAATAAACTATCGGCTTGTGCCTTGGTACTGGTGAATACTAAAACCTGGAACCAGTTATATTCATGTAACAGCTCCCAGAATAATTCTATTTTACGCTGCTCTTCCACCGCATACATCACATGTTCCACCGTATCGGCGGTAATATTTTGTTTACTGATGCGGATATCCTGATGATTGTTCATCAGTTTATGAGCCAGCTCATTAACGGCCTTAGATAAAGTGGCCGAAAACAACATGGTTTGGCGTTTTTTAGCCGTTTGCTGTAATAATTTTTGTACATCCTCCACAAAACCCATATCCAGCATTCTAT
>JABSRQ010000363.1 GCA_013215055.1 Pseudomonadales bacterium | reverse complement strand
GCTAACGTCCAATTGATATAGCTTACCCCGAGTATATTCTTCTCCGGTAAGCGTCCCAGATAGACGTTTTCTGTCACCGAAAGTTCGCGAACTAGACTCAGTTCTTGGTGTACTGTGACGACGTTTGCGGCAAATGCATCGCTAGGGGAGTGAAAGTTGGTTTCCTTACCATTGATCAGTATAGATCCTTCGTTGGGCTGTATGACGCCACTCATTAATTTAACTAAAGTGGATTTACCACAGCCATTTTTACCCATCAGCGCGTGGATTTTCCCAGCTTTAAAGGTATGACTAAAGTGATCTAGTGCGACAACACTTCCATATATCTTGGTTATTGATTTGAGTTCAACTTCGGCTGACATACATTACTCTCTTGAAGGGATTGGCGTGTAATATGGCAATGGTAATTGCTACCACTGCCTTAGAAGCTTGAGTGAGAAAGATCATATGCAAACTCACTGAGCTTGTTTGGTTAGACATCACTTAAGAGAAAGAAGAGCCTTTTGGAAAGCTTTAACAGCCGCTTGATCGGTACGAGAGAGCCCTAACACGGGCACTATTACTTTCTTAGGAGTCGTTTCTCCTTTAACCGCTGCGATGGCCATTTCTACTGCCATTTTACCCATAGCATAAGGCTGTTGAGCTGTTACAGCTTGTAAAACATTGTCATCTTGTAATAAGAAACTGACCAATTGCTCTGTTCCGTCTACGCCAAAGACAAAGATCTTCCCTTGCTTGCCGGCATTGCGAACAGCTTGAACTGCACCTACTGTACCCCCTTCGTTAGCTGCAAAGATGATGTTGATGTTTGGGTTAGCAGTGATGATGTCACCTGCAACTTGTAATGCCTTTTCAGCTACCCAACCATCTTGTTGTGCAACAATATTCAGGGTGCCACCTTTTTTAGCTGATTCGATGAAACCATCGACGCGATCCCCTGAAATTTCAGGTAGCAGTGCCTTAAAGCCAAGAGTGGCGATAATCGCATTTCCACCTAGCTTGCTAGCAATGAAGTCTGCCGCTAGTGCACCAGTTGTGTTACCTAAATCGCGTTGTGCGGAGTTTAAATAAGAAACGGGGATGCTGGCATCATCGATAGTTGAGTTATAAGTAACTACTTTGATGCCCTTGTCGGCGGCGCGCTTTAATGCGGGAATAGAGGCAACGTTTGAGACAGGTGAAATGACGATAGCGTCAACGCCTCTGGCAATGTAAGTATCGATTAAACTTATTTCCTTTTCAGGCTTAGACGCAGAGTTACCGGAGAGCAATGTAATTTTTTGCTCATCGGCAGCTGCTTGCATACCCATGTGGATTGTCTTAAAGAACTGATCTTGCTGGAACACTATGCTAGCGACAGTTATTTCACTGGAAAATGCTGGCATAGAGGCGATGCTAATAAAGCCTGCAATAAGGGCTGATTTCATGAGTTGGGTATTGGTTTTCATGTTGTATTTCCTTTTGTTTTTGTTTTCGTTTTCGTTCTAAAACCTGTGCTGATTGATGTTCTAATCCCACTCAGTCAAGAGTGACTGGGCTGGGTCTTTTTTATAGAGTCACTGACGTAATCCATACCTTGATCTAAGTGTGCTGATATAAAATACTTAAAAGCTAAGCGATCTCTGGCGGCGAGTGCGTCTATAATTTGTTGGTGATGTTCATAAGTTTTTTGCAACCCATCTCGCTCTTTCCCCGTCTCCATTAGGCGCGAAACTATAGGTTTCATCATGGAAAAAACATCGACTACTGTTTTGTTTTTTGAAATTGCCAATAAGCTCACATGGAAAAGAAAGTCTTGTTCCGCTCCCTCTTTGGCTGATGAAGCATTCAGTAGGTCCGTGTTAATGCTGTATAACGTTTGGATATCAGTTTCTGTAACATATTCAAACAACCTATCTACAGATCCCATTTCAATTAAGCGGCGGAATCCTTGAATATCCTGAAAGCTCTCAGGCGATATTGCCAACTGGAAGGAAAACAAATCTAGTACGGCATCCATATGTCTGTTGACTATGACTGCCCCTACTTTAGGTTTGATTTCTACAACCCCGTAGGCCTTAAGAATGCGGAACGCTTCTCGAACTGTGTTGCGTGCGGCGCTAAATTTTTCGCCAATCTCTCTTTCTGAAGGCAGGCTATCCCCCACTGATAAGGCATTACTGTGAATATGATCTTTTATTTGTTGAACCAGTCTGTCAACGGCGCTCTGCGTAGATACTGTGCTATCGGTTGAGGATTCGTTTCTCATATAAGGTACCAAATACAGTTGTTATTGTTGGGCCAGTTAAGAATGCATCAAATTGGTTTAAAAAACAAGAAAATTTGAATTTAAAAAAATAACTAATAATAACAACAAGTTGTATTTTTTATGTTGTATGAGAATATTCTGTAACATACAGGTTTTTAATTTTATTATTGCATTTGTTGTACCAGTGCGCGATAGTAAATCGAAATTTACTTATATAGGAGTGCACATGTTACAGACATGGCGATGGTATGGGCCCGATGATCCAGTATTGTTGGACCAGATAAAGCAGACAGGTGCAACAGGGATTGTCACGGCCTTGCACGATACCTACGAAGGGCAGGCCTGGTCAGAAGAAAGTGTCATAAAACGCCGCGAGGAAATAGAAGCAGCGGGGCTTGTATGGGCTGTCGTTGAGAGTATTCCGGTACATACATCAATTAAACTGGCGACTGTAGAAGCTGGACAATACATTGAGGCTTATAAAGACACCATACGCACCCTTGCCAGGGCCGGGGTCAAAACGATTTGTTATAATTTTATGCCAGTTGTGGACTGGACCCGTACAGATCTTCTATATCCGGCGCCTAACGGTGGCTTTGCACTGCGCTTTGATATGGTCGATTTTGTCGCCTATGACGTCTTTGTATTGCTGCGCCCCAACGCATGCGATGACTATCCGCATGAATTGATAGCCAGGGCATCCACACGCTTTTCTGAACTGTCTCAGGCACAGATTACCACCCTTGAGCAGACCATCATCGCGGGCCTTCCAGGCGCTGAGCTATTCCATGACCGGCCGGGAATCCTAGCCAAACTTGCAGATTACGCAAAAGTAGACAGTATTCGTTTTAGAGATAATTTGATTGCCTTCTTAAAAGAAATTATTCCAGTGGCTGAGTCTGTGGGCGTAAATATGTGTCTTCACCCAGATGATCCACCGTTCTCGCTATTTGGATTACCGCGTGTTGTGAGTAATGCCGATGACTACCGGACTATCTTCGATGCCATTCCCTCACTGTCCAATGGTATTACCTTTTGCACAGGCTCACTGGGCCCACTTGAAAATAATCACTTAGTAGAGATGGCCAAAGAATTTGCCGATAGAGTGCACTTTACTCACTTAAGAAACGTCA
>JABSRQ010000362.1 GCA_013215055.1 Pseudomonadales bacterium | reverse complement strand
CGCGTCTGAAATTGCATTAATCTGTTTAGCTGCAGTGGCGTATAGGGTAAATAAACGTCATTTTGCTAAAACCTAGAGTATGCAGTCAATCTTTAGACTGCATACTCTGCCATTATTGCGCTTTTATTTCGATGAACCATCACCATTCAGGCTGTTTTTCGGTCTCACTCAACGAGTTAAAGCTAAAAACAATCCTTCCCAGACGGTTATACAAACCAGCTACTTTCTTGCTTAGAAACTATTAAAAAATAACTTTAAGGTCGGATTAGTTGCCACTAAAAACTGCCGGTATAAAAAGCTTATTTAAAAACGCTACAAAAATATTGCCGTCGTTACATTTAATGACTTAACACCATTTGTAAATGATAAAGACTAGTATTAATATTTATTTTTTGCATCTGTACCTGAGGAGATATTGTGAATAGTAATAACGATAACAATGTGATAATTCCGGGTGAACTGGCTCTGGACTTGCTTGAGAAGATTCCTAGCTGGGGCAATGTCACCACCATCATCATCCACGCCGGCTCTGTATTTGAATTTAAAGGTCCCTTCCCTACAGGAACCAACGCTGAAGGTTATTACAACCTGAAAGGCGTAGGTGAAAGTGCTGCAGCGGGGTTTGAAGGTCACCTGAAGATCAGTGGCATTCGTGATGTAGCGCTGCAAGAGAAACAACATCGTGGCCGTGATAGCTACAGTTTTGTCTTTACTAATAATAAAGACGAACTGGTGTTCAAAATATTTCTGGGTCGTGAAGACGATGGCCAGGTTATCGCTTCGCAGTTAGCCGCATTCCAGCAATTACAGACTTTACATAAATAGCATCAACAGGAGTAAGCCTTATGAAAAATACCGCCATGCAAGATAGACTGCAACAAGAAATCCTGAAGTTTATCGACAGTCGCAAAACCTTACAGCTTGCCAGTATCACCGATGCCGGTGAACCCTTTTCATCTTATGCGCCTTTTGCGCAAGGTGAAGATTGCATCTACGTACTGTTAAGTGATATTGCTACCCATGCTAAAAACCTAAAAGCTAACGATAAAGCCTCTGTCTTGATTGTTGAAGATGAAGACAGTGCGGAGGAGATATTTGCCCGTATTCGTATTAATTACTCTATGCGTGTCGAGCACATTGCAGTCGATAGTGAAGCTTGGGATAAGGGTATTCAAACCTTGGAAAACCGTCTGGGTAAACTTTCAAGAACCTTAAGCGAGATGAGTGATTTCAACCTGTTTAAGCTGATCCCAGTACGTGGCCGCTATGTTAAAGGTTTTGGTGAGGCGTATAGCTTTATTGGTGAATCGCTAACCGGTACGGCAATGGATCATTTGACCGATGGCCATATTAAACGTGCCAGCTAAGATGTTTATATAAACGCTAGCTTATCAAGGGCCGCTGATAAAAGTATCAGCGGCCTTTTTTTTCGTCTATATTTTCGTCGGCTTAGGCCGTCATTCAAGACCATAAAGAGAGGCGTTAGCCCGGTAGCTTAGCTATGCTTACGCCAAGGCTCAATTTGAAAAATAGGATAATGGCGTGCTGCCCGTTTGTTGTCGAAAGAAGCTAATAAAAGCACTATCACTCGAGAAACCCAACCTGTCAGCCACCTCGTTAACACGCACCTCTTTTGATAATAACTCAATAGCCGCTAACAACCGCCACTGCTGGCGCCAGCTTTGATAAGGCATGCCGGTCTCTTTATTAAAGATACGGGTAATTGTTTTTGTACTCGCCCCTACCTGAGTACTGAGATCATTCAACGTAGGCGCGATAAAATCCGCTGAATTAATACTTTCAAGCCAACCCTGCAAGCGATAATCATCGGGTAACGGCAGGTTCAACTGGCTATCCTCAGCCCGATTAAACTCTTCAATAAACAAGTTAAGAGTGTTAATTTGCTCCGCTTCAGCTTGGTCGAATGGCCAGAGTGCCATGCGTTCAATCAGCTCACGCAGCAACGGACTAACATCCACTATCATCAGCTCTCTTGGCAAACGCGATTGCAGAGAACAATCGAAAAACAGTGAGCGAAAGTCTGTGACGTGGGAAATCTGTGTACGATGCTCAATACCGCCCGGTATCCATGCCGCACGCATCGGCGGCAACACACACTTTAGGCCATCTATGGTGATTGTGGTACAACCCTTAACCGAGAAGGCGAGCTGATCTTTACTGTGAGTGTGCATGCCAGAGTCATGTTTGGCCGTCTTCGCAGCAACCCCAACCACAAGACTCTCATACTGATTTGAATCGAAATCACCACCACCTGGAATAACCGCCATCAATCTACCTCACTAAAAAACGAAGACTGTCCTTAAATTGACATTTAAGGTCTCAATCTAAATATTAGGACAGGGTTATCATACTATACAATGGTGCTCATTGAATAGTTGGTCTCTAGAGGCCTAGCAACAAAGGGGCTTCATAGTATGAATCAGCACACAGGAAAAATTTCACTAAGCTTTTCGGTCGCATTATTAATGTTCCCGCAAATCATCGAGACAATGTACAGCCCTGCGCTGACCTCAATAAAAACTCACTTTAACGTCAGCACCTCGACAGCTGCCCAAGCATTATCCGTGTTTTTCATTGCGTTTGCTTTTGGCGTGATCTTTTGGGGAATAATGTGTGATGTCATCGGGCGTCGTCGTTCTATGCTTGGAGGATTCGCTGTCTTCACCATCGGTGCTTGCTGCGCATTACTCACCACAAGCTTCAACGCATTATTAGCCTCGTTTGCGCTTTGTGCCTTTGGCGCCGCCGTTGGTTCCGTCTGCACACAAACCATGATTCGTGACAGCTATCAGGGCAAAGAGCTAAAGCATGTCTTTACCATTGCCGCCACGTCCATCGGTATAAGCCCTGTTGTTGGCCTGCTACTCGGTAGCTGGCTCACCACACAAGGGGGCTATCAATGGGTATTCGCTGCTATGATCGCACTGATTGTTATGCTCGGTATTTGGTGCATTGCTAAGCTGCCTGAAACAAAGCCTGCACACACGCAGAAAGACAGTGTAGCTAGCATCGCGCTTAAGATGTGTGGCGACAGCAAAATTTGGTATACCGTCGCCATGATTGCTATATTTAACGTGGCTTTATTTTCTTACTACAGCATAGCGCCCTTTATGTTTGAAAGCATGGGCTTAGGTGTTGATTACTTCGGTAACACTGGTTTCGTCATCGCATTTGGTTCCATTGTAGGCTCAGTCATTAATAACCGCTTGATGAAACGAGGAGTATCAGACAGCAATATTGTACGTTGCGCTAGCTTACTTCTGCTCGTCAGTGCTGTTAGCGTGTACTTATTACAATCGACACCATGGTTCTACCTACCGATGTCAGTGGGTTCACTCGCATTTGGCCTAGCCACCCCACACATCATGGCTAA
>JABSRQ010000361.1 GCA_013215055.1 Pseudomonadales bacterium | reverse complement strand
TTAGTTTAGCCCCCGCTTTTATGTTAGAACGGCTATAAAACGGCTAATTACAACTATTAAAACAATGGTGTAATTAGTTAATAAATATAGTAATTAGTCGTTCTATAGGTCGTTATATTTAATTGCGGGGGCTAAACTAAAATAATGCCTTTTTTTTTGCTCCAGACAAATGTTTTTTGCTTGAGACAATGGTCAAAAATGTATTTACCGGCTTCAATATCATAGTATTATCTGCATAACTGAGCACAGGCATTAATATCAGAAGAACAGCCAATACGTGGCTAAAAAGTGCTTTATAAACGCTCATGGAAACTCCAAAAAATCACCCAATGCCTGATTAAGCACACAGTGATTTTGCTAAATAGTCGTAATAATGCAAAGAGCATTAGGGATGAATTTAATTTAAGTGTAGAAGCAGAGCTGCAAGCCAGCATCAAGAAACGCTAGCTGCCAGAACTCGCTGACTATCTAGCTGAAGATGGGCGGTCGAAAAAGGGAATGGGGATATTGTGGTTGTAGTGAAGACATCAACAGACCTAACTGATTAGGCTGAGGACGTTCCTGTAAAAACAAAGAGGCATCTGTGGCTAAAAAAATGGAGGTACTGCAATCCGAAGCACAATCACAATCATAGCCAGCTAAGCCCGCATTCAGATCTACATCACAATCACTATTGGCACAAATGGGCATAAGCTCGGATAGCGATGTTTCGGCATCATCGTGATGATGGACGTGCGCATCATCCAAAGTCATCATTTCATGCGCATGGCCGTGAACCTGACACGAAGAAATACCAAACGCCAATGCCTGATTGGCAAAGACCAACAACATGCAAAGTATGGTTAATATTTGTCGTGAAGAATGAGGCACTTGGCTATCCATTATCGATTGAACACTAATACTAAAAGGCCACCGTTAAACTTTCAATAGTTAAAACGAGATTCATTTGGCCTAATCCATCACCACCCTTGCACATTCGTCAATGGCAGTCAGATATGTTATTTTTAAAAAAGGCTGTAGGGAAATTAACTTATCAATCAATATAACGATTGCGTTATCAGCTGAATTTAAGCAAGCATTTCAGGGTTGAATCTGCAATATGATCGTTAAACAGCTATGTTATATTTTCCTTTTCGTGGCTGTAATGTCATCAGCATGGGGCTCATCAGCTCAAACCTCGATTGACGTAAATGATATACACCACGGCCTAAATCTAGGCCATCAGGTGTTTTACCTCGAGGATAAAACCGGAAAACTTTCTGCCCCGCAGGTACTGGCAAGCATTGCCGATACTAGCCGCTGGGCTCAATCAAAAGTACAGGTCCCAAACTTCGGATTCTCCACTTCAACGTATTGGTTTCGGGTAAACCTGGAAAACTCCTCCACTCAAGCCATTGATAAAATACTGGAAGTCTCTTATCCATTATTAAGCCAAGTGCATCACTATCAGATTATCAATAACACACTTGAATCTGGCCTACAGCTAGGGCATGCATTACCCTTTTCTAACCGCCCCATTAACCACCGCAACCTTATATTTCCAATCAGCCTTCCAGCCAATCAAACGACAACTTTATTGTTTCGAGTGAACAGTGATAACGCCGTTCATTTCCCCCTGCAGTTGTGGGATGAAAGAACATTTTGGCAGGCCGATCAAAAATCCCTGGTTTATCAGGGCCTGTTTTTTGGATTGATGGGGGCGATGATTCTTTACAACTTATTTATAGCCTGGGGCATTAGAGAAAAAGTCTATTTTCTCTATGTAGGCCTGATTGCGTCCGTTATGGTTTTTCAATTACACCTTCAGGGGCTGGCTTATCAATTTATCTGGCCCGGGGCCGATAGCTGGAATACACAGAGCCTGGCCATTTTTATTCCACTGTCAAACCTTGCAGCGGGCCTGTTTTCCAGCGAGATGCTACAACTAAGAAGCAAATTACCCCTGTTTTATCGTCCGCTGAAGATTTGCCTGTTCTTAAGCGGCCTCTCTATCGGCTTATCTTTTTATATTAGCTATAACATTTCCATTCAATGCTCCACGTTATTGGTATTTATCCAATCAAGCATCGTAACGATTGCCTGCTTCATTCGCAGTCACGATGGCGAAGCAGAAGCAAGAGTCTTCACCGCAGCCTGGCTCGCTTTTTTACTAGGCAGCATGATTCTTGCACTGAATAAATTCGCCCTGCTCCCCTATAACAGTATTACCCAGAACGCATTGCAAATCGGGGTAGCCATTGAAACCATTCTTTTATCTCTTGCGCTGACACTCAGGATCAACCGATTGCGAGAGGATGCTGCAGCGACCCACTTGGAAGTGCAAGCCATTCAGCTAAAGGCCAAAATCGACCATCAAGAAAGCCAAGCCAAGAGCGAGTTCCTGGCTATGATGAGCCATGAAATCAGAACCCCAATGAATGGCGTGCTTGGCTTGGTTGATGTATTAAAAAGTACTCACTTAAACGCAAAGCAGATACAGCTAATTCAAGTCATTCAAAGTTCAGGTGACATGCTGCTGAATATTATCAATGATATTTTAGACTTCTCCAAAGCCGATGCTGATCGCTTAGAGCTGGAAAGCATTCCTGTTGATGTCGAAGCTATTATAGATGGCTGCACCGCATTTTATACAAGCACCCCTGACCAGCAAGGCGTTTTTCTATTCTCGTATCATGACCCCAGCATACCAGAGCAAGTGCTTTGCGACCCAACACGATTAAAACAGGTACTGAATAACTTATTAGGCAATGCTTTTAAGTTTACAACGTCTGGCCATATAGGCTTATCCACGCGCCTGATAGAGCATGGCGCAAATACCAAAATTCGTTTTGAAATTGAAGATACAGGCATTGGCTTATCGCCACAGCAGCAGAGCAAATTATTTAAGCCATTTTCTCAAGTCGACCGATCTATTACTCGCAATTATGGTGGTACGGGCCTAGGTTTAGCGATCAGTAAAAAAATCGTAGATAAATTAGGCGGGGAAATTGGGGTTATCAGCCAGGAACACAAGGGCGCAACATTCTGGTTTGAGATACCCATTGAACGCCCCAAAAAACGAGATTCTCACAGCAATAAACAGCTGTTAATTTGTAGCGATTATGAACCGCTGCTGAGTTTTTGTCGCACATCGATAAACCCTGATTATGTGACGCTTTCCCAAATTCAAATAAACCCCAATGCAAAGGTTCAAGATGTAGCGAAACGAATAAAAGAAATCAATAAGACCTATGATGAAGTCATTATATTTTTACAAAAAAACAACCCCGGTATCGCACACGTTATCGATGAATTACGCTTTTTCATGGCAGAAAATAGAGCCCCGCATTGCTTAGGCCCGGGTCTAAGCAAAAACAATCAATGCAGAGGTGTGCTGGAGATGCATAAGTATCTGCGCTCAA
>JABSRQ010000360.1 GCA_013215055.1 Pseudomonadales bacterium | reverse complement strand
AGATCACCCTATTTATAAGGCTTGAAGAATAAGACTAATACACAACCAGCAAAGTTACCAAGACTGCCTTGCAAGGCTAAACCTATAGCCAAACCCGCAGCACCAAAGATTGCAACAAATGAGGTCGTTTCAATGCCTATCATTGATGCGACTGATACAATTAATATGACTTTAAATAAAATTTCTATCAGATGAGTTAAAAATGTAGCCAAAGACCCATCAACTTTCTGCGCTGAAAGCGAAGCTTCGACCAAGCTGACCACTTTTTTAATAACCCAGAAGCCAATCAGAAGAGTGACTACGGCCATAATCAACTTAGGGCTGTATTCAATGCCTAACGATATAAATTGATCAATATACTTTTGTGCGCTGGATAATTCTTGATCTAACATACTTACTCCATGGTATGTAATAAAGCTTATACGAAGCTTATAAAGGCTGCCTATTCTAGGCATAAAAAAAGGCAGGGAATGCCTGCCTTTAATTATGCTATTTAAATACTCTATTGACCACTAAAAACCGATTCGCTGGATAAACCTTCTTTGCTAAGAATATCACGCATGCGCTTAAGCGCCTCAACTTGAATCTGGCGTACACGCTCACGTGTCAAGCCTATTTCCTTACCGACCTGCTCCAACGTGCTGGCCTCATATCCTCTTAAGCCAAAGCGTCTAGCGATGACTTCACGCTGCTTTTCGCTCAACTCATCTAACCAAAAGCTTAAGTTGCTACTCATATCTGAGTCTTGCAATAATTCAGCCGGGTCTGAGACATGGGCATCAGGTATGGTATCTAGCACAGATTTTTCTGAATTGGGGCCTAGCGGGGTATCTACCGAGGTTGTTCTTTCGTTTAAGCCCAGCATCTTTTTAACATCAGCGACTGGCTTATCAAGCATTTGAGCTATTTCATCGGCGGTAGGTTCATGATCCAGCTTTTGTGTCAGCTCTCTGGCCGCTCGCAAATAGATATTCAGCTCTTTCACCACATGAATAGGCAGACGAATGGTTCGTGTCTGATTCATGATGGCACGTTCGATGGTTTGACGTATCCACCAAGTGGCATAAGTGGAGAAACGGAAACCGCGCTCGGGATCAAATTTTTCTACCGCCCTGATCAAACCTAAATTGCCCTCTTCTATCAAGTCAAGCAAAGACAGACCACGATTAATATAACGTCTGGAAATTTTAACGACCAGGCGCAGATTACTCTCTATCATGCGCTTGCGGCCAGCATCCTCACCACGAATAGACATGCGGGAATACATGACTTCTTCTTCTGCACTTAACAGCGGTGAGAAACCGATCTCATTTAAATAAAGCTGAGTCGCATCCAGATTCTTGGGGGATTTATCGTCTGTCGATTTCTTTCGACTACGTGTGACCTTGGCCTTTACAGCTGCCTTTTCCGACACCTTAAGGTTAGCCGTATCCGCTGCCGCCGACTTAACGTCCTTAGGTTCGTCTAATAAATCAGCCATCGTCTCTTCTGTGATTAGAGGCTCTGCTTTTTTAGACTGATGCTCGCTTGATAATTCCCTCATCTTACTCACCTTTATTATATTAGCCGCGGCTGTAGCCGCTGCCGTAGTTATTTTGGCAGTAGGGTTAAAGGATTGATTGGCTTGCCTCGTTTTCTGATTTCAAAGTGCAATTTTGGTGAATGCGTACCACTACTTCCCAGTTCCGCAATCTTTTGGCCCTGTGAAACCCGAGTTCCTTCCTTCACCAGTAACACACGATTATGAGCGTAGGCGCTTAAATAGATATCGTCATGTCGTACGATAACCAGATTACCATAGCCCTTTAAACCGCTACCCGCATAAACAACCTTCCCTGAGCGGCTGCTTTTAATTGCGGTGCCTGTACTGGCAGCAATATCAATCCCTTTACTCAACTCATTGCGCGGAGAGAACGTTCTGACAATTTTGCCAGTAACCGGCCATAACCATCCCTTATCTTTGTTAGGCGGTAAGCTCTCCACTGATTTCTTTTTTACGCTCTTTTGTTTTTGATTGCTGTAGGAAATGTCTGCATTTGACCCAGGCGGTTTATTTTTGCGACGAACGGTCTTTGCCGAGCTTGCTGCGACGACAGTTTTATGTAAATGAGACTTAGTCTCATTACGCCTGAATGAGGGTTTATCTGTAAGCTGAATAACCTGACCAATAGAAAGCTTATAGGGCGCGTAGATACCATTGGCGGCGGCCAGTTTTTTATAGTCAAAGTTAAAGCGCCAGGCTATGGCATACAGCGTATCCCCCTTCTCAATCACATAGCTGGTTGCAGTAAGGGGAGATTGCCTTAGATCAGATACCGGTACATGCCTGGAATTACCACAGGCACTGAACAAGACAGCCAAACCCAGGACCATCAAGCAGTGCAATAACTTATTCGTTGAAGGCGACACTCAGCTACCTGTTAGACCTAGCCATCCACACGTCGCGATACCAGCTCTAGACACAGAACCAGCCCTATACCTGTAAACGCCAACAACAGACATAGCAAAAATAGGGGTTCTTGCTGCGTCAACTCGGCAAACTGCTGAGGTAGAACATTCTGTTGCTGCAAGGGTTTCTCTATGCCCTTGGAGGACGTGTAATAACTAATAACCTGTTTCCACGGCCACAGTGCATTTAATGATCCCAGCAAAAAACCCGTTAACAACGCTATCGTCGGTGCCCTAAAGCGGTTAAGCAGCCATGAGAGAAAATGCACAAAGCTTAATAAGCCTACGGCGCATCCCATAACAAACAGCAAAATCACAGATACATCGAAGGATTTGACGGCCCCAAGAATAGCGCTATACAGACCCAGCAACAGCAGAATAAAGCTGCCAGAAATCCCCGGCAATATCATCGCACATATTGCAATGGCTCCTGCAAAAAATATTTTCAACGATGTTGCCTCAACCTCTACCGGCTGAGAACTGGTTATCCAGAAAGCTGCGGCGAAGCCCAACGTCAGCATCAGCCAGTTGGAGGCCGACTTAAAGCTAAGTTCTTTAGCAATATAAACGGCCGATGCTGCCACCAGACCAAAGAAAAAGGACCAAAGCAATAAGGGGTGCTCGGCCATCAACCAGGTGATCAGATGGGCCAAGGAAAGAAAACTGGTGACAATGCCTGCCAACAACGCCGCCAGGAAGTTACCATTTATGGCCTGCCAGAATGGCTTGGGTCCCTGAGTAAATAGCATCATTAAGGTTTTGGGGTTTATCGCCTTTATAGAGCTAAGCAGTTCCTCATAAATGCCGGTAATAAAGGCTACCGTACCCCCCGAAACCCCGGGCACAACATCGGCAGCCCCCATGGCCATACCCTTAAAAAAAATCTGTAATAATTGCGGTACTTTCATCATTCTTTTAACTCAGAAACATTATTATTGTTATATGGCATAGATTGTTTC
>JABSRQ010000359.1 GCA_013215055.1 Pseudomonadales bacterium | reverse complement strand
AGATAAATGAATGCAGGTTTAGAGAGTGTTAGCATTATATTCGAGTAGGTTGTACATGGGCTTTATTTTATATGAGATACCGCTGTAGGAATATTATTGCCCCGTTTTTCGCTGGTGAATATTGCCTTTACTCGCTCAGTAGATGAGGAGGCAGCTAGTCTTTAAAAAATTGATAATTGTTTCGCCCCGCATCTTTAGCCAGATACAAGGCAATATCGGATTTTTTCATCAACTCGGCAGGTGAATCATTTTCATCGCTGATCGCAATGCCCAGGCTGGTGTTGGGAATAATTGTCACAGAGCCCAATGATGCAGGTTGGCAGAGGTCTTCAAACAGGCGTTTCACCAATAGCTCTACCGCAGATGTGTCACTTATTTCGGTGATAATGAGCATAAACTCATCGCCGCCAAGACGTGCAGCGGTATCAATTTCTCGAATACTCTTTTGTAGACGTTCAGCCACACAGCTTAATAACTTGTCGCCAATATCGTGACCGTATTTGTCGTTCACTTGTTTAAACTTATCGAGATCCAGCGCTAATAGTGCGACCCCTAGACCTTTGCGTTTGGCATTTTTTAAAGCCTGCTCCAGCCTTTCATCAAATAGACGTCGATTAGCCAAACCCGTTAAACTGTCATAAAAGGCATATTTTTCCAGCTTTACGCGTTCCTGCTCCATGCTGTCCAGGGCCGTATTGATGACATTGGCAGTGGCCGAGGTTTTTTCACCTGCGCCGGCATGCACTCTGATGCTCCAATCTTTCTCCTTGATGATCTTACGCGCAACATCGGCCAATTGTGCCAATCCCGTATACTTTTCAACTTCAGACTTATGATTTTTTAATTTATCACTAACAGAGACGGGAACGTAGATGTCTCCATCGATAATTAATTGCAAGGCATTAATAATGTCCTGTGGTTCTAGCGTCTTGGGAATATAACCACTGGCACCTCTATCTAGGGCATTTTTTATGATGGCTGGGTCTTCATGTCCAGAGATAATCACAACGGGTGTTTCCGGTGACTGTGTTTTTATCTTTTGCATTAATTCAATGCCATTGATGTCGGGCAGATTGTAATCGACGATGGCGATATCAATATTATGCTGCTGCACATAGTCCATGCATTGCTGTCCATTGGTTGCTTGCAGCACGGTCATGTCATTTTCCATTCTGCCGAGTAACATGGCCATACCGTCACGGAAAAGGCTATGGTCATCAACCAGTAATAATTTCATGATACCTAGCCCTTAAAAGTGCTTGTCTCGATTATTTTAGACCCTGTGCAAATATTGTGTGGAGCAGGGGGGCTATATAAACTGCTATCAGCCTTACTTCATATTTGCCAGAGAGTGTTTGGCTTCTTTTATCCCATTTTCAAAGCTGGATTGGCTTGTTTTTATACTCTGTAATAGTTCTTCGTTATGTAAATGATGGCGTATCTCATCGACACCGATTTCTTTTTCAATGTCATTTTTGATGTTTTGATAACTGCGTTTGAAGCGGCCCATCCATAAAGCTGACGTTTTTAGTGCGACAGGCAGGCGCTCTGGCCCTAACACTAGCAGGGCCAAGATCAGAATGATTAACAGTTCTGCAAACCCTATATCAAACATGCTGCAGGTCGTCGGTAGCGGTTTTCTGTTCCGTCTCAGGGGTTTCTTTCAAAGCCATGGGCGCTTCTTCTTCGGCCATCGACTTTTTAAAACCTTTTAAAGCCCCTCCTAAATCGGCACCCATGTTTTTCAGTTTTTTTGTGCCAAATAACAGCATGATAATAACGAGGATAATGATTAATTCTTTAATACCGAAGCCCATAATAAGTACCTTCTTTTTATTTATTCGTTAATGGCTAGCTCTGCATAACCAAGAGTTCAATCCAGGGTTTTATGGTAAGTCATCTCAGTGTTAACTCAATTGCTCTTTTGGCCTAATCCATTTGAAGACTCCACTAAGCCATTTAGGCGATATGAGAAAGGCAGTGAAATACCTACACTGGCGTTACATGAACTGGAGCTGAATATGAAAAAAATAAGACATTCTGCGAGCATACTATTGATCAGCAGCGCCTTAATACTGACTGCCTGTGGAGCCTCGGAAGAAGAGGCCAGTAATAACAATAGCCAGGATGGCAGCAGTGAGCAGAATATGAACCAGAATGAGGGTGTCACTGGCGAGCTTGTGGTTGATCATGGTGATAAAACACCGGTCTGGGCCTTAAATGCCGAGTTATCTCAAGTTAATTTTATTTCGAGTAAAAAAATCCATGTTGTAGAGACTCATCATTTTAATCAGCTGGCCGCTTATATCTATAGCGATAACTCCGCTGTATTAACGATTCCGCTGGATGCGGTCGATAGCAATATTGATATTCGAGATCAACGTCTTAGGGAGCAGTTTTTCGACACACTCAATTTCCCTAGCGCGGTTGCGATGAATAGCATTGATGTCTCTGGGCTGGATCAGTTAGCGGTAGGTGAACGCGAGGTACAGATCCTCAGTACCAGCCTGCTTTTACATGGTGTGACACAGCATATTGATGCCGAGATGATTATTTATAAAATATCGAACGATCAAATTCTTGTCAGAACCAAAAATCCCATTCTTTTAGATATACTGGATTTTGACCTGGAAAACGGGCTGGAAACATTAAAGCAACTGGCTAGCTTAAGCTCCATTTCAACAGCTATTCCAGTCGATTTTATTTTAGTGTTTAAACGCGTATAAGCATCGGGAGATCATCATGAAAAAATTATTATTACAATCGTCAATATCTGCCGCCTTTCTTTCTTTATCTGCAGTGGCTGCTGCGGATAACTGTGCATCGGCCAGTGCCTTTGTTTCTGGAAGTGCTTACAATACCGGCGATGTTGTTATCGCCGACGGTAAAGCCTATCAGTGCCAGATTGCAGGCTGGTGTCAGTCAACTGCCGATTTATATTATAAACCCGGTAGTGGTTTTAACTGGTCAGATGCCTGGCAGGAAAAAAGTTGTGACAGCACAGCATCTTCATCAACTGATGAGTCAACCACTGCGGATAACGTGGTTGATAATAGTATCAATAACGCCACAGACATCACGGATACGGTCTCTGATGAGTTGGATGAGAGTGTGACAATCGTAGAGGAGGGGGCATCACAGA